>JAFGYB010000059.1 GCA_016936355.1 Bacteroidales bacterium | reverse complement strand
TTGAACGAATGTCTGACATAAGTATAAATTTTAAGTTTAACCGGGTGCAAAGTAATGCATTAAAAAAATAAAAACCAAAAAAAAGATGAATTTTGTCAATCCGAAGTGTGTTTAATAATTGATAGATAGATCGTTGAATCGTTTTTAGACACAATTTGCTACGGGTTAATAAACCATGAAAAATAGTTACTTTTGAGCGCTCTAAATTGAAAAAAGAACGTTGTAATGCATCATTTTAGCCTATGTCGTCTACGAAGAAAATAGCATTGTTTGCTTCCGGAAGCGGAACCAATGTGGCAAACATAATTCGGTATTTTAGAGGAAATGACCGCGTTGAGATTGTACTTGTTGTCACCAATAAGCCCGATGCCGGGGTTATTTCACGGGCGGAGAAACTAAAAATTCCCGTTAAGGTATTTGATAGAAAGACTATAATGGAGACTGATCTGGTGAATCGGGAACTAAAAATGCTGCATACTGATTTAATTGTGCTTGCTGGTTTCCTGTTAAAGATCCCCAGCTCCTTAATCAAGGATTTTCCCGATAGAATGATCAATATTCATCCCGCGTTACTTCCAAAATTTGGCGGTAAGGGGATGTATGGGATGCGAGTTCACCAGGCCGTTCTGGAAGCCAGAGAAACAAAAAGTGGAATTACCATACATAAGGTGAACGAACACTATGATGAAGGACAAATTCTTTTTCAGGCTGAACTGCAAATCAGGGAAGGAGAAACCCCCGAATCACTCGCCGCACGCATTCATGAACTGGAATACCTTTATTATCCAAAAGTAATTGGTGATTTCCTTTTTTCTGACTTGTAATCAGAAAAAAAGTTTGTTGTTTTGCATGAATTCTTATTTAGAATCAAAAAAAATTACCTTTGTTAATCCATTTTTAATCTATATAGTTTACGATTCGATGAAGAAATATTTCAGTTCAAGGTTTCCGTTATTGTTGTGGGTATTTGTGTTGGCCCTTATAGTAACATCCTGTGTACCACAAAAAAAAATCCTTTATATGCAGGTTAAAAGTGCCGCTGATACATTGACGGATTTTCAAAATAAGCGGGAACTTAACTACCGTGTACAACCCGGTGATAATTTATATATACGGGTGGCCAGCATGGACGATAAAACAAATATGCTGCTTAATTCAGTCGGTGGCGGGCAATACGGTTATAATATTAGTTCTGGTGCATCAGTTTACCTGAATAGTTTTATGGTAGACAGTAAAGGATATATTCAATACCCTTTGTCGGGAAAAGTCTATGTCAGAAATATGACCGTTTCTGAAATAAAAAAAGAATTACAACAAAAACTGGCCCAGTATTTGAAAGAATCGGTGGTGGTGGTTAAACTGGTGAATTATAATATTACTCTTTTGGGGGAAGTGCACCGTCCAGGACAGTATAAGATTTATCAGAATAATATCAATCTCTTTGAAGCAGTATCGATGGCTGGGGATTTAACTGATTTTGCCAATCGGGAAAAAGTGGCCATCATCAGGCAGTCTGATGATGGCTCAAAAGTGATTTATGTCAATATGACGAAGCGGGATATTTTGTCTTCGCCCTATTTTTATCTGAAACCCAACGACATTATTTATGTACCCCCGTTAAAAGGAAAGCAGTTTGCCTTTTCGAATTTCCCCTATGCTGTAGTTTTCAGTGGTATTTCATCATTGATCCTGTTGCTCAAATATTTCGGATTATAAATTTTAACTTTCGTAGATAGTGGAACATTTTGAAAATTTTAATCAGCAGGAAGAAGACGTGGATTTAAAAGTTATCTTTTTTAAGTTCAGCAGGTATTGGTACCTTTTCGTTGTTTCTGTATTTGTGGTGCTGATTTTGGCTTTTCTGTTTAACAGATATGCCAGTCCTGAATACGAAGTTTCAACCACGGTCCTGGTTAAGGATAAAAATTCGAATACACTCGATCCATCTAAATTTCTTGGATTTGGGCTGGATAATTCTCAGCAAAACATAGAAAATGAGATCGGTAAACTGAGTTCATTTTCATTGGCTTACCGAACTGTTCAGCAATTAAATTTTCAGGTATCCTATTTCGAAACGGATGGTTTGTTGTCAAAAGAATTATATGATGCAGCTCCTTTTGAGGTAGTTTTTGATTCAACTGTTCCACAGGCCGTTGGCTTAAAATACGACTTAACGTTTATCAATAAAGATGAATACAGGATTGAAGCAGAGGGCGAAAATATTAAAAAATACAATTTTGCCAAGCATGTTTTTTTAAATGAAAGATTAAAAAAAGTTCATTTTATTGGTACCTATCACTTTGGTGATAAGGTTCATACAAAATATAATGCATTTAAAATCATATTAAACGACCGATTCAATCCCGAAGAGGACCTGGCCAAAACGTATCACTTTGTGTTTAATGATTATGTTAGCCTTACGAAACAATATATGGGGATAAAAATCGCCCCGATCAACCGTCAGTCATCCATATTAAAAATTACACTGAAATCTGCGAATCTCGACAAATCTGTGGCCTATCTCAATATGCTTACAAAAGTGTATTTGAATTCCAACCTTGAGATGAAGAACAGAATTGCAGAAAATACCATTCGTTTTATCAATGCTCAATTGGGAATTATCTCCGATTCTTTATCTGTGGCACAAAAGGATTTGCAACAGTTTCGTTCATCAAAGGAGATTATGGATTTATCCTTTCAGACACAACAGGTGTTTAAGTATATGAGCAATCTGGAGAAACAAAGAGCTGAACTGAAAATCAAATCCCAATACTACGACAACCTCAAAACATATATTCAAAAGAACGAAGACAATCTCAATAATTTAGTAGCTCCTTCAGCTATGGGAATTGAGGATCCGGCATTGAATGCTTTAGTAGCTCAGCTCATAGAATTGTACAATAAAAAGGCTGAATCCTTATTGTATTCCACGGAAAAAAGTCCAACCGTTGTTACGATTAATAGTCAGATACTAACAACCAAGCGGGCCATCATTGAAAACGTGACCAACATTATTCAAAATGCAAACGGAACGATTAAAGAGCTTTCGGATCACATTGGCAGAATTAACAACCAGCTTGATGTACTTCCATACAGGCAACAACAGCTGATTAATTTTGAAAGAAGGTTTAAACTGGATGATAATATCTATACTTTTCTGCTGGAAAAACGTTCGGATGCTCAAATTACCAAAGCGTCAAATATGCCGGATAATGAGATTATTGACAAAGCGAGAGTGTATGCCAGTAACGAACCGGTATTTCCTAAAAAATCCTTGAATTATCTTATTGCATTTATTCTTGGCCTGGCCTTCCCGGCCGGTTATGTTTTGGCGAAAGATTACCTCAACGACATGGTGGTTGAACGCAAAGATGTTGAAAATGTAACCAAATTCCCCATTGCCGGACAGTTGTTGCACAGTGATAAGGAAACACAATTGGTGGTTTCAGAATTTCCCAAGTCCAGTATTGCTGAATCATTTCGTTCCATGCGAACCAACATACAGTATCTGGCAAAAGGCAAAAGTCCCGTTACGGTTATGGTGGCTGCGGATATGACTTCCGCAGGAAAAACATTTGTCTCTATTAACCTGGCCAGTGTTTATGCTCAGTATGGCAAGAAAACAGTTTTGCTTGGATTCGACCTCAGAAAACCTAAAATTTACCACGATTTTAAACTTTCCAATGATAATGGATTATCATCGTATCTTATAGGAAATGCTAAAATCGAAGACATTATCCAAAATTCAGGAGTGACAGAGCATTTGGATATTATATTGGCCGGGCCGGTTCCCCCCAATCCGGCAGAATTGATTGCTTCTGATAAGACAACCGAACTTTTTGAAAGATTAAAAGAGATGTATGATTACATCATTATTGACACGCCTCCGATGGGACTGGTTACAGATGCCTTCCTTTTGATGGCTTACACTGATGTGAATTTATTTGTTGTACGACAGAATCATACCCACAAAAAAGTATTTGCTTCCATTATTAAAGACATTGAAGAACGAGGGATGAATATGAGTATAGTGATTAATGATATCATCATGGAGAATGGAAACTTCGGATATGGATACGGATACGGATATGGGTATGGCTATGAATCGATGGGAAGTGGTTATTACACAGATGATAAATACAAGAAAAAAAGGAGTTTCCTGCGCAGATTGATGAACAAAGACTGATGCAAATCCCGGTTTATCCGGGATTTTTTGTATTAATGATGTTAACAGGCTGATACAGGAATTTTCTCATCTTTGCAAAAAGTTTGTTATGTCAAGGAATTTCGCTCTTATAGGCGCATCGGGCTATGTGGCTCCCCGGCACATGAAAGCCATTAAAGAAACGGGAAATCAGTTGGTAGCTTTGCTGGACCCGTTTGATAGTGTAGGCATCATTGATTCCTACTTTCCTCAAGCTGATTTTTTTACAGAACCGGAACGTTTTGATCGTCATCTGGACAAACTCCGTAGAAAAAAGGAGGGTAAGGTTGATTATGTTTCCATTTGTTCCCCGAATTATCTGCATGATGCCCATATTAGGCTGGCTTTACGGAACAGCGCCCATGCCATTTGTGAAAAGCCACTGGTGTTGAATCCCTGGAATTTGGATGGTTTAAAAGAAATGGAGCAGGAAACGGGAAATAAGGTTTATAATATTTTGCAATTACGTTTGCATCCATCTATTATTGCCCTGAAGAACAAAGTGGAGTCCATGCCCAAGGATAAAATATTTGACATAGACCTGACTTACATCACCTCCCGCGGGAAGTGGTATTTCTATTCCTGGAAAGGAGATGTGGTTAAATCCGGAGGGGTGGTGACCAATATTGGGATTCACTTTTTTGACATGTTGCAATGGATTTTCGGCTCGGCTCAACAAAGCATCGTACATGTCCTTTCTGCTGACAAGGCCGGAGGTTTGCTACAACTTCAGAGAGCCAATGTACGCTGGTTCCTGAGTATCGACAGAAACGACCTGCCGGAAAAGGCTATTGAAAAGAATTTGCCCACTTATCGCTCCATAACGGTGGACGACGAGGAAATTGAATTTAGTGGTGGTTTTACCGATTTGCATACCGAGAGTTACAAGCACATATTGGCAGGAAACGGCTTTGGTATTGATGATGCCCGAAACAGCATCGAGATTGTCCATAACATCCGAGTCAGCGAACCACAAGGTGTTAACGGCGATTATCATCCATTCTTGAAAAGAAACGAAGAAACAAATTTATTTTGAAAAGCAGATTTTTGGCCTAAGCTATAAGATAAATCGAATAAAATGAGTGAAAAATCAAAAACTAGTAATATGTCTAACAGATTAATGGCGCCCATCGGACGTTTGATGGGATTGCGGTACAAATCTCATCCCTGGCATGGGGTGGATATTGGGGACAATGCACCGGATCTGATCAACTGTTATATTGAAATGGTGCCCACTGATACGGTAAAATATGAGGTGGACAAAGAATCGGGATATTTGCGCATCGACCGTCCCCAGAAGTATTCAAATGTGGTTCCTGCTTTGTATGGTTTTATTCCGCAAACGTATAGTGCACAGTATGTGGCCGAATATTGTAACGAAAAGACTGGCCGCAAAGATATAGTTGGAGATGGTGATCCCATGGATATTTGCGTATTGACGGAAAAGACGATTTCACACGGTGATATTCTGGTCCGTGCAAAACCCATTGGTGGTTTCCGGATGATTGACAGTAATGAAGCCGATGATAAAATTGTAGCAGTATTGAACAACGATGCTTTTTACAGTCAGTTTAACGACATTTCTGAATTACCCGAACTGGTAGTCAACCGGCTCAAACACTATTTCCTGACCTATAAAGATTTGCCCGGAAAAAAGATCAATGTGGAGATTACAGATGTATACGGAAAAGAAGAGGCACACGATGTGATCAACCGATCCATGAAAGATTACCAAAATAAATTTGAGAACCTCGACCATATTTTATCCGGTGTTTAACTTGTGGTTTCTACGATTTAAACTTTTTTAGGTATTTCTTTTTGTATAGGTCCTATTGGTTTTTATATCAGTCTGTTAAGGATGATATAATTACAAAAGCTATTTAGATAATTTTTTGACTTTCATCTGATATTGGGTCTGATTTTTTGCGGTTAAAATGTGTTTATATAAAAGTTATTACCTTTGCCCACCCCTTACTGAACTTGATATAACTGGATAAATATGATCAAAAACCTCGTCATTGTTGAGTCACCGGCTAAAGCCAAAACCATTGAAAAATTTCTGGGTAACGAATTTATTGTTCGGTCCAGTTTCGGTCATATTGTTGATTTGAACTCGAAAAAACTAAGTGTGGATGTGGAACAAGATTTTGCACCCCAGTATGAAGTCAGTCCCGATAAAAAGAAACTGGTTACTGAATTGAAGAAGATGGCAAAAGAAGCGGAACTGGTTTGGCTTGCATCTGATGAGGACCGCGAAGGGGAGGCTATTTCCTGGCACTTGTTTAATACATTGGGACTGAAAGCCGAATCCAGTAAGCGGATCGTGTTTCATGAAATCACGAAGACGGCTATTTTGAATGCCATTGAACATCCGCGGAGTATTGACAAAAATCTGGTTGATGCCCAGCAGGCTCGTAGGGTTTTGGATCGTTTAGTGGGGTATGAACTTTCACCACTGTTGTGGAAAAAAGTGAAGCCTTCGTTGTCTGCCGGTAGGGTACAGTCAGTGGCTGTACGTTTGATTGTGGAACGGGAAGAAGAAATTAAGAATTTTGAATCGGTATCCTATTTCAGAACGCTGGCAGAGTTCCAGATTCAGGGCAAAAAAGGACAAACCATTATTGCAGAATACAGCGAACGTTTTAAATCAGCCGAAGAGGCAGAAACGTTTTTAAAAAAGCAGGTTAGCGGATTATTCTCGGTTCATTCGGTGGAGAAAAAACCCGGGAAAAAATCACCGGCACCACCGTTTACAACTTCCACATTACAACAGGAGGCTTCCCGTAAACTCGGCTATTCAGTAGCCAATACCATGCGCATAGCTCAGAATTTGTATGAATCCGGGTTGATCACTTATATGAGAACGGACTCGGTGAACCTCTCCGACCTGGCATTGAACACAACCCGGGCTGAGGTGGAGAAACTTTATGGCTCCGAATATGTAAAAACCAGACGGTTTAAAACGAAAAACAAAGGGGCTCAGGAAGCACACGAAGCCATTCGTCCTACTTATATTGATCGAACCAGCATTGAGGGAAGCCGGGAAGTAAAAAAGCTGTACGATTTGATCTGGAAGCGAACGGTAGCTTCTCAGATGAGTGAAGCCCGTCTGGAAAAAACCAACGTGGAGATTCAGTCAACCGAGGCCGATAAAATGTTTGTAGCACAAGGCGAAGTCATCAAGTTTGACGGGTTTCTGAAAGTGTACAGTGAAGGTACCGATGAGGAAAACGGAGATCATCCTGAAGGCTTACTGCCTGAAATCCATAAAGGCGATGATCTGAATCTGATTCAGATGAGTACCACTGAGAAATTCACCAAACATCCGGCCCGATATACGGAAGCCAGTCTGGTTCGTAAACTGGAAGAACTGGGAATCGGGAGACCTTCCACTTATGCCCCGACTATCTCAACGATTCAAAAACGCGAATACGTTGTTAAGGAAGATCGTCAGGGAACCCAAAGAAAATTTCAGGAATTTGTATTGAAAGACGGAAAGGTTACTGCCAAAACAGGGAGCGAAATGACCGGTAATGAAAAGTCCAAGCTTTTCCCCACGGATATCGGGACGCTGGTCAACAAGTTTTTGATGCAGTATTTCGACAACATTCTTGATTACAATTTCACGGCTCATGTGGAAAAGGAATTTGATGCCATTGCCGACGGACAAAAGGAATGGAACGACATGATCAAGAATTTCTACGGCCCCTTTCATGACAAAGTGGAAGATACCCTGAACAATTCGGGTAAATTCAGTGGTGAGCGTCTTTTGGGTACCGATCCCAAAACAGGAAAGAATGTTTATGTCAAAATAGGGCGCTATGGTGCCATGGCTCAGATTGGGGACACCGACTCGGATGAAAAGCCCGCTTTTGCTGGGTTGCAGAAAGATCAAAGTGTGGAAACCATTACACTGGCAGAAGCCCTCAAGTTGTTTGCGTTTCCCCGTTCGTTGGGTGAGTTTGAAGGCGCCGAGGTAACGGTGGCCATCGGCCGCTTCGGTCCCTATGTGAAACACAATAAACTGTTCTTTTCCATTAAAAAGGACAAAAATCCTTCTTCTCTCACACTGGATGAGGCGATCGAAATCATCCATGAGAAACGGGAAGCCGAAAAAAACAAGATCATAAAATCCTTCAAGGAAGACGATAAAGTTCAGGTACTCAATGGTCGTTATGGCGCTTACCTGACCATCGACGGACAGAATTATAAAATTCCCAAGGATAAAGAAGCAGCAAGCCTCAGTTTGGAAGATTGTTACGAAATAGCGAAAGATCCCAAGAATTTACCCAAGAAAAGGGGTTTCAAAAAGAAAAAATAAGTCCGGTTCAAACCGAACTTCCCCCGATTTATATCAGGATTATTCTTATTTTCGTCCGAAGAAAGTAAGAGCAATTCATGGAACTTGATATTTATTTTTCCCCTGTAACTGCCCCTGTTATTGAGTCGACCTCTGAACAAAAACGTTTGGGTGAGGTGGTTCAGTTTTATTCCGAAGAGGGTTCTTTTCCTGATCTGGAACAGGTTAAGGTGGCCCTGTTTGGTGTCGATGAGGATCGAAAAGCACTTGAAAATAAGGGGTGTGCCGATGGTCCCGATCATGTTCGGAAGCATTTATACCAGTTGTATCCTCACTGGAACTACATAAACATGGTGGATCTGGGAAACCTGAAAAGGGGAAATAAAGTAGAAGACACCTATTTTGCTTTGAAGGAAGTAGTGGCTTTTTTGGTGAAAAAGGGCATTGTTCCCGTACTATTGGGCGGTAGCCAGGATTTGACCTATGCCAATTACATGGCCTATGAGAATACAGGAAGAGTGGTAAACATAGCTTCTATGGATCCTGTTTTTGACCTGGGACATGAAGACGATGAGCTGAATTCCCGTTCTTATGTGAGCCGGATTATTTTGCATCAGCCCAATTTTCTATTCAATTTCACCAACATTGGTTATCAGTCTTATTTTGTAAATCAGGATGCACTTATTCTGATGCGGAACCTGTATTTTGATATCAACCGACTGGGAAATGTTCGGGCCAATCTGGAAGAAACAGAACCCATGGTTCGGAATGCCGATATCCTGTCGATTGATGTGTCGGCCATTCGTGCTGCCGATGCACCGGGAAATTATTATGCCGGTCCCAACGGCCTTGCCGGCGAAGAAGCTTGTCAGATTTGCCGGTATGCCGGGATGAGTGATCAACTGGGTTGTGTGGGTTTTTATGAATACAATCCCCGTTTTGATATCCGGGAGCAAACGGCTCAACTAGTGGCCCAGATGATCTGGTATTTTTTGGATGGATTTTCCAACAGAAAACAGGATTTTCCCGGTGAGAACAAAAAGGATTTCTCCATCTTTCGTGTCCTGGTAGAAGAGTATGATGAAGAATTGGTATTTCTGAAGAGTAAGAAAACCGACCGCTGGTGGCTGGAACTACCCGTGAAAAATGTTACGGACAATCAACTGGTACGCCCACAATTTATTCCCTGTTCTTACGAGGATTACAAAACGGCTCTTCAAAAGGAAATCCCTGATCGTTGGTGGCAAAATCAGCAAAAGCTGATGTAAATTCAATATTTTCTTCTTCCCTGATTTGAAGGCTTCATCTTGAGCATAAGCAGTAATTTCCTACTTTTGCACTCAATTTTTATTCCATGAATCAAAACGTTTCCAAAGAAATAAAACGCAGAAGGACTTTTGCTATTGTCAGTCACCCGGATGCCGGGAAAACTACCCTGACCGAAAAACTGTTGTTGTTCGGGGGGGCTATTCAGGTGGCCGGGGCGGTGAAATCCAATAAGATCAAAAAAACAGCCACTTCCGACTGGATGGAAATTGAACGGCAGCGGGGTATTTCTGTTGCCACTTCCGTGATGGGTTTTGAGTATGAAAATTTCAAGATCAATATTCTGGATACCCCGGGTCACCAGGATTTTGCAGAAGATACCTTTCGCACGCTGACTGCTGTAGACAGTGTGATTGTAGTGATTGATGTAGCCAAAGGGGTGGAGCCGCAAACGGAAAAGCTGGTGCAGGTTTGCCGCATGCGAAAAACGCCGATCATGGTTTTTGTCAACAAACTCGATCGGCCCGGAAAGGAAACGTTTGAACTGCTGGATGAAATCGAGCAAAAACTGGATTTGAAAATTACTCCTTTAAGCTGGCCCATGGGCATGGGAAATGATTTTAAAGGCGTTTATAATATTTATTACAAGAACCTCCATTTGTTCCGGGGTTCGGGACAAACGGTGGAAGAAGGCATTCATTTTGATGACTTGTCGGACCCCGAACTGGAAACCTATCTGGGAGATGCAGCAGGAAATTTACGGGAAGAACTGGAGCTGGTTCACGGTGTTTATCCCGATTTTAAGAAGGACGATTATCTGAATGGTGAGATTGCTCCTGTTTTCTTCGGAAGTGCACTTAATACCTTTGGGGTGAAAGAAATGCTGGATGTATTTGTGCAGATTGCTCCCACTCCTTTGGGACGTGGTTGTGACGAACGGTTTGTGGAGCCTGATGAAGATAACTTTATGGGTTTTGTTTTTAAAATCCATGCCAATATGGATCCCAACCACCGCGATCGTATTGCCTTTGTTCGGGTGGTTTCGGGTGTTTTTAAAAGGAATACCAATTATTACCATGTCCGGCAAAACCGGCAATTGAAATTTTCCAGTCCCACGGCATTTATGGCACAAAAGAAATCCATCGTGGATGAGGTTTATCCCGGTGATATTGTAGGCTTGCATGATACAGGAAACTTCAAAATCGGAGATACGCTAACCGAAGGTGAAATGCTTAATATAAAAGGGATTCCCAGTTTTTCACCGGAATTGTTCCGTTATGTTGTGAATGCCGACCCCATGCGGGCCAAGCAATTGGCTAAAGGCATAGATCAGCTCATGGACGAAGGGGTGGCTCAGCTGTTTACCGGTAAACACAGCGGACGAAAGATTATCGGAACGGTGGGCGCTTTGCAGTTTGAAGTGATCCAGTACAGGCTGGAACACGAATACAATGCCAAATGCCGTTATGATCCCATTACTTTGTATAAAACCGCCTGGTTTACCAGTAAGAATAAGGCACAGCTGGAAGATTTCCGGTTGCGGAAAGCCAGCCAGATTGCCCTGGATAAAGAAGGTCGTGAAGTTTTTCTGGCTGACTCTCCCTTTTCCCTTCAGATGGCTCAGGAAAAATACGCCGACATCCGTTTTTATTTTACTTCCGAATTTGAAGAGGAAAAGTAGAGTGATGATTTAAAAAAAGACCCGGCTGATACTTCAACCGGGTCTTTTTAATATGAAACAGGAAAAATTAGTTTTTCATCTGTTATCTTGCAGCAAACGGATAATCGGTGTATCCTTTTTCGCCGGGTGTATAAAAAGTTTCGGTGTTGAAAGGAGTCAGCGGCAGATCTTTTTCCATCCGTAAAACCAGATCAGGATTTGAGATAAACGGTTTACCAAAAGCAACCAAATCACCTTTTCCGGATTGTAAGTCATCTTCAGCCTTTTCTTTATTATAACCTCCACTGATAATCAACGTGTTTTTGAAAGCCTTCCTGATCTTTGCTTTCATTCTTTCCGGAACTTCAGGAGCCCCCATTGAAGAATGATCAACAATATGAACATACGCCAGGTTTAAGTCATGGAATCCCATTACCAGTTGTTCATACTGATCTTCCATCCCATCAAAAATATCCATCTCATTGGAAACACCGTAAGGTGAAATACGGATGGCAGTTCTTTCTGCGCCAATGGCATCCACCACTCTTTTGGCAGTTTCCAGCGCAAAACGATTCCGGTTGTCTGCCGATCCGCCATACTGGTCGTTTCTTTGGTTGGAGGCAGTGTTCAGAAACTGGCAGATGAGGTAACCGTTGGCGCCGTGCAGTTCCACACCGTCGAAACCGGCTTCAATGGCATTGACAGATGCCTGAACGTATTCCTGTTGGGCATGCTCAATATCTTCCGGTGTCATTTCTCTGGGAACCGGAAAAGATTGCATCCCTTCCTGATCAGTATACATCTGACCGGTTAAACCAATGGATGAAGGACCCAAAATTTCTGCTCCTTCAGGCAGGTTATTGGGATGTCCGACCCGTCCGGTATGCATTAACTGAATAAAGATCTTACCCCCTTTTTCGTGCACGGCTTCCGTTACTTTTTTCCAGCCTGACACCTGTTCCTGACTGAAGATACCGGGGATTCGTGAATATCCCAATCCATTGGGTGATGGGGAAACGCCTTCGGAAATAAGCAGTCCGGCGGTGGCCCGTTGTGCATAATAGGTTGCCATCAGGTCGTTGGGAATATTTCCGATCGCTCTCGAGCGGGTCATGGGGGCCATAACAATCCTGTTATTCAACTCTATATTTCCCAATTTGTATTTACTGAATAGTGTCATTGTTTGATTTGAATAATTTATTAATAATTAAAGTTTTAAAAGCTTGAATGCATGGGTCCAACTGTTGTCTTTCAATCCGGGGATGCACCAGAGAATGCAGAGCGGTTCTATAGCACGGGCTGCTTCCACACTGCCCATATCGGAAACTTCCCAGCCAAAAAGCTCAACAATGTGACCGACTTCCTTTTTTGCATTTTCGTTATTTCCACAGATAAACATGGTGGGCTTACTTTCGAATGAGGGATCCACCATGAATGCACTTCCCACACTGTTGAATGCTTTCACAAAATGGGCCTCCGGGAATGCTTGCTGTAATTGCTCCATTAATGAGCTGTCCAGTGTGGTAAAGAAATGCAATACTCCACTTTCTGGTGCCTGGTCGGCAATGGGGTTGGTGGCATCAAGGATGGTTTTTTCGGCCAGATTGGTTGCCCCGGCCAGTTGCAGTGCTTCTTTAGCGGCTGTTCCTTTTACAGCCAGAACAACGATTTCGCCGAAGGAAGCAGCCTCATCAAACCCTCCAATTCCAACAGCATTTGCTTCTGTATTTTTAAACTCCTGAAGTTTCTCTGCTGTACGTGTACCCATCACTACCTGATATCCGTTTTTCAAGAAACCTTTGGCCAGCGATTGGGCCACGGTTCCAGATCCTATTATTCCAATCTTCTTCATAATGATTTAAATTGTTTGTACATACAATTAGATCAAATAAAATTTTTATTCAATAATTTTCTCAATAGCCTGATTGATTTTTTCTGTGAGATCCCTGCCATCGGCTTCACCAATCAGGCTGCTGTATCTTTTGTTCAATTCACCCCAGGCAGATTTGATTTGTTCATTGATTTCCAAACTTTTGGGAGTGGGAAAGATTTCCGTATGCCTTCCCGATATTTTTCTATTCACAAATCC
Source organism: Bacteroidales bacterium (assembly GCA_016936355.1). Classification (GTDB taxonomy): domain Bacteria; phylum Bacteroidota; class Bacteroidia; order Bacteroidales; family F082; genus Sulfidibacterium. The sequence continues at coordinate 28,846 of JAFGYB010000059.1, read as the reverse complement.
CTTGAATTCCATCTTTTCCACCAGCCGTGTAACGGTGGATGGAGTGAGCTGCAGGTGTTCACTCAATTCTTTGGGTTGTATTCCTGGGTAGGAATTTACTGCCATCAGAACAAAAGCATAGGTGGGTGCCAGTCCGGTTTTGGAAAACTCATCTTCCGCCAGCTTTGTCATTACTCTCGCTAATGCATTCGCAGAGTAAAAAAGACAACTTTTGTATTTCAGATCACATTCTTTCATTGCACCGGCAAAATTAACTTAAATATGTTTGTACATACAAATAATTAACATTTTTTTGGATTCTGAATTTATCTGTTTAATTTTACCAAAAATTTTGAAAACCTGATCCTTTAAGTCTTACTCTTTTTTTCGGAGGTTTATGTAAAGAACCTTGCTGCCATTTTGAATATGAGGTTTTCTGAATTGTAACGAAATGCATCTGAAATGATGAAGAAAATTTACGGTTTGATTCTGGTTTCTTTTTTCCTGATCGCAGCTTGTCATAAAGAAAGCGGATTTGATTTTCCATTGATTTATACAGGTCAGGTATCGAATATTACCCCTCAGGGGGTTGACTTTAATGCGCGGTTAGCCAATATAAGGTTGGATCAAATCAAAGCTTATGGTTTTGTATGGGATACATTGCCCAATCCGACGATCGGAAACTCTGAAAAATATGTGATTGGGAAAAGCCCCGAATCTGAAATTATTCAGCAACATATCTCAACGGCATTAATAGCCGGGATGAAATATTATGCCAGAGCTTTTGTTCAGGAAAAAAAACTTGTTGTTTACGGAAAAGATATAACCTTTGTAAGTCTCGGAAGCGGTGCACCAAAGATATCCGGAATTTCACCTCAATCAGGAAATCTGGGGGATAGACTTACAATTACGGGGGAGAATTTCAGCTACCGGAAGGAAAACAATATTGTAAGGATTGGAACGGAGAGAGCTAAGATTCTCAGTGCGAGCCAGGATACTTTGGTAGTCCTTATCCCTGACATTCTTGCTGTTCAGTCTGCTCCGGTTAATGTTTCAATATATAATAAACAAGCCACTGCAGCTAATCATTTTAATCTGATCCCACCTGTCATCAGAAGCCTGGATCCGGATACTGCTACTTTTGGATCACGGATTTTAATTCGTGGCGACAACTTTACGGCCAATCCTTCGTCGGTAAAGGTTTACTTTGATAATATAAAGGTTGTATCCCAAATAAAAAATCAAAAGAGTATAGATGTTTTGGTTCCAAATGACCTTAAAAAAAGTAAATATGTTGTGAAAGTATTCATGAATAATTTATTCTGTCAGTCTGAAGACACGTTCCGGATTTCACGACCTCTTATTACTGATATTTCTCCGAAAAGTGCCTCGACAGGAGGTAAACTAATCATTAAGGGTAAAAACTTTAGTCCGGCCGGTCTAAATAATTCAGTATTTATTGGGGGTATGAAGGCAAACATATACTGGGGTTCACAAACAGATAGTACATTGACAGTTTATATTCCTTATCAAAATGAGGGATATTATCCATCAAGAGATGTAAAGATCGAAGTTAAAGTTAATGATCAGAGTGCCGAATATAATGGAACCCTTCATCTCAACGACACATGGTTTAGACTAAAAAATTCCCCGGTGAATTTCACCGGTGCTTTTTATGAGGAAGTAAATGGAAAGATTTATTTAGGAATAAACAACAACATTGGTTTTTGGGAGTATGATCCCGCAACTGATACTTTCAAAAGATTAGCAAATTTCCCGGGAAAGATAAGAACAGGGGGAAAAGGATTTGTTGAGAATGGAACCATCTATTTTGGGACAGGGCTTTCCGATTCTACCTATTTGAAAGATTTCTGGCAGTATGACATTTCATTGAATACCTGGCGTAGGCTGAATGATTTTTCGGGTAGTCCCAGAGCGGGTGGATTTGGATTTACAGTAGACGGAAATGGATATCTGGGTGGAGGAGCGTATGATTCACTGGGAACCATGGTTAATCATGCTGACTTTTGGAAATACAATGTTGCGACAGATACATGGTTAAGAGTGAGTGATCTTTTGAGTACCAATCCTAGTTGGCCAGGAATTTCGTATGGAACATATGCTGTTGTTGGTGATAAAGTATATCTTGGGCTTGGTGTTGGAACCTTGCCAGATTTTGGAAGATGGTATTGTTATGATCCTAAAACCGATCAATGGAATGCGATAGCGATTTTCCCATATACAAGATGGGAGGGGAACAATCGTCTTCCTTCAGCATTTGTTTTAAACGGTGTTATGTATGCCAAAACAATTTCATCCGTTTTTTGTTCGTACAACAGCCAAAATGATTCATGGTCTACGGTTTCAACCGGAATGTTACCTGTTTTTAATTCCCCTGTTTCCGTTGGTATTGGTAACAAGGCATACTTTTTTTACAGAGAAGTCTATTATGGCTCAAATAGTGATGAGGTTTGGGTCTATACCCCAGGAAACTAGATAAGATGAAAAAGATTACATTAATATTAGTCCTGGTTCTGGGCATTTATACTGTTCATGCGCAGGTAATTGAAAATAAAGTAAACCTGAACCTGGGGTACGGAATGGGATGGTTTTCGGGTCAGAGCCTGATTGAAGATCAGAGTTTTTCGTCCCCCTCGTTGTTTGCAAACTACAAAACTACAAGTGGGTTCACCCTTACCATGTTGTATAATCAAATGAAACCGCTCAGGATTGGTCTGGATTTTGAATATGTTCAGGCTTCAGAATGGAAATTGAAGGAACAAACGGAATATATTGGTTCTTCTATTAAACAATTTTCAGCAGGTCCGGTTGTACAATACACCTATGGTTTTAATCAGTCCCGAGCTTCAGAGTGGCTTACAGCGTTTGTGGGTTTTTCACCAATGATAGGCTACACTAACTTGTCTTTGCGGCATCCGTTCTTTGACATTGAGAGTACTGGCGGAACCATCGAACAACCTATGGAAAGCAGCGATTTATTCTTTGATATGAAACTGGATGCCGGATTGGAAGCCGTTGTCTGGAGGAATATAGCGGTATTTGTATCCTATGCTTATTCTTACGGATGGACCAAATCGTTAGTATATCCTGATACCCAATTTTCTTGCAACATGGTAAAAGCTGGAATCGTTTTGCACCTCATAAGAAACAAAAGATATTTTTATTAGAATGATATGAACAAAAGGAACTATTTACTGTTGGCTCTCTTGTTTGTTTTTGAACTGGGACAAGCCCAGATTAAGAATTCATATTTTACTTTTAAAACAGACAATAAAAATATTTATGCCATTGGATTTTCTGCCGGGGGGAAAGTTTTGGCGGTAGGTGACGGAAGTACGGTCAAGATTTTTTCTATGAAAAACAATTCCCTGTTGCGGCAGTTTGCCGATGTTCCGAACCATCAGATTTTAGCTCTTGATATTTCCAAAGACAGCAGTTTGTTTGCCTCGGGTGGCAAGGACAGTGTAATTGTTTTAAGAAATTTCAAAAGTGGAGCGGTATTAAAACGACTTCATTACCAAAAAGGGATCATTACTTCGGTTCAGTTTTCACCTGATGGAAGATACCTTGCATCCGGAGGTTCAAATCATAAGGTGTACATTTACGATATTCACAAACAAAAAGTGATTTATGTTTTAGCAGATGAGAAAAAGGATATTTCATCCATAAAGTACAGTCCCGAAGGGAAATTACTTGCCACAACCGGTGGAGATAAAAACATTTACCTGTACGATTCTGCCTACCGGCTAAAAGCCGTACTGAAAGGGCATAAAAGCTGGGTAAGAGCGCTTAGTTTCAATCCCGATGGTACCCAGTTAATTTCCGGTGGAGATGATAAAAAAGTCTTTTTCTGGGATTTGAAAGGGCACCCCCGCCAAATAAATAAGATTTCGTTTTTTGCTTTTGGATGGGTTACCGGTTTAGATTACGGAACCAAAGACAGCTATGTTGTTGGCACCTTTTTCGGGCTCATTAATCTGGTAAGCCGGTTTGCCGAGTATTCGCTAAATATCAAAAAACCGGTAACCCGCATCAAATTTGTTCCTAACAGTGGAGACCTGTTAAAAATTGTTGTGGCTACCCAAGGCAGCGGGGTGCTGATGATGGATGCTGTGAATATGGAGATCACTGTTCAGTAAGCAATCTTTGATTTCCCGTCACAGTTAATAGGTCTTTGTCATGCTTTCCGGTACGGTCAGTACGAAATCCGCTTTGTTGTATGATTTGGTTTCCAGACTGTCAACCGATGCCTGTTCCACCGAGGTAATGGTTAAAATCTTCAGATTGGGGTTGTATTTCTTTAAATACCAGACAATGCCCTGGTAATTGTCGGAATGATACGCCCCGTTGAAATGAAGGAACAGTTTTCCGTTACCGGCGTTCTGAGCAATGAAATAGGCCATGGTAGCGTCTTTGATGGCTTGAGCCTTCGGCAAATTAGCACTCGCATGACCCATACTTTTCATTTGTTCCAGCATGTCTTTGTAGCACTTCAGTTCCGGATCATATACAATGGGTAAAGGAGCCATATAGGAACGGGCTTCGTGTGACAGACTGTCCAGACTGTCAAAGCCATTTTTGAATACCACGGAAGCATAACGTCTGGGAATATTAGTGGCAATGAACGGAAGGTGATGTTCTTTGGCAAACGCAAGCAGAGGCTGATAATCGGTTTTGTAATTGGGCCACAGCCGGGCTTCAGAATCAAAACTTTTTTTGGAAATCTTCCCGGTTAAATATTCATTGAGCAGTAATTGATTGTCACGCTCAAACATTTCGGCACCCAGAATCAGCGGTTTTTTCCCCGCGTACAGATCTTTGGTAATTTCCAGTTCGAACCAATGACAGATCGGGTTGTTATGTAATTCGCCGAAAAATACCACATCGGCTTCTTTAGCGGCTTTGATGACTTTTTTATAGGATGTGGGTTTCCCTTTCTTGTTGAAAAATCGATAAGCGGGTTTGTCACTTTTAAATGCCGAGAAAATAAGTAATGCACTGAACAGAATCAGGACTTTTTTCATCACAATTAATTATAAAGTAACCTGAACAATTTGCTCAGGTTCGGGTTACAATTTCTTTTTAAGCTTTTCTTCGTGGAATGAAAATGGAAGCAGGGCTTCAATACCCTGGACTACATGGACCGGACCGGTTTCTCCCTGCATGATAATCCTGATCTTTTCTTTTTGCCGCTGTTCCACTTCAACAATTACCTGTCGGCAGGAGCCGCAAGGTGTAATGGGAGCTTCAATATGAAAATGATCGGCTTTGGCAGAAACAGCCAGTGCTTTAATTTTCACCCCGGGGTATTGCGACTGGGCATAAAACAGGGCGACTCTTTCGGCACAAAGTCCCGAAGGATAGGCGGCATTTTCCTGGTTGGAGCCGATCACTACAGTGCCGTCTTCCAGCAATACGGCTGCACCTACATGAAATTCGGAATATGGGGCATAGGAATTGTCGGTGGCCTGGAGTGCTTTTCCCAGTAAAACCTGTTCATCCTGCGAAAGCTCTTTTTCGTTCTCGTATTCGTGAAACGTGATGCGAACTTCTTTTACATTCATTCAACAAATTTTAGCGCTAAAGTATAAAAAATAAAGCTATGACAAGCATTTCAGGCTCTTTTGGATGATACCCAAAAGGGAATTTCAGAAAATGTGATTTGAAAAATTTGAAAATACAGAAAAAGGATTGAAATTTTAAACGGTAACCTGGTTATCAGCAGGTTTCTGTTCCGAACCAAAAAGTAGTAAACTACTGAAGAAGGCAAAAAGAAAAGCTCCGTCAGGAGTTTCCAGTGTATTATCTGAGAACATGGAGAGGAGCATAATTGTATAGAAAACAGCAAAGTAGTGGTTGCGAAACGAATGCAATGCCACTGGCGGATAGAAAAGGGCCAGTAGGAAAATCAGAAACCCGAAAATACCAAAGGCTACAAATGATTCTAGAAACTGATTGTGGGCCAAATGCATGTATTGTTTTTTCAGTCCGGTATTCATTTCGGAAAACTCATGGGCGAATGCCTCATGGACGTCGCCGGTTCCCACCCCTGTCCAAAAATAGTGGTTGATTATTTTCAGTGAAGCTTTCAGATAAATCCATCGCTGCATAACAGAACTGCCACTGGCATTTCCAGTCTTTTTGTACACATCATATCCTGTGATGATTTTTAGCAATCGGGAATGAAAGCCGGGATGAACCACATAATTGTAATTGGCTACTCCCTCTTCTATCCTTCGAATATCGGCCCTGGTTAAAGCCGCAACACCTGCCGAATCTTTGCGCAGGTTTTTTGAGGTAAGGTACCGAATAAGTGTCTGACTCAGTTGTTGATTCAGTTTGTCTTTTCCAGAAAACGAAAATGTACTGCGCTCATTCCAGGCTTTTTTCAATTCAGGAATACACAAATACAACCCGACATATTTACCATCCTCGACCCCCATATTTTTATCAAATGTATAGGGATGTCCCAGTGTTGTTTGTTGAGCCAATGTTGACTGAAGAATGTCTGGGGGAGTTGTATCCCGAATCACTTCATTTTTCACGATAAAATAGAGTGCTGACGGAATCAGAAGGATTAATAAAACCAATAGGGTTTTTATAAACTTTGTTCCTGAATGAAAAACCTGATAGACCAAGATCCCTAATCCGATCAGAACAAAGATGATGATTGAAGTAAGAGACTCCATGTAGTTGAGAAAAATCAGGAACCAGAGGGCTGTCAACCCGAAGAGAATTCTCAAAACAAATGAAAAAAGACTCTCTTTTAACACAAAGTAAAGAAGAATGAAAATACCGAATGTGAGGTTCAGCCCCATCCGGATGGGAGCTATGAAAGGTGATATTTCCCGGATATCCGTGTAGTTATTCTGTAGTAAAATATAAAAACCGATCAATGAGGCTACCAGTAGTGCTGCCAGATAGAAATAGAGCAGAAGGTGAAACTGTCGCTGATTTACTTTGGGAACACTGGAAAAAAGCAGGGCAAAGAAAAGCAGGGGCAATGTGACACGCAGATCCCTGAGGGCGTAAGAAAAATCAGTCGTGTTGACCAGCCAAATGATCCGGACAAAAAAGAGCAGGGAAAAAACCAGTGCCGGTTTGTTTTTGTAAAAAGCGATGGATCTCGCTTTCACACCCGAAACGCTTTTCTGAAACAAATAGTTCACGGCATTGGCAAAACCTTTGCTCCACGAACTTTCTTTAAAATTTTCTTTCAGTTCCGCTGCTTTCCAGTCCCAGGCGAACCACAACGCTACCATAATATAAGTCGCAATGCTCATGGTGAATTGCGACAATGGCAGACTGATCACGAGTAAGATCAGTGCTGCCATGTATATTGTGGAAACAGAAAAGCTTCTGCTCATAGAATTCGGGGCTTTATTTCAGTACTTGTACACACCGAAAATACTAAAATTTTTGTTTGAAGTGTTGCCGCATTTTTTTGTTGAGCTGCATACTTCAGGTTTAAAAGCACCCGATATTGTCGCTATTTTTTAGCGTCTTTTTTTGGTTTCAGGATGGATTCGTATTCTTTTTTGTTACTCAGAATCTGAACTGCGCGCGTTACTTCGTTGTCGTTCACCAGAGAGGCTTCAGCTTTCCCTGACTGATAGTAGTACCGGCCCACGATTTCAAGGCGCAGCAACTCATCAATTTCTTTTTTGTGCTTATCAAGATCGTGTTGTTTTTCGTCTTTCAGCGTGAGGTTCAGACTGTCGATTTCCGGTTTCAGAGCCTGGTAGTAATTTTCACGTTGTGCACTTTGTTTCAGTCTTTTCAAAAGAGCTCCTGTCTCCGTTTCATAGCTGAATCCTTTGCTTTTCACATAGTTTTTAAAAGCCTGGAATGTGCTGTCACTGATGCGGAAACTGTCCGGACCGCTGATGCTTTTGTGGTCCTTTGCATACATGTTGGCAAAATTGAAAATGTAATTCTGACCATACAAATCACCGGTCACCTGACTGAAAACAGTGGGTTTCATTTTGATATCGGGCGTGATGCCACCACCGTCATAAACAATGCGTCCGTCTTTGGTTTTGAATGCCCTTCTCAGTGAATCAGGTACTCTGATCGGCTCGCCTTGTTTGTTTTTGTGTGCATAGTCGATGGCCTGAATACAACGCCCGCTGGGAATATAATATTTGGCAATCGTTACTTTCATTTCGCCACCGTAAGGCAGGGGGACAATATTTTGTACCAGTCCTTTTCCAAAAGTGCGTTGTCCGATAATTACAGCCCGGTCCAGATCCTGCATGGAACCCGACACAATCTCGGATGCCGATGCGGTATTCTGGTTGACCAAAATAGCGAGGGGAATTTTTCCGTCCACTATTTTTCCAGTGGTTCTGTAGGTGTAATCGTTGGATTTCAACTTGCCAATGGTCTGAACGATTTCGGTTCCTTTTTTGACAAAAATATTGGCAATATTTACAGCTTCGTTTACCAAACCGCCACCGTTGTTTCTCAGGTCGAGGATGACCCCTTTGATGTGGTAGTTGTTTTTCAGATCAAGGAAGGCATTACGTACATCATTGGCTGCATTGGGGTTGAATTGATTCAGACTAATGTATCCGATGTCGTTTTTCAGCACTCCGTAATAGGGAACATTGGGAATTTTAATCTTCTGCCGTTCCATAGCGACTGTCGTATCGGTAGTGTCGCCGAAATGTTGTATCGTAATTTGTATTTTGGAACCGGGTGTCCCTTTCAGCAAATTACTAACCTGATCAGCACTCATATTTTTGGCGGACTTACCATCAATTTTAACGATCTTGTCTCCGGCCCTGAGCCCTGCTTTTTGGGCTGGAAATCCCTGGTAAGGATCGGTGATCACAACATAATCGCCCTGTTTTTGTATGACAGCACCGATTCCGCCGTATTCGCCCTGAATGAAGATCTGAAATTCTTCTCGATCCTTTTCGGGGACATAAATTGTATACGGATCCAGACTGGCCAGCATCGTTTTAATGGCCAGGTTGGTCAGGTCCACCGGCTGAATGGTATCCACATAATTCAGGTTCAGTTGCCGCATGACATTGGAGTAGATCTCAATGCTTTTGCCGATTTTGAAATTGTTATAATCCTGGGCCTGCAACTGAAACATGGCCATGAAAAACAGGACAAGAATAATTCCTTTCTTTTTAATCATCATTTTGGTTTTTTAATTTAAGGAACCGGATCGTAACCACTACCTCCCCAGGGGTTACAGGATAGAATTCTTTTAATGGCGAGCCATCCGCCTTTGAATGGTCCGTGCTTTTTGATGGCTTCCACACTGTATACCGAACAGGTAGGTGTGTAGCGGCATGCACGTCCAAAATAGGGCGACAATGTATATTGGTAAATCCTGATCAGCAGGATCAGAAATTGGGAAAGTAGCTTGCTCATTTAGTAACCAGTTCCTGCAAAATTAGCATTATTTTTTGTTCTACTTCCTGAAAATCAGGAAGCTTTTTGCCTGTGTAAATGAAACCAATCAGCAGGCATTCGTCCTTTGGGGTTGCATATTCGGGCGACAACAGGTGTTTGTTGTGTCTGTATGCTTCACGAATGAGGCGTTTGATTCGGTTGCGATCCACGGCTTTTTTGAAGTTGCGTTTGGAAACACTTACCAAAACCCTTGACCTTGGTCCGTCGCCTTTTTTTACCGGCAGATAGATCACTTTGAAAGGATGTTTGAAAAACGAACTCCCTTCCTTAAAAAGTTGTTGGATCAACTTTTTTTCATACAATCGTTCTGCCTTAGTAAATGTTTTTCTTACTTGCTGATGTTCCATATTGAGGACAATAGCTGCAAAAATAAGTGGATTTATCTGAACTTTTAAAGTACGGGTCAACAGCCCGATGGTTTTTAAACATCTTTAACAGTCATTTGGGTTTTATATAGCTCATTCATACTCTTTTCCAGTTTTGCTGTACAGGCTTCCCAACGGTAGTTTTTACGAAGTAACCGGTCCGCATTTTCAGTTAAATTTTGCTGCAGCATTTTGTTGTCGATCAGCATCAGAATTCTTTCGGCCAGTTCCTGAGCCGATTCACCGATCAGAACTTCTTTGCTATCTTGTGCCATTAACGATGCATTGGCAACAGAGGTTGTAATGGCCGGAACCTGCATGGCCATGGCTTCCAGTAACTTGTTTTGTAAACCGGTTCCCAGCCGCATCGGGGCAATAAAAATCTTTCCTGAATTGTACGCGGTCCGGATGTCACTCAGCCAACCACTTATTGTGACTCTTGAACTCCTCAAACGCAAGACTTTACGGTGGGGACTGGCACCGGCAATAAGAACTGTTGTTTGTGGTCTTTGATTCCATACGATGGGCATAATTTCTCGGATCAGGAATTGGGCTGCATCCACATTGGGCGGATAGTGCATATTGCCGGTAAATACGATATCGAATTCTTTGGACTCAGAACCGGGTTTAAAAAAATCCAGGTCCACCCCGTTTTTGATGATCAAAATCTTCGATTTTTCCGGATGGCCGATCCATTCGCGGTCCTGTTCCGAGATGATGGTTTTGATATCAAAATGATCAAATGCCTTTTTCTCAAATCGGGATAGCTGTTTGTATTCCAGTTTTAAAAGTGTTTTGAGCGGGAATAAACTCCGCTCTGTTCTCCGTTTCAATCCATAGGCAAAAGCATCCTGATAGTCCAGTGTTTTGGTTTCAGGCCGATTCATCAGGTAGGGTGCGGTTCGGACCAGTTGCCCGTACAAATGATCCGGTTTGTATTCTTCAATTAGGAGTCTGATCTTTTTTGCAGCTTTTTTGTTGAAAAAGAGTCCGACCTGAAGAGGGAGCCCCGAGAAATAGGCTTTTACCACATTCAAAATTCTTCCCGTTAAGGGCAAATCAATGAAATTGACTGAACGACAATAGGGTTGGAGCGATTCAAAAGCTTTTTGTTTGTCGGAACGGGGGAGGGTGTTCAGCGCACACAGAATGATTTCATGTTGTTGCGAAAGCATTTTGATCTGATAAAAAGCCCTGAGTTTGTCACCCTTTTCCAGGGGGTAAGGAATTCGGGAAAGCAAAACAAAAATCCTCATAATACCGGTTCTTTACTGCCCTAACAAAAGTCATAAAATTTGGCGATAAAAACCAGTAAGTTGTTTAATTATTTCATCAGGATTGTGGTTTTCCTTTATATGTTCTTGAGCCGACTTACCCATTTTTGCCGCTTCTTCAGTATGGGTATATAAGTACGAGATGGCTTGGGCAAAATCTTTGGGTGTATCGGCAAGCAGGATATTTTTTCCGTTTTGAACGTCGATTCCTTCGGCACCGATGGTGGTGGAAACCACTGCTTTTCCCAGCCTCATGCTTTCAATGATCTTAATACGGATACCGCTTCCTGAGAACAAAGGGGCAATGCCAATGCTTTTGGACTGAACAAAAGCGGCAGCGTCCTCCACTTCTCCAACAATCTTAACATTGTTTTGTTTTAGGCGGATCATCCATTCAGGCATTTCCCTTCCAGCCAGATATAATCTCAGGTCAGGATGTTGTTTGGTTAAAATAGGCCATACTTTGTTCAGAAACCAGCGAATTCCTTCTACGTTGGGGATCCAGTTCATGGCACCGATGTGGTACAATGCATTTTCAGAATTTTCCGGGTTTTTGTCGGATACGGACATTCCGAAAGGAATTGTCTGAACCGGTTTGTGGGTGTGACGTTTAAAAAAAACAGCGTCTTTTTCCGTGATGGGAATCAGTCCGTCGGGTTGATAGATGACGTTCAATTCGTAGTTTCTCAATGTGCTGAACAAATGACGTAGATAGAATTTTTTAAATGGATTCCGACTTTGTTTGTAGATTCTTTGCCAGATAAGGTGTTCAATATTGTGTGTTCGCAGGACAATCTTGGCGGTGCAATTTTTCCTGATCAGCGAAATGTAGGGGGTCATAAACAGGGTTTCCAGCTGGATCACATCGAATGATTCCTGCTTTAAAACCTCGGTTAGCCGGTTTTGAAATTGGGAAGAAACAAAACGCGATACGTGGTATGATTTTTTGGAAAACAAGTTCAGAAAAGCAGAAAGTGGTTTGAACGAAAGATCCACATCAATCCATTCAATATCAGTTTTCTTTAAATACTCTTTTGGAACCTGTTCCTGTTTAACGAAAAATTTTTCGGAATTGACAGCCAGTACTTTTATTCTGTGTCCCTGGTTTGCCAGTCCTTCGATAAGCTGATTCATAGCCATGGATCCGCCTTCTTTGGGTGGCCAGGGTGATTTGTTGCACAGGAAAAGTATATTCACTGTTAGTTGTTGTTGAGTTTCAGCTTCCAGGTTTCAATCAGACGCACGATTTTTTTTGTGAAACGGTTGGTTTCAAAAAACTTCTTCCAGCTTTCGGTGTCCATCAATTGAGCGTCCGTTGTGGCCTTGTAGGTAAGAAACAGCCCCAGCGGCAGAATCACCAGTGTGGAAAGCCACATGCCCAGGATCAAATTCATGTCCTCAGTACGGGCAGATTTTTCTCCGATCACAGAAATAACGTGATAAATCACAAAAAACAATACGGAAATAACCACCGGCAATCCCAGCCCGCCTTTGCGAATAATGGCACCCAGCGGCGCACCTATAAAGAAAAAGATCAAACAGGCCAGCGATAATTTAAATTTCTGGTGCCAAACGATCTCATGCATAATGATTAATTTCTCGCGGGGTTCTATGTATTTGGTGGTGTGAAACAGATAATTATCTCTGGCCACCCGGGCCTTGCCTTGTGCCTGGTCTAAAAGTACATGTTTTATAGAAATATCAAAATTCTTCAACAACGGATATACAGCAGCGATTTTTGCTGTGTCTTTCTTCTCAACGATTGCTTTTTGAACCGGTTGGGGTATGCTTTTCGACGTGTCCATTACCGCCAGCGAACCATAGTTGCGAATGCTGTTTTTTCTGAAATCTTTTTCTCTCCTCACCAGCTGGCCGCTGAGCGAATCAATAGCATGATTCAACTGACGGACGTTCAGCATGGTGTAATTGCTCTTAAAGAGGTCTTCGTTGGTTCGTTGAAAGGCCAATTGTGAAAGATCGATGGATAAGACTTCTTTCTTGAACTTCATGAATTCAAAAGGCCTTTTTTTGCGGTAATCCCTTTCGTTGTCAATATTGTGATAAGAATAGCCGTCGTATAAGGTGAAAATGGCTTTTTGTTGATTGGGTGTTAATCCGATGATCGCTTTTTTTGCCACAGTGACCTGGGTATCGCCCCGGTTGTTGGTGTGGTCATAAATCATAATGTCGTAAATGATATTGTTGTCACTTGACTTACGACCCGCACGGATTACATAGCCGTTCAAATTGTTGTCAAAAACACCTTCGTCCAGATTAAACGCCAGCTTTTTTTGTCGTACATCATACAGAAGAGAACCAAATTTGAGGTTGGCCACCGGATACACATAATTGGCAAACAGAAAAGCCCCCAAACTGATCAAGACAGCCAGCACAGTCAACGGACGCATGGCTTTTTGCAGTGAGATACCCACACTTTTTAAAGCTACCAGTTCATAATGTTCGCCCAGGTTGCCAAAGGTCATCAGCGAGGAGAGCAAAACAGCCAGCGGAAGCGCCAGCGGAACAAAAGTGGCAGAGGCATAAAACAGCAAACGGAGAATCACATACCATTCCAGTCCTTTCCCAACAAGATCGTCTACGTATGTCCAAAGAAACTGCATCAAAAGAATGAAAATAGTGATGAAGAAAGTCAGCACAAAAGGTCCTATGTACGACTTCAACATGTATAGATGTAGCTTCTTCATTCGCCGGTGTAAATTTTTGCAAAGATATGGATTCTGTTGAGTGGTTTTGTTTTTCTCGTCGGGATGATTTCACAGTAAGAATCAGGCTGATTTCTGCCGTTCTGTCGTTTTGGCAGCATTGTATTTTTTAGCATAACGGACCCTGCAATCCTAATTGTAAACAAGTTAAAACACAGAAAATCAATAAAATAAATATATTTTTCTTTGTTTAAAACCGAATATCTTTTTTTGTGTCAGAAAAAACGGAGGGGTAATTTTTTTTTGGCATAATCCTTGACCTGATGAGGTAGCACTAAAAAAATTGAAATCAAGAAAACAAAAATAATTTAAAAGGAGGAAAATTAAATGGGAAAAATAATTGGAATCGACCTGGGAACCACCAATTCATGTGTTGCCGTAATGGAAGGTAACGAACCGGTGGTCATTCCCAACAGCGAAGGTCGTCGTACTACACCGTCTATTGTTGCATTCACCGAAAATGGCGAGCGCAAAATTGGTGATCCTGCCAAACGTCAGGCCATCACCAACCCCACCAAAACCATTTTTTCTATTAAGCGTTTTATGGGGAACTCGTATGAAGATGTGACGAAAGAGATCAAGAGGATGCCTTATCAGGTAGTCAAAGGGGATAACAATACACCCCGTGTTAAGGTGGATGACCGGATGTATACTCCTCAGGAAATTTCGGCTATGGTCCTTCAGAAAATGAAAAAAACCGCTGAAGATTACCTGGGACAAAGTGTAACCGAAGCTGTAATTACGGTGCCGGCTTACTTTAACGATGCCCAGCGTCAGGCTACCAAAGAAGCCGGTGAAATTGCTGGACTGAAAGTACGTCGGATCATCAATGAGCCTACCGCTGCCTCGTTGGCTTACGGGCTTGACAAAAAGAAACAAGATGAAACCGTTGCCGTGTTTGATTTGGGTGGCGGTACTTTTGATATTTCCATCCTTGAACTGGGTGACGGAGTGTTTGAAGTAAAATCAACCAACGGAAATACCCACTTGGGTGGTGACGACTTTGATGAAGTGATCATCAACTGGCTGGCCGAAGAATTTCAGAATGATGAAGGGCTGGACCTGAGAAAAGATCCCATGGCATTGCAGCGATTGAAAGAAGCCGCCGAAAAAGCCAAGATCGAACTTTCCAGTTCCAACGAAACAGAAATCAACCTGCCCTATATTATGCCGGTGGACGGAGTGCCGAAGCACCTGGTTCGTAAACTTTCAAAAGCCAAATTTGAACAGTTGGTAGACCACCTGGTTAAAGCCACTATTGAACCGTGTAAAAAAGCATTAAGCGATGCTGGTTTGCAGGCTTCAGATATTGATGAAGTGATTTTGGTAGGAGGTTCGACCCGTATTCCAGCTATTCAGCAGGTAGTGAAAGATTTCTTTGGTAAAGAACCTTCCAAAGGAGTGAACCCCGACGAAGTGGTGGCCGTAGGTGCTGCTATTCAGGGTGGTGTTTTGACCGGTGAGGTGAAAGATGTGTTGTTGCTGGATGTTACTCCGCTTTCATTGGGTATTGAAACCCTGGGAGGTGTAATGACCAAGTTGATTGAATCAAACACCACCATTCCGACCAAAAAATCAGAAACCTTCTCAACAGCTGCCGATAATCAGCCTTCAGTTGAAATTCATGTGTTGCAGGGCGAACGTCCGATGGCCAATCAAAACAAGAGTATCGGAAGGTTCCACCTCGATGGTATTCCACCTGCCCCCCGTGGTGTTCCGCAAATTGAAGTAACTTTTGATATTGACAGCAACGGTATTTTGAACGTTTCAGCAAAAGATAAAGCCACCGGCAAATCACAGAGCATTCGCATTGAAGCTTCTTCAGGATTATCCGAAGAAGAAATCAAGAAAATGAAGGCCGAAGCCGAAGCCAATGCTGAAGCCGACAAAACAGCCCGCGAAAAAGTGGACAAGCTGAATGCTGCTGACGGTCTGATTTTCCAAACCGAAAAACAGCTGAAAGAATACGGTGACAAACTGCCCGCCGATAAAAAATCGGAAATTGAAAGTGGTTTGGAAGCTTTGAGAAATGCTCACAAAGCACAGGACATTGCTGCCATTGATGCCGCCATGGAAAAACTGAATGCCTCCTGGCAAAAGGCCAGTGAAGACATGTACAAAGGAGCCCAGGATGCAGGTCCACAAACTCCTCCCAATGACGGCGGAGCCGCCGGAAACAATCCAAAAGGCGGTGACGATGAAGTTACAGATGTTGATTTTGAAGAAGTAGACGATAAATAAATAACTTCCTCATAACAAAAAAGGACATTCCACATCGGAATGTCCTTTTTTACTTTTATAAAATGAGAGGCGATCTTTCAAATAATGGAGTTATTTTTGTACGGAAAATAAGTTCTGTAACGACCCAAAAAGGAAAAAGAGGAGTAAAATGAACAGTTATGTTGCCTGGCAAATAAAAAGTCGCATAGTTTATGGTATCAAATCCTACAGCAGGTTTAAGATACATTCTCCTTTTGTTTTTGAATTAATCGAAAAGGTTTTAAAAGATAAATCAAAACATTCTGATTTTTCCTTCATTGAAAAATACAGGAAAAGTCTGAGCAGAAGCCGAACGGTCATAGAGACGGTGGATTTTGGAGAAAGGTCAGGCAACAAACAGTATCTTTCCACTTTTGAAAAACTGGGGCCGTTGGTAACAAAACGTACCTTGAAAAAAGCGCAGGGGCGTGCACTGTATCGGCTGAACCAATATTTTAAACCCAAAACAATTCTTGAGTTTGGTACGGCAGCCGGAATCAGTGCTGCATACCTTAAATTACCGGTCCCTGATGCTACGATGATCACGATGGAAGGGTGTGCCAGCTTAGCGGATGTAGCTTCCAATACACTTAGTAAATTACAAGTAAAAAATACCGACATCAGAATTGGTGATTTTGAAGTTACCTTACCTAAGGTACTGGAGAATCTGGACACACTGGACATGGTTTTTTTTGACGGCAACCATCGGTTTGAACCCACCGTGGAATACTTCAATCAATGTGTGGAGAAAGCCAATGAGAACAGCTATTTTGTTTTTGATGATATTCACTGGTCCCCGGGAATGGAAAAAGCCTGGAAAACCATTAAAAAAGATCCGCGGGTCATCGTTTCGATTGATCTGTTTTGGATGGGGATTGTATTTTTCCGCAAAGGAATGCCCAAGCAGGATTTTGTCATCAGGTACTGATCAGGACAGGTATTTGGCTACAATGGGCATCCTTCGTCCCATACCGAATGCTTTATCCGAAACCCTGAGAATCGGAGGGGTTTGATATCTTTTGTATTCGTTGATGTTTACCAGCTTAAGAATTCGGTTGACAAGCTGCTGGTCGTAGCCTTCGGCAATGATCTCAGCCGGCCCTTTTCTTTTTTCAATGTACAGATAAAGAATCCGGTCCAGTATGTCGTATTCAGGCAGTGAATCCGAGTCTTTCTGATCGGGACGTAGTTCAGCGGAAGGTGGTTTGGTGATGATGTTTTCCGGAATAATTTCTTTGTTTCTGTTGATATATCTGGCTAACTCAAAAACATCTGTTTTATACACATCTCCCAATACGGAGAGTCCTCCGTTCATATCGCCATACAAGGTGCCGTATCCGACAGCGGCCTCACTTTTGTTGCTGGTATTTAGTAAAATATAACCAAATTTATTGGAAAGTGCCATCAAAATAACACCTCGGATTCGGGCCTGGATATTTTCTTCAGTCACATCGAAGAGAAGGCCTTTAAAAAAAGGGTGTAAGGTTTCATTGAAACTTTCAAACGCATCGGAAATAGAAATAACATCCGAAGGCATTTTCAGGTTTTGAACCAGTTCTTTGGCGTCTTTCAGCGAATGCTCTGTTGAGAAAGGTGAAGGCAACAAAACATTGTATACATTCTCCGCTCCCAGTGCCTCCGCAGCCAGTGCTGCAGTAACCGCGGAATCAATACCCCCGGAAAGCCCCAGAATGGCTTTGGAGAAGCCCAGTTTCTGGAAATAATTTCTAATCCCCATGACTAATGCATCATGGATCAGGGCACTTTTTGAAACCTTGGTAATGGACGATGTCCCTTTCGACTGTTCTACATCTTTCAAATCATAGACCTTCAAGTCCTCTTTAAAATAATTCAACACATCAACAACCTTTCCTTTTGCATTCATCACCATGGACCCGCCGTCAAAAAGTAACTCGGTTTGAGCACCAACATGATTCACATAAAACAAAGGCAGGTGATATTTTTCTGTATTGTGATTCAGTACCTGAAACCTTCTTTCAGCCTGTTCATAATTGAAGGGGGATGCAGCAATGTTAATCATAAGGTCCGGGTTCAGCTTCATCAGCTCTTCCATAGGATTCACTGTATACAACGGATTTTTTTCCACATTCCAGATGTCTTCACAAATGGTCAGGGCTATTTTCCTGTCGTGCAGTTCCACCAGTTCAAACACCGTGTTGGGCTCAAAATAGCGGTACTCATCAAAAATATCGTAATTGGGCAGCAGGGTTTTGTGTATGATTTTCTGAACCTTACCCTCGCTCAGAAATGCCGCCGAATTGTACAGTCTTTTTCCTTTGGGATTGGGATTGGTTGCGGGCATCCCAACAATAGCACTTATCCCCGTGCAGACTGAAGCGATTTCCTCAACTGCATGTTTCGACTGGTCAATAAAATCATCAAATTCGAGGAAATCACGGGGAGGATAACCGGTGATGGCCAGTTCGGAAAAAACAACTAAATCTGCTCCTAAAGCCTTGCTTTGCTCAATGGCTTTGAGTATTTTTTCTTTGTTCTGATCAAAATTTCCAATGTGGAAATTAAGTTGTGCCAGTGCTATTTTCAAAAGGTTGTTGTTTTAATTATTTGCAAAAATAACGATTTGGCTATAATTATTTTTTTATTTTTACACTTGGGTATATACTTTTTGTAGCCCTTTTAGTGTTATATTGAAAACAAAATTTAAAGTTATGAAGAAAATCACATTACTATTGGCTGGTTTATTTATTTCAACCGTCATGTTCGGACAGTTTACCATTGGTCCGCAAGTTGGGTATACCTCTTCAACTCTTTCTTACAACAAAAACGACATTCAATCTGCTTTGAAGAGTAATTTGGTTTTGGGTGTGTTTGCCCGTATTGGAAAAAAAGTTTACCTCCAACCTGAGTTAAACTATCTGACACAAGGTAGTGTTTTCAAATTTGGAGATGGTACAGAACAGACAGCAAATCTTAAATCTATTCAGGTGCCGTTGAGTTTGGGTGTTAAACTGGTAGATGCCAAAGTTGTTAAAGTGCGCCTGTTTGGGGGAGCTACAGCAAACTTTATAGTAAACAAAGACATCAGTACGTCAACGCTTGTGAGTACAACCGGTGATTATTTAACGGCCAGCAATTTTAAAGATGCTAATTACCAGTATCAGGTGGGTGTCGGTGTGGATGTTTTGATGTTTGCACTGGATGTGAAATACTACGGTCCGTTGGATAAACTGGTAAACGGAAGTGTAACGTATAATAGTCAGACCCATACTGTTGACGCAGGTTCCAGTGTGTTTATGGTTACGCTGGGCTGGAAACTTTTTTAAATATTTTGATGAAAAATTTAAATGTCAGCATGCTTCGGCGTGCTGACATTTTTTTTGAATACGGGGGTATTATTAATGAAAAAACTGATGCGTACTAAATTTTTGGGATTGATAGTGGTGGTTATAGTATTTTCTTTGTATTCCTGTGGAAATACCAGTTTGAGAATTCCGGCGTCTAAACGACCCGCAATTTCAGTGAAGATCAAGCGATACGGAACGGCACTTTTTAGTTTGGATACACTCAATTTTAAGGTAAGTGCTGAGCGGTTAAAAAAGCAATTTCCTTTCTTTCTGGATGCCGATCTCAACAACAAAGCCAACTATCAGCAGTTGTATGGTTTTGTAACCGACACAGCGATCATCCATGTATATCATAAAACCAGGGAGGTTTTCCCAAACCTGGACGAGTTACAAAAATCGTTGAGCAGCGAATTCTCTTACATTAAATATTATTTTCCCCACTATCGATTACCGCAGGTTTATTCCTATGTTTCGGACCTGTATTTCGAACAACCGATCATGAAAAAAGATTCGGTACTGGTCATTGCTCTGGATGATTATCTGGGTGAAAATTACCTTCAGTATAAACAGCTGAATATTCCGTTGTACCACCGTCGATTAATGAAACCTGAGTACATCCCCGTGGATGTGGCCAAGTATCTTTATATACACGATTTCAGTCATTCTTTTCAACCCCAGACTTTGTTGGATAATATGATTCAGGCAGGAAAGATGCTTTATTTCATGGATGCCGTTTTACCCGAAACGCCAGATTCGTTAAAAATGGGATATACACACGAACAATGGCAGTGGATGGAGCAGCACAAAAAAGAAGTTTGGGCCGTGATGGTAAATGACCAGATGCTTTTCTCGGGCGATTTTATGGTCATTAAAAAAATGATGCAACAGGGTCCTTTTACGGATGGTTTTCCACGTACAGCACCTTCCTCTATGGGGGCATGGTTTGGCTGGCAGATGGTCAAAAAGTACATGCAACGTCACCCGAAAACAACTCTTTCCCAATTACTAAAAATGAAGGATTCACAGCAATTGTTGCAGGAATCGGGATACAAACCCTGAGTTTTTTGCTGAGATTTCAGGATTTTCTTAACTTTGGAGTTAACCAACCCTGAAAATTATGCTGGTGAAAACCTATGGAAGTGCCATTTTTGGCATTAATGCACTCATCATTACTATTGAAGTAAATGTGGGAAAAGGATCCAAGTTTTTCCTGGTGGGTTTGCCCGATAACGCCATCAAGGAAAGCCACGAAAGGGTATTGGCAGCGTTGAACAATGTTGGACGTAAATTCCCCCGTCAGCGTGTTGTGATTAATATGGCACCTGCCGACATGAAAAAGGAGGGCTCTGCCTACGATTTGCCTATTGCCATTGGCCTGCTGGCTGCATCACAGCAAATATCCGATGAGCGGCTGGAAGACTATGTAATCATGGGTGAACTGTCGCTGGACGGGAGTATTAAACCCATAAAAGGGGCGCTGCCCATTGCTCTGGTTGCCAAAGAAAAAGGGTTTAAAGGAGTTATTGTACCTTTTGAAAATGCTGAGGAAGCCGCTATCGTGGAGGGAATTGAGGTTTATGGAGCCGAAAATATTCTCGAAGTTTGCGATTTTCTGGAAGGCGAACCAGCGTTGAAACCGGTGCAGGTGGACACAGAAAGCATGTTCCTGCAAAAACTCAATTACTTTGATGTTGACTTTTCCGATGTAAAAGGTCAGGAAAATATCAAAAGGGCCCTGGAGATCGCTGCTTCCGGCGGACACAACGTGATTATGATCGGCCCGCCGGGATCAGGGAAAACGATGCTGGCTCGCAGAATATCCTCCATCTTACCTCCGCTTACACTGAACGAAGCATTGGAAACCACCAAGATTCATTCCGTAGCCGGCTTGCTGGGGGCCGAAACCTCTTTACTGACCAATCGTCCGTTCCGATCACCACATCATACCATCAGTGATGCAGGGTTAGTCGGGGGTGGAACGTATCCGCAACCGGGAGAAATATCACTGGCCCAAAACGGAGTGCTGTTTTTGGATGAACTTCCTGAATTCAAAAGGAGTGTACTGGAGGTAATGCGTCAGCCTATGGAAGATCGGGTGGTGACTATTTCTCGGGCACGGGTTACAGTAGAATACCCGGCCAGCTTTATGCTGGTAGCAGCCATGAACCCTTGCCCCTGCGGGTATTATAATCATCCCACCAAGAGTTGTGTTTGTGCACCGGGTGTGGTAAAAAAATATCTGAACCGAATTTCCGGACCGTTATTTGACCGGATTGATTTGCATGTGGAAGTGGTTCCGGTTCCTTTTAAAGAACTGGCGGAAACATCATCCATCGAGAAAAGTGATGGAGTCAGAGAGCGTGTGATCCGGGCGCGGAAAATTCAGGAGCAACGGTATCAAAGTAACCCGAAGGTTTACAACAATGCGCAAATGTCTCACGATGACCTGAACAAATATTGTCAGCTGGAAGAAGCAGGAAAACAACTACTGAAAAATGCCATGGAAAAACTCCATTTGTCTGCAAGGGCCTACGACCGAATCGTTAAAGTATCCCGAACTATTGCCGATTTGGACGAAAGTGAAACAATCCATCCTGCTCACCTGGCTGAGGCCATTCAGTACCGAAGTCTGGATCGCGAAAGCTGGGGCGATTAGTTGGATTCGGTTTTGATATCAGAAATCCATTTGGTCATCGACAGCGGCTGGTATTGTTGTAATTTTTCCACCAGTTCGCTTACACTGGAGGAAAACATCAGGTTGCGTCTGTATTCAGGACGGACAAACCCGGCTTCCACCGAATGATCAATAAAATCAAGAAGTTTGTCAAAATAACCATTGATATTGAGAATGCCTACAGGCTTGTCGCAAATGCGGAGCTGGTTCAGGGTCATGACTTCTGACAATTCATCCAGGGTTCCGAAACCACCCGGTAAAGCGATGAAATAATCCGAAAGCTCCACCATTTTTTGTTTTCGTTTGGCCATTGTGTCAACTACAATCAGTTCGGTAATGTTGTCGTGAGCCACTTCTTTGTCCACCAGCGATTGCGGCATGATGCCAATCACTTCCTTGTGGTTTTCCATCATAATATCCGCCAGGATCTTCATCAGTCCTACATTAGCTCCTCCATATACCAGCGAGAAATCATTGGCAACAAAATATTCAGCTACTTCACGGGCTGCCTCCTGATAAACCGGGTTGTTGCCCATACTGGACCCACAAAACACACAGATTTTTGTCATTACAGTTTAGATTTGACGCCAAAAGTACAAAAAGATTTTCCAAAGGTTTTGACCCGTCAATAAGCGCGCTTGTTTCGACCTTCCACGTAATTGATAAATGATTGGTTTACTACCTTATTTCCTCCGGGTGTGGGATAATCCCCTGTGAAATACCAGTCGCCTTTATGGTGCGGAATGGCCTGATGCAGTTGTTCAATGCTTTGATAAATAACCGATACTTCCGCATGAATCTCTTTGGCAGTGACTAGTTCAGCGATCTTATCAGAAATCTGTTTCACAGTAAACGGCTTATAAATATTTTTAACGTGGTTGATAATTTCTTCTTTGGGTAAGTTTTCCTGTGCTTTACACAAGGCATACACTTCATTGATGATGTGTTCCTGGTGGGTATCTTTCAGCAGCTGGATCGCTGCTTTAAAAGCAATGAAATCTCCCAAACGGGCCATATCGATGCCATAGCAGTCGGGATACCGGATTTGAGGCGCAGAAGAAACAATCACAATTTTCTTCGGATGCAGACGATCCAGAATACGGATGATGCTTTGTTTCAGCGTGGTTCCACGTACGATGGAATCATCCAGAATCACCAGCGTGTCAACATTATTGCGGACGATGCCATACGTTACATCATAAATATGCCCTACCAGGTCATCGCGCTGGTTGTCGGCGGTGATGAACGTTCTCAGCTTGGCATCTTTTACAGCAATGGTTTCAACCCGGGGGCGGGTTTCAAAGATGACGTCCAGTCGTTCTTTGGAAAGCTTTCCCTGTTCTTTGAATATTTTTTCCTTGATCTGTTCGGCGGTGAAGTCGTTCAAACTTTCCACCAGTCCGCTAAACGCAACAGATGCTGTATTCGGGATGTATGAAAAAACCGTGTTTTTTAAGTCGTATTCAATTTCTTCCAGCACTGTTTTCCCCAGAAGGCTGCCCAGTTTTTTCCGTTCCAGATAGATGTCGCGATCGGTTCCCCTGGAAAAATAGATCCGTTCAAAAGAACAGGCTTTTTTCGGAAGCGGGTCAATGAATGCCTCGTTCTGGATTTTCCCGTTTTTCTTGATGATCAGGGCGTGTCCGGGTTCCAGTTCATGAACCGATTTAATGGACACATTCAATGCAGTTTGGATGACCGGCCGCTCCGAAGCAGCCACCACAATTTCATCATCGGCATAATAAAAGGCAGGTCTGATACCCGCAGGATCGCGCATTACAAAAGCATCACCATGTCCCAGCAGGCCTCCGATAACGTATCCACCATCCCAGCGTTTGGCAGAGTCCTTAAGAATGGGAAGCACATCCAGTTTTTCGATTAAATATTTTGTTGCATCCTTTTTCGAAACACCCTGGTCTTTCAGATCATAGTATAGCCTGTCGTTTTCTTCATCCAGAAAGTGACCGATTTTTTCCAGTACAGTAATGGTATCGGATGTTTCCTGGGGGTATTGTCCCAGATCAACGAGGGTGTCAAATAGTTCGTCGGTATTGGTCATGTTGAAATTTCCGGCTACCAGCAAACTTCGGGTCTTCCAGTTACTGGCTCTTTTCAGCGGATGAAGATTTTTCAGGTTATTTCCTCCATACGTACCGTACCGCAAATGTCCCAGAAAAAGCTCTCCGGTGAAATCCACGTTGTTTTTCATCCAGTGGATGTCGTTGAGTCTGTCCGGATGCTGGTCTTTGATCTCATGCAACTGGTCGTATACCTTGTTGAAAATTGACTGCAGCGGAGTGGAAGAGTTGGACCGGACCCTGTTCATGTATTTGGTTCCTGGGGGAAGATCAAATTTAATACAGGTAATCCCGGCACCATCCTGTCCTCGGTTGTGCTGCTTTTGCATCAGCAGGTGCAGTTTTTGTAAGCCGTATACTGAAGTTCCGTATTTGGATAGATAATACTCAAGGGGTTTTAAGAGTCGGACGAGGGCAATGCCGCATTCGTGCTTGATTTGATCACTCATTTTGTTGTTGAGATTATTTATATTTGCTTATCCCGGTTTTATTCCTTTCAGTAAATTTACCCGGAATAAATTTAATTTATAACAAGCGGTCAAAAATATCAAAAATCATGATACAAATTAGAACAGCCAACGAAGAAGACCACACAACGATTGCTAGTTTTCAGGTGTTGATGGCACAGGAAACGGAAAACCTGCAACTGGAAGCTGACAAAGTAAGTACAGGGGTATTGAGCGTGATGCGAGATCCCGAAAAGGGGAAGTATTATGTCGCGGTATCGGATGGGAAAATTATTGCCTCTCTGTTGATTACGTATGAATGGAGCGACTGGCGCAGCAAGTGGGTTTGGTGGATGCAGTCGGTATATGTATTGCCGGAAATGCGTCGCATGGGAGTGTTTCAGCAAATGTACAACCACATCAAACAATGGGCCGAAAAGGAGTCGGAAGTGGGAGGACTCAGGTTGTATGTGGACAAATCCAATATCCGGGCCATGGAAGTGTACAGTCGGTTGGGTATGGATGGCGATCATTATCGTGTTTTTGAATGGATGAAATCCTAATTCTTAACAAAAAGTTAATTTGGACTGATGCAGGAATCGGATGGGAAAAAGATTTATAGTCTATTGGAGATATCCACAGGACTCAGAAAAGCTGTAAACGATGCTTTTCCTGAACACTATTGGATTACTGCTGAGATAGCCAAACTCAATTTTTATCCCAAAAGCGGACATTGCTACCCCGATTTGGTAGAAAAGCAGCAGGGGAAGGTGAAGGCTCAGATGCGGGCGAATATCTGGTCGAGTCATTATGTACAGATCAACAGGAAATTTGTTTCTGTAACCGGCGAACCCTTGAAAGACGGGATCAGAGTATTGTTTCTGGGCCGACTTACATATCATGAACAGTATGGTCTATCGCTGAATATCGTGGACATGGAGCCGGCCTTTACTCTGGGGGAAATGGCCCGCGAAAAAAAAGTTGCCATCGAGCGACTTAAAAAAGAAGGAATATTTGATGCCAATCGCCAGTTGCCGTTTCCGTTAATTCCTAAAAGAGTGGCGGTAATTTCTGTTGAAACCAGCAAAGGGTACAGCGATTTTGTAAATGTGGTCCGTCAAAACAGCTGGAACTATCGTTTTGAACTCAGGCTGTTTCCGGCTTTACTGCAGGGCGATGGGGCGGTACAGTCCATAACGGAACAGCTGGCAGCTATTGAAAAGCAAAAAAATCAGTTTGATGTAGTGATCATCATCCGCGGTGGTGGCGGCGATGTGGGATTGAGTGCCTATGATAACTATCAGCTGGCGCGTTCAGTGGCTGTTTTTCCACTCCCCATCGTTGCCGGAATCGGGCATTCAACCAATGAAACCATAGTGCAAATGGTGGCTTTTGCCAATAAAATTACTCCTACTGAAGCGGGTCATTTTCTGATCCAGCAGTTTCATAATTTTTCGGTTCGGCTGGAAACAGCACAGGAAAAGCTGGTCCGGTTATCCCGTCAGCGACTGGATGGGGAAAAGCAAAGGTGGAAACACCAGGTTAAGACTTTTGAAATCACCACAATGAGCCGCTTGCAAAAAGCAAATCATCAGCTTGATACTATAAAATCCGTGCTTCAACTGAGGCCCCGTTTTTTGGTTAGAAATGAACAGAATACATTGATGTCTCAAGCCAAAATGATACGTACCTATGCAAAACAACACCTGACCGTGGCTCAGCAGAAATTGGAACTTCTTGACAAACAAGTTGGGCTGATGAAACCTGAAAATGTTCTGAAAAGAGGATATAGTATTACTTATTACAAGGAGAAACCGGTGACGAATGTTCAGGGTATCGAGAGTGGTGAAAAATTAAGAACTCTGTTATACAAAGGGGAGTTGGAAGTTAAAGTGGAAAAAATCATTAAAAATCCCAGTCATGAATGAAATGAGTTATCAGCAGGCCATGGAAGAGCTGGAACAAATAGTTTTGGCCATGGAAACCGGCGATATTCCGGTGGATGAATTGTCCAAAAAAGTGAAACGGGCTTCCGAGCTGATCAAGGTTTGCAAAACGGTGTTGTATGAAACTACCGAAGACGTGAACAAGGTGTTGAAGGAAATGGAAGGAATCTCCAAATCCGAAAAGGAATAAAAGCTGCACACGGCTCTTTTTGCTAATTTTGCGGCATGAATTTTACGGATACCCATACCCATTTATATGTGGAAGAATTTGATGATGACCGGAATCAGGTAATCCAGCAGGCAGTTAATAATGGTGTGACTAAAATGCTGTTGCCTAATATTGACGGCGCTTCACTGGAAGCCATGCATAATCTGGTCAGCGCGTTTCCTGAAAACTGTTTTCCGATGATGGGGCTGCATCCCACTTCGGTGAATGAAGATTTTGAAAAAGAACTCACACTGGTGGAATCTGAGCTGAAAAAAAATAGTCTTTATATTGGTGTGGGGGAGATCGGGACGGACCTGTACTGGGATGAAACCTATCGGGAAGAACAAACCGAAGCTTTTCGCCGGCAGTTGCAACTGGCGAAGAAATATCGTTTGCCCGTTTCCATTCATACCCGAAATAGTTTCGCTTTAACTCTGAAGCTGGTGCAAGAAGAACTGACCGATGATTTAAAAGGTGTTTTTCATTGTTTTACCGGAACGGAATCGGAAGCTAAAATGATCATGGATACCGGGTTTAAAATGGGAATCGGAGGGATCGTGACATTTAAAAATTCCGGACTCGATAAAGTAGTGGCTCAGCTTCCTTTGGATCAGTTGGTCCTGGAAACCGATGCCCCTTATCTGACACCGGTTCCCTACCGGGGAAAACGAAATCAAAGTGCATACCTGATTTATGTGGCAGAGAAATTAGCCACGGTTCAGAATAAATCACTTGAAGAAGTTGCTGAAACAACAACAAATACGGTTAATCAACTCTTTTTTAATCGCAATTAATCTGTTATGGAAGAAGAAATCAGATTACTGATTATCTATACCGGTGGTACCATTGGAATGATCCAGGATCCCCAGACCGGTACATTGAAACCGTTCAATTTTGAGAAGATCAACGAACAGATTCCGGAATTGAGCCGGTTTAATTACCAACTCGATTTTCATAGTTTTGATCCCCTGATTGATTCCAGTAATACGAATCCCGAATACTGGATTCAGCTGGCTTCTCTCATCGAACAGCATTATGAATCATACGACGGTTTTGTGGTGTTGCACGGTTCAGATACCATGTCGTACACGGCTTCAGCCATGAGCTTTATGCTGGAGAACCTGAACAAACCGGTGATCTTTACCGGTTCTCAGTTGCCTTTGGGAGTATTGCGCACCGATGGAAAGGAAAAT
Source organism: Bacteroidales bacterium (assembly GCA_016936355.1). Classification (GTDB taxonomy): domain Bacteria; phylum Bacteroidota; class Bacteroidia; order Bacteroidales; family F082; genus Sulfidibacterium. Next base: position 922 of record JAFGYB010000059.1, on the reverse strand, counting down.
TTTATCACAGCCATTGAACTGGCTGCTGCCCGTGAAGACGACCTGCCGGTAGTGCCGGAAGTATGTATTTATTTTGAGAACCACCTGATGCGCGCCAACCGTACGCTGAAATATAATGCTGAAAACTTTAATGCCTTTATTTCGCCCAATTATCCTTTGCTGGCAGAGGTGGGAGTATATGTCAAATTTGAAAAGCAATACATTCTAAAACCCAATTTCAAAAAACTGAAGGTGCATAAAAAACTGGACAACCGCGTGGGGATTCTGAAACTTTTTCCTGGGATAAGGCCCGAACTGGTTCATGCCGTATTGTCGGTGCCGGATCAAAGGGCGGTGATCCTGGAAACTTTTGGTGCGGGCAATGCAACGACAGAAGAATGGTTTTTAAATGAATTAAAACAGGCTGTAGCGCGTGAGGTATTGCTGGTTAACGTCACCCAGTGTATGGCCGGGACTGTGGAACAAGGAAAATACGACACCTCTTTTCTCATGAAACAAATGGGAGTCATCAGTGGATATGACTGTACCACAGAGGCTGTACTGGCCAAACTGATGTTTTTGCTGGGCCAGAATTTATCCATGGAACAGTTGAAAAAGAGAATGAATATATCATTAAGAGGAGAAATGAGTGTAGTATAAAAATTATTTCATACTTTTGGCGTCCCAAAAGGAGAGGTGCTCGAGTGGCTGAAGAGGCACGCCTGGAAAGCGTGTATACCCCTAAAGGGTATCGCGGGTTCGAATCCCGCTCTCTCCGCCATCTTCAGAGGAAATTAAAGACAAAATGCACTTACGACCAAGTGCGGACTAACGTAAATATATTTTGTTTGTAATTAAATTAATTTTTACTTTTGTGGCCTTTGAGGAATTGTAAATCGTTTTAATCAACTTTTAATTATCATGAAAAAATTAATTGCATTTA
>JAFGYB010000058.1 GCA_016936355.1 Bacteroidales bacterium | reverse complement strand
GACTTCCTGTACCAAAAAAAAGATTACACCTGCGCCAGATAGGACAATATATACCATACCTGTTAGGTTTGTGACAATTAGAAATAAAGGTGCTTATTCTGCATATTGCGCTGTACATTGGGGGGCAAACGGTACTTCATCCAGTGTTCATTATTTAGACTCAGGTACAGCATATACCTGGGACTTGTCGAGTGAGGGTATTCCTGCTCAATGGAGGTTTTGGGCAAGCATTAATGTTATTGCAGGCAAGTATATTGATTCCAACAAGGATCGGTTTTATTATGATCCGAAATCAACAAAAACAGTGGTCTTCACACTTCAAGGAACAACACTTAATCCGTATATTATGTAGTGTTTAAAGCTGTATACGGCTAGCGTTCTGTAGTCTTTTGAGGTAAGGATACCGGATTCAATACAGTTGACCAGTTTTTGTTGTATTATTTTTTGTTGAATACTCAATTAATGAAATGAATTAAAAATTTAAGTGTTATGAAAACACAATATTTTAAACTCAGTCTTTTGGTTGGCCTGTTGATGATGATAGGGACTTCCTGCAAAAAAGAAAATAATGCATCTAAACCTTTGGGGACAATCTATTCATTGCCTGTTAGGTATGTGAAAATTATAGACAATGGGGCTTTTGCTGCGAAGTGTTCTGTACATTGGGGGGCAAATGGTACTTCATCTAGTGTTCATGACCTATCAGCTTTTGATAAAGAGTATACCTGGGACTTATCACATGCTGGCATTCCAGAGCAATGGAGGTTTTGGGCGAGTATAGATGTTAATGGTGGCCCATATATTGATTCTAATAAGGATTCGTTTCATTATGATCCGAAATCAACGAAAACAGTGGTCTTCACACTCACCGGGCCAGTTTGGAACCCACTAATTTCTCAGAAGTATTAATGTTCCATAAAAGATGTCCAACACATCATTAAGATTCTGAGCTGGCAGGTTGGAAAAGGTTACTTTCTGAAAAGGGTAATACTTCATTTTTCAACCGAAAACTTTCGGAACTATTCTTCCTTTTTCACTCTTCATTATTTATTCGAAGAAATCTTTTCCTAACTTTATCCGGCAATGATTAACCAATGATCGGGACAGGCTGTGTCATGCATGAGTATTGATGAAAGATAAAACTACTTTATGAGTTTTATAAGAATTGTTTGTAACTTAGTCAGGTACTGAAAATAGCCGATCTTTTCAAACAATACTGCCATGACTAAAGAAACAAACATCAAACCGGCGCTGCTGGTGATCGATCTGCAAAACTTTTCTTTGAACTATATCCCCGAGGCACACCGGAAGACGGCACTGAGCCGGATCAACGAATACATCGACATGTTTCGCAACAAAAATTGTCCCGTCATCAGGATTTATCACTACAGCAAACACTGGGACCCCGGTGAGTGGAATGCCGAACACGAGTTTCCCGAATCGGTCCACATCCTGCCCGATGATCCGAAAGTAATCAAAGCCTACCCCGATGCTTTCAACAAAACGGAATTGCATCAACAGTTGCAGGAGCTGGGATGCAATACCCTGTTTGTTTGCGGACTGAGTGCTACAGGTTGTGCCTTGGCCACCTGGCTTGGGGCATTTAATTACGACTACAAAGCCTTCCTCATTAAAGATGCCCTGATGAGTCAAAAGGAGGAATACACTGCGAACGTGGAGGTGATGTTCGATGCCGTGGGGCCGGATGTGATTGATCTGGTGCTGGAAAATGCGGGATAAATCATATCCGGTGTAAACTTCGGAATTCCATTTTGTCATACTGAACGGAGTGAAGCATCTCTGCTTTGAAAAGAGCCAGTTGAGATTCTTCATTTCTCCGCCCCTGGCGGATTCATTCAGAATGACATGTAATTGAATTTTTCATTGTTCTTTAACTTAACGAGGGTTAAATCCTGTTAAAGAATATTAAGGACAGGGACTTAGGTCTTGCATTCCGTTTTCAGCCGTTTTAAATTTGCGCCGAATTAAAAAAGGAGGTGTTATGAAACGGATTGTTTTGATGAGCATTTTTTTAATTTCCGGTTTGGTGGTTTTTGCACACAACAAGGAAAAAGGAAGCATCAATCTGCCTTCCACCAAACCCGATGTACATTATAAAGTGAACAAGACGTATGACTCGCACGGCAATCTGATCGGATACGATTCCACGTATAGCTACCGTGTGGGCGGGAAAGAAGCTGTGGTAAAGGCCGACAGTCTGTTCAAACACATGAACGGGATGGGAGGCATGATGCCCGGCATGCAGGCAGCTTTTCCCAATATTTCCGATTCGGCCATGGTATCCGACTTTTTCAATCAGCCCGGTTTTGCCGCCGGCTGGCAAAGCGCCATGAAGCAAATGCGAATGGAAATGCAGCAAATGGAGTCGATGGATCAGGCGTTTATGCAGCACGCCGCCAAAGGGCATAAGATGAAGAAGAGAAAGGCAGGGATTTCTCAGTAAGACCCTAAAAACCCGCTGTTGCTGCGGAGCCTAGTTCCTTCGCATCCAGCCAGGCACTCTTCGCAACAACGCGGTTTTTTTATCCGTACACTGACCACTCATGTTTTTGTCTTCAATTTTTCCGCAGGATAAATCTCTTCTTTCAGTCAGCACCGGAATTTAATTCCCGAGCCTGTATTCTGAAGACGCCTTCAGAATACAGGTTTAGAAAGGGCTTCGCAAACGGTTGATTTATGCCTCCTTTGTACGATTCAATCCGGATACTCAACTTCAATCCTCAACCAACATCCTTGTTCGATAATTTCTTCTCCCGCCCCTGTATTTTTGTAATTTAGCTGCCCAAAAATAAAGGACTATGATCCATTTGAAATTTGACTATAAAAATGCACTGGACTTTGTTTCCAAAACGGAAATCAACCAGTATCAGGAAGCGGTAAGCCGTCATTTTGCTGCTACACTGGAACGTACAGGAAAAGGCAACGACTTTCTGGGCTGGACCGATCTGGCCGAGACTTTTCCCGATGAACTGATCACACGGCTGGAAAACACAGCCGCCCGTCTGCGTGAAAAATCAGACATCAACGTGGTGATCGGCATCGGTGGTTCATACCTGGGTGCCCGGGCTGTGATTGAAGCGCTGACGCCTCATTTCAACTGCCTCCGTAAAAAACAGGGGAATCCCATCGTTTTTTACGCCGGCAACAACATCAGCGAAGACTATCTGTATGAACTGCTGCAGGTATTGCAGGACAAGGAATACACGTTAACGGTAATTTCCAAGTCGGGAACGACCACCGAACCGGCCATTGCGTTCCGCATTTTGCGCGAAGCACTGGAAGCCAAATACGGTAAGGAAGAAGCAAAGGATCGTATTGTGGCCATCACCGACAAGGCCAAGGGAGCGCTGAAACAACTGGCCGATGAAGAAGGATACGAAACCTATGTGGTTCCCGATGATGTGGGAGGACGTTATTCGGTTCTGACACCCGTGGGACTGCTCCCCATTGCCACCGCCGGTCTGGATATCCGTGCGTTGCTGAAAGGTGCCGAAGACATGAGCGCCTTCAGTGCCCGGTCCACCAAAATTGATGAGAATCCGGTGGCAGCCTACGCAGCGGTACGCCATGCCTTGTACCTGAAAGGAAAAACCAACGAGATCATGGTGAACTACGAACCCCGCTTGTACTTCTTCACCGAATGGTGGAAACAGCTGTACGGCGAAAGTCAGGGCAAGGAAGGAAAGGGGATCTTCCCGGCCGGGGTAAGCAACACCACCGACCTGCATTCCATGGGACAATACATCCAGGAAGGGATGCGCAATTTGTTTGAAACCGTGCTTTCGGTGGAAAACCCGAAACACAAACTAACGGTTCCCGAAGACAGTGGTAACCTGGACAAGCTGAATTACCTGTCGGGAAAAGCGCTGCACGAAGTCAACTACATGGCCGAAGTGGCCACTACCCTGGCCCATGTGGACGGCGGCGTACCCAATTTGCGGGTCGTCGTACCGGAATTGAACGAACAAACCGTGGGCGAGTTGATCTATTTCTACGAAATGGCCTGTGCCGTGAGCGGTTATCTGCTGGATGTAAATCCTTTTGACCAGCCCGGTGTGGAAGCGTACAAAAAGAACATGTTCGCTCTGTTGGGCAAACCCGGTTTCGAAAAAGAAACCGAAGCCATCAGAAAAAGACTGTAGTCAAAAACCAAACTTTTCAGGCGGGGAGCCATTGTGGTCTTCCCGCCTCTTTGTATCTTCGACCACCAAATAGAAAACCAACGCATAAAACAGGTGTTTTTGCGTTAAAAAGAAATGAATATGCATCGGAGAACACAACTAATTATCCTTTTCCTCCTGTTCATGGCTCCTGCAGCCTGGGCCCAGAGTCTGCCTTCGTTTCAACCCCTGATGCCCGAACGGTATCTGTATACCATGAATAAACAGGTGAACCAGTTTGTTCACCGGTTCAATATGGAAGAAGACCCCATGGGACGGCCACTGGAGCCCACAGACAAGCGCTACCACAACAACGCCCTGAGGAAAAAAGTGCTGCCGTTGCTGTTCGACATGCAGAATCCGCGCACTTCGGGCAAACTGCAGAAATATTTCATCGACGATGTAACCAATCCCAAGCATCCGGTGTTTCTGAACTTCCTCGACAAAAACTGGTACGCCGAAGTGTCGGCCACTTTTAAGGACGAAAAAGGCGAGGATGTGAACCTGATTTTGTTTCTCACTGTGGAAAAGGAAGGACTGGGGTCCAAATGGATCATCAGCAATGTGTACGATACCGATCTGAAGGCCCTGTTTCCCCGGGAAACCGAAGCCGGTCACATGAAGTACTTCCTGCATCCGCAAAGCCATGAAATCGACTTCATGAATCTGAACAAGGCACTGGATGATCCGGAGCACATCGAATACTACGCCGCCACCGACTACCACCCCGATTATCTGACGCTGTTTTTCTATTTAATGAAGAAAGGAAAGCTGCATTTTGAGCAGATCAATTCCGTAAAATTTCACTTCCTGCAAATCAAAAACTGGTATTTCGAACTGAAGTATTTCAACCGTGACAGCGAAAATTCGGGTTGGCTGATCTCCGATTTAAAGTATATTAGCGACAAAGAAAAAGCAAACATCATCAGATTTTACCGCTCATGTTCCACCGATTAAACTTGCTGTTTCTTCTCCTTTTTACTGCTGTTTTTTCGCTTTCTGCGAAGGAAAAGACGGTGGAACTGAGTCCGGCAGAGATTAAAGCTTATCAGGATCAGTGCCAACAAATGGTGGACTATCTGCAGGGAACGCTGAATTTTCTGGGGAATCCGGAGAACCCATCATCCGAAAAGGAAATCATCATCAACCAAAGTTACCTGAAGGTTTTTAAGAATGACAAGGTTCAGATTGAAGACGACCTCGACGAACACCGCGATGTGCCGCTGAATAAAGACGTGCAGGCCTACCTGAAAGATGTGGTGTTCTTTTTCGGAACCGTTCATTTCACCTTCGACATACAGAAAATTGAACCCATGGTGAACCCGTCGGGACAGATCTATTTCAAAGTGAGCATGAACCGCCGGCTGCAAGGGGTTACTGTGGAAAACGATACCGTGGACAACAACGAACAACGGTTTATCGAGATCAACCTCGATCCGGTAAAAAACGATTTAAAAATCGCCAGTATTTATACCCATATTCCCAATATGGCCAGTCAGATGAAATACTGGTGGAATAATTTGTCGTCGGGCTGGAAGCAGTATTTCGGGCATTCCATCCGGGTATACGATTCCATTCCCCTGGCACACATTGTATCGTTCTCTGAAGATTCGATGGTGATTGAGAAACGAGTGCCGGTGATCATCACCAGCGACAGTCTGACCCCGGAAGGAGTTCCTGCTCAGGATTCGCTGGCAGTAACCGACACGCTGTATCAAATGAAACCGGATACCGTACCGGCCAATACCCGTTTGCTGACCCAGGTGCTGCAGTTTATGAGAAAAATGCGAACCATTGATATTTCGGGCAATCTGAACATCAACAACCTGGATCCACTGAGTGAACTTTCGGAACTGCGCAGCCTGAATGCCTCCCATACACTGGTGGACAATCTGACGCCGTTGCGCAGCCTCAACCGCCTCGACTATCTGAACATAACCGGTTGTGCGGTAACATCGCTGGATCCGTTGATCTATGTTTCAAGCCTGAAGGAACTGAATGCTGCTTACACGCAGGTACAGCATACGGCAGTGCTCGCGAACCTGAAAAACCTGGAAAGTCTGAATCTTTCGTTCACCCAGGTAGACACCCTCCGGCAATGGCCGGGACTCAATCAGTTAAGAAATCTGAATTTATCGGGAACACCGATCCGTTCGGTTGATTCGCTGGCGGTGCTTTCCCACCTGACTCATCTGAACCTGGCTCATTGCCGGCTGAATAATTATGAGTCACTAAACGCGCTGACTCAGTTGCAGGATCTGAACCTGGACAGTACCAACATTCAAAACGTGAAACCGCTATCCGGACTCACGTCGCTGAGCACGTTGCACATCAACGGAACACAGGTCAGGGATCTGATGCCTCTTACCGGGTTGAAGAATCTGAGGTTTATCTACTGCAACAACAGCGCGGTGACATCGAAAATGGCAGCCCGATTTGTGAAAGCCAATCCCAACTGTCAGGTGATCTTTAATTCCGAGAAACTGGAAAGCTGGTGGAACAACCTGCCCGGGGTATGGAAAAATATTTTCAGACAACTGATGCCGCAAACCGACTCGGTGACGGTCATTCAGCTGCACAGTCTGCTGCGCATCGACAGTCTGAACCTGAGCAACAACAAAAACATCCGCAGCCTGAAACCGCTGGAAATGATGTCGCAACTCAGCCGGCTGGATCTTTCCGGCACTTCGGTCAGCGACCTCTCTCCCTTGTCGGCTTTAGGAAATTTGCAATATCTGAACATGAACAACACACCGGTCGGTGATCTGAGTGCCTTATCCGGACTCAGAAATCTGAAAGAGGTACAGGTGGAACATTCACATGTAAGCGACCTGATGCCCCTGGCAGCTAACAACAGTTTATCGGTCGTGTATGCGGATCAAAGCAACGTGAACCAGCAGGCAGCTTCCGCTCTTCGTCAGCAGCAGCCCCACACACTGGTGTTGTTTCAGACTGCGGTGCTGAGGCAGTGGTGGAATACCTTGCCCAAGGCCTGGATTCCTGTGTTTGACCTGCAGGCAGAGCTTTCTGAATCGCCCACCCCGGAACAGTTGCAACAGTTGGTAAACAAGACTTCGTTGTACGTGAACAATGTGATGAATCTGACTGACCTGAAGGTTTTGTATGCATTCAAATCGTTGAAAGAGCTGACGATCAACAATACGGGAATAACGAATGTAGCTCCGCTGGCCCGCATCAAAACGCTGATGGTGTTGCGCATTTCCAACAGTCCGGTTTCGGATATTCAGCCCCTGGCTGCACTGACCGGTTTGCATGAACTGGATCTGGAGAATACCGGAGTTGAATACCTGGATCCGTTGCAGAATTTACGAAAGCTGCAGGTGCTGAACTTGTCGGGAACCCGGGTCAGAGACCTGAAACCGCTGCAATACCTGAATCAGTTGGAGCATCTGATCATCAACAACACACGCATCCGTTCGCTGAAATACATACTGCCGTTGCGCAGAATCAAGCTCTTGCGGTGCGATCATACAGGCATCAGTCCCAAACGAATCGAAGAATTCAAACAAAGCCATCCCGGCGCCCAGGTGATCTATTATTGATAACGACTTCTTTGACAAACAAAGACCGGATACAGCATGCAGAACAAGCGAAATTTACTAATCATCATCAGTATTGCCTTTTCAACCTTGCTGTTTTTTGCACTGGGGTTGCCACACTGCATTTACAACGATGCCTTTATTCCACCCGATTCATTCAGCTACATGGAGTCGGCCAATACGCTCTACAAAAGCCTGATGCCCGACCCCGTCAGGCCGCTGGGTTATGCCGCCATACTGGGTCTTCCCAACCTGTTTTTGCCTTTGGTACACACCGACCAGTACATTGCTTTTGGTATTCTGGTCAACTGGTTTGTATGGCTGGGAACCGTGGCGCTGTTGTTTCGAACACTGAGGTTAGTCGCCGGTCCCAAAGCCTCCTTCCGGATCACGCTGATCTATGTATTTACCCTGGGTAGTGTGGTGATCAATTACCTGGCATTGACCGAATCCGTCACCACTTTCCTGCTCGTCCTGCTGACATATTTTGTGATCCGTTTTGTGCAAACCCAAAAGTGGCCCCTGCTGTTTTCGGCAATCGGGTTTTTGAATCTGCAATCCTTATCCGACCCGGGTTTTATTACCTGGGGATCTTGTTAACAGGAGTGCTTATTATCCTGGCTGTGTATAAAAAACAGTTGAAAAGCATAGTGAATGTTCCGTTTCTGCTTTCGCTGGTGCTGATGGGTGTTCAGATAACCGCTATGTACAAAACCTACGGAAAAGCAACACCTTCCTTTATCGACAAGACCACCTGGTATTTTTATCTGGGAGCCGAAGCACAGGCCGCCTATACCGGAATTACGCTGCAGGATGAAAGAGCAGCCCGGTCGGAAATGCTGGAAGGAAAATCCTGGAAAGAGATCAGTAAGCTTTCCACTCAGGACCTGCTGCGTCAGTTGAGGGATAACAAAAAGTATTTGATTCAGCAATACCTGAAAAATGAGGCTCAGAATACGGTGGGCGCCAGTTACGCCATCTGGAAATCACCGCTCTTTGCCGGTAGCCATTTCCGAAAGATACTGGCTCATGTACTTGCCTTTGTTTCGCGTTTGCAGAATGTATTTTATGTGCTGCTGGTACTGGCGTCGCTCTGGTTGTTTGGTGTTCAGTACCGAAAACTCAATCCGGCGGTTCTGATACTTTTTTCCATCCCCTTGTACCTGATCTTCACCTCAGGTATTTCCTTCGGTCAGGGCGACCGGTTTAACCTGGTATTCTTTCCTCTTATCCTGATTGTTTTCGCTTATGTGGGCAGTTTTGTTCCTCGTTTAAAAGACTGGCTAACAGACTGATTATTTCCGAAAACGTTCCCGGTGATTTATTCTTTTTTAAGAAATCCCCTACCAGAGTCTCCCGGGAAGTACGGTACTTTTGCAGAAAATTTCAAGCGTTAAAATACAGTAGAAATCTGCATGCAAATCTTTAGAATATGAGACGAATAGCAAGTATTCCCCGAAACGAAAAAAAGCGGGTTGTGGTAGTAGGCGGCGGCTTTGCCGGAACCCGACTGGTAAAGAAATTGCTGAAGCACAAATTCCAGGTGGTCCTCATCGACAAGAACAATTATTATCAGTTTCAGCCGCTGTTTTACCAGGTAGCCATGGCCGGGCTGGAACCCAGTGCCATCTCCTTTCCTCTGCGGCGGATGTTCCAGGGGCAAAAAGGCTTTCATTTCCGGATGGGAGAAGTGTTGCGCGTTCGTCCCGAAAAAAACGAACTGGAAACCAGCATAGGAAGTATTGAATATGATTACCTGGTAATGGCAACGGGTGTCACCACCAATTTTTTCGGAAATAAAAATGTGGAAGAAAAAGCAGCTTCCATGAAATCGGTGTCCGATGCCATTTTCATCCGGAATAAAATCCTGGCCAACTATGAAAAGGCCATCAACTGTGAAACCGATGAAGAACGCCAGAAATACCTGAACATTGTGATTGTGGGAGGAGGACCGGCAGGTGTGGAACTGGCCGGTTCGCTGGCAGAATTGAAAAAATACATCCTGCCCAAGGACTACCACGAAATGAACTTTCACAACATGAAGGTTTATTTGTTTGAAGCCGCTCCGAAAATTCTGGGAGCCATGCGGGAACGGTCTTCCCGTACCGCCACCCGTTACCTTGAAAAACTGGACGTGGAGATCCGGCTCAACACAGCAGTGCAGGATTACGATGGTAAAAAAGTAGTGGTCACTGATGGTACAGAACTGGAAACCGAAACCCTGATCTGGACTGCCGGGGTGGCTGCCAAACGGTTTGAAGGCTTTCCAGAAGAGTCGTTCGGATATGCCAACCGGTTGCTGGTGAACGACTACAATCGGGTCAAAGGAACCGAAAATATTTTTGCCATCGGCGATATTGCACTCATGCAAAACGAAGACTATCCCAAAGGCCATCCGCAGGTGGCACAAACCGCCATACAGCAGGCCAATCTGTTGGGTAAAAACATGAAACGACTGGTCAACGGCAAAACACCGTCCTCATTTCAATACTTCGATAAAGGAGTGCTGGCAACCATTGGGCGCAATCTGGCAGTGGCCGATTTACCCGGAATTACGTTGAAAGGCTTTGCCGCCTGGTTTATCTGGTCGGTAGTCCATTTGCTCTCCATCAGTGGTGCCAAAAACAAAATCTTTGTTTTTATCGACTGGGCCATGAATTATCTGATCTATGATCCTTCGCTGCGGTTGCTGATCCGACCCAAAGTCAAGTGCCGCGAGGAGGATTAGTCCGATTCAGGAGCGTTCAGCACAATCACAATCTCCCCTTTTACTGCCTGTTTGGCTTTGAAATGGGCGATGACTTCCGGGAGTGTTCCCCGGACATTTTCTTCATACATTTTGGTGAGCTCGCGGGAAACAGAAACCCTACGATCGGTTCCAAAAAATTCAGCAAACTGTTCCAGCGTTTTGATCAGCCGATGGGGCGACTCGTAGAAAATAACCGGAACGTTCAGTTCGGCTAATTCCTTCAGTCGGGTCTGACGTCCTTTTTTGTGGGGCAGAAATCCTTCGAAGTAAAACTGATTGTTAGGAAAACCCGATTGAACCAATGCAGGAACAAAAGCCGTGGCTCCCGGAAGACATTCCACTTCGATGTTGTTCTCGATACAGGCGCGAACCAGCAGAAATCCGGGGTCGGAAATGGCCGGAGTGCCTGCATCGGAAATCAGGGCCACGTCGTTGCCCTGCTGCAGATGATCCAACACGCTCTGCAATGCCTGATGCTCGTTGTGGATATGAAATGCCTGCATCCTGTTTTTAATGTCGAAATGCTTCAGCAGTTTGCCTGAAGTGCGGGTATCTTCCGCCAGCACCAGCGATACTTCTTTCAGTATTCGGATGGCACGCAGGGTCATGTCTTCCAGATTTCCAATGGGGGTGGGGACCAGATAAAGCCGCGACATAATTTGGATTTTAACTGAATTTCTTTTGCAGAACTTCTTCAAACCGCTGATACGCTGTCTGATCCTTGTGCCAGTTGAACTGCACACTCAGCTCCGACAAATAGGTCAGCGAACCGGGCAGGCCGCTGAACTGGTTCAGCTCATCCAACACTTTGTTATACCGGCTCATGTCGCCGTTGAAGAGTTCGTTGATGAACAGGAACTTGTCGTTGATGCCAATGGCTTCGCGCAGATCGGCAATCCGACCTTTAACCACTTCCCCAACCCGCTGTTGCTGATGGCTGGCGAAGGCGGAGCCCAATGAATTTTCAGAGGCATCGGAAAACAAATCCAGCGTGGTTTTGATTTCTTTGGATTCTTCCTGAACCCCGACCGGTTCGGGAACGCCTTCTTCGGTTTCATTTTCTGTTTCAGACACCGGAGCAGCAGGTTCAGGTGTTTCTTCCGGTTCCGGTGCTGCAACCACATCTTCTTCCAGAATTTCCGGTTCCATACTCTCCGGTACCGTTTCTTCTTCAACGGTCTCCGGAACCTCCTGTTCGGTTGGCGTTTCAATTTCTTCTTCAACGAAGGTTTCAGCAGCAGGTTCGGGTTCCGTAGGTTCTTCTTCCGGCACTTCCGGTGTTTCTTCAACAACCGGTTTTTCCGGCACTTCCATGGTTTCTTTCACTTCTAAAGGGGAAGGTTCCAGCAAGAGCAACTGTCCGTATAAATTTCGGGCTTCCTGAAGCAACAGATCGCGATCGGCAGCAGTTACCGAATCCAGTTCTTTGATTTTACGAATGAATGTGAGCAACGCTTCGGTTGTTGCCTCAATATTTTTCAACGATGAATCACTGATCATAATTTCTTAATTAGATATCCGGTTGTTTATAAAACCGAAAATTTGTGAAAAAAATTGCCTTCTCCGACTAGAAAAAACCTGCTTAGAATTGGTACATTTGTTCTTTCAAAAATAGGAAGAAATTTAACTGCACTTTCATGTTTCTTGAAAAAGACCAAAATAATTCCCAGCGAACCGGTTGGATCGAAGTGATCTGCGGGTCTATGTTTTCCGGCAAAACGGAAGAGCTGATCCGCAGGCTGAACCGGGCGCGTATTGCCAAGCAAAAGGTGGAGATATTCAAACCCGAAGTGGATACCCGCTACGATGAAAATGATGTGGTTTCCCACGATGCCAAAGCCATTGCTTCCAATCCGGTCCAAAATGCTTCGCAGATCCTTTTTTATACCGACGATTTCGAAGTGGTGGGAATTGATGAAGCGCAGTTTTTCGGGGATGAGCTGGTGAGTGTATGCAACGAACTGGCCAATCGCGGCAAGCGGGTGATTGTAGCTGGTCTGGACATGGATTTCAAGGGCAAACCCTTTGGCCCTCTTCCTTCTTTGCTGGCTACGGCTGAATACGTCACCAAGGTACATGCCATTTGTATGCGGTGTGGCAACCTGGCCCATTACTCGCACCGGACCGTGAAAAATGAGAACCTGGTGATGCTGGGCGAAACGGATTCCTATGAACCGCTGTGCCGTTATTGTTACAATAAAGCCATCCGAGAACAATAGAATTGCCGCTGGTTTTTTTTTGAATAAAGCACAAACCGGTGTTTTCACTCGTGTGTCCGTACTTTTTCCTAATTTTGCGGATTCAAAATATTTTTTCAAAAGTGAAAAAGTTTGTATTCATCATATTCGTCTTATTAACAACCTCAGTCATGGCACAAAACAATCAGCCTGAGAAGCTAATCGTCATTCATACCAAATTCGGAGACATTACGGCCGTGTTGTTCAACGATACGCCGAAACACCGCGATAATTTCATCAAACTCATCCAAGAAGGATGGTTCAACGGTTCCCCGTTTCATCGGGTAATCAAAGGATTTATGATCCAGGGTGGCGGCAACAAAGACGGCCGTCAGGATCCCGGATATACGATTCCGGCAGAGATTCTTCCCAACCATTTTCATCAGAAAGGAGCGCTGGCTGCTGCCCGCATGGGCGATCAGGTGAATCCTGAAAAACGGTCCAGTGGTTCCCAGTTTTACATCGTACAGGGCGAACGGGTGAACGATGCCTACCTGGATACCGTGACGGCACATACAGGACACCAATTTACGCCTGAGCAACGGGAAGTGTATAAAACCATTGGAGGTACGCCCCATCTGGATGGCGGATACACTGTGTTCGGACAGGTGCTGGACGGCTTTGATGTCATCGATAAAATCGCTTCCGTGAAAACAGGCCCCGGCGACCAACCACTGGAACCGGTAACCATGACCATCGACATTTCAGAATAAAGCACATACCATGGAAGAAAAAATAGCATCCTACCTGAAAGAAGTAGCGGGTTTTTCCGCTGAAAATCTGGAGCAACTGGAAGCGTTTCGCATCCGTTTCCTTGGAAAGAAAGGGCTGGTTCCTGCTTTGTTTGCCGATTTTAAAACCGTGGCACCCGAAGACAGAAAAGCCATGGGACAACGGCTGAACGAGCTGAAAACAGCCGTACAGGAAAAGATCGTTGCCCTGAAGGAAGGACTGGATCAGAAAGGTGAGGTTACCGGTAGCAAACTGGATGTGAGTCTGCCATCAGCCGGCACACTGGGCTCAAGGCATCCGCTTTCCATTGTCCGCAACGAGATCATCGACATTTTCTCCCGCATCGGATTTACGGTCTCCGAAGGGCCGGAGATTGAAGACGATTTCCACAATTTTACGGCGCTGAATTTCCCCGAAGAACATCCGGCCAGAGATATGCAGGATACATTCTTCATTGAAAAAGATCCCGATCTGGCCCTGCGTACCCACACTTCATCGGTACAGGTGCGGGTGATGGAACATTCGCAGCCACCGATCCGAACCATTTCTCCCGGACGTGTATTCCGCAACGAAGCCATTTCGGCCCGTGCCCACTGCATCTTCCATCAAATTGAAGGATTGTATGTGGACGAACATGTTTCGTTTACCGACCTAAAGCAAACGCTGTTCTACTTTGCCCGCGAGCTGTTTAGTGAAACTACCAAAATCCGTTTCCGTCCGTCCTATTTCCCCTTTACTGAACCCTCGGCCGAAATGGATGTGTCGTGTAATATTTGCGGTGGCGAAGGCTGTAACATTTGTAAATATACAGGCTGGGTTGAAATTTTAGGATGTGGTATGGTTGACCCTAACGTACTGGAATCCTGCGGAATCGACAGCAATAAATATACGGGATTTGCCTTTGGTATGGGCATCGAGCGCATTACCATGCTGAAATACCAGGTAAACGACCTGCGCCTGTTTTTCGAAAACGATGTACGTTTTCTGAATCAGTTCAAGTCTGCCCGCTAAACAGATACAGCTATTTTAAAAAGGATATAAATATCCATAATAGCTGATTTTGTTGGTTGTTTGTTTTACTTTTGCACGCCAAAAGAAAACGGAACAACTTTATTGTCAAATCATAGCAGCATGCCATTAGCATATCAGCGGGCGTTAAAACGGTATTCGATGTATGCGGGGAAAACCCGGCAGCATGTCAGCATTCTCATTCTGAGTGTGGTGATAGGTATCTGGGGCGGCCTGTCGGCTGTGCTGGTTAAAAGTATTACCTTCTGGTTCCACGCCAAAGTTACCCACGGATTTAACTTCGGAAAAGGAAATTATCTGTACTTCGCCCTGCCCATTCTGGGGCTGATCCTGACCAATCTGTTTACCAAATATGTGGTCCGCGATAATTTATCGCACGGTGTGAGCCGGGTGTTGTATGCCATTTCCAGGCGTTTTGGCCGCATCCGCAACCACAACCTGTTTTCGTCCATTATCGGCAGTTTCCTGACCATAACACTGGGAGGGTCCATGGGTTTTGAAGCGCCCATCATCCTCACCGGTAGTGCCATCGGTTCGTTTCTGGGAAAGACTTTTCATGTCAACAGAAAAACGCTGATCATTCTGGTAGGCGCCGGGGCAAGTGGAGCCCTGGCCGGGATCTTTAAAGCACCGCTGGCCTCGGTGGTGTTCTCGCTGGAGATTCTGATGATCGATCTGACCATGGCCAGCCTTATTCCCCTGCTGATTGCAGCCATTTCGGGCGCTTCCATGGCCTATTTGCTGCTGGGAAACGAAGTGTTGTTTTCCATTCAGATGGATCAGGCCTTTGACATGCACAACCTGCCGTATTACATCATCCTCGGGATTTTTACCGGTTTTGTATCGTTGTATTTTACCCGAACTACGTTTTTTGTGGAAGATCTGATGGAGAAAACCTTCAAGCGTCGCGTGGAAAAGATTATGGTGGCGGGTATTGCTTTAGGTGTGATGATCCTGGCTTTTCCTTCCCTCTATGGCGAAGGTTCGGAGTTTCTTCGCCAGCTGATCAACGGCGATACCAGTCATCTGATCAATCAAAGCCTGGCTCCTGCTTCACCGAACATCACTTCCTTGTTGTTGTTCATGGCTTTGATTGTTCTCTTTAAAGTGCTGGCAACTTCCGTTACGAGTGCCGGAGGCGGTGTCGGGGGGATTTTTTCTCCTTCGTTGTTTGTGGGCGGTGTGGCCGGAATGTTGTATGCCAAAGTCATTAACCTGCTGCCCTGGATCCAGGTACCGGAAAAAAATATGGCACTGGTGGGCATGACGGGTGTGATGGCCGGGGTAATGCATGCCCCGCTGACGGGGATCTTTCTGGTGGCTGAATTCACCGGTAGTTACGGGATGATGACGCCGCTGATCTTTACCGCGATCTTCTCTTACCTGACGATGACGTTGTTTGAAAAACATTCGGTATACACCAAACGACTGGCCATGCGCGGCGAGCTGATGACCCACCACAAAGACAAGGCCGTGTTGCAGATGATGCGGGTGAGCAACCTCATCGAAACCAATTTCAAAACCATCCACAGCGATGCTTCCCTGGGCGACCTGGTGAAGGTATTGTCCAGTTCCGAACGAAACGTGGTAGCGGTGGTGGATGAAGAAAATACGTTCCAGGGGATCATTTTTCTGAATGATGTCCGCAACATTATTTTCCGTCCCGAACTCTACGACAAGATCGGAGTGGACGAACTAATGTACATGCCCTCACCACTGGTGGATCCCGATGAATCTATGGAAGAAGTGGCCGCGAAATTCAACGAATCGGGTAACTACAACCTGCCGGTGATCAAAAACGGCAAATACATGGGCTTTGTTTCCCGTGCCCGCGTGTTCTCGCGCTACCGCAAACTGCTGAGTGAGTTTTCCGACGAATAAGAATGCCTTGCGATTAAAAAGCACTGAACCGGCTTAATCACCGATAAAAAAGTTTTGGTTCGGGACCGATCATGAAATCATTACTTTTGTATTGGCTTTGTGCAAATTTGTTGTCTTGTTCTCCCGGAGGACGTGTAATGGAATAAAACAGGAAGATGCTGAAATTTTTAAATAAACCCTATCCTTTTAATGATGATTTAAGGCATAATGCAAAGATCATCGTGTTCATCAGCATCGGAATTCTGGCTTTTTTGCTCCTTTTCCAGCCCATCGATATCCGGTCCTTTTCTACCAAAGAAATTATCTACCTGGTCAGCGGAGTCGCCGCTTCCACATTCCTGATTTTGACATTAAACCTGATTGTGCTCCCCAGCCTGTTTCCGAAGTTGTTTAACAGCAGCCGTTGGGATATCAAAAGAGAAATCCTCTGGAACGTGTGGATGCTGCTGGCTATTTCGAGCAGCGACCTGATCTTTTATTCGAAATTGTTCGGAGTGATCAACATCCATTTTTCCGATATTGGAAAGATCATCCTGCTGGGATCGCTGCCGGTGGCTGTGCTGATCATCATCAACCAGGACAGACTGCTTCGTTCCAATCTGCGGACGGCACAAATGCTGAACAAAAAGCTGATTGAAAAAAGGGAACAAACAGAAAAGCTGGTTCATTTCGATTCGGAATACAAGAACGATGAAATCACGTTAAAACCCACCGCCCTGTTTCTAATCAAGTCGGCCGATAATTACATTGAACTCTACTACGAACGGGAAGGAAAGCTGCAAAAGCATATTGTACGCAGCACCATGAACCGTGCTGAGGAGATTCTTCAGGATTTCGATTATTTCTTCAGGTGCCACAGGAGCTATCTGGTAAACATTAACCACATAAAAGAGGTTCAGGGCAACTCGCAAGGCTATAAATTATATTTTGACAACATTGATTTTCCCGCTCTGGTGTCGCAGAAATACCTGCTCGAATTCAACAAGCGCATCAAATAGTGCCGGTTTTCGCCCCTGTAAGCTTTCTTTTTACCCCTGTCAGGCAGGAACCATCCCTTTATTTCTTTAATAATCCCCATTTGTTTTGTGCATCAAAACCCGGACATAGTTTTGCAAACAAAAAGTATTGCAGCTATGGCGGAAAATCAGGCACTGTTCCCCCCAATGATGATGAAAGAGATTGCGGATCACGCTCCGTTTAACACGTTTATCAGTTCACTGAAAGCCTCGATAAGAAATGCTTTTCATGAACGAGACAACATTGAGAAATTTATTCAGCAACGGGGATTTCCCGCTCCCGTATGGCACGACATCATGTCGGCGAATCCATTGTCGGTGGGTATTCCCGAAGCCTATGGAGGCAGAGGTGTCAAAGTAAGAGAATGTTTGGGAGTACTCGAAACGGCTGCTTATGAATCGCTGCCACTTTCCCTGATTTTTGGGATCAACATCGGACTTTTTCTGGAGCCGGTGGGGAAATATGCCGATGAGTCGTTGAAAGCCGGTATTTTCAAAAGATTTCTCAACAACAGAAACATGGGTGGCCTGATGATCACCGAACCGGACCATGGCAGTGATGCGCTGAACATGCAAACCTTTAACAGGAAAAACGGGGCGTATTATGATATTCAGGGAACCAAACACTGGCAGGGACTGACGGGGATGGCCGATTACTGGTTGATGACTTCCCGGGCCAGTACAGACGGACGTCTGGGTCGTGACATTGACTTTTTTGTTTGTGACACACACCAGCCTGAGCAACGCATCGAAGTGGAAGAATATTACAACAATATGGGGCTGTACCCCATTCCTTACGGGAAAAATACGGTGAACATCCGCGTTCCCGAACAAAACAAACTGCAACCGGAAACCACCGGATTGAAACTGATGATGGATTTGCTTCACCGCAGCCGATTCCAGTTTCCGGGCATGGGCATGGGATTTATTCACCGCATGCTGGATGAAGCCATCGAACATGTGACTTCCCGTTTCGTAGGAGGGAAATCGCTGATGGCGCTTGATCAGGTGAAGCACCAAATCTCCCGAATTCAGAGCGCTTTTACCATCAGTTCGGCGATGTGCGCGCGCAGTGCAGGACACAGCGGCATCGAAAATGATTTGTCACCCGATGCGGTGGAAGCCGGCAGTATCAAGTCCTACCTCACCGACCTGATGCAGGAATCGGCACAGATACTGACCCAGTTGCTGGGTGCCAACGGTTACAAAGCCGAGCATGTTGGGGGCCGCGGCATTATGGACTCGCGCCCGTTCCAGATATTCGAAGGCTCGAATGACATGTTGTACACGCAAATTTCGGAAGGTGTGCTGAAAATGATGAACAAACAGAAGATAGTGAATTTGCTGGATTTCTTCCGTTCGTATCCTCTTACTGTACAGGCCGCCGATTATTTTCGTTCGTTCCTCAATTTTAAGGTTGATGTTAATCTGGCTCAGCGCAAGCTGGTGGACTTGGGCAAGATTATCAGTAAAGTCATTGCCGCCAACCATGTGGTGGTGCTGGGAGGTAAAGGCTTTCGCGCTGATTTGATTCAGGAAAGTCTGGAAACCATCCGCCACGACATTACCATGCTGGTCAGCTCCTATCGGTTCCCAACCCAAACCGCTCCGGTGGTGGACTACCGCGACAACAGTTCGTGGCTGGACTTCAGCTAGACCTTTCGTTAAAAAAATCAGGAAGCCATATCGGGATTCGTTTGGGTCAGACTCACCACTTATTCAGTGTCAAGTTTCCGCAAATAATACTTAAAAAAGAAAATCATGAATGCATTAAAAATCGGAAACCTGACGGCAAGAACTCCTATTATTCAGGGAGGCATGGGTGTTTGTGTATCCTTATCGGGACTGGCATCAGCAGTGGCCAATGAAGGGGGTATCGGTGTGATTTCCGCAGTAGGCATCGGAATGACGGAACCCGGTTACAGACAACACTTCCGTGAATCGAATAAAATAGCGTTGAGAAAAGAAATCCGAAAAGCCCGGTTGTTGTCAGACGGCATCATCGGAGTTAACATTATGATGGCAGTTTCGGATTTTGACGACCTGCTCAATGTAGCACTGGAAGAACACATTGACGTGGCTTTTATTGGCGCCGGATTGCCCTTGAAAATTTTGGGAAGTATTGATCCCGGTCTTTTGAGCGAATCCGGAACAAAATTTGTTCCCAAGGTTTCGTCGGCAAGGGCCGCAAAACTCATCTTCAAGCACTGGGCCGACAAATACGGCAGAGTGCCCGATGCCGTTGTTGTGGAAGGTCCGTTGGCAGGCGGGCATTTGGGGTTCAGCAAAGAAAATCTAAACAATACAACTGTCTCCCTTTTTGAGTTAGTCAGAGAAACAGTAATTGAGATCAATGCCTTTGAACAACAATTCGGGATTGAAATTCCGGTGATTGCCGGCGGGGGTATTTATACCGGCAAAGACATGGCTGACATCATGCGGGCGGGCGCCAAAGGTGTGAAAATGGGAACCCGGTTTGTTACCACCACCGAATGCGATGTTTCCGATGCCTTCAAACAGAATTATCTTTCCTGTTCGCCGGAGGATATTACGCTTATCGATAGTCCGGTGGGACTTCCCGGTCGTGTGATCACGAATGATTTTGTAAAGGAAATTCAGCAGGGGAAACAAAAACCGGTCAAGTGTCCCTGGAAATGTCTGAAAACCTGTGACCACAGAAAGGTTCAGTTTTGTGTAGCCGAGGCGTTGTTTAATGCGGCACAGGGAAATTTTACTCAGGGCTTTTCCTTTGCGGGAACCAATGCCTATCAGGCGGATAAAATCAGAACGGTGAAAGAAACCATTGATCTGATTAAAGCAGAATTTTATCAGGAACAACTTCATGTAGTGAGTTTGCCGGTTCATTGAAGTCAGAAGCAAAATAAGGTATTTATGATATTTTGCGCTCTGTTTTTATCCTGATCCTTAAACTACTGAGCGAATTTTCGGACGAATAGCTTTTCTTCAAACCGATTCCGGAACAATAAAAATTCACATGATGGCTATCCATCTGTATTTTTATACTTAAAGTTTCTAACTTTAGCAGGAAATTGCTTGAACCCGATTACCCAATTGGAAACATGAATCCGAAAACAGAAAAATCAATTCAAAATCTGTTGCTTTATGCCGTTTCGCTGGCTCTGATCGTCTATGTGGCCCTGCGGGCCGATCTGCTTTCATTTACCCATGACGAAAGCCTGACCTACACCATTTTGCTGGGGAATCCGCATTGGGTACACACCACCAACAACCACCTGCTCAACACTTTCCTGATGAATCTTTTTTATCATCTGTTCGGCGACGGGGAATTCGTCTTGCGGCTGCCCAATGTGCTGGCGTTTGGTTTCTACCTGTGGGGCAGTATATCCATTCTGAAAAAGCTGAATAATCTGTGGGTTTCACTGTTGGCCATGGCTTTGTTGTGGTTCAATCCCTTTGTACTTGATTTCTTTTCCCTGGCCAGGGGCTACGGCCTTTCGCTGGGCATGCTGATGATGAGTCTGTCCTTTTTGCTCAACATTTCGTTAGCACAGCCGGAAACCAAAACGTTTCTCCGCTCTTTCTTTTTTGTCTTTTTGTTTGGCGGACTTGCCGTGACCGCCAATCTGGGCGTTATCAATTATTTATTGATCATCATAGCAATATACCTGGTTCGGGGATTTTTACTGCTTCGGTCCGGAAAGATGGCTTCGTCAAAACAAAAAAGAGGCTATTTCAGTATTCTTTTATTCGCGCTGGCCATCCTGTTTTTCTGTGTCCGTTGGATTTGGCTGTTGCGGGCTTCGCACCAGTTTTATTTCGGCGCCCAGTCGTTCAACGGTACGTTGTTTGGTCTGATTACCGGATCCTATTATTTTGCACAGCTTCCTTCCTGGGTTTATCCGTCCATTAAATATTTGCTGCTGTTTTTCCTTTTTTCCGGGATTTTTTTGATTGTTGCCCGGAGAGCGTATCTAAGTCGGTTATCAATGATTGCCGTGGTGAACCTGTTAATGATTTTGGGACTGTTTTTGGAACACGTTCTGTTCCATTCCAATTATCCGCCCGGAAGGACGGCCCTCTATTTTGTTCCGTTGATGGGCCTGTTTATCTGTTGTTTGTTTGCTGATCTTTTTGTTCGTTTTCCTTCCGTGAAAGTGATCTGGATCATCTTTTCATTGCTGATGGTGTTGCCATTATCCTGGCATTTGCTGGACAGCCTTAACCTGAAATACACACGCAACTGGCGCTACGATGCAGCCACCAAAGCCGCCATGATGCGGGTAAAAAAGGAAACCCGTAACGACCCAAACAGAGCAACCATCAGCAACAACTGGCTTTTTGAACCTGCCATCAATTACTACATGCATTCCCGGCACATCCAAATCGATTCGGCCAACCGAAGCGGTGTTCATTTCGATACCCGGTTTATTTACAAATTCAACAGCGACTCCTGCCCCCAACATTATCAGGTACTGGAAGCCTACAGGGATGTCAATACTGTGTTACTGATGGAATCGGATACTGTATCAAATTCTAACTAATTCGTCTTTTAAGAATTCGATCAGAGACATTGATAAATATTTTTCTACTTTTACCCGTTCAATAAAAATCGAATCCTTTCGATGAACAGGAAGCGCTAATCAATCATCTAAATTTAATATCATGAAGAAAAATCTCATGTTTTTTCTGCTGGTTCTTTTATTCTCAGCAGGAAGTCTGATGGCCCAGAAAAAGCCGTTTACCATTGCTGATTTGTATAAAATTCACTATGTAGGAGGGCCGGTGGTTTCTCCCAACGGACAGCAAATTGCTTTTACCCTATCGAATTACGATATGGAAAAAGGAACTTCCAACACCAATATTTACGTGATGGATGTGAACGGGCAAAACAAAAAAAAGATCACGGATAACAAATCCAGTAACTATGATCCGATGTGGACCAGCGATGGAAAAACCATCTATTACGTTTCCACAGAAAAGGGGAATCCCCAGGTATTTGCCTATAGTTTTGAAACCGGAAAATCAACACAGATCACCGACCTTTACATGGGAATATCGGCTCCGATTCTCTCGCCCAACAACAACCTGATCGCGTTTTCGGCCAAAGTTTATCCCGAATGCGGAGCCAATCCCCAATGCAACAAATCCATTGATTCTACCTCAGCCAACGGTCCCATCCAGGCGTATCTGGCCGACCACCTGCTGTTCCGTCACTGGACCAGTTATGCTGCCGGGAAAGTTTCTCATATTTTCGTGTACAACATCGAAACCAAAAAATACAAAGAGGTGACCCCCGGTGACTATGTATCGCCTACGTTCATGCTCGGAGGCGGCATCGGTTACAACTTTTCGCCCGACAGCAAACAGATTTGCTACGTTTCCAAACACGTGAAACATCCGGAAGCTTCAACCAATTCGGACCTTTTCATTGTTCCGGTAACGGGGGGACGAGCCGTAAATATCACCAAAGAAAACAAGGCCTGGGACGGATGGCCCATTTATTCTCCCGATGGAAAATACATTGCCTATCGCACACAAAGAATCCCCGGTTACGAATCCGATCTGTTCCGTCTGGCGCTTTATAACCGCAAAACGGGCAAAACAGAAATGATCACAACGAAAAAGACGTTTGACAACTGGATTGACGATTTCAAATGGAGTGCCAATTCCAAATCCATTTATTTCACAGGAGAAGTGGAAGGCTACGAACCCATTTATAAAATTAATATCAAAGACAAAAAAATCACACCGGTCACCGGTGCCAAATCTATTTACAGCTTCGATCTGGATCACCACGGCAACTTGTATTACAGCAGAAGCACCGTTCAAAAACCCACGGAGATCTATCAGATGAACCTGGCTTCTAAAAATGAAGCGGAGCTCACCGATTTCAATAAAAAACTGGAAGAAACCGTGGATATCCGGCCCGTAAAGAAAATGTGGGTGGAAGGTACCGGCGGCAGCAAAGTGGAAGTATTCGTCGTTACCCCCCACAACTTTGACCCCAACAAAAAATATCCTTTGATCGTGAATGTTCACGGCGGTCCGCAAATGCAGTGGCAGGATTCGTTCCGCGGCGACTGGCAGGTTTATCCCGGATCGGGTTACATTGTTGCCTATGCCAACCCCCATGGCTCCACCGGATACGGTCAGGATTTCACAGCTGAAATTTCGGGTGACTGGGGTGGTAAACCCTTCGAAGACTGGATGAAAGTGACCGATATGCTGGCCAAACTGCCCTATGTGGACTCAACCCGCATGGGTGCCATGGGCTGGTCCTACGGCGGGTATATGATGGACTGGTTCCAGGGACATACCAAGCGGTTCAAAGCCATTGCTTCCATGATGGGTGTTTATGATCTGAGATCCATGTGGGGAGCCACGGAAGAACTATGGTTTGTGAACCACGATCTGAATGGACAGCCCTGGAATTCCAAAGACTACGCAAAATTCTCCCCGTCGCATTATGCCAAGAATTTTGCCACGCCCACGCTGGTGATTACCGGACAAAAAGACTTCAGAGTTCCCTATACCCAGAGTATTCAGTACTTCACCACGCTCCAGACCCTGGGAATTCCTTCGCGACTGATCATCTTTAAAAACGACGGACACTGGCCCAACTTTGTCAAATCCATGCCGTTGTATTACGATGCCCACCTCGACTGGTTCCACAAATACCTGGGAGGGGCACCGGCTCCTTACAGTGTAAAGAAAATGGTGGAAAACCGAGCCTATAAATATTAGAAAACTGAATTGAAAAAAAAGGCAGCCGAATTGGCTGCCTTTTTTTATGAACCGGCGTTTCGTTTTTACAAAATGAGGGGCCCTGATAAGGAATTGTTTTTTATATTGTAGTGAATTTTAAGCTTATGAATAAATTGCTACTCACTGCAGTTGTGGTTATCTTCTTTAATATTCATGCGCTGGCACAAGTGGTGGGAATTTCCAACTCAAAACTAAATGTCTACACTGCATACACCATTGATTTTCGTACTTTGGAAGTAGAGCCTTCCTTTAGCTGGATGTCCTCGCGCAGTGCTTTTGATGCACAGGGACGACGTCTCTTTTATAGTCCCGGAAAAGACAGCTTACAGGTATCCGGTGATGTTTATCTTCGGGGCACACTGAGTCCGATGAAAAACCTGGAAATTGGTACTTTTATTACTTCCAATTTAAGTTCGGTTTCCTTGGGCATGAAATATTTGTTTTGGCAAAATACCCAATCAGCATTGGCTTTTATTTCAGGGGTAAATTGGTCAGGGAAATACAAAGCGATTTGGAGTTATCATGCAGGTCCGGGACCGGAAGCAAGAATCACAGCGTACGCATGCGGTTTGGTATATTCACATCAAATAAGCGACCGTTTTTCATGGGATACAGATATTCAGTATCAGAAAACTATTTCGGGAGGAAGGTCCTATCTTGATGATTCCTTTGTAAACTCCGAACTGGGATATTATATTATGAAGCAACTTCAACTGGCGGGAGGTTTCGGATACCACAGCAGTTACAACAAAATCGAAGGTTCCAATGCTTATTCCTTTACATTTTACCCGGGAATGACCATTGAAACGGGAAAATCCTATGTCATTATTCTATACGGAGCTTTTGATCTTTTTGGGGAAAACACAGAGGTGAACCGGGGAATAAACCTGTCCATTACATTAACCTTTGACTAGAAAGAGTCGTTTGTTTCTAAAAAAAGAGCCCGCAACATAGTTGCGGGCCCCGGATCGAAATAATCAACTAATTACTGAAATACTGATGCTTCTTAATAGGCAGCGGCAATGGGTGACAGGTCCCTGATTCTGCTTTCCTCCGCCATTGCGGGTGTTTTCACTAAGGTAAGTTCATCAATCAAGCGGTGGTCGCCGGCATACTTGTCAATGACAAACAGCACATAGCGAATGTCGACCACAATGGTGCGCTGTAGCTTGGGAATGTATTGAATGTCGCTGCTCATGGCTTCCCAGTTACCGTCAAATGCCAGTCCGATCAACTGTCCGTTGCCGTTGATCACCGGGCTTCCCGAATTACCTCCGGTAATGTCGTTGGTAGTAAGGAAACAAACATCCAGCGTATCATTCACACCATACTGTCCGTAGTCTTTTTCGTTGTACAGTTCTTTGAGTTTCTTGGGAATGGTAAATTCCGGATTGTCGGGATACTCCTGCCCTTTCTGCATGGCACCCCATAAATGAGTCTGGAACAGGTAATGAACCGCATCACGGGGATAATATCCTTCCACCTTACCGTAGGAAAAACGCAGGGTAGAATTAGCATCGGGATACCAGGCTTTGTTGGGATCCATTTCCATGATGCCCTTCATGAACAACCGTTTTTGGGTTGATAATTTGGAAGTTGCCCCCATATAGGCCGTTTGGGCCCCCATCATTTTTTCCATGTATCCTGTCATCAACTGATAAGCCGGATCTTTTTTCAACTTTTTCAGATCGGGTTTCTGCAGGAATGCTTCGGCCTTTTGCTTATTGGCAAAAATGGATTTACTGAATACATATTCGGCCATCTTGGAATAATCTGATTTGAATTTTTCAACCAGTTTATTCAAATAATCGGGATGGAGATTAGCGGGTGTTTTTTCCACATACATTTGAGTCAGAGCGGCAAACACATCCTGATCGGTAGCTTCATCATAGTCTTTGTATACCTTCGACAGCGACTCGGACAGTTCTTTAGCAGACTGATTCACTAATTTTTCCTTGGTGGCTTTTTCCTCTTTTCCCGTGGCTTTGTCAACCTGTTGCAGTAAATTTTCAATCCCAGAAAATTGTCGTGCAAAACCGATGATCTGTGCTCCTGAAACTCCGGTTACGCTGGCATAAATCAAAGGTTCGATTCCCTGGGAGGCTTTTTCATAATCCTTGGTGAGGTTGCTGATCACACTTCCGAATTCAGCTTTCCGATCGGCATTGGCATCAGCCCACTGGTTAAATTTCTGATCGAAGGCTTCTTTTTCTTTGATTACACCCAAATCGCGAACTCCTTTGGTTTGCCCCACAAAATATTTCCAGCTGTTGGCAATCATGGCATATTCGGACGAATATTTAATGCGTACATCCTGATTGGCATCCATGTGTTTTTTCCATATCTCCAGTTTTTTGCCGAAGGCTGTGATGAGCGGAGGCATATAGTCAGCCATACGGAATTTCAGCTCGGGAGCCGTCATATACCGGGTGGTGCTTCCCGGGAATCCCCAGGTCATGGCGAAATCACCGGGTTTCACACCATCCAGAGAGATAGGCAGGTGATATTTGGGTTTTAGGGGAACATTGTCTTTGGAATAGGTTGCCGGCGAACCATCGGGAGCTGTATAGATGCGGAAAATAGAAAAATCTCCGGTATGGCGGGGCCACATCCAGTTGTCTGTATCACCACCAAATTTTCCGATAGCCGACGGGGGAGCACCTACCAGGCGCACGTCTTTGTATACAATATAGACCATCATAAAATACTTGTTGCCTTCAAAGAAAGGCTTGATCACCACATTGTATTTTCCGTTTTCTGAATTTTCTTTTTTCAGTCGAGCAATGATCTCACTGGCTGCGGCAGACCTGTCGCGACCTTCTTTATTGCCGAGCTGAGGAACAATGCTGTCGGTTACATCAGCCATACGTACCAAAACAGAAGCGGTAAGCCCCATGTTTGGCAACTCTTCTTTCTGACTCATGGCCCAGAAACCGTCTTTCAAATAATCATTTTTTACTGTACTGTGTTTCTGAATGGACTCATAACCACAGTGGTGATTTGTAAACAACAGCCCCTGATCGGATACAATTTCAGAAGTACAGAAGAACCCCTGTGGATTGGGAGAGTTGGAGAGCCCTGCGATGGCATCTTTCATACTTCCGTGGTTGATACTGTAAATTTGTTCGGGGGTCAGGTTCAGACCCATTTTTTGCATGGCAGCAAAGTTTTGCTTCAGCAGCATGGGAATCCACATCCCTTCGTGTGCTTTAAGTGACAAACTGCTGAAAAAAATCAGCGTTGCCAGTAAATACGTACTTTTTTTCATTTGTTCTTTTATTTATAATTTGCAGACTTTATATGAAGTAGATAGTTGTTTTACTGCGGAATTTGAACAATGTCTTTTTCGGTCAGCCCGGAAACAACCTGAATATTGATTCCGTCTGACAGTCCTGTTTTGATGATTCTTTTTTCAAAAGTATCGGGAGTGGTTTGAACCTCCACGTAGGTAACCGAATCACCTTCAAAATGCAACAACCTTTCCGGAATCGACAGCACATGCAAGGCTTTCTGCAGTACAATATCGGCATTGGCACTGTACCCGGAGCGGATGAACTGATTTTGCTGCAATTTGACATCGGCTTCGATTTCAAACTGGATGGCTCCGTTTTCTTCATCCCCTTTTGGGGCGATCTTAGTCAGTACAGCATTGAATTTGGCATCATCAATTGCGCCGATGGTTAATATCAACGGCATACCTACTTTGATTTTGCCTACTTCGGTTTCGTCAATTTTTCCCCGGAAGATCATATCTTTCATATCCGCCACCGTGGCAATGGTGGTTCCTGCGTTGAAGTTATTGGCTTCAATCACCTGAGTTCCTTGTTTTACAGGCACTTTCAAAACCATTCCCGAAATTGTGGATCGTACCAGCGTATTGGTGGGTGAACCGGATTTCTTGATCTGTCCTTCACGGATCAACTGAAGATTTTCAGCGGCCGTTTTGTATTCTTCCTGAGCTATGCGGTATTTGGTATCGTACACATCGTAATCGGCTTTGGCAATTACTCCTTTTTTCAGCAACTCGGCCTGTCGTTCAAAATTTCGCCTTGCATCCGCCAGATTAATCTTGGACTGGTCCACTCTTGAGGCGGCATTGTTCAGTGTAATCATGTTGGGAATCAGCTTGATCTTGGCAATCAGATCACCGGCTTTTACCATATCCCCTTCTTCCACATAAACTTCGGAAATAATCCCCGATACCACCGGTTTGATTTCCACTTCCTTTCGGGGAACCACCGATCCGGTCGCAACCGTTTTTTGTATGATGTCAGAATATTTTGGCTTTTCTGTTTGATACACAACAGGCTTGGATTTGGATTTTTCCCACAAATAGTACAGGGTATAGCCGAAGACACCCAGTACCAGAAAAACGACCAGAATTTTCAGAAAAGATTTCATGTTTTTAATTTTTTAATTGTTTCTTTTTTCAGCCCGTTTCCGGGATTTTATGCAAAGTTTTATTCGTCTCTTAATGCCTCGATGGGTTTGATGCTTGCGGCCCGTTTGGCAGGAATCAGTCCTGCAAGTCCACCGGCAAAGATGAGGATGCCCAGCGCCGTAATGCCCACTTTAAAACTGATGGCCGGATGCAGGAACAATTCCGTTCCGGCTCCGCTTTTCACCAGCAGGCTGTCAATGAGTGCCAGAAATCCCACACCAATTACCAGTCCGACATAACCGGCAATGGTTGTCAGTGTAATGGATTCCAGAATGGTTTGCGAAATAATGTGCATAGGCCGGGCACCCAAAGCCCTTTTAACCCCGATTTCTCTTGTACGTTCCTTCACAATGATCAGCATGATGTTGGATACACCGATCACACCGGCCAGCAGGGTTCCGATCCCCACAATCCAGACCAGGCCGTTGATGCCGCCAAACAGGCCGCTCATTTTTCTAAACTCTTTCTCCAGATTGAAGTGACCGATGGCCTGATCATCCTGGGGATTGATGTGGTGACGCTTTTTCATCAGGGCAACCACTTTTTCCTCTGTTACCGATGCAGGAATATTGTCCTGTGAGTTGACAGCAAACCAAAACACCCGGTTGCCATAATTAAACGCTCTTTGCATGCTGGTAAAAGGAAGGAAAATATTGTTGTTCTCATTTTCTGCCTGCGGTCCTGTTTTTTTGGATTTGAAAGTGCCGATGACCTGAAAATAGACTCCCTGAATGCGGATGTATTCTCCTATGGGTTGCTCTTCTTCTTTAAACAAACTCTTCACCACCGCTTGACCAATGACGGCTACTTTTCGGTAATCCCTGATATCGTTTTCATTGAGTAACCGACCGGAGAGCATTTCCACGGGGTCAATTTTGAAAAAATCGGGATAGTCACCAAAGATATTGAACGCCCCGGTTTCTTTCCCTTTGGTTACATTGTTTGCACCACGGAATCCGCCTCCGCGCAACCGGGGTGCCAGTAGCTTCACTTCGGGAACATTTTCCCGAATGGCTTTGATGTCGCTGTTTTCAAAAAAGAAACGTCGTCCCCGCTTAAAACCTTCGTAAGGCATGGATGTGGTTTGGGTCCACATAAAGAAACTGTTGGTGGCAAAATCACTGAATCCCTGATAGACGGCGTTTTTCAGTCCCGTACCCGAACCCAGCATCATCACCAGCATGAATATGCCCCAGTACACACCAAACGCCGTGAAGAACGTGCGCACCGGGTTTTTTTTCAGTGCGATCCAGATTTCCTGCCAGTTGTCAAGGTCAAAAAATTTCATGCGTTAGATTTTTACTCGTCTCTTAATGCTTCAATGGGTTTAATGGAGGCTGCTTTCCTAGCCGGAATGAATCCGGCGATGATTCCTGCAATGATCAACAACAACATAGCTGTCAGTGCCACCTGAATATTGGCTTCCGGATTCCTGAAAAAGTCGGAAGCGGGCATGTATTTATTGATCAGCTCCAGCAATCCCACACCCAGCATCAGCCCGATGTATCCGGCGAAACTGGTTATGACGGTTGATTCCAGTAAGATCAGTCCGATAATCGAAACAGGAGTAGCACCCAGTGCTTTGCGTACACCAATTTCCCGGGTTCTTTCCTTTACCACGATCATCATAATGTTGCTGATGCCTACGATTCCGGCAATGATGGTTCCGATTCCCACGATCCAGATAAAGATTTTAATACCCAGAAAAAGGTTCTGAAACTGTTTGTAGTTTTCCACGTTGTTGTTGATGCGGATGGCGCGGGAATCATCCGGGTCGAAATGATGCAGGGCAGCCAGCTGGGTTCTGATTTCCTTCTCAATTTGTTTGGTCTGTTTCAAGGAAGCATTGCCCACAGTCATCATCATCTGGTGAATGCGGTTGTTTCCGTTGAAAATGCGCTGGGCTGTTGAAATAGGGATGTAGACTTTTCTCATTTCCCCTTCCCCCCCGGCATCTTCAAAAACTCCGATCACTTTAAAAGGAATCCGCCCCACATTGATGTACTGTCCCAACGGTTCTTCCCCTTTTTTAAAGAGATCTTTCCGAACGATGTCACCGATCACGACAACTTTTTGAAATTTTTTATTGTCGAATTCATTCAAAAACCTCCCCTGAGTGATGTTGGTTTTTTCGATGTATTTATGTCCGGGGTTGACCGCACGAATATCATA
Organism: Bacteroidales bacterium; assembly: GCA_016936355.1. GTDB lineage: Bacteria > Bacteroidota > Bacteroidia > Bacteroidales > F082 > Sulfidibacterium. The sequence continues at coordinate 54,293 of JAFGYB010000058.1, read as the reverse complement.
GGTACCATAGTTCTTCTTGAAGTTGATGACCTTACTTCCCAAATAAAAACGACCGGAAGCATGATCAATAAACGCGTCGCTGTTTTTTACTTTTTGGTAATCCTGATTGTTGAAAAGGATCCGACGGCCGGCATTCATCCCTTTATAAGCCTTGGTAGTTTGCCCGGAAAAGACCCACAGACTGTTGATGGCATCGTCTTCAAACTGGTGGTGTATACCGTTCTGCAAACCGTTGCCCGATCCCAGCAAAATAATAAGCATGAAGATCCCCCAGGCAACACTGAAGCCCGTTAAAAAAGTACGCAACTTGTTTTTGTTGATCGTACTGAAAATTTCCTGCCAGTTGTCTCTTTCGAATATCATCCTACTTTTTCTTCTACGATGGCTTTGATTACTTTTTCTTTCATTTCTGTTCCGTTGGCATCATATTCTATGACTCCGTCCTTCAGGTGAATGATGCGATCGGTGGTTTCGGCAATATCCTGCTCGTGGGTTACGATGAGCATGGTAATACCCTGTTTGTTGAGTTCGCGCAACAGATCCATGACTTCCAGTGAAGTTTTGGAATCCAGCGCTCCGGTAGGTTCATCCGCCAGAATTACTTTCGGTTGAGTGATCATGGCGCGGGCAATAGCCAAACGCTGCTTCTGTCCGCCCGAAAGTTCCGAAGGTAAGTGGTCAGCCCAGTCGGCCAGACCCATTTTATCGAGGTATTCAAGGGCGAGTTTATTTCTTTTTTTCCGGTTTACTTTCTGATAATAAAGTGGAAGAGCTACATTTTCCACAGCATTCTTAAAGGGAATCAAATTGAACGACTGAAAGACAAATCCAAGCATTTGGTTCCGGTAGTAGGCCGCTTTGTTTTCGCTCAAATTAGCCATCAGAGTTCCGTTCAGATAGTAATCTCCCTTGTCGTAATTGTCCAGTATTCCTATTATATTTAGTAAGGTGGATTTTCCCGAACCCGATGAACCCATAATGGATACCAGCTCCCCTTCTTTGATATGCAGATCGATCCCTTTCAGCACATGCAGGCTGTTCTTTCCGGTTTCGTACGATTTATGAATGCTTTTCAGTTGAATCATGTGTTCTGATTTTTCTGTGTCAAAATTCCAGGGTTCTCTTCCGATTCAAAAAATCCGGCAACCCAGAAACCCGGGCTGCCGGAAGTAATGAGAATGTAGCTATTCGTTGCTCAACCCTAAAAAAGAACGAGATCCCTCAATTTTTCCTCGGGTCGGATTTGCTAAATCATGAACTGTGCCATTTTTTATACACAACTCTTTTACAGATCTTTGCAGTGCTTCCTGGCTCTATTTCGCTGATATTGATTCTGGAAAGGTGTTCGCCTGACAGCATCAAGTGTTCGAAATCGGTCAGTTTGGAAGGTTGCCAAATATCCGGGTTGGTTTCTTGTTTTCTAAACCACATGAAACCGGATCATTCATTAAAATATTTCTTCGTATTAAATTTTTACTTTTTCCGTACCTTCTTCGTTTATAAGGTCTTTTTTTAGAAGAAACTAACTATTTAGAAAAGATTCAGTATCTTTGAAAAATCACATTCAACAGTGTTCAGGAACAACAAAAGAATAGCATGGCACGATTAAAAAACAACAATCTCCAGGGGCCGTTTACAGGGAAACTGGGCAATCTTGTGGGTTGTCGCTGGAAAGATGGTTATTACATCCGCACAAGACCCGATAAAGTGAATCATCCCAATACGGAGAAGCAGTTAGCTCAGCGCATGCGTTTCGTAAATACTCAGGAATTCTTGCTACCCCTTAAAGAGTTTCTGAGACTGGGTTTTGGTGCCTATACTGCCGACAAATCAGCATACAATGCAGCCATGTCGTACAATATGAAATCGGCATTGATCGGAAATTATCCTGAAATAAAAGTAAATCCATCCAGCGTACTGGTGAGCAGGGGAACTTTGCCCGGCAATGTGAAAGCAGCAGCTAGAGCTGCCTCCAATGATACTGTGAAGTTCTTTTGGAATGTATCAGAGGCCATCCCTGAGGGACGTGAACAGGACAAAGCACTGGTGGTTGTTCGCTGTATTGACGAAAAATTATCAGATTACAGGCTGGATGCAGCACGCCGAAAAGACGGAGAAGCCGAGATTAAGTTGTCCAAAAACTTTCGGGGCAAAGAAGTGGCCTGCTATCTGGTATTTGTCAAACAGAAAGCCTTGCTGGGCATTGTAAATGAAGAAGGAATCTCCGACAGCATTTATTGCGGCACCGTTTTGATACACGGTTAAAATGGGGTAACTCCTTTCTGCCTATACTTGTTTCTTGGCGACCTGTTTGTTGATTAAGTGTGTAGTATACCGTCCGATAAAATAGCCTGTTAAGATCATAATGAAAGGGAATTTCAGAACAAAATCCATCCAATCCAAATAAATCAACGTAAGTAAGACCGCGGCAAGCAGAAGGATGAAAAGGATATCCCAAAAAACAGTGTTCATATTTTGTGGTTTTAGGTTTAAAAAAATTGCGGACAAATCCACACCACAAAGATAATAGATACCTAATATTGAACCTGTTTGAATTTTACCTTGATACTATAAATACTCTTCCATTTTGTCCGTTAGTTCTGTGAGAGTTTGAAGATCACACGGGCACGGATGGTCAGTCCGTTCTCAAATGGCAATTCCCGAATGGCGGTTGGGTTGGATTCTGCACTACGTGTGGCATACATGACCGGTCCCCCGGAAAGGGAAAAGGAAAAACGGGATTTATTGGGCACCAGGTTCAGCGAAGGCCCAACTAAAATACGGGCGCCACCTTCGGCTTCCTGGGGATTCCACAAACCTTCGAGATCCTCACCAACCGCTTCCAGTCCGGCGTAAAAAGCTGTGGTAATCCGATACTGAACACCAAGGCTCGTAATAATATCGATCTTATCGCGGTCAGCAGCAAAAGCTTTTTCAAACAACAAATTTCCTGCTATCTTTAATCTGGGTTGGTCATAAGAAATAACCACCCGGCCCAGTGCAGAAATCACATTACTGTAATCGTGGTTGGCCCCCAGCCCAATACCCAGACGAAAACCACCATATTTTTTGCCCCCAATAAAATTTCGGATCACCTCCACTTGTTGGGCACTATTGATAATGTTTCCCCGCGGAAAGCCCAAACCGGCATGGGCCAACAGCGTAAAACGCCCGCCCAGATACCCCATTACCGAAACTTGTTGTTCCACGCCATCGTACCCGAACGGGCCCGAGACCTGTTGTCCGTAACTGCCGGCATAAGCCAGACTCCAGGGCAAATCCTGTGGTGTCAGTGTAGTCGTAGAGAAGGAAAACGGAGCCAGAGTGCTTTGAAAATCATAAACGGAAGGATCTTTTAATTCAACCTCCTGAGCAAAGGTTAATCCATAATTCATCAGGATGATTGCGGATAAAAAAAGTAGTTTTTTCTTCATGTTATATAGTGTGTTATCTGTTTCAGATGAGGGTGTAAAAATAATATGGTTTTAGCGACATATGTAAAATGTATGTGAATTATGTTCAAGATTTGAATTTTTTTTTGAGAAAAACAGGGACTGGAAGCTGGAATTTGAAAGTTAAGATCCCGTTTGAACTTTCACATTGCACAGCAGTTTATTCCGTAGTAGAATAAATTCTTCGTTATTTTGTCAGACATTTTATTCTTATGACCCAGGAAAGAAACCGCATCACAGATTTTTATCAACAACGGATTAATCAGTTTTCCAATGAAGGACAGCATATTCAGGATCGGATCAGGCGAACATCCCTGTGGCGTGTCGCCGTTTTCGTGTTCACGGCTGTAGGTATTTATTTGGGGGCAGTTTATGACAGTTGGGTTGCTTTGTCGGCAATGCTGGGTACCGGAATCACCGTGTTTATTTTACTGATCCTTCGACATGTTCGCTTGTATCGTGAAAAACAGCGCAATGGTCAGCTGTTGAAAATCAACCAGACTGAGCTGGAGCTGATGGATGGCAATACCGGAAGCAAGGATGAAGGACAACTGTTTCTGGAGCCTGATCATCCCTTTGCTGGCGATCTGGATGTGTTTGGGAAACGATCGTTGTTTCAACTGATCGATCGTTGCGTAACCCATATGGGTTTAAACCGGTTGTCAAAAACTCTAAAAGATCCGTTAAGCAGAAAAGATTCCTTACAATCCCGGCAACAAGCCATTGAGGAACTAAAAAACCTGCCGGAGTGGCGACAGGAATTTCAGGCGTTGGGACAGGATGAAATGCGGGATAAACTCTCATTGACCAAACTTTTACAGTGGGCCGATTCCTCCAACACTTCATTTCATAACCTGCTAAATTATATCATGTTGGTGGTCAATCCACTGGTTGGTCTTAGCGTTACCGGGCTGATTTTGGCAGGAGTACTGAGTAATTCTTGGTTCTGGATTTTTCTGCTGTTGCCCACGATCAATTTGATGCCCAAACTGTCGGTAATCAACAAGGAACATGCCCTGTTGGGAAAACAAACCGAACTGTTGGAAACCTATGCCACCCTTTTTGAAAAAATTCAGGAACAGAAATTTCATTCTGATTTGCTGGTGTCTGTTCGATCGGCATTGGCAGGAGCAGAAGCTTCTGCCAATCAGGCGTTCCGAAAACTGGCTTCCATCTCAAAGGCTTTTGATTATCGCCTGAATTTCCTGGTGGGCATTTTACTGGATGTGTTTTTCCTGTGGGATATTCTCCAGGTGATGCGGTTGGAGCAGTGGAAAAAGGAATACGGTTCCGAACTGAGTGCATGGTTTGCTGAGCTGGCCCGGCTGGATGAATTGAATGCATGGGCCGGATTCGCCTTTAACTTTCCTGATGCACACTTTCCGCAACAGTCAGAACAGGGATTTATACTCGAAGGAGAAAACCTGAGACACCCTTTTATCAGCGAAGATTCTTGTGTTGGGAACCCGGCATCATTAAAGGGATGGGGACAGTTTCAGGTGATCACTGGCGCCAACATGGCAGGCAAAAGCACCTATTTGAGAACGGTAGGAGTAAACCTGCTGCTGGCCATGGCCGGAGCCCCGGTGCTGGCCGATTCATTAACCTTTACTCCGGTTCAATTATTTACAGGTATCAAGACTTCCGACTCATTGCAGGACGGAGCTTCCTATTTCTTTGCCGAACTGAAGCGGTTGAAGGAAATCATCGAATGCCTCGAAGAAGGAATTCCGCTGTTCATTATCCTGGATGAAATCCTTCGGGGCACTAATTCTAAGGACAAACAAAAAGGGTCACGGGCACTGTTGAAACAATTAATTCATCGCCAGGCTTCGGGACTGATGGCGACGCATGATCTTTCGTTGGGTGAACTGGCCGAAGTGTTTCCCGACCACATCGTCAACAAACGGTTTGAGGTGGAAATTACCGGTGAAGAAATGGTGTTTGACTATACTTTGAAAGAGGGTATTTCACAAAATCTGAACGCCTCTTTCCTGATGAAAAAAATGGGCATCGCCGATACGGAAGATTAATAATATTTCCTGCCCTAACAAGAAAATCCTTGCCTGACAGAGAATTTTCAGGTCTTTTAGGTAAAGTTTCATTTAACATTCCTGATGGGTAAGTGCATCAGGAACTCATTCTCAATTTACGACCAGTTGATTATGAATCATCCTGTTGTTATACTGCTGAATAAACGCCTTCATCATTTTTTCCGTTTTTGCCTGAATATCATGAACTTTACCAATCAGGTTTGTCTTGAGTAACGGATCATTGACATAATTATAAACAGCAATGGTTTTGCCATTAAGAAACTGCAGCAGATACTTTCCCTGAATCAATTGATACGTACTGTTGTTATAATTGACTGCGAACTTTGTTGCAGAGCTATCCAGCAAATCTACACCAAAAGCAAAATATTCTTTATCATAATTTAAGTAATCCAGGATTGTGGGCATAATGTCTATTTGCTGTGCAACACTGGTTGAGTCCACACCTCTTAACAAAGTATCTGCCGGTTGATAAAACAAAATTGGAATTGAAAAATCACCAATAGAAGTTTTATATTCAGGATGCCACGCATGATTTGAATGATCAGCCGTTAATACAAAGAGGGTATTTATAAACCAGGGTTCTTTTGACGCTTTTGCAAAAAACTTTCTAAGAGCCAAATCAGAATATTGAATGGGAATATGGAATTCAAGTGTTCCTTTCCGAAATGCTCCTTCGTATTTTTGGGGTACCTTGAAAGGATGATGAGAAGATACTGAAAAGAAAGTGGCAAGAAACGGCTGTTTTAATTTTCCGAATTCATCCGCCATGTATTGCATAAATTCTTCGTCCCAAATCCCCCATGAACCGTCAAAATCATCATCGTTTCCGTATTCCGTCATTCCGTAATACTGATCATAACCGGCTACTTTCATAAAAGCATCAAAGCCCATTGATCCATTTGGAGCCCCATGAAAAAATGCAGTTTCGTACCCCTTCTTTTTCAAAGTAAGGGCCAGACTGTTAATTTTATTTGATGCATACACAGAAGTCACATACGGATTGACCATTGAGGGAATACTGGATGTAATAGATGGCAATGCATCAATTGATTTCCGGCCATTGGCAAATGAATATTGAAAACACTTGCTTTTGCCAATCAATGAATCTAAAAAGGGTGTATACCCCCGGTATTCACCATGATCCAAATTCCTGTTGTAAGCGCCCACGTACTCTTTAGCAAAGCTTTCCATGATGAGCACTACCACATTGAGTGGTTTAAATGCCCCTGAAGTATGAGCTGGGTGAATGGGTGAGTAAATTTGTTTCAGTTCCTCATCCGGGAAATAATGTTCCTCTTTTAAAGGCTTTTTATTCAGTGTGCGAATAATGCTAAAAGGAGTATTTAAAACGATGGCCATTTCAAGCGGTTTTTGAGTATATGCCCCGGCATTACCCAACGTAATGGGTCGGGTAGTTCCTGTAAAACCTCCGCGAATCCCAATAACGGAAAAATAAACACTGATTAATAGCCAGAATACAGCGGAAAGATAAAAAGATAATTTTTTCGGCTTAACTTCTGTCAGAAGCTTCACCTTATCATAGCCCCAAATAAGAACAGCCATTTGTAATAACCAGAAAACAAGTCCCTGCCAGTAGTCTACAATAAAGTGAATAAAAAGGGTTACTATATTTCCTTCTTTAGCAAACATAAAAACATCTGCCGTAGAACGCTTTAAAATAAAATCAAAGTAAAAGAAATCACCCACATTGGCTGCTAATGCGATCCCATTCGATATAAAAAACCACCATTTTAAAAAACGGCTATAACTTTTAGTATTTCTGAAAGGAAATGGCAGATGATAAAGAAGTATGTATAATACATTTACATATAAAATCCCTGTAACATCAAATTTAAACCCTCCCTGCATTATCCTCATCAACCTTTCGAAAGTCATATCCGGGTAGTGCCCGGTATTGAAATAATAAAAACCAAGCCTCGAAATAGTGAATAAAGCCATCAGCAATAAAAACCTATAAAGAAGAATAATCTGATAATTGATGTTATAGGTTTGAAATCGATTCGATTTATGGGCAAGATTATCCATCTTAATGATAGTATTTTACCTTCAAAGCTAAGAAATCATTCATTAATTGTTACTTGTTTGTTGAATTTTATCCGGAATAAAATAATAAGCGCAATCCTAAAATTTGCAGTAGGAAAAGTTCCCAGGCGTTGTTGAAACAACTCATCAGATACCAGGTTTCGGGTTTGGTGGCCACCCACAAGCTTTAATTGGGGGAACTGGTCGAAAAATTTATCAAAGCCTCCTTTAGATGAAAATTGCCGATAACGAAGTCTTACATTTTTCCTTCGTGTTTTTCATCAAACTCCTAATTTTTCACGTCTTTTAGTAAATTAATTTTGGATTTGGGGCTGGCTATGATTAATTTGGCAGATCTTACATCTAAAGAATTATGCCGGAAAAAAACATCCTGAACATACGCCACCAAATACATCAAAATCCTGAGATTTCAAACCGTGAAGTGCTTACTTCAGAACGGATTGAAGAATTGATGAAGTCCTTTCATCCCGACGAAACAATATCGCTGGCTTCGCATGGGAAAGCCTTTATTTTCAAAGGAAAAGACCATGGCCCCACGGTCCTGTTTCGTTCCGAACTGGATGCCTTGCCAATTTTGGAAACCACCCAATTGGAGTATGAATCACAAAATAAGGGGGTGGCGCATTCCTGTGGGCACGACGGACACATGGCCATCGTGCTGGGACTGGCTCAAAAGGCTGCAGCGAACCGTCCCGTGAAAGGGAACGTGGTTTTTCTTTTTCAACCGGCTGAGGAAGTAGAGCAAGGGGCCCGTGATGTGGTGAACGATCCCGAATTCAAAAAGATCAATCCTGATTATGTGTTTGCTCTGCACAACATTCCGGGAGAAAAGAAAAACAAAATCCTGTTGAGAAAAGGGGTTTTTTCAGCTGCATCTAAAGGAATGACCGTAACCTTTACCGGGAAAACAGCTCATGCTGCAGAACCCGAAAAAGGCATCAGTCCTGCCAAGGCAATAGCCCGGACCATCAACGAACTGGATCAGCTGATTCAAAATAAAGCTCTTTTTCAGGACCTGACACTGCTTACCATCATTCACATCCGAATGGGAGAGATTTCGTTTGGTACCACACCCGGAAATGCTGAAGTGATGCTCACATTGCGCGCCTTTGAGAATGAAGACATGAAACTGCTTACAAAGAAAGTGGAGTCAATCATCAGCAAGATTGCACAGGACGAAGGACTTTCCCATACCCGCTCTTTTTCCGAAATATTTCCTGCACTTGAAAACAACAACAAATGTGTTGTCCTGGTTGAAAAGGCGGCAATAGAAAATAAACTGGAATACGAATATTTGGAAACTCCTTTCCGTTGGTCGGAAGACTTTTCCTACTTCACGGAACAATACATGGGGGCATACTTCGGAATCGGATCGGGGACTGATCAACCGGCGTTGCACAATCCCGATTATGACTTTCCGGATGACATCATCGATACAGGCATTCAGATGTTTTATTCAATCTATGAAAATTTAAACCTGAAATCATGAACAGAAGTTCTGAGATTACACTCAGCGAAAAAGCTGTTGAAAACAACATTGAATTTTTAAAAAAGAAACTGGGGCCCGGAGTAAAAATATCGTCCGTCGTGAAAGCCAATGCTTACGGGCACGGCATTGAACAAGTGGTTCCTCTTTTTGAAAAATACGGGATTAATCATTTTGCCGTGTTCGACTATACCGAAGCAGAACGAGTTTGCAAAAGCATGTCAGAAGAGTGCAGTGTCATGATCATGGGTTGGATTCCGAACGACCGGATGAAAGAAGTACTTGAAAAAGGGTTTGAATTTTTTGTCTTTAATCTGGAACGGTTGCGCCTGGCTTTAAAAACTGCCCGGACGCTGCATCTTAAAGCAAGGATTCATCTGGAAGCGGAAACGGGGATGAACCGAACAGGTCTCAACAGGCAAAACCTGAAACAGGCCATAGAGCTCATCAACAATAACCGAAACTATTTTGAGGTCATGGGATTTTGTACTCATTTGGCAGGTGCGGAAAGCATTTCAAATCACCTCAGGATACAGAAGCAATTGAAACAGTACCATAAAATGCTGGAGCAGTTAAAGGAAAACAACATCCACCCAAAATACAGGCATGTAGCCAACTCGGCAGCGGCTTTTGTGTATCCGAAAACCCGTATGGATCTGGTACGGATCGGCATCATGCAATACGGGTTTTGGCCCAGCATGGAAACGTTTATTCATTACATCAACGCAAAACCGGACAAATCAGATCCGCTGGAACGAATCATGAGCTGGCACAGTAAAGTAATGTCCGTAAAGGAAGTAAAGACGGGAGAATTCATCGGCTACGGCATTACTTTTCAGGCACAGACTGATACTTTAACGGCATTAATACCGGTGGGTTATTCCAGTGGTTTCAGCCGGTCGCTGAGCAACAGAGGAAGAGTGCTGATTCATGGACAGCGATGCCGGGTAATCGGGCTGGTGAATATGAATATGATTGTGGCCGATATTACGCATGTAGAAAATGTTCAGGTAGGCGATGAAGTGGTGATTATCGGGAAACAGGGGGAACTGGAAATCAAGGTTACTGCCTTCAGCGACATCAGTGATCAGTTGAATTATGAAGTACTGGCCCACCTCTCGCAAAAAATCGTCCGGTATGTGGTATAGACCGGGTTTCAACCATCAATTTTTACTCATTCTAAAAAATCTTATCCGGAACAACAGTTCAAGAATTAGTTATAATTTTACAGCCATATAACTCAATCGGAGTCGTTTGGTAAAAACTGTTCCTTTTTCACAGGAAATTTCCGAATGACTCTACAGAACTTTAAAAAATAAAACAATGAAAAAGGTTGTCATATTGTACTGGGCAAAAGGAGGAAATGCGGAAAAAGCCGCTAATGTCGTTTATGCTAAACTGGGTTCGGAAGTAGCCGATATTTTCGACCTGGAGAGTTTTGATATGGATCAGCTTTTGCAGTACAAGCTGGCTCTGCTGGGGGGATCAACTGTAGGAGCCGACAAATGGGAAGATGCCACCAACGACAACATGTGGAACCGGTTCTTCAGAACGATTGAAAACCGGGACCTGAGTGAGATGACCTTTGCCGCTTTTGGTTTGGGAAATCAATTGTTGTATCCCGATAACTTTGTGGATGCCCTGGGGATCTTCCACGATGAGATTGCCAAGACCAATGCCCGTATCATCGGTCGCTGGCCTGTAACCGGCTATCGCTTTACCAATTCCGAAGGCGCTCAGAAAGACGAATTTTACGGCCTGGCACTGGACGAAGATACCGAACCTGAATTAACGGAAGACCGGGTGACCCGCTGGCTGGCACAGATTCAAAAAGAAATTGAATTGTAAAAGAAAACACATTTCATAGCTGAGGCTGTTCGTTTTTCGGACAGCCTTTTTTATTTCCTTTCAGGTCAGGAAAGTTTATACTTTTATTGCTTTAAAATTCGATGTCTATGGTTCTCGAAACGGAAAGACTTTATTTACGGGAAATGAATCCGGAGGATGCGGAATCCTTTTACCTGTTGAATCTCGATCCCGAAGTTGTAAAATATACCGGGGATAAGCCGTTTGAAAACGCAGAAGAAGCCAGACAATTTCTGAAAAATTACGATCAGTACAAAAAATATGGTTTTGGAAGATGGGCCGTGATCCGGAAAGAAGATGGGGCATTCCTGGGCTGGTGTGGTTTGAAATACACGCCCGCCCTGGGCGAAGTGGATGTGGGCTTTCGTTTGTTTAGAAAATACTGGAATCAGGGTTATGCTACTGAATCAGCACGGGCTTGTGTTGAATGGGGATTGGATCAGCCGGAGGTGGACGAAATTATAGGACGGGCAATGAAAGAAAATACGGCTTCCATCCGTGTGTTGGAAAAAATAGGGATGACCTTTCATGGAGAATTTGATTTTGAGCGACATCCGGGCCTCTTGTATAAAATAGAAAGACCCCAAATATAAATACAACTGGGAACTATGGAGGAATGGGATGTCAAAAATAATTTCTATTTTTAACTTTTGAACTTAACTGGTTCCGTATGGATAAAAAGTACCTGTTGTTGCTCGTTTTCCTCATGACTTTTGGATTCACAAAGGGTCAGGTCTTCACCAAGCTTCCCACACAGTTCTCCGGTGTTATGGATCCGGTAGCCACATGGATTATTGCTTCAGGCGGAACATCCTTTGCTTACGCTGCCGGCGAACGGTACAACGATACACATCACCTCCTTTACTCTCAACTGGAAAAAAACAACGGATCCCGTAATTTTGTACGCGTCTATTCTCCTTTTCCGGCTTTGTATCATGGCGATGCAGCTGTGGCTGATTATAACGGGGATGGAAAGCCCGATGTGGTAATGACCGGATTGAATCAGCAGGGTGTTCCGGTAATGAAATTATACCGGAATGATGGAAATGGACGGTTTACTGCAGTGACCAATTCTCATTTCATAGGTCTTTCGGGCGGTTCCGTTGCCTGGGCCGATTTCGATAAGGATGGAGATATGGACATTCTGGCCACCGGAAAGGATGCCAGCAATCAGTTAGCCACTTATATTTACCGAAATGATAAAGGCGTTTTCCATCGGATATTAACCCGTATTCCCGGTGTGGTGAATGGGTGCGCCCGATGGGGTGATTTCAACAGTGATGGCTATCCCGATGTGGTGATTATGGGCAACGACGGGCATCGTGCCATTACTGCTTTGTATAAAAACAACGAGGGAAAGTCGTTTTCTTTTGTCCGCAATTTTGATCCTCTGCAGAACGGAGATGTAGCCTGTGCCGATTTCGATGGCGACGGCGATGTGGATATTTTTATTACGGGTGCCGATGCAGAGGGTGTTCCCCAGTGTCGTATGTATTCTAACCAGACGGGTTGGGTCTTTCGCGAAGTTTCGGTTCCTATTCGACCGTTGAAAAACGGCAACGTGGATGCCGCTGATTTCGACCACGATGGGGACATGGATCTGGTGATTACCGGCGAATCGATGGAGCGCCCCTATACTCTCGTGTACGAAAACAAACTGGCCTTTAGTTTTAAACCGGTTATGGCCGGACTTCCCGGTGTAACCAATGGCAAGGCCTTGTGGGGCGATTTCGACCACGACGGCGACCAGGATCTACTGTTAACAGGTATTGATGTTTGTTATGATTTTCATACAGCCATTTATCGCAACAATATAAATCCGCCCAAAAGCCCGGTGGAAGAAAACAGTATTTTTGTCAACACTCCTTTGCCCACTTATAAAACCGGTCCCCTGTATTATTACGTGGTAGCCTCCTGTTTCTGCGATCCCGACGGGAGCGGGCATCCCAAATACCACATGTACATCAGTAATGTACACCGGCAAATCAATAAATACGAATTGAACTATAAATTTGATAACCTGCTGATAAAAATCATCCCCAACTGGGGGAAAACCGATGCCGGTCACCGGACTTCCAATGGCTTTGAAACAAAACAGCAGGCCGAACTTTCCCGAAAACAAATGATCGAATCCTATATTGAATCAGGATTTAAAATTCACTACATCAATTGGTAGTTATACCTGGCCAGGTTTTTTTCTTTCGTTACGCATTTGTCTGTAATACTCTTTGTCAGCTATATACAACAACTTATCCACTGTAGCATACACTTTCCCGTCTTTGTCTTCAAACCGGGCCGGAAACCACAACTGCATTTTCTTTTCCCTGGACACGGTTTCCCTGATCTCATGCAGCAATTCATCTTCAATCAGGAAACGGGCAAACACGGTTTGCGAAACCGGTCGCTTGAAGTCTACTTTGGCTTGGCTGTCCCACACCACATATTCATCGCCCAGTAATTTGATCAGCTGGATCATGTACAACGGGTCCAAAGCACCGAAAATACTACCCCCGAACACAGTTCCCACATAATTGCGGGTGCGCCAGAACAACCGCAGGGCCACGTGAATTTCCCTGTAATCTGAAGAGATAAATTTAATGCGGGCTCCCGTGCTCCGGTAAGCCGGGAAAAAATTGAAATACAGTCGTTGTAACCGGGTTTGCACCGATTCCTTTCTTTCTGTCCCAAAAAGTTTCACCACTATAAATTTGGTTGTTCCGTAAGGTACACTTCCAGCAACTTGGCTGACCCTTCCGGTTGCAAAGTAATGCTTTCGATGATGTTGGGAACCAACACTGCTTCACCGGCTTTAATCTCAAGACTGCCGTCATCCCACGACAATTTACTGTTGCCGTCTATCCCCATATAAATCACAAAGGAATCCAGTTCTTCAAAATCCTTCATGATCTGTTCGTCGAACTCCAGCAAATTGGTCGTAAACTGCGGGCATTGAACCAGGGTAGCTGTACGGTTTTTCCTGGCTGAATAACGGGTTTTATAGTGAGGGGCCACTTCAAAATTTATGGCATCCATGGCCTCTTCAATGTGCAGTTTGCGGGTCATTCCGGCGGCATCAATACGGTCCCAGTCATAAATGCGGTAAGTAGTATCCGACGATTGTTGAATTTCTGCCAACAGTACACCCGGACCCGTGGCATGAATACGCCCGGCCGGCATAAAAAACACATCCCCGGCCTCTACTTTTTCGTAATTCAACACCTCGGGCAGTTTTTTTTCTTCCAGCAAATGCTGATACGTTTCCGGGGTAATTTCTTTTTTAAATCCTGAAATAAGCTGGGCATCATCGTCTGCCTGAAGAATATACCACATCTCTGTTTTCCCTCTTCCTGTATTGCGTTCGGCGGCCAGTGCATCATCAGGATGCACCTGGATCGAAAGCCAGTCCTTGGCATCTATGAATTTAATCAACAAGGGAAATTCATCACCGAAGGCTTCATAAACGGAATCGCCCACCAGATCACCCATGTAAACGCTGATCAGATCGTTCAGATCGTTGCCTTCCAGAAAGCCATTTTCAACAACAGAAACGTTATCACGGTAACCTGAAATCACCCATACTTCGCCACAGTTGGGCAACGCTCCAAAATCCATTCCCAATACAGTTTTTATTTTTTGACCGCCCCAAAGCTTGTCTTTGAAGATCGGTGTGAATTTTAAAGGATAAATCGCATTCATTATTTTAGTTCTTTACCGCAAAAATACAGATAATTGGTTTGATGAACCGGTAGTAAACATCCTCGAGCCGGAAAGAATTTGAACAAAAAACAAGCCGCACGGAACCAATACAATAACGGATGAACTATAATATGTTACTTTTGCATCGGATTTGGTGCATTTCATCAGATGAAACAGATACTCTTACATGAATTTTAACGAACTCAATCTTTCCGAAACCTTACTGGACGCTCTTTATTACATGGGGTTTGAAGAAGCTACGCCCATTCAGGAAAAGGCCATTCCGGCCATCATCGACCACAAAGATCTGCTGGCCTGTGCCCAAACCGGAACCGGTAAAACAGCTGCTTTTATATTGCCTGTACTGGATGCCCTTCAAAAAACCGGTTCCAAACACAAAACCAAAGTTCTGGTCATTGTCCCTACCCGGGAACTGGCCCTTCAGATCGACCGGCAAATCCAGGGGTTTTCCTATTTTACCCACGCCGAATCCATTGCCATCTACGGAGGCGGCACGGGTTCGGAATGGGACGTACAGAAAAAGGCACTCACCACGGGTACCGACATCATCGTTGCCACACCGGGCAAACTCATTTCCCATCTCAACATGGGTTATGTCAATTTTAAAGATGTTGAATATCTGATTCTGGACGAAGCCGACCGAATGCTGGATATGGGTTTTTATGAAGACATTCAAAAGATCATCACCTATTTGCCGAGTAAAAGGCAAAATCTGCTCTTCAGCGCCACCATGCCACCCAAGATCAAACAGCTGGCTTCCAGAATTCTGAAGAATCCAGAAGAAATCATCATCGGGCTGGCCAAACCTGCCGAAGGGGTATTACAGGGAGCCTATTTGGTTTATGAAAATCAGAAAACACCGCTCATCAACAGTCTGATCACCGGCAAACCGGAAGTAAAAAGCATCTTAATTTTCAGTTCCACCAAGAAAAAAGTACACGACATAGTGCGCGGACTGAAAGCAAAAGGACATGAGGTGGACTGGATCAGTTCTGATCTGGAACAGAATCTGCGGGAGGAAGTGTTGCAGAAATTTCATTCCAAAAGAACCCGTGTTCTGGTTGCTACCGACGTATTGAGCCGGGGCATCGACATCAAAGACATCGACATTGTGATCAATTACGATGTACCGGGCGATGCGGAAGACTACGTACACCGTGTAGGCCGTACGGCCCGGGCAGCTACTACCGGACTGGCTCTGACCCTCATCAACGAGGACGACATGTACAAATTTCACCGCATTGAATCGCTCATCGGAAAAGAAGTAGCCAAACTGAAACTGCCCGAAACATTTGACGACGGTCCGGAATGGAAAGTCAGCAAAAAGAACTTTGGAAAGTCACAATCCAAAAGGCCTTTTAAAAGAAACAAAAAGCATCCGGGTAAAAAGAAATAAGAAGGCCCTCTTCTTATAAAAATATCCACTTTTTCTTAGTCTCCCATACGTTGAAGCACTCATCGCTTCATCGATTACCGTATTGTCTTACTTATTTGTTAAAAAATTGTAACTTATTGATTTTTAAGTTAAAAAACTTTAACATCTCCAAAAACGGGGGACATTCCCCCTGAGTTATCGTTACCTTTGCTGTTGAAATTTAGTGTGTACCCTAAAATTAAATTGACATGAAAATCGGATTTATCGGTCTCGGAAAAATGGGTTACAATATGGTAACCCGATTACTCAATGATAACCACGAAATTGTAGTTTGGGATCCCCAAAAAGAAACGGTAAATAATCTGGCTTCGAAAGGGGCCATCGCCAGTGATTCTCCAGAAGACATGATCAGCAAGCTGCCCGAACAAAAAGTAATCTGGCTTATGGTTCCCAATGGAAAACCGGTAGATAGTAACCTGGACACCCTCTTGCCCAAACTATCCAAAGGAGACATTATTATTGATGGGGGGAATTCATACTGGAGAGACAGTCAGGATCGAGCAAAAAAAGCCGCTGAAAAAGGGGTGGAGTTTATTGACTGCGGCACCAGCGGAGGAGTTTGGGGACTTGAAAACGGGTATTGCCTGATGTATGGCGGTTCCCCGGAAGCTACTGATATAGTTGAACCTGTTTTCAAAACGCTGGCACCTAAAGACGGCTACGTTTACTGTGGACCTTCAGGAACCGGGCACATGGTGAAAGAAGTACACAACGGTATTGAATACGGAATGATGCAGGCCTATGCTGAAGGGTTTGAAATATTGAAAAATTCACCGTACAACCTGGATCTGGAGAAGATTGCCGGAGCCTGGCGTTACGGCAGTGTCGTCAGGTCATGGCTGCTCGAACTGGCATACGACGCACTGGGAAAAGATCCGAACCTGGACAAACTGGAACCCTTTGTTCAGGACAGTGGCGAAGGCCGCTGGACGTTGCTCACAGCAATGGATTTCAATACTCCCGTACCCGTTATTGCTGCTTCACTTTTCAACCGTTTCCAGTCGCGCGACAGGGATTCATTTGGCATGAAGCTGCTCGCCGCTTTGAGAAACGAATTTGGCGGTCACGCTGTTAAATCAAAAGAATAGCCCTATGAAAAAAGAAGAAAACCACCTATTTGTCATTTTCGGTGCTTCAGGAGATTTAACCAAACGAAAAATTATCTCAGCACTTTTTTCATTGTATACCCAAAACCTACTGGCTACAAATTTTGCTGTTCTGGGAGCGTCCATGGATGAATTTTCAGATGAATCATTTCGAGAGGACATGAAAAATGCACTGAAAAAATTCGGTGACGAAACGACCTACGACGAACAACGGGTGGATCAGTTTATCCGGTTGCTTTATTATCACACGATGAAACTTGACAAGGATGAAGAGTACAAGAAACTGGACGACAAAATAAAAAGCCTGCAAAAGAAGCTGAACATCGAACCCAACCTATTGTTCTATATGGCCACACCGCCTTCTCTGATTGGAGTTATTCCTGAAAAACTGGCAACAATAGGGTTAAACAATGAAAAAAACGGCTGGAAAAGAATCATTATTGAAAAACCGTTTGGGTTTGATCTAAGCTCGGCCATGGAGATTCACCAGCAACTGACCGGTTCATGGCAGGAACACCAAATCTATCGAATCGACCATTATGTGGGGAAAGAAACCGTTCAAAACATTCTGGTCACCCGATTTTCAAACGGTATTTTTGAACCGTTGTGGAACCGCAATTATATTCAGCGGGTAGAAATCACTTCCGGGGAAAGTATCGGGGTAGAAAACAGAGGCGGGTATTACGATCATTCCGGCGCTTTGAGTGATATGGTTCAGAACCACTTACTTCACCTCACCGCCATAACGGCCATGGAGCCTCCGTCATCCATGAATCCGGATGCCATCCGAAACGAAATGCTGAAGGTACTGCAGTCACTAAAACCTTATAAAAAATCAGAAGTAGCAGCAAATGTCATCCGTGGTCAATATTTAAACGCCACCATTGGCAACGAAAAAATCAACGGCTACCGGGAAGAACAGGGAGTGACCCCGAATTCAAAGACAGAAACCTTTGTAGCCATGCGCTTTTTTATCGACAACTGGCGCTGGGGCGGAGTCCCTTTCTACATCCGAACAGGAAAAAGGCTGCCTATGCGGGTTACTGAAGTAGTCATTCATTTCAAACCCACCCCCCATTTTCTGTTTCACAATTCAGCACGCGAAAACCTGTGCAACAAACTCGTGCTCCGTATCCAGCCCGACGAAGGCATCTTAATGAAGTTCGATATCAAAACTCCGGGAGAGGAATTTGATGTGGAAGAAGCCGGGCTAGATTTTCACTATTCCTCGCTCAGTGATCAACGCATCGCTCCAGCGTATGAACGACTCATATATGACGCACAAAACGGGGATTCCACCCTGTTCTCGAGAGCCGAGGAAATGATTGAGGCCTGGCGCTTTCTCGATCCGATACTTTCGGAATGGAAACAAAATTCAACCATTCCGCTGTATGGTTATCCTGCAGGTACCTGGGGTCCTCCCGAATCGGACAAGCTTTTCAGAGGCGAGAACTGCGGAACCTGGAGGCAACCTTGTAAGAATTTATCGAATGACGGAATATTCTGCCAGTTGTAACATTTTAAAAACAAGGGAAATAAACGTATGAAAATCAGAATCTTTCCATCGATGAACGAAATGAGTGATTTCATAGCAGAGGAAATCATCCGCGGGATAAGTGCAAAAGAAAAAGATGAAGATTTTACACTTTCACTTTCCGGAGGAAACACACCAAAGGCAATTTTTCAGTACATCAGCACCCATTTTGCAGACAAAACGGAGTGGAATAAAGTGAAAATTTTCTGGGGTGATGAACGCTGTGTGCCTCCTGAAGATCCCGAAAGCAACTTCGGCATGGCCCGGAAATTTCTTCTGGATCACCTTCCGATTCCGCAGCAAAATATTTTCAGAATTTGTGGGGAATGTGAACCGGAACAAGCCGCCGAGCGCTATGAAAAGACAATACGTGATCAGGTAGCTTTCAACGGTACCGGTCCTGTGTTCGATTTGTTTTTGCTGGGTCTCGGACCGGAAGGGCATACGGCCTCCATATTTCCGGATCGGTTGTCCTTATTCGAATCTGAAAAATGGTTTGACGTGGCAAGGCATCCCCAAACCGGTCAGGTACGAATTACTGCCACCGGAAAGGTCATCAATAATGCCCGCGACATCTTCTTTCTGGTTTCCGGAGATGAAAAGAAAGAAATCGTTAAAAAAATCGTCAAGAAAGAACCGGGGTGGAAAAACCTTCCCGCATCCCATGTACAGGCACTTCACGGATCCGTTTACTGGCTGACCGATGAAGCCGCAGCACAAAACATTTCCATTTAAACTATTGTCATGAATAATATCATCCGAAACCTCAGCATCAATACCATCCGCACCCTTTCGATGGATGCCGTTCAAAAAGCCAACTCGGGTCACCCGGGAACACCCATGGGTATGGCTCCTGTTGTCTTTTCATTATTTCATGATTTCATGAAGTTCAATCCAAAAAATCCAACCTGGTTCAACCGCGACCGATTTATCTTATCAGCAGGACATGCCTCCATGATGCTGTACAGCATACTGCATGTAACGGGTTATGACCTTTCTTTAGAGGACATCAAACATTTCAGAGAACTTAACAGCAGATGTCCCGGGCATCCTGAATACGGTGTTACACCGGGCGTGGAAACCACTACCGGGCCCTTGGGTCAGGGACTGGCTACCAGCGTGGGTTTTGCCATAGCCCAAAAGAAAGCGGCCTCCTATTTTAACCGGGATCACTTTTCGTTGATTGATTACACCATCTATGCCCTGGCAGGCGACGGCTGCATGATGGAGGGCATTTCCTCGGAAGCGGCTTCCCTCGCCGGTCACCTGGGGTTAGACAATCTTGTATGGATATACGATCAAAACCACATCACCATTGAAGGAAAAACAAATCTGACTTTTACTGAAGAGGTAGGAGACCGTTTTGAAGCCTATAACTGGGAGGTCTTTCATGTGGAAGATGCCAATGATACAGAGGCTGTTAAACATATGCTGGAAAAAGCCAAAAAGGTCAAAGGAAAGCCTGCTTTGGTGATCATTAAAAGCCACATCGGGTATGGCTCGCCCAACAAACAGGATACGGCAGAAGTTCACGGTTCCCCTTTGGGAGCAGAAGAAATCAGAGAAACCAAAAAGTTCTATGGCTGGGATCCCGACAAACAATTTTATGTTCCTGAAGAAGTTCAGAACCTAAAAAACATCTTTGTTGAAAAAGGCAGAAACGAAGAACAGGAATGGAATAAATTAAAAAATGCCTACACGGAAAAGTTTCCCGAATTGGCCCGCGAGTTTGATCAGTTTCTCAACAGGGAACTGCCCGAAGGTCTTTTTGGGTCGCTCCACACTTTTCCGACAGACCAGCCTGTTTCCGGACGAAAAGCCAGCAGCATTGTACTTCGTGAAATAGCCGCTGATTACCCGTTTATCTTTGGTGGTTCGGCCGATCTTTCGCCTTCAACCCATACCGACCTTCCCAACGAGATCTCCTTTGAACAAGAGGCCTATCGGGGCAGAAACCTGCATTTCGGTATCCGTGAACACGCTATGGCAGCTATCGCTAACGGGTTATATTTAAGCGGATTCAGAAGTTATGTTTCTACCTTTTTTGTTTTTTCGGATTATCTGAGACCTTCTTTAAGATTGTCTGCGCTGATGGAATTACCGGTGATCTACATCTTCACTCACGACAGCATCGGTGTTGGGGAAGATGGTCCCACACACCAGCCTGTGGAACACCTGGCTTCCTTAAGAGCCATGCCAAATCTGGAAGTCATTCGTCCGGCTGATGCCAATGAGGTCGGCGTTTTGTGGAAACATATTCTTTCCGTTTCCGATCACCCTATTGCACTGGTTCTTAGCCGACAAAATTTACCGGTATTGAATCGTTCTGTTTTTTCAAGCGCCGAACAGGCCCTGAAAGGAGGTTATCTGTTGGCGGAAAGCAACAATCCAAAAGCCCTGCTGTTAGCCACCGGATCAGAAGTTTCGGTAGCGGTGGAAGCGTATGAGAAATTAAAGCAGGAACATATTCCGGTGAATGTCATCAGCATACCATCCTGGGAGCTGTTTGAGCAACAACCGGCATCCTACAAGGAATCGGTCCTGCCTTCCTCCGTTCCCTGTCGGTTGGCGGTGGAAGCCGGGACTTCTTTTGGATGGAACAAATACCTTGGAAATGACGGGCACAGTGCCTTTATCGGGGTGAACAGCTTTGGAAAGTCAGGGAAGGACAGTGATGTATTCAATGCTTTTGGAATCAATGCCGATAACGTTGTGCAAAAGGTAAAAGAACTGATTTTAAACCCATAAAAAAAGAACCATGAAAAGCCGGACTACCCATACAACCCTGAAGGTCGGGCTTGCTTCCGACCACGGAGGATTTGAGCTAAAAGAATGGCTTAAAGAACAGCTCACCGCGAGTTCCGCTGAGGTCATCGATTTTGGTAACTCCATCTACGATTCGGACGACGACTACCCGGATTTCATTATCCCCCTGGCAGAAGCAGTGGCCACAGGCCAGATAGATCGGGGCATAGCCCTGTGCGGCAGTGGCGTGGGGGCATCGCTGGCAGCCAGTGCAGTACCAGGCATCAGGGCCGCGGTAATCCATGACTTTTACAGTGCCTGGCAAGGAGTTGAAGACGATAACCTGAATATTCTTTGCATGGGTGGCCAGATTATCGGGAAAGAAACAGCACTGGAAAACGTACTGGCTTTTTTAAATGCAAGTTTTAAAAATACAGAACGATACATCAACAGATTAAGAAAAATTGAAAGCTACACGGGACGGTAACGTTTAAAAAATAAAGACCATGAATGCAAAAACAAAAGAATTATATGAACTGGGACAAAGCATTTGGGTGGACAACATCACCCGACAGATGCTGGACAAGGGAATTTTATCAACCTACGTACACGAACTTTCGGTTACAGGACTCACATCCAACCCCTCAATTTTTGATCATGCCATTTCGGGAACTGATGATTACAATCATTCCATAAAAGAAATGAACCACAATAACATATCGGACGAGGATTTATTCTTTGAACTGGCAATCGACGACATCCGTCGTGCGGCCGATATTTTTAAGCCTGTTTTCGAGATAACCAATGGACTGGACGGATTTGTTTCCATCGAAGTTTCTCCCCGACTGGCATTCGATACCCAAAAAACAATCGAAGCGGCCCGAACTATTTATAAAAAAGTGAACCGGCCCAATGTGCTGGTAAAGATTCCGGGCACCCGCGAAGGGATTCCCGCCATCGAACAGGCGATTGCCGAAGGAATTTCCATCAACGTCACTTTATTGTTCTCGGCAGATCAATACAGAGCCGCTGCTGAAGCCTGGGCCAGGGGCATTGAGAAAAGAATTGCCGAGGGGAAAAGTGCCGATGTGCGTTCGGTGGCATCGGTGTTTGTCAGCAGATGGGACAAGGCTGTAGCCGACAAACTTCCTGATAAGCTGCAAAACCAACTGGGCATCACCGTGATGCAGGAAACCTATCAGGCATACAAAGAAATGCTGTTGTCGAAAAGTGTGCAAAAAATCATGAATTTCGGCGGTTCTCCTCAAAGACTGCTCTGGGCCAGTACCAGCACCAAAGACCCCAACGCATCGGATATTCTTTATGTGAAGAGTCTGGCAGTTCCTTTTACCGTAAATACCATCCCCGAAAAAACACTGCATGCTTTTGCCGATCACGGCGAAATCGACAGTGTTTTGGATGTTGAAACCAGCAAAATACAGGAAAAGTTCCAGGCATTCAAAAAAGAAGGCATTGACATAAAACAACTGGCCGAAGAACTTCAGCAACAGGGAGCCCAATCGTTTGTCAACGACTGGGAAGAGTTGATGAAAAGCATCGAAAATAAAAGAAAATAATTTTTTAACCCTAAAATCATGAACAACGACATAAAAAAATCCAGGGCATGGAAAAAACTGGAAGATCATTACAATAAGATCAAAAACAAACATTTACGCGATTTGTTCCGCGAAGATCCGAAGCGAATTCAAAAGTTTACACTCAACAACGGAGACCTCTATTTTGATTTCTCCAAACACCGCATTACCGAAGAAACATTTGATTTACTGATTGAACTGGCAATCGAAAGAAAACTCACCGACCGTCGTGAAGCCATGTTTGAGGGTAAAAAAATTAATCAAACGGAAAACCGGGCGGTATTGCATACCGCTTTGCGCACCCCATCGGGAAACAAAATTATGGTGGACAATGAAGAGGTGGTTGAACCCGTTCATGCAGTATTGGATAAAATGAGTTGGTTTGCCAGTCGTGTACGCAGCGGACAATGGAAAGGATTCACGGGGAAAAAAATCAGAAATGTGGTCAATATTGGTATTGGCGGTTCTGATTTGGGACCGGTCATGGCCTATGAAGCACTGAAGTTTTACAGTCAAAGAGACCTGAATTTCCGCTTTGTTTCCAACATCGATGGCAATGACTTTGCTGAAGCCGTCAGGGATTTTGAAGCCGATGAAACGTTGTTCATCGTATCCTCAAAAACTTTTACCACACTGGAAACCATGACCAATGCCCACACGGCAAGGAAATGGCTGCTGGATCAGTTGAAAAACGAAAAAGCCGTGGCCGATCATTTTGTTGCGGTTTCCACAAATGAAGCGGAGGTGAAAAAATTCGGCATTAATCCTCAAAACATGTTTGAATTCTGGGATTGGGTCGGAGGACGTTATTCCATGGACTCAGCCATTGGTTTATCTACCATGATCGCTATTGGTCCGGAAAATTTCAACGAGCTCCTGAAGGGATTCCATGAAATGGACGAACATTTCCGAAGCGCTCCTTTAAAACAAAATATTCCTGTCATTATGGGATTGTTGAATGTATGGTATGGCAATTTCTTCGGAACACAAACACAGGCCGTATTGCCCTACAACCGATACCTTCACCGGTTTCCGGCCTATTTACAGCAGCTTACCATGGAAAGCAACGGAAAACACGTACAGCTTAACGGAGCAAAAGTAGATTATCAGACCGGCGCCATATACTGGGGCGAAGCCGGAACCAATGGGCAGCACTCGTTCTATCAGCTCATTCACCAGGGAACGATCCTGATCCCCTGTGATTTTATTGGATTCAAAAAGGCGTTGAACCCACTCCCCCTGCACCAGGATTACCTGATGGCCAATATTTTTGCACAGGGTGAAGCACTGGCATTTGGTAAAACGGCAGCAGAAGTTGCCGGGGAAGGCGTTTCGGATGCCTTGGTTCCCCACAAAACCTTCGAAGGAAACCGCCCGTCCTCCACACTCATTCTGGATAACCTCACTCCCGAGTCTTTGGGAAAACTCATTGCCCTTTACGAACACAGTGTCTTTGTTCAGGGGGTCATTTGGGGAATCAATTCGTTTGATCAAATGGGTGTGGAACTGGGAAAAGTACTGGCAAAAAAAATCATTGGTGAATTGCAAAACAAGAGCATTCCCTTAAACCACGACGAAAGCACCAATGCCTTAATTGAACATTACAGAAAATAAACAATCCCAAACAGAAAACAGCACCAACAATGGTACAGGCTTTTATCTTCGACCTGGACGGAACAATTATCAATACAGAAAAACTGAAAGCTCAGTCCTATGGATATGCTCTGGATGAGCTGACAAAGGGAAAAATTTCTTTTCAGCAGGTTCAGAACGTTTTTTTTAAGTACGTGGGCAGTTCAAGAAAAACCGTGGTCTCCAATTTAGTGGAAGATTATTATGAACCCTTGAAATCAGCTACAGGAGAAACAGACAGGCAAAAACTGAGTACCAGGGTTTTGCAAAAAAGGCTAAAAACCTATAACCGAATGATTATCGATCCCCTGGTCATCAGGCAAAATATTTTTATGGATGTTTTTGAAACTATTTACAAACTATTCAACGCGGGGAAGCTTTTAGCGTTGGCAACCATGTCGGAAAAGTACCATAGTCACAAAATTTTACAGGTAACACATTTGAGTGAACTATTTGATGTTGTGCTCACTTCCAACGATGTAACAAGGGGAAAACCGGATCCTGAAATATACCTGAAAGCAGCCCAAAAACTGAATACTGATCCTGCACACTGTCTGGTATTTGAAGATTCAGCAAATGGAATTGAGGCCGCATTGCACGCAGGGATGCAAGTACTCGGCATACCCAACGAACTCACGCTGAAGCAGGTTATCGAATCGGATTTGCTGCCAGAAGACCACCTTATTACCCATCATCAAGGACTTTGGAACAGGGTTTCAAAACTTGCTAACTTATAATCAATACCCGAAATGGAAAAACAAAGATTACAACCCGAACAAGTAGACCAGTGGCGCACATGGGGGCCTTATCTTTCTGACCGCCAGTGGGGAACGGTAAGAGAAGATTACAGCGAAGACGGAAATGTATGGGAATACACAACCTACGATAAGGCCAGGAGTTATGCCTACCGATGGGGTGAAGAGGGGATTGGCGGCATTTCCGATAAACATCAGATTTTATGTTTTGCTCCGGCTTTCTGGAACGGGAAAGATCCGGTTTTGAAAGAACGTTTATTTGGCTTATCAGGCAATCAGGGGATCCACGGTGAAGATGTGAAAGAGGTTTATTATTATGCTGAAAATCTGCCCTCCCATGCCTATATGAAAATGCTGTACCAGTATCCTCAAAATGAATTTCCGTACGAACAGTTAGTGGATGAAAACAGCAAGCGGACCAAAAAAGATACTGAATTTGAAATCACCGATACGGATGCGTTTGCCAACAATAACTATTTTGACATTTTTGTTGAATATGCCAAAGCGGGACCGGAAGACATTTTGATTCAAATTACGGTAATCAATCGCAGCGAGGAAAAAAAGGAATTTCACCTGTTGCCTCAGCTTTGGTTTCGCAATACGTGGAGCTGGGATCATGCCCGGGAAATTCCTCAAATCAAAAAAATATCAGATTGGTGTTTGGTTACTTCACACCACGAATTAGGTTCATATTATCTGTATTCGGATCGCCCCACAGCAAGTTATTTTTGCGACAACGAAACCAATATCAACCGCTTATATAACTCCCGAACGTATGGTCATTATTTCAAGGACGGAATTAACGAATTTGTGATCCAGGGTAACGAACAGGCCATTAATCCGGAACTCAAAGGCACCAAAAGTGCTTTTCATTATCTGCTGGAAATTGAGGGTCGCGGAAAAACCACGGTTCGTTTACGTCTGAAAAATCAGGAAGAGGAAAAACCCTTTGATGATTTTGAAAACATATTCTCGCAAAGAGTTCAGGAGTCCGATGAGTTTTACAGTGAAATTATCAACCCGAATTTAAACAACGATGAAAAATCTATTGTAAAACAGGCCTTTTCGGGTTTATTATGGAACAAACAATTTTACTACTACAACGTATCGCAATGGTTAAAAGGAGATCCCAATATGCCCAAACCACCGGCTTCCCGACTGAATGGAAGAAACAGCCGGTGGACGCATATGAATGCGAAAGATGTGCTGTCGGTTCCCGATAAATGGGAGTTCCCCTGGTTTGCCATGTGGGACAGTGCTTTTCAATGTGTTGCCCTTGCATCGGTAGATCCGGGTTTTTCCAAAAAAATGTTGCGGTTGCTGGTGAAAGAATGGTACATCCACCCCAACGGTCAGTTTCCGGCTTTTGAATTTGACTTCAGTCAGCTGAATCCTCCCATACATTCCTGGGCTGCCTGGAAAGTGTTTAAAATGGAACAGAAAAATTTCAACACAGAAGGGGATTACGAGTTCCTTGAAGAAGTTTTCCATAAGCTGCTCATTAATTTTACCTGGTGGGTTAACAGGGAGGATGTACAGAGCAAGAACCTCTTTGAAGGAGGTTTTCTCGGGCTGGACAACATTGGTGTATTCGACCGAAGCGGGGAGGTTCCTGGCGGAGGCACCATCGAGCAATCCGATGCTACTGCCTGGATGGCTATGTATGTTTTAAACATGGTTCGGATTTCTCTGGAACTGACAAAAAAGAATAACGTATACGAAGATCTTGCGGTCAAATTCATGGAGCATTTTCTCATTATTTCCAAAGCGATGAACCAAATGGGAGAAAACGGGATTGACCTGTGGAACGAAGAAGACCAGTTTTACTACGACATTATCCGCTCCGACGATCAGGATCCGGAATGGCTGAAGGTTCGCTCCATGGTCGGTCTGGTCCCTTTGTTTGCAGTGGAAGTGATTGAGTCGGAAATGGTGGCTCAGAACCCTGATTTTGCGGAACGTCTGAACTGGTTTTTATCAAACAGGGAAGATTTAACGCGGCTTGTTTCCCGCTGGAACGACCTGGGTGAAGGAAAAAGAAGGTTGTTTTCATTGCTCAGAGGACACCGGCTTACAAAGATTTTAACCCGGATTCTGGACGAAACGGAATTCATGTCTTCGTATGGAGTTCGCTCCCTGTCAAAACACCATAAGGAACATCCGTTTGTTTTTAAAAAGGGAGGCAAAGAGTTTTCCATTCATTATCAACCCGGAGAATCAGAAGATGAAATGTTTGGTGGGAATTCTAACTGGCGGGGCCCCATATGGTTTCCCTTAAATTATATGATCCTCGAATCGCTTGAAGAATTTGACAACTATTACGGAAACAGCTTTAAGGTGGAATATCCGGCCGGATCACAAAATTATTACACGTTGAAGGATATCGCTGAACTGCTGGCGTCCAGACTCCAGAAAATATTTCAGAAAGACAACAAAGGGCAGCGCCCCTGCTGGGGGAATCAGAAATTTTTTGATAACCCGTATAATCTGGTTCAGTTTCATGAATATTACCACGGCGAAACAGGAAAAGGGCTGGGTGCATCACATCAAACCGGTTGGACCGCCTTAGTCGGTACTATTTTTCAAAAATATCCCGGTTCCGGAAAGTAAGGAGTTGGTATTCAGTAGACTTACTAAAAACAAAAATCCCCCAATCTTAGGTTAGGGGATTTTTGTTTGTGGTACCACCCGGGATCGAACCAGGGACACACGGATTTTCAGTCCGTTGCTCTACCAACTGAGCTATGGTACCTTTGATTAAGGAGCGGCAAAATTAAAACTTTTTTTCGTTCACCAAAATTTTTCGTTTAAAAAAGTTAAAAATCTTCTCTTCCTTGCCATTCTTGGTTGATCCTATATTGAGATGCCTTATTTTTGCGTAATTATTAACGTGAATGGCTGATAAACTTATTGTTGATATAGGCAATACCCGTACCAAGCTGGCTTTATTTCACAATGACTTGCTCACCGATCTTCGGGTTTTCGAAAAACCCGATACTGGTTTTATTGAGCAGATGTTGGAGAAATACCCTGATGTACAGGGATGTATATTGTCAGCTGTAAGGGTATATCCCCGCGAAATTGATGAGTTATTGAAACGACAGGGATTTTTTATTCAGCTGAATAAAAGCACCCCGCTCCCTTTTCAAAACAAATACAAAACACCTGGTACGCTGGGTAAGGACCGGCTGGCCATTGCAGCGGGTGCCCAGGCTCAGTTTCCGGAACAAAATGTACTCACCATCGTCGCCGGAACTACTGTAACCTACGATTTTATCAACTGTGACGGGGAATATCTCGGGGGAAATATCAGTCCCGGATTACACATGCGGCTGAAGGCATTGCATACTTTTACCGATCAATTGCCGTTAATCGAATTAATGGATTCTGACATTGAGCTCATCGGAACCACCACCGAAACGGCTATTCTTTCCGGTGCACTTCACGGTATGGCAGCCGAAATGGAAGGGATGATTCATCGCTACCAGAATAAATACAAATCACTGAAAATTATTTTTGGTGGTGGTGACTATAAATATTTTGATAAAAGATTAAAAAATAACATCTTTGCAACCCCAAATATTGTTTTGAAAGGTTTGAAGGAAATTCTCGATTTTAATGAAGAAATTTAAGTTAGGTTTAGTGTTGTCATTTTTGCTCATTGCATCCGTGATGAGTGCACAGGAAATCAATTCCCCTTATTCTCGTTTTGGTATAGGGCAGCTGACAGAAAGACGTGTAGGGACCCAAATCCAAAGCATGGGAGGGATATCCATTGGTTTTGCTGACCCATACATTATCAATCCGGGAAATCCTGCTTCATACGGCGTTTATGATTCTCTTACCTTTGTCTTTCAATCCGGTATTGAAGGGGGATTTGGAACCTTGAAAAACACACAAAACTCCTCAAGCTACAACCACGCCACATTAAATGAGATGGTGATGGGATTTCCCATTAACAAGTGGTGGCACGTAAGTATGGGGGTCATTCCTTTCAGTAAAGTAGGCTATGATGTTGTTGAAAGTGAAACCATTCCGGGATACGCTGCGATGACCTCTGAGCGTTGGGGTACCGGTGGTCTGTCAGAACTGTACCTGGGCCACAGTATTAATCTGGGGAAAAACCTCCGGATCGGGCTCAATATGAACTACCTTTTTGGCAACAAAAGTCGGTACAACATTATTTACAATTCGGATTCGGCCAGTGTGTTTTCGGCCAAAACAGAAGACTATATGAGTGCCAGCGGAATACTGTTAGACTGGGGTCTGCAGTACGACATTCATTTTAAAAACAACCAGGTTCTTACCCTGGGAGCTACTTACAGAAACAGTGCCACCGTATCTGCCTACCACACCACCCTGTCTACGACTCTTTTTGGAGGGTACGGATCTCAGGTAGATGATATTAAAGATACCGTTCAGTATATACCAAGAGAAAACGGAAATTTGAAAATTCCCGAAAGTATCGGCCTTGGTTTTACTTACCGCAAAACCGGAAACTGGATGTTTGGTGGAGAAATGGAATGGCAAAACTGGAGTAAGTACCGGGCTTTCGGGCAGGCCGATTCATTGCAAAACTCCCTGCGTTTGGCCGTTGGAGGTGAACTGACGCCCACGCACACCAATATTTCTCCCTTATCAAAAAGAATGACGTACCGGCTGGGATTGCGGTTCAACCAGAGCTATGTCAGGCTCAACGGTCGCTCCATCAACGAATTTGCCCTCACCGGCGGTGTTAAAATGCCTTTCCGGCGAAGCAGGTCCAATCTGAACCTTGGTTTTGAGATCGGAAGCCGGGGCACATTAAACAACAACCTGGTTAAGGAAAGTTTTATTAACTTTACGTTTGGAATAAATATTGTAGAAACATGGTTCTATAAACAGAGATACAGATAATTAAAAAATAATTTACTATTGACATGAAAGCAACATTTTTCATTTTCTTATTGGGTCTGGGTTTAAGCTTCTCTGCGATGGCGGCCTCCCCTTTTGACAGTCCGCTACCACAGGACAACGGGTCCAAGTATGGAAAAGACAGTGTAACCTGTGTTCAGAATTTGTCTTTGTATCATGAATTTTACAAACAATGGAGACAAAGCGGTTACCAAAACAAAGCCATTTATGATGCCGTTGGACCCTGGTACTGGGTATTTAATAATTGCCCCCGTGCCACTGAAAATATATATATTGATGGGGTGAACATGCTTTCGTTCCGGATTCAAAGTGCTCCCGCTGATAAAAGAAAAAGCATGATCGATACTTTAATGATGATCTTCGATCAACGGTTGAAATACTTCCCCGACAGATACGGTACTACCCAGTCACAAAAAGGGGAAATTCTGGCCCGAAAAGCCATTGCACTGTATCAGGTTGATCCCGGTGCTTATCAAAAAGTATACCAGATTTTAAAGGAATCCATTAACGAGGAAAAACAAGAATCGATGGGTGCCGCTATGGTCTATTATTTCAGAATTCTCGCCAAGATGGTTCGGGAAGGCCAGGCTGATACCACCACATTGGTGAACACATACGATCAGTTATCAGGTTATGTGAGCGACCGGCTGAATAATTACCAGTCCATGAACAATGCTCGGAAAGTCAGTGAATACAAAAACATCAAAAACGCCATTGAATCCGAATTCCAGCCCTTCGCCAACTGTAAGGACCTGGTTTCAATTTACCAGAAAAAATTCAATGCCAGTCCTGAAGATGCCAGTCTGTTGAAGAAAATTATTTCTACACTGGAAAACAAACAATGCTTCAACAACAATTTGTATTTCGATGCCAATCAGAACCTGTATAAGGTTCAAAAGGATCCTGAAACAGCCTTTTTGATTGGGAAACTGCTGATTCAGCAAGGTAAAAATACAGAAGCCCTCAGCTATCTGCAAAAAGCAACCTCTATTACCGACACTGATGATCTGGTGGATGTATACATGCTCATGGCTCAAACCTATCAGGGAATGTCCAACTATCCCAAGGCACGCGAAATGGCCCGGATGGCACTGAAGACCAACCCGCATTACGGAATGGCTTACGTGCTCATTGGCGACATGTATGCCTCCAGTGCCAGTGCCTGTGGTAAAAACGACCTGACTAAAAAAGTAGCTTACTGGGCTGCCGTCGATAAATACGAACAGGCTAAAAGAGTTGAACCGGATCTCGCTGACTTGGTCAACAAACGGGTTTCTGTTTACAGACAGCAGTTCCCTTCCACCGAACAGTTGTTCTTTTACAACATGAAACCGGGTGAAAAATACAAAGTAGGTTGCTGGATTAACGAAGAAACTACTGTGAGAGCCTACAAATAACAGGCTGACAAAATATGTTATCGAAATTCATCAAAAGCGCCCTTGTGATCTGGATCATAGGGACGCTTTTTTCCTGTGAAAACTCCATTAAAACCGTTCAGAATATGGCGGCCGAGGACACTACCGCCGCCATGACCGCCATGGATATTCACTATGTTCGATCCGATTCCGGGCGTATTCAGTTGAAACTCAACAGTAAGATGCTGGTCAAACACGCAGGCAACAATCCGTACACCGAATTTCCCCATGGCTTTTCCGTTGACTTTTATGATACCGCTGGTCGCGTTGTTTCGGTGTTGTCTGCCAATTATGGAATCCGAAAAGAAAATGAGGGGCTGCTCCAGGCCCGCAACAATGTGATTGTAAAGAACCTGGAAAACCACAAGACGCTCTACACGGAAAACCTGGTATGGAATGAGAAAACAAAAAAAATCACCGCACCCGGATTTGTGAAAATTATTGGACCCGACGGTACTATTTTCGGTGACAGCCTGGTCGCCAACGAAACATTCACCAATCATACCATTTACGGAATCCGGGGCACACTGGATGTAAAAGAAGATGATGGAAAATAACAAAACCTTTTGTACTTTTGACCTGGCACCCGTAGCATAATCTACCAAAATGATCAACAACCAAAGTACTGTTTGGCTCCTTATTATCCTGTCGCTCCTGTTATCAGCGTTCTTTTCAGGAATGGAAATAGCCTTTGTTAGTTCCAGCCGGCTCAAACAGGAACTGGACATGAAAAAACGGTTGCTTCCGGCCCGGATTCTTTCGGCCTTTTATAACCATCCGTCGCGTTTTATCGGTGCCCTGTTGCTGGGAAACAATGTTGCACTCGTGGTATACGGCATAGCCATGGCCCAAATTCTCGAACCGGTTATCACAGGAATTCTTCCCCAGTCCATGAGAACCGAAGTCTATATTCTGATTCTTCAAACCATCCTGGCTACCTTGTTGATTCTGGTCATTTCAGAATTTATTCCCAAGGCTTTATTCCGGATCCATCCCAATGCCTTATTGAAAACATTCTCCATTCCTGTGTGGATTTTTTATGTTGCCTTTTATCCTGTGATCCTGCTGTATATCGGAATTTCCGAATTGATCCTGCGCTTGTTCTTCGGTATGAAAACCACAACCGAAGGATATACGTTCAGTGCAGTGGACCTCAGCGAATATGTTCAGAACCTGCAAGCCGATGAACAACCCGATCAATCCCTGAACCAGGAAATACAGATGATCCAGAATGCCATGGACTTCAAAAACCTGAGGCTCCGCGACTGTATGATTCCGCGAACCGACATTGTCGCCCTGGAAATGAAAGAATCTATTGAGGTCCTGCAGCGACTTTTCTCGGAAACAGGTCATTCCAAAATTATGATCTTTAAAGAAAGTATTGATCACATAGTGGGTTATGTACATGCGTACGACCTGTTTCAGAAACCCGAAACCATGGCTGAAATCCTGCGCAAGCTGGACATTTACCCTGAAACCATGGCTGCCAATACGGTTTTGAATTCCTTCATTAAAAACCACAAAAGCATCGCCGTGGTGGTGGATGAATTCGGAGGCACCTCCGGATTGGTGACCCTGGAAGACATCATTGAAGAAATTTTTGGAGAAATCGAAGACGAGTACGATGTGGACGAAGAAGTGGAAAAACAGATCTCTGAAACAGAGTTTATCTTCTCTGCACGCATCGAAATTGATTACCTAAACGAAAAATACCACCTCGATCTTCCCACATCAGACGAATACGGTACGCTGGCGGGTTACATATTACACCACTACGAAAGCATCCCGCCTGAAACCACTCAAATTGAGATCCCCCCGTACCTTTTTGAAGTACTAAAGGCCTCAGACAACCGGCTGGATGAAGTGAAAATGACACTGATCAATTAGGATGAGTACTTTTATAATTCAGGTTTCACCCCGATCCAAAAGATCAGAATATTTAATGGGCTGAAAACCTGCTGGAATCTCATCAGGGGGAAGCAAATCTTAACTTCCAGACCGCATGTAAATTACCCGTATTTATGTTGCATCAAAATTGACTTATTTTCTTTTATTTATCATTTCAATTTGTACATTTGCAGCTCTAAATAAAAAAAACGACAAAACAGAAGAACGTATGGCAGCTATTGGAAGTATCAGAAAGCATTCAACACTTCTTGTGATTGTGATTGGTGGCGCCCTGGCAGCCTTTGTGCTGGGTGATTTCCTGAAAAAAGGAAATCACAGGGATGTGAACGTGGGTGTGATCGCCGGCGAACATATCACCATTATGGATTTCAATAAGAAAGTAGACGAAAATATCGAAAACGCCAAGAGGCAACAAAGAAAAAGTGTACTGACAACCAACGAAACCTATCAGGTTCGTCAGGCAACCTGGGATCAGATGGTACACAATGTACTCATGGATCAGGAATACAAAACCCTGGGCATTGAAGTCACTCCCCAGGAAATGTCAGACCTGGTTCAGGGAGCCAACCCCAGTCCCATCATTAAACAGTATTTCGTGGATCCCAACACCGGAAAATACGACCGAAACCGGGTCACCATGTTTTTACAACAGTTTAACCAGCTTCCCGAAGAAACCAAACAACAGTGGAACATGCTGTTGCAATACATCAAACAGGAACGGTTGACACAGAAATTCAATGCGCTTGTTGCCAATGGATATTATGTTCCGGAACAACTGGCTCAGGTAAGTTACAACCACCAGAACAGTTTGGCCAATATTAGCTATGTAGCCGCCCGCTATTCCAGCGTGCCGGATAGCGTGGTCAAGGTAACCGAAAGTGATTTCGAAGCCTATTACGATGCCCACAAAGCCGATTTCAAACAAAAAGCTTCCCGGAGCATCGAATATGTTTCTTTTAACGTGGTTCCTTCCGAGCAGGATATTGCCAAAGCCAAAAAAATCGCCGAAGATACCCGGGCAGATTTTGTCAAAACAGATCATCCCATCGATTTTGCCAAGGCCAACAGCGATAAAGTGTACGACACCACCTGGATTGCTCAGGGACTCTTGCCCCGACCCGTTGACTCGCTCATGTTCCACTCCAAAGTAGGAACGGTGTCTCAGCCTTATTTCCAGAACAACACCTTCCTTATTGCCCGTTTAGTGGGAAAAGAACGCAGACCCGACAGCCTGAGTGCCAGTCATATTCTGATTGCCTACAAGGGCGCTTACCGGGCCAATCCTGAAATCGACAGAACCAAAAAACAGGCAGGAGAACTGGCCGACAGTTTGCTCAAAGTACTGAACAGATATCCCGGTCGGCTGGAAAAACTGACGAAAGAATATTCCGACGATCCTACGGTCAAACAAAACAAAGGAAACCTGGGTTGGTTTGCCGACGGTCAAATGGTACCGGCCTTCAACGAAGCAGTGGTCAATACCCGCACCGGACGTTTTACTGTAGCTGAAACCCCCTTTGGTTTTCACGTCATCAAAGTAGACGGTAAAAAAGACTATGCTGAAAAAATCAAGGTAGCATTGGTTACCCAGGATGTAGTTCCCAGCAGTAATACCTATCAGAGCGTATTCGCCAAAGCCAGTGAACTGGCCACCAGTGCCCAAAACATAGATGAGTTTGAAAAAGCAGCTCAAAAGAATCACTATGCTTTGCGCGAAGCCCCGAATGTGCTGAAAACTTCCTATACCATTCCCGGATTGGATAACCCCAGAGAAATTGTGCGCTGGGCGTTTAAAGACGAAACGGAAACAGGTGTGGTTTCCAATGTATTTGATTTGAACGATCAGTACGTGGTTGCCGTTGTTACCAAGAAATTCCACGCTGGAATTCCTTCCATGGATCAGGTAAAGAACAGAATTGAACCTTTTGTAATCAACAAAGTAAAAGGTCAGTACCTGGCCAAGAAGATGGAGCAATACAATGGCAATCTTGCTGCATTGGAAAAGAATATGAACCTCAAAGGCGAAGAAATGACCAACCTGTCGTTTGATTCCAGAAATATTGTTGGTTTCGGAATGGAAGACAAAGTCATTGGAACCGTGTTTGGCATGAAACAGGGACAGACCAGTCAGCCCATTGTGGGCAATGCTGCTGCCTTTGTGGTGAAGGTTGATAAGATGACACCCGCAGGCAAACTGGCTAACTACAATCAGTATGCTCAGTCACTGTACAACTCTTATGCACAGCGTGTGTACCAGGGATATCCTTATGTAGCTTTGAAAAACACAGCCGAAATTGAAGACAACAGAATTAAATTCTATTAAATAAAAGGCTCCCGTCAATAAAAGAAAAAGCCCGCATTAGCGGGCTTTTTTGTTTTCCCAGACTCACAAGTGGCCCTTCGGAACACTTGCAAGAGCTTGGGCCAGTTAGGGGGTCGTGTCTGTTTGTGCAAAGCTCCAACGGATGAAAAGTGGGTCATAAACATTTGATTAAAGCTTCCCCGGACGAAAAGTGAAGCCATCAACATTTGTTTAAAGCCTCCCGGGACAAAAAGGAAGCCGTAAAAATTTGTTTAAAGCCCGCCTGGACAAAAAGTGGAGCAATAAATACTTGTTTAAAGCTCCCCCGGAAGAAAAGTGAGTCAGAAACATTTGTTTAAGACCTGCCTGACGTTTTTCCAGCCGGAGTATGGCAGACTAAGTCTTCTCAGAAAAAAATGGAATAATCAGTGGCGCTTCAGGAACTTTCCTTTGAGATTATGGTTCGTCAACTTTCCTTTATCAACTATTTTTTGTCCCCTCAGGAATACATATTCGGGGGCACCTTGGGTACGAAAACCTTCATACGCTTCCAGATCGCTGTTAGAAACGTGGTTTTTAACTGAAATCAGGTTTTCCTTATCGGGATTCCAGAGGACCAGATCGGCATCCGAACCGGGGGCAATAAGGCCTTTTTTCGGGTACAATCCGAAAATCTTCGCGGGATTCGTCGAAACCAGGTCCACAAATTCATTCATTGTTAATTTCCCTTGCAATACACCATAAGTATACAACAAAGTAAGCCGGTGTTCCACCCCGCCGATTCCATTGGCAATCTTCGTAAAATTGTCTTTCCCTTGTTCCTTTTGCACACGGTTAAACGGACAATGGTCCGTTCCGAGTGTCCGGATCGTATTTCCAAGTAAGGCTTCCCACAGCGCCTTGTTATCGGCTTTCTTCCGCAACGGAGGACTCAATACAAAAGGAGCCGTTTCATCAAAGCTTCCCCGGTATTTTTCATCATCCAGCAGCAAATATTGCGGGCAGGTTTCGGCAAAGACTTTTTGACCTTTTTCCTGTGCTTCCGCGATGTATTTCAAGGATGCGGCTGCGGAAACATGGACAATGTACAATGAACAACGGGCTTCGTCAGCAAAAGCAATGGCTTTTTTAACGGCTTCGGCCT
Organism: Bacteroidales bacterium; assembly: GCA_016936355.1. Taxonomy (GTDB): domain Bacteria; phylum Bacteroidota; class Bacteroidia; order Bacteroidales; family F082; genus Sulfidibacterium. The sequence goes on along the minus strand of JAFGYB010000058.1, from coordinate 17,169 downwards.
CCAGTTCGGCAGGCCTCGACAGCGGATGATATTCCGGAGCAGTTTTGCCTTCAGCAATGAATTGCTTTCTGAGCGAATCCACCTCATCGCCCATTTCACTGTGCACCGTCACCATGCCGCCGGCTTCAGCCACAGCCTTCATCACTTTCCGCAAATCCTCATCTTCCAGTCCGATGGTATCTTTGTAAGCCATGTACACTTTAAAAGAAGTGATACCCTCCTGCTCTTTGATGGCTTTGATTTCATCCGGCATGGAGTTGCGCCATTCCACCGGACTCACATGAAAAGAATAATCGGTGAGACAGTTTTCGGCTTCCTTTTTTCTTTCGGAAAGCGCATCCTGCAACAACTGGCCTTTGTGTGGCGTAACGAAATCGATGAGGGTTGTGGTACCGCCGGCCAATGCCGCCTGACTGCCTGAATAGAAATCGTCGCTGGAATAACCGGCACCGGTAGGCAAATGCATATGCACATGCGGATCAATTCCTCCGGGAAAAACCGGAAAGCCCTTGGCATCAATTACCTCATCAGCCTGAGTTTCCGGTAAGGAATCTTTGGAAACCAGTTCAATCCGTTCATCTTTGATCAGGATGTGGCCCCGAAACTGTTCTGTTCCGGTAAATATTTCCCCGTTTCTAATTAATATGCGTGCCATTTTACGACTCTGTCAGATCTTTGGTAAACGTACCGCCGGATGCTTCCTGAAAGCCCAGCCTCTTCAAATATAAGCCATATTTCTTATTATCGGAAGGCGCCACCACTTTGCGAAAGCCATTGGCCATAAACCAGCCCCGCAACCGGCTGTAGATAAATTTGCCGTTCTTAAAATCGCGGTATTCCGGAACCACATAATCCAGTCCCACATGCAACACATTGTTGTTTTCGCGGTGGGCCAGAAAGACTCCGGCCACATTCATATTCCGGAGCACAAAAAAGTTCACGGTATTCATTTCCGGTTGAAAGTCAAATTCCGGGAAAAACCGATGGATTTCTTTTTCATGAAAATGCATGAATTCCAGCAAATATTTATTGTCGTGACGCACTTCCAGAATCTGAAAAACTTCCTTTGCCGAATAAATTTTCGTCAAATAATAGATATCGACGAGCACAATGAACCCGTTCAGAAACGTAACGGGAATAGCATGGATCAACAACCCGTACAGAGCAAAGGAAAAGGCGCCGGCCATGTTGATCCACCGGAATTTCACGATGGAATTCAGGGTCATGGAAGCAGCGATAATAACGGAAGCAAAATAGCCGAAGAGGCTTAAAATATCAGTGTGCATTGAATTTTGATGTCTAAGAATTAGTGTTGCAAAAGTACAACACTATTTCCGTGCAGACATCAGCAGTTCGAGCATTTTGATGCCGGCTTCGGCAATGACGGTTCCTGGGCCGAAAATCGCGGCCACTCCGGTATCGTACAAAAACTGGTAATCCTGATGCGGGATCACACCGCCTACAATCACCATAATGTCTTCGCGACCCAGCTTTTTCAGCTCGTCCATCACCTGGGGTACCAGGGTCTTGTGTCCGGCGGCCAGACTGGAAACGCCCAGAATATGCACGTCGTTTTCCACCGCCTGGCGGGCCGCTTCTTCCGGAGTCTGAAACAACGGTCCGATGTCCACATCGAAGCCCATGTCGGCATAACCGGTGGCTACCACTTTGGCACCCCGGTCGTGGCCGTCCTGTCCCATTTTGGCCACCATAATGCGGGGCCTGCGTCCTTCCAGTTCCGCAAATTCATCGGCCATTGCCCGTGCTTTTTCAAACAACGGATCGGAACCGGCTTCCGATGAATAGACTCCTGAGATTGATTTGATCACGGCTTTATACCTCCCGAAAACTTTTTCGCAAGCATACGAAATTTCTCCCAATGATGCACGTTTTTGTGCCGCATCCACGGCCAGCGCCAGCAAATTACCTGCTCCGGTGCGACAGGCATCGGTCAGGGCGTTCAGACTTTCCTGTACTTCGGCTTCATTGCGCCCGGCCCTGAGCTTTTTCAAACGGGTCAGCTGTGCTTCGCGAACAGCAGTATTGTCCACTTCCAGAATGTCGATGGCTTCGTCCTCGTCCGGTTTAAAAGCGTTCACACCAACAATAATATCTTTTTTGGAGTCGATGCGGGCCTGACGGCGGGCGGCAGCTTCTTCGATGCGCATCTTGGGCAAACCGGTTTCGATGGCTTTGGACATACCGCCCATTTCTTCCACTTCTTCGATCAGACTCCAGGCCTTGTGTGCCAGTTCGTGGGTCAGGCTTTCCACATAATAGGAACCGGCCCAGGGATCCACCACGCGGTTGATCTCGGTTTCTTCCTGCAAATAAATCTGTGTGTTCCGGGCAATGCGCGCCGAAAAATCGGTGGGCAGGGCAATGGCTTCATCCAGCGCATTGGTATGCAGCGACTGGGTATGTCCCAACGCTGCGCCCATGGCTTCCACACAGGTACGGGCCACATTGTTGAACGGATCCTGCTCCGTCAGACTCCAGCCCGAAGTCTGGGTGTGTGTCCGCAAGGCCATGGATTTGGAATTCTTCGGTTCAAACTGCTTCACAATCTTGGCCCACAACATCCGGCCTGCTCTCAGTTTGGCGATTTCCATGAAATGGTTCATACCCAATGCCCAGAAAAAGGACAACCGCGGAGCAAAGTCATCAATTTTCAATCCCGACTTCAGTCCTGTACGGATATAGTCCAAACCATCGGCCAACGTATAGGCCAGTTCAATATCGGCTGTGGCTCCGGCTTCCTGCATGTGGTAACCCGAAATGGAAATGGAGTTGAACCGCGGCATGTTTTCCGCCGTGTATTTAAAAATATCGGAAATGATGCGCATGGAAGCGTCGGGCGGATAAATATAGGTATTACGCACCATAAATTCCTTCAGGATATCGTTTTGAATGGTGCCCGAAAGCTGGTCCAGACGGGCTCCCTGCTCCAGCGCCGTGACAATATAAAACGCCATCACCGGCAAAACGGCTCCGTTCATGGTCATGGATACGGAAATATCTTTCAACGGAATTTCATCGAACAGGATTTTCATGTCCAGAATGGAATCAATGGCCACCCCGGCTTTCCCTACATCACCCACCACCCGTTCGTGGTCCGAATCATAACCGCGGTGGGTGGCCAGGTCGAAGGCCACGGACAATCCCTTTTGTCCGGCAGCCAGATTGCGGCGGTAAAAGGCATTGGATTCCTCTGCCGTAGAAAAGCCGGCATACTGTCGGATCGTCCAGGGACGGGTTACATACATGGTGGAATAAGGACCCCGCAAGAACGGCGGAATACCGGCCACAAAATCCAAATGTTCCATTCCGTCCAGATCGGAAGGCTGATACAGACCTTTGATTTGGATCTGTTCGGCAGAAATCCAGGAATCCGCTTTAATTTCTTTGTTCGCTTTCGTTTCACGAACAACGGATATCTTTTTAAAATCAGGTTTTTTCATTACTCACTTTTTAAATACCCAGTACCTGTTGATACTTCTCCAACTCTTCCATCAGATTGCTGCGAACATGAATAAAATGCTCCATGCCTGCCGCTTTCAGTTCCTCCAGCTGATCGGCCGGATAGCCCGCCAGCACCACCAAAGTATTTTTTTTTAGTGCCTCAAAAGCGGGAAGAGCCATGGTTTTGTAATCCTCATCAGATCCGCAGAGCACAACAACATCGGGCTTTTCCTGTTGGGCTTGTTGAATGCCTTTCTCGAGACTTTCAAATCCCGGGTGATCCACAATTTCATATCCGGCACAGCCGAAGAAGCCCGAAGCAAACTGGGCCCGGGCCCGTCGCATGGTAAGGTCGCCATAGGTGAACAGCCACACCACCGGACGTTTGTTCGTTTGCGCATACACATCGGTTTGATACCGCAGTTTTTCCACATCAGCCGAAGCACGGAAAAGGTTGGAAAAGTAGTTCTCCGGTAATGTCAACTCCAGTTTTTCGGTCGGGTTGGGGTAAATATTGACGCCCAACACCGATTGTTTGCGTTGTTTCACTTTCTGAATCTTATTTTGTGCTTCTTTGTTCAGCCTTTCATCAACAATGCCTTGTTCTTTAGCTACCAGATAACCGCCTTTTTCATCCACTTCGAGGAAGAGTTTCCAGCTTTCGCTGATGAGCTGATCGGTCAGGTTTTCGATGTAATACGAACCGGCTGCCGGATCGGCTACTTTGTGAAAAAAGGATTCTTCTTTCAACAGGTTCTGTTGATTCCGTGCCACCCGGATTGCCCTTTTGGTAGGCTCCTCAAACACAGCATCAAAAGGCATCACCGTAAAGGCATCCACGCCGCCCAAAACAGCTGACATGGTTTCGGTGGTGGTCCGCAGCATGTTTACATAGGGATCATACAGGGTTTTGTTCAGCAGGGCGTTGGTGGCATGAATGTAAACCGATGCCTCTTTCACACCATAAGCCCCCAGCACCTGGGCCCACAAATAACGGAAGGCCCTGAATTTGGCCATTTCGAAAAAGTATTGGGAACCCACAGCAAAGTTAAAGCGCAGGCGGGCAGCAATTTCTTCCGGTTCGAACCCTGCTTCACCCAGTTTCTGAAGGGTTTCTGCACCATAGGCCAAAGCAAAACCCAGTTCGGTTACCGTGGAGCCTCCCCGGTTATAAAAACCGGAAACATCCAGCGTGAGGCAATGAAATTTCGGAAAGCTTTTAACGGATTCCAGCAGCGTTTTAACTTCGGAAAAGTCATTTTTAACCTCAGAAACCGGATCGCAATAAACCGATCCTTTCATATTGGCTTTATTCCATCCCCGTTTATCAGCCAGCTGATTCAACTGACGGATCAAATCAACCGGATCGGGAAGCCTAAAATTCAATTCGATCTTTTCAGCATCAACTTCTTCCAGCAGGATATTGATTTGAGAGAAATCGGGTTGCGTAGAAAAAACAAAGGCCAGCGAATCGGCTCCGTTTTCCAACACATGAAGCACCCTCTGATGTGCTTTTTCTATATCCCTTACAAAAAACAGCTCATTGATCCTCCAGGCGTTGGAGGCAGATGCATCTTCAGCATTTTTTAATGGGATTTGACGGGTCAGGTCTTTTAAATCTTCCCGTGTATACATCGGCTGGACATCGAAGCCTGCATCGGTATGCCAGACGAGTTTCTTATCAAAATCGGCCCCTTTTAGGTCGACGATGATTTTTTCTTTCCACTGCGCTTTGGACACCGGCGCAAAGTCTGAAAACAACTTTTTATTTTGCATCATTTCATCTACTGAATTGCTGCAACAAAGATAGGACAAATGCAACTGTCATCCGTAATTTTACGAACAACACGTAGGCATTAAATTATAGTTTTGAATCGTTCTATAAAATCTTCTGCGGACTGTTCAACCTGCGCCACAACAGAACCAGAAAACTGGTCACAATCATGAATCCGGCAAACCACAGAATCAGTTCCAGATAACCTTGTGTTTTGTGGAAAAAGACCGATAGGTTCCCCACCAGCAACATGAAGAACACATAGAAGGCAGTTACATTCTTTCCCAGCCATGCCACATATTGGGTTATTCGGTTGTTCACCAGATACACAATGGCACGTGCACTCAGCAGCCACCAGAATACAAAGTTCACACAAAAAAGAAAAAACAGAATGCCGTGGTGTGAATACAGAATCCTTTTGATGGAAACATTAAAACCAAAGGGTGCCGTGGTCAACAGAATCACACCGGACAATACCAATAAGATGATCTTGACAGTCTGACTGTGTTTGAATTCATCGGAAACAAAATACTGTTTGAACTGATAAAACGCATAACCCGCCAGCACATAGGCAAACCAGGGCAGCAACGGGAAATAGCTGTTGGCATATTTGCCATAGATAAACGGCAGCCACAGCGAATGGGGATGGGTTTGCGCCACGGAAGGCAATACATACGGGATCAGCAGCACCACAAAGATGAGAAACAAAAAGACCGGAACGATGCCCCTAAACAGGGCAATCAGTACCGTCATAATGAGCAGACTGATCCCGGCCAGCACCAGGATATCAACCCCCATCAGAAAATGGAAGAAGTCCGATAACACCATCGTGTGTTGCGGTTGCAGCCATAGCATCAGGCTATCGCCCATATTCAGCAAAATACCGATCAGAATCAGCCGGAACCCCCGGTCCATATTATAACGAAAGTTGTGCTTCTGGTGGGCAATGTAGTAGCCCATCACCGACAGGAAAACAGGGGCCGTTGTAGGACCACCCAAAAACAATGAGATTTTCCCCACGATACTGTCCATGATGTGTTGCTTGGCAAAGGCTTCCATAAGGATTACCTGAATCATGGCTATGATGGCCACGCCCTTTATAAAATCCGATGTTCGGCTGCGTTCCGTCATACAATGTTATTTTTCAGGAAACATCTTTAGTACCGTTCCTTTTTTCAATTCATCCTTTTGAGTGATCTGAACCCTGTATCTCCCTTGTACATACATCAATGCCTGATCGGCATAGTGAGGACTCAGCACATTACCAGACTGTCCGGTCGGTATAATAGATAAGGCGTGGTGCGTGTCGGCAAAATCAATTAGGAAACGTAAGGCCGGCCCGGAACTGACGGCATAAACTCCTCTTCCGTTGTACGCAAAAGCCTGTTTGTCTACCACCTCGTTGCTTCCCTGAATGGGGAACGGACCTACGTTGAAAATTTTGCCTAACGGAGGTTTTCTTCCCAGCGGATTCACATAAAGCACCTGGTGTACCTTACCCCACTTCCATTGCGAAACATCATCTCCCAATTGATTCCTCAAAGCCGTTTGCGTTTCAGCAAAGGCTTGTTTGAAAATGTCGGAACGGGTCTCAACTGCCTTGGTATTCACATTATCCCACCAGGGAGAATCCTGATCGTCCAGCAGTTTTTCGATGTTGTTTTTCAACAACATGGACCCGCAGAGTTTATGAAACATTGTGTCCCCAACCTCATCTTGCATGGCATCACGTAGCACGAAATACAAAAGCTCGGTATAAATGGTTCCACCGACACTGGCCGTATCGTAGTTGCCATCCCAGTTTTGTAATTCCTGAACAAATTTGGACCGAGCATCATAAGGTCCGATGTTGTTCAAAATGAGCTGAACCAGTCGCATGTCGCGGTTCGAATGTGTATCCAGCTGGATTTTCTTCATTCCGTCAAGGGTCCATTTGGGTTTTGATTCCAGCAAAGCCCTCACCCGCCGGGCTCGATATCCTTCAAAATAATAGCCGGGATATACGACACCGTCCACTGCCGGAGGCGTATTGTTGGAAGTATTCAGGATACCGTCCTTCGGATTCACTGCCTGAGGGTTTTTGTCAAACGGATAAAATCCCAGCACATCGTCTTTGCCACTGGCACCATCAAGGATCATATGGGTATGCACATAAGGAGGCAGCTTTGGGATTTTTCCGGTGGCCCACCATCCGATATTGCCGTCTTTATCACCATACACTACATTGAGTCCGACCACATCAATGAGCGGCATCGCCTTTTCAAAACCTTCCAGATTGGTTGCATAATTCAAATCATACAGGGCTTCCAGTGATGTTGTCTTGAGATGCAAGGGTGCCCACCACAAACTAACAGGAGTATCCGGTTTGTTCGTAACGTCGTGATATACCTGATTCATAATGGGTCCGTGAACGGTATACCTTACCTCAAAAGGCACCGGTTTTTCGCCCTTTACGGGAATCATTTGTTTATCGATACTGTCGTTCATCCACTGTCCTTTATACCAGTACTGATTCGGATTGTCGGGATTGGGTTTTTCAGCGTACAGGTTCATATTATCGAAAGGAAAGATGGTCAATCCCCAGGCTATATAGTCATTGTGACCCACCAGTGCAAAAGGAACCCCTGCCAGATAATAACCATACAAATCATAACCCGGATACTGAATATAGGCTTCGTACCAAACAGACGGCTGGGAAAACTGAATATGCGTGTCGTTGGCCAGCAATACTTTACCCGATTTGGAATGACTCCCGTTCACCACCCAGTTGTTGGAGCCTTCCCAAACAGGGATCGGAATTCGTTGTTGCGTCGATCGGATGTCCTGAAAAATATTGGACAACAAAGCCTGCTCGGGAGAAGCCTTGTAGTTGGCCGTGTCGATACTTAAATCTTTCATGTATTTCGGCCCCAGTTTGTCAAACATTTTGGTCACCATCGGATCTTCTGAAAGCGCCGAAGTAAAGGTCAGCGACATGTATCCGATAATCCCGAAAACATCCTTAACAGTAAATTTCTCGGGTTTAAAATTCAACATGGTAAACTCAAGAGGCAATGTACCGTTCGCAATGAAACTATTAATTCCGGCCACGTAAGCCTCTACCCGCTCCTTCGTAGGCAGATCGGCTTCTTTCATAAACCGTTCGGCACTCACTTTAGCCATCTTATCGATGGAAAGGGTCCGCATGTATTTATCGGTAGGCAAAAGGTCTTTTCCCAAAATTTGGGATAACCGACCTTCCATCAACCGGCGCATCATGACCATCTGGAAAAGACGGTCCTGTGCATGGGCATAGCCAAAAGCAAAATAAGCATCATGGGCATTTTGAGCATAAACATGAGGAACCCCGTATTTGTCGTACACAACTGAGGTTTCCTGTTGCAGTCCTTTCAGGTGTAGTTTGCCCGAATAATCGGGGGCAGTGCTCTTAATCCAAAAGTAAATACCTCCGGCCACTACAACGATCAAAATCAGCAGGGCCAGTAAAATCCTTTTAAAAATCTTCATAACAAATTATTTTGAGAACCAAATGTAGCGAAATTTTAAACTGCTGACAGAATACTAAAACTTATATCCGGCCCGGAACTTATCTTTTTTCCAAAAGATGGGGAAAAGTTTTCGGATAGCAGAGAATCTTTCCATATTCGGGGACTTAGAAACAAAAATCCCTTTTTTATGTAATTTTGTGTACTTATGCCACAAACATGATTTTATTTATCCTCAATAATGAGCTCATTGAAACGGATCAACCGGAAGGGATGGTGCTCATAGACTTTATTCGCTCCAGGCAACGTCTGACGGGAACGAAAATCGGATGCCGGGAAGGAGATTGCGGAGCCTGTACCGTGCTGGAAGGCACTTTAAACAACGGAACTGTTGAATATCAGAGTATTTTATCGTGCCTTACTCCACTGGGCAATGTACAGGGAAAACATATTGTCACCATCGAAGGGATTGAACAAGAAAACCTTTCACCGGTTCAACAGGCCATGTCCGACCGGGCCGCGACGCAATGCGGATTCTGTACGCCGGGATTTATCATGGCGCTGACAGCACACAGCTTGAAAAAAGAAAACTCGGACACCCAAAAAACGATCGCCTCCGTCAGTGGAAATATTTGTCGTTGCACCGGATACAAGTCCATCGAACTGGCCGCCGAAGATATCAATCAAAACCTGAAGGGAAAGGATCTGAACAACACCACACACTGGTTGGTGAAACACGGTTTTGTACCGGACTATTTTCTGACTATTCCCGAAAAACTGGAACAGATTAAAACACAGGAAACCAGGAAGCCTGGAATCGCTGTGGGGGGTGGAACGGATCTGTTTGTTCAAAAAGCGGATGCCCTGTATTATGCTGATTTGCATCTGACCCGCGATCGTTCCGAAATGAAACAGATCACGTTTTCAGGCAATCGCTGTTTTGTGGGAGCCTCAGTCACAGCCAGTCGGCTGATGGAAAACGATCAACTGATTAACTATTTTCCGGATTTAAAACAATATTTCAAACTGATTTCCTCCGAACCGGTGCGCAACATGGGAACCCTTGCCGGCAACATTGTAAATGCTTCCCCCATTGCCGATCTGGTGGCCCTTTTCCTGGCACTGGATTCCACAGTACACCTGAAAAAAGAAAAGAAGGAGAGGGAAATTCCTTTGCGGGAATTTTACAAAGGATACAAACAAACGGCATTGCTTCAAAACGAACGTATCGAAAAAGTCTCCTTCGAACTCCCGACAGTCTACAGCGTTTTCAATTTCGAAAAAGTGAGCAAACGAACCCACCTGGATATTGCCAGTGTCAACACAGCGCTGCATCTCACGGTAAAAAAAGGAACCATTACAAAAGCAACGCTGGCAGCCGGCGGCGTATTTCCTTATCCTTTTTATGCCCAACAAACCAATTCCTTCCTTGCCGGGAAACCCGTATCGTCGGAAACCGTTCGGGAAGCCGCACAGGTGTTGATGAACGAAATTGCTCCCATCAGCGACATCCGGGGATCAAAAGAATACAAGAGTTTACTGTTGAGACAGTTGTTTTTTGCCCATTTCGTGAAACTGTTCCCCGATACCATTCATTTTTCCGAACTCATCCACCAAACGGCAAGCTCATGAAAAACATTGATTCCAATGGACATGTGACCGGGAAATCGCTTTACCTCGATGATTTGCCCCTCCGACAAGACAGCTTGTTCGGTGTGGTAGTGGGTTCAGAAGTGGCACATGGAAAAATACTCGATATTGATCTACAGGAGGCAGAAAATGATCCCGGAGTGATCAAAATATTCACTTATAAAGACATTCCCGGTGAAAATCAAATTGGCGGTATTGTAGCCGACGAAGGACTTTTTGCGGAAGATACCGTACATTTCATTGGCCAACCCATTGCCCTGATCGTAGCCACAAGTGAACGTGCCGGCCGGGAAGCCCGGGAAAAAGTCAACATAAAATACAAGAAATTAAAAGCCATCACCGATCCGCGCGAAGCAGCGGCCAATGGATCGTACCTGCTGCCACCGCGTACTTTTGCTGCCGGTCATCCCGAGAAGCAATGGGACCGGTGCGCCTATGTTTTCACGGGTAGTACAGAACAGGCCGGTCAAGAACACCTGTATCTGGAAACACAGGGGGCCTACAGCTATCCTATGGAAACGGAAAACCTGATGGTTCATTCGTCCACGCAGAGTCCCACAGCCATACAGCGCACCATTGCCAAAGTACTGGCCCTTCCCATGCACCGCATTCAGGTGGATGTGGTTCGGCTGGGTGGTGGGTTCGGCGGTAAGGAAGACCAGGCCACTCCGTGGGCAGTGATGTCGGCACTGGCTGCACATCTGCTGAAAAAGCCGGTGAAAGTAGTACTTTCACGACACGACGACCTGCACATGACCGGAAAACGACATCCCTATTCATCGGATTTCAGGATAGGCTTGTCCAAGGATTTGAAAATTCTGGCTTATGAAGTGGAATATTTTCAGAACGGAGGTGCTGCCAACGACCTAAGCCCGGCCATAACCGAACGGACGCTGTTTCACACCACCAACGCTTACTATATACCGCACGTAAAATCAACGGTCCACAGCTGCAAAACCAACCTGCCGCCCAATACGGCTTTCCGTGGATTCGGCGGTCCGCAGGGCATGTTTGTGATCGAGTCAGCCATTGCTAAAGCCGCTATGGAACTGGGTGTTCCGGCTGCTGTGATCCAGGAAAAGAACTTCATCAAAGACAACGATGTGTTCTATTACGGACAAAAAGCCAAAAAAGTGAACCTGCAAAAGATCTGGAAAGCAGCGCACAAAGAATACGGGTTCATTAAAAAACAAAAAGAAATTGAACAATTCAACAGCCAGAACACGTTGTTGAAAAAGGGTTGGGCATTTATGCCCATCGCATTTGGCATCTCGTTTACCAATACGTCTATGAACCAGGCCCGGGCACTGGTACACATTTACAGCGACGGCAGTGTGGGAGTCAGTACGGGAGCCATTGAAATGGGACAGGGTGTGAACACGAAAATGCTGCAGGTGACGGAACAGACGTTGGGTATCAAGCCCGGCCGCATCAAACTGGAAACCACCAATACGTCACGCGTGGCCAACACTTCTCCCACAGCGGCCAGTTCCGGTGCCGACCTGAATGGAAAAGCCCTGCAAATTGCCTGTTCGGCCCTGTTGCGAAGACTGAAGGCACTGGCTTCAAACCTGTTGAATATTCCGGCAACCCAGATTGAGTTTTTAAACGAACAGGTACTCGTCAATGGCAATGCAACGGAATGGAACTGGGAAAAACTCATCCAGAAAGCCTTTCTAAGCCGTATAAATCTGACAGAAAACGGGCATTACGCCACCCCGGTCATCCATTTTGATAAGGCGGCTGGGAAAGGTCATCCGTTCGCCTATCATGTGTACGGACTGGCCTTCTACGAAGTAACCGTGGATGTGATCCGGGGCACCTATGAAATTGATGAAGTGGATGTGATCCACGATTTCGGCAAAAGCATGAACCCCATCCTTGACCTGGGACAAGCCGAAGGCGGCATTGTGCAGGGAATCGGGTATGCCACGATGGAAGAACTCGCTTATGATGCCGAAGGGCGATTGCTGTCCAACAGTCTATCCACTTACAAAGTTCCCGATATATACGCGGTTCCATCCGTATTGAAGGTAAAACCATTGAAAACGTCGGGGCATCCCCTGGCTATTCTGAAATCGAAAGCCGTAGGTGAACCCCCGCTGATGTATGGGCTGGGTGCTTACTTTGCCATCCAGAATGCCGTCCGTGCCTTTAATCCGGAGTTTAAAGAGTTTGATGCTCCTCTTACACCCGAGAAAGTACTGATGGGGCTGTATCAGAAAAAAGAAGCGACCGCCAAAAAGCAACTGAAATCCGTTAATGTTTTTAAATAATTCACAAAGATGGAAACGCTTTTTTCTTTTATCCGCGACAGACTGAATGAGGACCAACCGGTGATGCTGATGACGGTTATGGAGTGGCACGGGAGCAGTCCGGGAAAAACCGGCTTCAAACTGGCCGTTTCTGCCGACGGACAACTGACCGGCTCCATCGGTGGCGGAGCCATGGAACACCGGCTGGTGGAAAGAGCCAAAAAAGAATTGAAACAAAAGCAATCACTGAAACCGTATCTCCTTTTTCAGGACCACGAACCGGACGCGGAAGAAAACAAATCAGGGCTGATCTGTTCGGGAAATCAAACGATTCTTTTTTACCCTTTAAACATGGATCACATGCCCGTTGTGGAACAAATTAGTAAAACAACAGAGCAGCAAACGAAAGGAGTTCTGAACCTGACCCCCGGAAAAATATTTTTCGAAGAAGGGAAACAACTGAAACAAAAGGTTTGTTCACAAATTGTATCGGAAAAAGAATGGAAATATCAGGAACAAACCGGTATGCCCGACACCATTTATATTTTTGGCGGCGGTCATGTAGGGCTGGCAGTGAGCAAGCTGTTCCGTATGCTGGATTTCAGGGTGATCGTCCTCGACAACCGGAACAACCTGAATACTTTTGAAGAAAACCATTTTGCCCACGAAAAACACATCATTCATTATCCGGAAGCCGGACAGTATGTCCCGGAAGGATTCAATGTTTATGTGGTGATCGTTTCCTTTGCCCACAAAAGCGACGAACAGGTATTGAAACAAATGCTGGGCAAAAATATCCGGTACCTGGGCATGATGGGAAGCAACAAAAAAGTGAGCACCATATACGAAAATCTGACCAAAGAAGGGGTCAATCCTCAATTATTCGAACAGGTACATTCGCCCATTGGTGTCCCCATCAACAGCGAAACCCCTGAAGAAATTGCCGTTAGCATAGCGGCTCAGATTATTCAGGTAAAAAACAACAGTAAAACAGTAAATTAGCAACAACGCAGGCTCCATTCACTAAAACTATTATTTTTGCCCTTTTGTAGACAAACTTTTGCCTATTTAGATGACTTCCTATTTCAAAATCTCACAGGTTTTTCTGCTGGCCATGATCAAATACTTTTATGCGCCGCTGTATGGTGTGGCCATTGGTGTGGGATTCTGGGAAGATTTTATTGCCGCAGCCATCGGCGGATCTATTGCTTTCACCCTTTATTATCTGTTTGCCGGGAAAGTGGTACAGTTCTTCCACTGGCTGGCTGAAGTATCCGACCTGAAAAGACCTAAAATTCGCATCAAAAGAAAAAAACCACGCAACCGGATCTTCATCAAAAGAAACCGAATGGTGGTGAAATTGCGCCGGAATTACGGCATGTGGGGCATCATTGCCCTGACACCCGTTTTGCTATCGTTGCCGGTAGGTGCCTTTCTGCTGAGAAAATACTACCACCACGAAAAGAAAGCCGTTCCCATGATGATTGTGGGCATTGTGGTGGAAGGGTTCTTCCTTTGCATCATCTATTTTTACACGGCCCACGGCAGGTTGTTTTAATTCTACTTTAAAACAATTACCATACTTACAACAACTTGCCCTTTTTATTTGATTCAAAGCATTTCCCCTTTTTTCTTAACCTGATAGATTTTAAAAGCCCCATAAACTCCTGCCAGTCCCAGCAGGATAAAGAGTCCGCTGCCGATGGGGGCACCTCCTCCTGCCGTTGAGCTGCCGCTGCTGCCCGTACCCGAGGGAGGAGGCGGGGGAGATGCTGTTTGCGCCTGGATTTGTTGTACTCCCAATATCAGAAACATTGAGAAGAAGAGAATTTGAATGAGCTTTTTCATGTTTTTTATTATTTATTTTCTGCATTTAAAAAGGCCGTCCCTATCGCGAGAGGCCGATTGATCGGTAGACGAAGCGATCTTTTCCAAATACAGATTGCTTTGTCGTCCCGTTTCACCGGACTCCGCGTAATGACACCATCTTTTAATTATTCACTAATCGACACTTTCTTAGTGAGTACATTTCCCTTGTTATCCTGTAACCTGACAATGTAGATGCCTGTGGTTACATTGGGGTTTAACACCACTCTTGAAGTTTCACTGACCTGTTTCTGATACACTACCTGTCCCAGCAGGTTGTAGATTTTCACCTGACCGGTGATCGGACTGTTGTCTTTATTCTGGATGAACACCCTGCTTTGGTAAGCATACAACAGCGTTGTGTTGTTGGCAGTGGGGTTGTTAATACCCATGGTTCCGGTTACAAACAAGATGAACTGTTTGCTGTCCCCCTTGGAAGCATTGAATGTATAGTTCCCGCTTTGACTTAAATTGGTTTTCGTTCCATTGCTTAAGTCTTCCAGGATCACCTGTTCGTTGCCAAAATCTCCGGTTTGTTTTTGTAAGCTAATGCTATAAGAACCATCAGATGGAATATATACTCCCATCTGTACTTTTTGTACAGAATCAATCACCGGATAAGAGTTAATGGATACGGCCACACTGTCGGAAGTATAGGACCAGAGCTGTGGTACACTTTTATCCAGACTGTTCATCTGCAAGGCATCGGTTCTGTCTCTTTTGGTGTCTGAACCACTGACAATCCGAACTGTAGTTTCATCGTATTTATTACTACCTGAACTCAGACGCAGGGTGACATCATTGCTTACGGCATCTGTTTTCAACACCGAGGAAGTATGATGTATTTGCATGCTGTGGGTAAAGGTGAAACTACCCGGGGTATTAACATCCACAAAGAAACCCTGTCCCGGAGCAATCAACGCTCCTGAAGTGGTACCGTCCACGGTAACATAACCGGCTCCGCCTGCTTTGTTGGGATCGTAGACATAGGCAAAGTTATCGGCAAAGGCTGATTTATTGGCCTTATTCCAGTCAATGGCTGAAGTATAGGGATTACCAATCAAATTCCAACCGGCCCAGGTGTCAGCGGAAGTAACGGTAAGGTTGGGTGTGGTTACATCGCCGACATTAAACTTCCCTTTGAAGTTCAGCATGGTCTTTCCATAGGAAGCAGCATAGGCCACCAAATAACCTTTACCGGGATCAAATTCCTTTTCAAAACCGGTGTTCACCGTATTACCGGTGGCCCGGATGTTGTCCCAGGAAGCCGACACCGCTTCATTAAAGGAATAGAAGTCAAAGTCAGTACCAAGTATACCACCTGAAGGAGCAGGAACAAAGTCGGAACCAATAATAGTATCCGACAGAGAAGGTGAAGCAATCATGTGCCAGCCGTCATTGTTGGGGATATACTGCTGACGAATGAAATTACCCGTTCCACTGACCGCTGTATCCACAATCAATGATCCATTGCCCGAAGCTGATGAAGCCAGGGTGAACGTTCCGTTGTTGACAAGAGAATCGGAGATGGTCATTGCACCCCCGGTACTAATCTTGAATGTCGCCCCATTATTTACAGATATTTTGTAGGCTTTAACGGTAGTTCCCGAATCAATGACCGGGTAGTAAGAACGTCCGGCCGGAATGGTAATATCCACAAGCGTGTCAGGGATTATCCAATTAACCCAGTTTCCAGCTGCGTTCCAGTCAGTGGAAAAGTCTCCGGTCCAAGTGCCCATAGGATTCATTGCCAATAAAACCGGAGTAGGTTTACTTCCATAACTTGTGGCATTTTGAGTAGTTTCAGAAAAACTCCAAATCGAATGAAAATCCCAGCCTGCATTGATGTAGGTAGACGGGGTAATCAATTGCATGAATGTAAGCCCGTATGACCCTGTGGTATCATTAGCTACACCGCTATATCCCCCCGTTGTCTGCCCCGAGTAAGTAAGACTCCAAAAACTGTTAAGTATGTTAGAGACAGCTGCATATCCCGTCAGGCCTCCTGTACCCGTAACTCCTGTGACTTTATTCAAAGCATAACAGTCTTGTATTGTTCCAACCTGAATTAGCCCCACTAATCCCCCAATGTATTTGTTTCCGTTAACATCACCCCAAGAAAAGCAGTCTTGTATCGTTCCGGATGTAATATCCCCTACAAGACCACCAAAGTTACTTGCATGATAAAGATTAATTCTTGGCGCAATACTTGCAGTAGAGAAACTCTTTTGTATCATGCCTCTATTAAATCCAACAAGTCCTCCAGCAGAGGATGATCCTTTAACATTTCCAATAGTATAGCACTTTTGTATTGTGTCATAATCCGCGAATCCAACAAGTCCTCCAACATATGAATACCCAAGAACAACTCCATTGCTATGGCATTTTTGTACCGATCCTGAGCTATACCCTGACAAGCCTCCAACATAATCATGTCCGTAAACCCTTAGGTTAGTTAGTGCAACGTTTTTTATCATAGAATTTTTGCCAGCAAGACCAAAAACTCCAATTTCATCTAATGCTTGCCTGTTAATATACATGGAATCTATAGTAAAACCTTGTCCGTTGTAGGTTCCGGTAAAGTGAGTATTGTCGTTTCCTATGGGTAAAAAGCCCTTGCCGGAATTCCAGTTCTCAGTGACAGATGCTTTGATGTCGGCAGTTTGTATATAATGAG
>JAFGYB010000057.1 GCA_016936355.1 Bacteroidales bacterium | reverse complement strand
CATTTCTCGGGGTGTAGCGCAGCCCGGTTAGCGCGCGTCGTTCGGGACGACGAGGCCGGAGGTTCGAATCCTCTCACCCCGACAAAGCCTTGCACACTGTGCAGGGCTTTTTTGTTGGTGCCGCTTATGGTTCTCTTCAGGAACTGAAATCATTTCATGATTTCCTTATTAATTGCATAGTGTGGCTGCCAGGTTCATTGCATGTTATTCCATTTGCAAACAGTGCATCATAATAAGGAGAAAACCCACCCAAATAAATTACACACGTCTCACTATTATCCCATAGAAAAAATAGGTTAAAAATAGATTAACTGAACCGGTTCCTTTATACAAGGGTCCCGAATCTGGCATCAATGTTGGTATAGGTGCGTTTTCGAAGTGTTTAAATTGCAGTAAATCAGTACTAAATATCGGTATTTAGCCCGGGTTTATTAACGATTCAATAAACCGTAATTAATCTTTACTTAATCTGCTGAATATACTTTTGCGTTAAAAATATTTAAAAAAGTATAATAAAATCTAATAATTCTTAACATCATTTATTACCATGAAAAAAACGTTCCCATTTCCTGTTTTAACCTTTCTGGCTTTAATGCTGGGATTGGCGGTTTTTACTACATCTTGTACTAAAACCGAAACGACTACACCCAATGCACCCGTTGTTACTGCACCGGCAAGCAACGAAGTGCAGGTTTCAAATGCAATCGACATGATCTTTTCAGTAAGTGCTCCGGGAGGATTTTCAAGTGCTTCTGCAGTTGCCGTGGGCGGCTCCTCAACCGTTAAATCACAACCTGCTGCCGGTGCAACTACGGGAACCATTGTTGTTACTTTTACTGCTGATGACAATTCTGGTTCTGCTTCCGTTACTTTGACCGTATCAGACAACAATCAAAAAAGCAACAATGTAACCGCTGCCATCAAGAAATCAGCGTTGCCTACTAAACCCATTAAAGATGTTTATGCCAGTGCTGATGGTGTAGGTAGTGTAACCTGGAGCAGTGACACTATTTATGTTTTGCGTGGGTTTATCTTCGTAAACGCTGGCCAGATATTGACCATTCAACCCGGTACTGTAATTAAAGGTCAACCCGGACAGGGAGCCGGTGCCTCTGCTTTGATTGTAGCCCGTGGTGCTAAAATCATGGCCGAAGGTACTGCAGATGCACCTATTATTATGACCGGCCTGGCTGACGACTTAAACGGTTCTGTACCTGAAGATGCTGTTCAAACCTGGGGTGGTCTGATTATTCTCGGTAAAGCTTCGACTAACAACAACGCTGAAGGAGGTGAAAAATCCATCGAAGGAATACCCGAAACCGAAACTCGAGGTTTGTACGGTGGCGGTACCACACCTGATGATAACGATAATTCAGGCGTTATCAAATATGTATCGGTTCGCCACGGCGGCAGTGTGATTGGTGCTGACAATGAAATCAACGGTATTTCCTTGGGAGCCGTTGGATCAGCCACCACAATCGATCATGTTGAAGTTTTTGCCAACTTTGATGACGGTATTGAATTCTTCGGAGGGGCTCCAAAGCTGACCAATATTGTGATTACCTATGCCGGTGACGATGGTCTGGATGAAGATGAAGGTTTCCATGGTACAATCCAGAATGCCCTCGTGTGGAAAAAAGCAGCCTATAACAAAAGTAGCGACCCCCGCGGATCGGAAGACGATGGCGGTGTGGGTGCCAATGAACCGGAAAAACCTTTTGCTACAGCTAAAATGGCCAATATTACCTTGTACAACGAAGGAGCCAATACCAATCTGGATGCCTTGAGCAAACAAACATTTTATATGCGCGATGGTTGGGCCGGAAGTTTTTATAACTCCATCTTCTACGGATTTGATGGTCCCATTGACATGGAAAGAAGAACAGACAAGATTAATTCTGTCGACAATAAATCAGCCAGTTGTTACGATCAGTGGCTTCCTGTATCCGAAGGGGGATATGGCAACCTGAAAATTGAAAACAACATTATCTATACAAACGGCGCAACCTCCAATGATTCAACCGGATTTGCCTCTATGTTTGTTTTGAGTGATGAAGCTGATGCGGCAAAAGAGTGGGCTGTTGAACAATATCTGATGGCACACAACATTATCGTTGATCCCGGTTTTGGTTCGGGAACCGCTAAGTTTACTCCTTCAGCTACCGAAGTGTCTGCCAATCTCGCTACCGGTTTGACCACTTTTGGCCTGGAAGACAAAGGATATAAAGGGGCCGTCGATCCGAATGGGACTCCGTTTTTTGCCAACTGGTCACTGACTTGGGCGACGATCAAATAAGTATCAAAAGCGAAAATAATTTTAAAGAGGATGGAAATTTTCACCATCCTCTTTTCCCTATTTATTGAATTATGATGAAACGAATTTTGCTGTCTCTGATTATGGTGCTTGCAATCCTGCAGGGCAGGAGTGAAGATATTCAGCCCCCTTCAGTAAAGGCTGTTGTGGTAGATGATAAAAATGGTGAAACACTGGTTGGGGCCACTGTTGTTGTGGACGGAACAACACAGGGAACGACTACTGACCTGGATGGTGTGGCATCCCTCAATCTGACGCCGGGCGTGTATAACATTCGTGTGAGTTATGTTTCTTATCAGACTGTTTTAATACAGGGGGTAACCATCAAAAACAACAAAACTGCCGTACTTAATGTGAGGCTCGTTCCGGCAAATTTGAAATTGAACGAAGTGGTGGTGACGGCGAAAGCACTCCGAAATAACGAAGCAGCTGTTTTGACCATGCAAAAAAAATCAGCAAAGCTTTTTGATGCCCTTTCCTCCGACCAATTCGGAAAAGTCGGCGCCAGTGATGCTGCCAGCGCTTTGAAAAGAGTAACCGGCGTGACCGTTTCCGGTGGAAAATATGTATATGTCAGAGGATTGGGAGATCGCTACAGCAAAACAACGTTAAACGGATCGGAGGTTCCCAGTCTGGACCCGAATAAAAATGCGGTTCAGCTCGACATTTTTCCCTCCAATTTGATAGATAACATCAAAGTGTACAAAACTTTTTCTCCTGATTTGCAGGGTGATTTTGCCGGAGGTTTGGTGGACATTACCACCAACGACTTTCCGGATAAATTTCAATTGAAGATTTCAGCCGGGCTTGGGTACAACGATCAGGCAACGTTTAATTCCGAATTTCTGCACGCCAAAGGAAGTCCCACCGATTTCCTGGGATTTGACAATGGTTTTAGGGCATTACCTGCTGAAATAGCTAAGTATAATTCCGCTGATTTTCCGGATCCTTATTTGAATAAAACCGCCATCACGGAAGTAAGCCGGGCTTTTACCAATTCACAGTTTAACCCCGGGAAACAAGCTCCTTTCTTTAATCACGACATGAGCTTTTCAGTGGGAAATCAGGTGGATTTGTTTAAGAGACCCCTGGGATTTGTTGTTGGTTTAACGTACAATCGGAGTTTTAAGTTTTACGACAACGGCATTGAGAACGTCTATGAAGGAATCAGTCAGGGGCAGCAGACACTGAACAACGATATATTGACTACTTCCAGAGAAACAAAATCGTCGAATAATGTTTTGATTGGTGCCCTGTTTAACTCCTCCTATAAAATCAATAAATACAATAAAATTGGATTGAGTGTGATGGGGAATCAGGACGGAACCAGTGAGGCCCGCTATTTGGTTGGCTATTTGCTGGATGCCAACCCGGATTCATCCACACACGTACAGAACCGGGTAATCAATTACATGCAACGCTCGTTTGTCAATGGTCAGTTAAGGGGTGAACACCTGGTGAAAGGGTTACACAACCTGAACATCAAATGGATGAATTCTTTCACCTCCTCAACCATTGATCAACCGGATTTAAGGATGATCAGAAATACGTTTATCATCAATAATCAGGGGGATTCGTTGTTTTATCTGGGAAACCAAGACCGCCCTTCGCGCTTTTTTCGACACCTATCTGAAATAAATGAAAATGCCAAAGTGGACTTTACCCTTCCGCTTCCGAAAGACACAAAATTGAAATTCGGAGGATTGTTTACTTACAAAAAGCGGGTTTTCCACGAAAGTATCTATCAGTATTATATTCAGAATTCCAATTTTGACGGCAATGTTCAGGTGTTTTTTGAAGATCAGAACCTGGGTTATGTGGATGGTGTATTGAAAAACTTTTTGATGCTGATAAACATTGATCCAAACAATTATGATGCTTTTGAAAGATTGTATGCTTCTTATGCCATGATTGAAACTTCACTCAGCGAAAACGTGAAATTAATTGCTGGGGTTCGGTTTGAAAAGACCCATCTTCATCTGAAGGCCCAAAATGATTCCGTCGGAAATATCCAGACAAATGACTTTCTGCCTGCACTGGCCTTGATCTATCATATCAACGAGAAAACCAATCTGAGATTTTCGGCAACCAGGACGTTGGCGCGACCTTCCTTTCGCGAGTTTTCTCCGTTGGCTACCTATGATTTTTTTGGAGGTTATATCCAAAACGGGAATCCCAAACTGAAAAGAACGTTGATCAATAATTTGGATCTCCGTTGGGAAAAATATCCGGCTCCCGGAGAGTACATCTCTTTCAGCCTTTTCTACAAAGATTTTATCAATCCGATTGAAAATGCCCAGCTGCCCCGTGCCGGTGGTTCTGCCAGCCAGTTCCAGTATAAAAACGTAGCACGGTCCAGCCTTTACGGTGCGGAAGTGGAATTGCGTAAGAATCTTGGCGACTGGTTTCCTGTGCTGAAAAACTTTAAACTTTCGACCAACTTTAGTTATGTATATGCTTATGTTAAGGTTACTCCTGAAGAACTGGAAGCCATCAAAGCATGGAACAGCAATCCCAAATCCACACGGCCAATGTACAATCAGGCGCCCTATAGTTTGAATGCTATGTTGACCTACGCGGACGACAACTGGGAGTCGGCTTTAAGTTTTAATGTTTCAGGAAAAAGACTGGTGGTATATCAGATTGACTTGCCTTCCATCTATCTGCAACCCATGCCGGATCTGAATTTCACGATCAAAAGAAATATTTCAAAGCGGTTTTATGTCCGGTTTAAAGCGACCAACCTCTTGAATGCAGCGCACAAAGAACAGATTGATCTGGCCAACAGAGTGTATTACACCACAAAGTATCAAAACGGTCGTACCTATTCATTTTCTCTCACCTATAAAATCAATTAGCAGCATGAGCTCAAAAGCTACTTTCCTCATCGGATCGATCCTTATCCTAATCTTTTTGTCAGCTTGTCAAACCCGTCAAAACGGGGCCGTATTGTTTAATGCATCTATCCTGAATCATGCGGATAGCCCGGAAACAGTCATCAAAAAAATGGGAGAAAAACCCGATACTTCCTTTTTCAGGTTGATTATCGGGAAGCCCCGTTATATTCAGATGTATGATCAACTGGACTCAGCGGAATTCCGTTTTGCCCATAATAAATTGATTGAAGTCATTGTTCATAAACCAGACTTTCCTTTTGCAGATTCGACGATTAGCAAGTTTGGTCTTCCTTATAAAAAGCACACCCAGATGGATTCATCAGCTTATATTATGTGGAAGAATGTGTATAAGAATCTGGAGGTGGTTAATTTTTACCTGGTGGGAAGCAAACAGGACAACAGGTCTGAACGCTATAAAATTTATTTTAAGCTGAAACAATAAGTACTTCTTTTACCTAATTGAAGGGGGGCATAATTTTCGTGTCCCCTTTTTTTGTTTGTATTGTCAGTATAGATGCTCGTTAGGACTTCATATTCTTGATCTTGTAACAACACCTTCGGGCTCCTTGTACAATGTGATCCAACCGCTCAACACGCACATTGTTTCCCAATGCTTTTTGAAAAGTGTGCAATTCTGCCTTACAAAATCCCTGACATTGTTTGGCCGCAGCACAAATCGGACAATGATTTTCGATCAATAAATAATCACCATCCTCTTTTTTCCATTCAGCCATATAACCTTCTTCTGAACGGATACGAGCCAGTATTTCCAGTTTTTCCTCGATGAAGTTCACCCCTTTCAATGCTTTTTCATAGCGCTCCATGGCCGCTTGTTCCCTTGCATCTATTAATTTGTCCAGTGCTTTCTGACCCAAAATGGTTTTGACTGAATTAATCAGTTGTACCGTAAGGTCACCGTGTGTGTTGGGGAACAGGTCCGTACCTTTTTCTGATATGCTGTAATACACCATGGGCCGACCCACTCCGTTGGACTGTTTCTCCGAACTAACCAAGTCAGAATCGATGAGTTTTTTCAAATGCAAACGGGCTCCTTCGGTTGTTATTTTAAACTCCTTAGCCAACAGAGCTGCCGTTTGCGGACCGTGCATTTTCAGGTAAACAAGGATCCGCTCCGGCGTGCTGTTTAATATGATTTTATATTTATTTAAATATTTTTCCAAGTAAAAACTTGTTTTATTGTACAAAAGTAGTAATTTTGTAGTCAAATACTAAAAAATCATTTAAAAAGTGATTAAATTGAATGTTTAACCATAAATAAAATACAACTATGTCATTTCAAATCAATCCTCTACCGTACGATTACAATGCATTTGATGAATACATCGATGCCCGTACCATGGAAATTCACTACACCAAACACCATCAGGGTTATGTAAACAACCTGAACAATGCCGTTAAAGACACCGAAGCAGCCGATAAATCGTTATTGGATTTGCTGCAGAATGTAAGTCAGTACAGTGCTGCCGTACGCAACAATGCCGGAGGTCACTTTAACCACGGACTTTTCTGGGAACTGTTATCAGCAACTCCTGAACAGGCTCCTTCAGGCGCTTTGAAAGCTGCCATTGATGCCAAATGGGGTGATCTGGAAGCGTTCCGTGCCGAATTCAATAAAGCGGCTGCTACCCGTTTCGGGTCAGGCTGGGCTTGGCTTTATGTAGATGCCAACGGAGGTATTGAAGTGTGCTCTACTCCCAATCAGGACAACCCCGTGATGGATCTGAACCCCACAGGTAAAGGAACCCCTATTTTAGGTCTGGATGTTTGGGAACATGCTTACTACCTGAAATATCAGAACAGAAGGCCTGATTACATCAATGCTTTCTGGAATGTATTAGACTGGAAAGCCGTCGAAAAAAATTACGCTGCTGCGTTAAAATAAAATAATCAAAGAGAACCGGTTTCGAATTTCCCGATTTCCGGGCGAAGCCGGTTCTTTGTATCTATGATTCTCGGTCCTGCGGGAATCAACTATGCCTTCCATCCTTTTGACTGCTATTTCCCAAAAAATTCCGGGCCTATGGAATGCATGGATGTGTGCCTCTTACTATTTAAAAGTGGAAAACCAGACTTTACGATGAATATACTTCTATTTAACGGCTCTTTCGAAAGAAATGCATCCAGCATATCACACCGTATTATAACCTATTTCAAGAGCATCCTAGAACAGAAAAATGTTCGGGTTACTGTTTTCAATATGGCTGATAGCGACATCCCGATTTTGGATGTGGAAAGCAAAAATGTTCCGCATGCTGCAGTGGAAATGAATAAGATTTTCCGCGAAGCGGATGTTCATATATGGTTCACACCCCTTTATCATGGAAGTATGACAGGGGCCATGAAAAATGCCCTTGACTGGATGGAACTCAGTGCCAAAGAATCCGAACCTTATTTAACCAACAAAGTGGTAGGATTGGTTTGTTGGGCTGATGGGGGGCAAGCCATGCAGGGAATTAATGCTATGGAATCTGTAGCCAAAGCACTTCGTGCCTGGACACTTCCCTATTGTATTCCTGCCGTACGCAGGCTAGTTACGGATAATGATTCCAATAAGATTACAGAAGAATATTCGCGAAAATTTGATTTAATGGTAAAGCTGTTGGTGGACGAACCTTTACCAAAATACAAATTTTAATATTGTTTGCCAGAGTTCATTTTCCTGTCTCTTCTTATCCCCATCCAGAAAAAAGGCACAATTAGGCCCTGAACCACTTTTCCAGTTTCATAGTTATATTCTGATCCAAACATACTGTGCGGAATAGAATAAACCAGCAGCAGAACGACAGCAGCAATCACTACCCAGGCATACCTTTTCTTTTTCATATTGAACAAAACGGCGGCTATCCAAAAGATCAGAGCGATCAATGTTTTGTTGTCGGTGAGATCCCATCCAAAGGGTATGCCGGTCCAAAGGTCGCCAAACGCATATTTTTGTACGATGGGGCCTAAAATACCACCTCCAATGATGAGCAAGAGCAGCGTAATACTTGCATAAATTCTGAAATGCGGCTTTTTCCACAAAGCCATGAGTCCCGCAACCATGGAAAGCAACATGGCAAAAAACATAAAAATAATATGAGGGATCAGGATAAAAGCAGGAACGCTTCCCTTGAACCGGATTACCACCGGTTCTTTCACCGGTAAGGAAATATTCTGATTGTTTTCGGACAAGATAATTCGATAAGCCAGTTTACCCGCAGCAGGTTGAGCTGGGAGCGAAGCCGTGAGTAAATTGCCTTCTCGTTGCATCGGAACGGTATCCCATTTTTTCGCAACAGGAAAAATACGGTATACAATTTTTCCTGAAATGGTTGGATTGAGAATGGTTACATCTACCGGACAATCTGTTTCATTTGTGTGCGATCGCGGTAAAGTAAATGATATCTTTTGACCCGAAAGTTCTGTTTTTACATGCATAGGATAGGTAGGTCCGGTTTTCCTCTGATAATAGGCAGCACCTAAAGTCAAAAAAATGGCCAGAATCCAGATGATCCAGTTTTTCATAATGGTTGGTTTTTTAGAGTTGTACAATGAGAATCTTTTTTTCGTCACCGCGAAGCACTTCCACATTTACCCGGTCGCCGGTGTGTAATTTCACCAATCGGTACATATAGTCGTAAATATTCTTCACCGGTTTTCCGTTCATTCCGATGATGATATCCCCGTTTTTCATGCCCGCTGCCGCAGCCGGTCTACCGGGAATCACCAAATCGACACGCAGACCGTTTTTGTATTGACCTGCATAATCAGGCATGATGCCCAAAGTGACTTTAAATCCTCTGCGTTTGAAACCCGATCCTTCTTTTGGGCCGGCCTTGGTAAACTGCAGTGCTTCCGGCCTGTTGGCTATGGCCAGGACCAGTTCGTTTACGTAGTCACCAATCAGTTTCAAGCCCTTATAATTGATCTTATCTGGCGTATCCGCCGGAGTGTGGTAGTCCAGATGAGTTCCTGTTGAGAAGAAAAAAACAGGAATATCATGTGCGTAAAAAGAAGCGTGATCGGAGGGACCATAGCCTTCCGGTGACAGCACGAGCTTCAGGCTGTCGGCCAGCGGCAGCGCTTTGAGCAGCGAATCGGCAATAGGCGTGGTTCCGGTGCCGCCGATTTCCAGTTTCCGGTCCTTGTTCATTCGTCCGATCATATCCAGGTTGATCATGGCGTCTACTTTTTGCAAATCGATCAAACTGTCTTTCACAAAATGTTTGCTGCCCAGCAGTCCCATTTCTTCTGCACTGAAAGCCACAAACACAATACTACGTTTCAGGTGCTTTTGTTCGGTAGCCAGTTTGCCGGCCAGTTCCAGGAGCAACGATGTTCCGGAAGCATTGTCATCGGCACCGTAGTGTACAGCCAGGGTATCGGGACGCCGGCTACCCGTATTGGGACCGCCCATGCCCAGATGATCGTAATGGGCTCCAATAACAATGTATTCGTCCTGCAGTGTGGGATCATTTCCTTTTAAAATGGCCAGGACATTTCTTGTGGTTTTTTTGTCGGTGACAATGGATGCCGTGGCATTCACTGTGGCCTGTAAATCCATTCCGACAGGTTTGTTTGTGCGTTTTATTTTTGTTTCGAGTGTTGCAACGGATCCTGTTGAGAACATCCCGTCGGCAACTTTCCGGGTAATCTGAAACACGGGGATTCCGGCTGAAAATTCTATTTTCCGCAGGCCTTCCAGCTTGTCTTTCTTGTCGAATTCTTTTCCCGAAACCAGCAGCAGTCCGGCAGCCCCGTGGTCCATGGCAGCCATGGCCTTGTCGCGGTCGCGGCTGTACCGGGCAAACGGACTGTTCAGGTTATCCGGGTCGGGGTCGCCCCGCAATACCAATACCCATTTCCCTTTTACGTCCAGTCCTTTGTAGTCGTTCCATTGCAGCGAATCTTCACTGATGTCGAAACCGTATCCGGCAAACACCACAGGGGCATCCAGCGATTTGGATGCTGAAAATGAAAGGGGCGTATAATCCTTATTCAGGATCAGCTCTTTCCCGTCGAGGGAAAAGGCATTGTTTTTTCCTTCGTGAATATCGGTGACCACCTGGAACGGTTCATACCCGTCCTTTCCCATCAGGATGAGGCCGGCCTGTTGAAAGGACTTCCGGATGTAGTTTGCCGCCACATCCATTTCCGGTGTACCGGGATAGCGACCTTTGAGTGAGTCAGATGCCAGGAAATATTCATGCTTCTTGAGCTCCTGGATTGTAATGGAAGAATCAGCTTGTTGATTGTTACAAGCTGAAAAAGAAACCAGCAAAAGAAATAATGCGGGTAGAGATAAGTGTAATTTCATAGGTTAGCGGGTTTAATCAGGACTAAAGTAAGGAAAAATATCAATTCCCGATGACCTTTTAATCCTCCAAAAACACCGATACCAGTAATTTAAAGAAGTTATAAAGAAGGGCTTATTGCAACATCACCCGAACCTGGGGTGTGACACCTTCATTTACGCGAATGTTGAAACTGTGCACCAACGACGCCCCGTTTTCAAACTGTACTCCCACCACATACCTTCTCAAAAAATGGTTGTACGGATCTTCTTTTTTGTCTTTTGGAGGGGGACACTTTTTGACCCTGATAGGGACATCAACATAAATGGGGTTGCCATAAATTTTCCCTGTGGTAGCCGACAACCCTCGTCCGGTTGCATTTGTGAAATTCACGTGAACAATAACTGATTTGTCCGACTTCACATAAGTTTCCATGGCCTTGTCGAAGATAGTATGCCAACCCATCCCCTCGTTGGTGATCGTTACGGTAACCCGGTAGTAATCCTCTCCTTTTTTTGACTTTTTTATTGCTCCATTAAAATTAGCCTTAATGTTGTCGGCTTGTTTCGATTCTCCCAGCTTCAGGTCGACATAATTCTGTGCACTAACCTGAAATCCAAGAAAAAGCAAAACAAAGAATGCTGAAAGTTGTAAGCTCTTCATTTGAAATTTATTTTTAGTTAACAATTTTCTCGTACTCACAAATATAGTAGTTTTTATGAAAAAATAACATTGCAGGTTTATCCCTGCTACCGCTGGATGTAAAAGAGGTTTCGTATTCTTGGATTTGAATCAATTGTATTCAGCGACTGTAGACTCGGATTAGGTAATCAGAAAGAATCTTATTTTTGTGTTCAAACTTTAAAGTTGGGGGAATTTTTGTAGCGTATACTAAGAAAATTTACTTGTTAACCCCAGGAAAGTACTTTTTAACGGATTAATAAACATGAAATACGGATTCCTCATCTTTTTTTCCCTTGTCATTTCACTGTATTCGGCAGTGAATTATTACATTATCTCCAAAGGACTTTCGGTGATCCCTGCACAAAGTCCCTGGCGTACAGTCTGGATCTGGGGAGTAATCGTCCTGGCAGCAGCATTTATTGCCGGTCGGTTTTTGGAGCGGGCATTCATGAGCCCCGTTTCAACCATTCTCATCTGGGTTGGTGCTGTGTGGATGGCCATAGTGGTTTATCTTTTACTCATGTTATTGGTGGTGGACCTGGTCGGTTTGCTGGATCGGTGGTTTGGTTTCCTTCCGGCATTCATACATCATCATCCCTTAAAAACAAAGCAAACCCTGGCCGTTGCAATCAGTTCAGTAACTTTTTTACTGGTCCTGGGCGGGTTTATAAACACCCGATTCATCAAGGTGAGGAACATCAATTTGGCGGTGCATAAAAAGGCAGGGAAACTGAAGTCGTTGCATGTGGTTGCTTTCTCGGATGTACACCTGGGCACCGTGATGGGAGAACGGCATTTAAATAGAATCGTACAAACTGCCAATGCCTTACAGCCGGATGTTATTCTCATTCCCGGCGACATCATTGACGAGGATATTGGGCCGGTGGTGAACAGCCATATGGGTTCTGTTTTGAAAACGCTGAAGGCCAAATACGGGGTGTACGCTGTTACCGGAAACCATGAATACATCGGGGGAGTGAACAATGCCAAGAAATTTCTTTCAGAACACGGGGTACAGATGTTGAATGATACGGTAGTTGAGGTTGACCACAGTTTTTACGTGGCCGGAAGAGAAGACCGAACCAAGAACCGAATGGGGAACGGCAGAAAAGATCTGGCAAGCCTCTTGGCAGAGGTGCCAAGAGATAAGCCGGTAATTTTACTGGATCATCAACCGTACCATCTGGAAGAAGCCCGGCAACAGGGGGTAGATCTCCAGCTTTCGGGTCATACACACCACGGGCAGATCTGGCCCTTTAACTTCATCACGAAACAGATCTTTGAGCTAAGCCGGGGATACCTGAAAAAAGGCGATACTCATATTTATGTTTCCTCGGGCGTAGGTGGCTGGGGACCTCCGGTTCGTACCGTGAGCCGACCGGAAATACTGAACATTCATCTTAATTTTGATTAGAACAACAAAACCATGCAAAACATTTGGGATCAACGATACGATCAGCAAGAATTCGTTTACGGAACAGAACCCAACGATTTTTTAAAACAGAACTTTTCAAACCTCCCCAATGGAAAGGTGTTGTTTCTGGCTGAAGGAGAAGGCAGGAATGCGGTTTTCCTGGCCAAACAGCAGGGCTATGCAGTAACGGCCATGGATTCATCATCCGTGGGGATGGAAAAAGCCCGGCAGCTGGCACAACAGGAGGGAGTCGGGCTGGAGACTATTGTTGCTGATTTGAATGATTTTGATCTGGGTATTGAACAATGGGACGGCATCGTTTCCATTTTCTGCCATTTGTCCTTTGATTTGAGGGCCAAAGTGCATAAAAAAATAATTCAGGCACTGAAGAAAGGAGGCGTGTTGCTGGCCGAATCCTATACACAGGACCAATTAAAATATCAAACCGGTGGACCCAAATCAAAAGATATGCTGGTGACGGTGGAGGCATTGAAAAAAGAATTATCAGGGCTTCACTTTGTACACCTGCTCGAAACTGTAAGGGAAGTGCACGAAGGAAAACTGCATTTCGGCAAAGGAGCGGTGATCCAGGTGATAGCTGTAAAACAATAAAATTATGGATACAAAAGATCATTTATACGTGTTGTGGACCAGTAGCGAAAAAGCCACTTTTGATGAAATGGTATACATGTACACACTCAACGGTATGAAAAGACAGTGGTGGAGCGAAATCACCCTTATTATCTGGGGCGCTTCAGCGGAACTGGTTGGAACAAACCCCGAAGTGCAGCAAAAGCTTAAAGAACTTGCCGCTGCCGGAGTGCATTTGACAGCCTGCAAAGCCTGTGCCGATAATTTATCGGTATCCGGTATTTTTGAAAAAGATCATATTGAACTGAAATACTGGGGAACTCCTTTGACCGAATTGCTGAGATCGGATGCGAAAATGATCACAATTTAACAATCATGTCGTTGCGAAAATCAATTGAAATTGATCCGGTTTCGTTGAACGTACAGATCCATAATTTATGGAAAAATCAATGGCTGTTGCTGACATCCGGAGATTTTAATACCGGTCATTTCAATACCATGACGGTGGCTTGGGGTTCATTGGGGATGATGTGGAACAAACCTTTTGCCATGGTGGTGGTGCGGCCGTCACGCTATACGTTTGATTTTATGAATCAATATCCCGATTTTACCCTCACGGCTTTTCCCAAAGAATTTCATAAAGACCTGTCATATTTGGGTAAAGTGTCGGGTCGTGATGAAGACAAAATTGCCCAAACCCGGTTGCATCCCTGTGCAGCCCGAATCATTGGTTCCCCTGTCTTTCAGGAGGCGGAGCTGGCTATCGAATGCCGCAAAACGTATTGGAATGACTTTCTACCCGATCATTTTCTTGATCCAACTGTAAGGGCCGTTCATGAGCCAAAAAATATCCATCGAATGTATTTCGGAGAAATAATTCACATCGAAGGCGATGAGAAATTCATTTCCACTGCAAAATAAGTACTGGTTAACGGTAAAAATAGGTGGTTTTTAACTATTTTTACACTTGGAAAAGGGATGTTTCATTGGTTTTATTCTTTCTATGGTGGGAAATTACAGCTATTACTACGATGCTGAGTCGGGGATCATGTATAAATCGTATTTCGGTGAAATTACCGTGGAGGATATTGAGTCCTCATGGGAAGCTGCTATTGAACAAAACCTGATACCGGAACACACCAAAAAATATATCATTGATTACCGGAAAGCAATACTGAAAGTGAAGTCTACCGAACATTCTGCGATTTCTGACTTTTATAAAAAATATCCTTCGACTTTTAAAGATGCCCGAATTGCTGTGATCTCTGATAGCCCCAGAAATACAGTCATTGCCATCTTGGTTCATGAGAAAGATGAAGGATTTCAATCCTTTCCCTTCGATGACCTCAAAGAGGCCCTGGAATGGATATCAGGATAAGGTCAAAATTTATTCTCTAATTTCCCTGTCGCGAAATCCCAGCAGGTACAAAATAGTATCCAGTCCGGTGGATGAAATAGCATGCTGAGCCGAGGCCTTTACTTTGGGTTTGGCATGAAAAGCGATCCCCAGTCCGGCTTTCTCCAGCATTGGCAGGTCGTTGGCTCCATCGCCCACAGCGATGACCTGTTCCAGATGAATCTCTTCTTTAAAAGCGAGTAATTCCAATAATTCAGCTTTGCGTTTCCCGTCCACAATTTCGTTGATGTGCCGCCCTGTTACTACGCCGTCCTTAATTTCCAGTTCGTTGGCAAACACATAGTCAATACCCAAACGGGCTTTCAGGTAATTGCCGAAATAGGTAAATCCTCCGGATAAGATTGCCGTTTTGTATCCATATTGTTTCAGGGTTTTCAACAGTCGTTCCGCTCCTTCAGTAATCGGCAGATTTTCGGCAATTTCTTTCATCACTGACTCATCAAGTCCCTTCAATAAAGCAATCCGTTCAATGAAACTTTCTTTAAAATCCAGTTCACCACGCATGGCTCTTTCGGTAATGGCTTTTACCTGGTCACCCACACCGGCACGATGAGCCAGTTCATCAATGACCTCCGTTCGGATGAGGGTGGAATCCATATCAAAACAAACCAACCGGCGACTTCTTCTGAAAATATTGTCTTCCTGAAAAGCAATGTCAATATTGGTTTCCGAAGCAATCTGCATGATCGCTTGTTTCATGGCATTCAGATTCACCGGTGTTCCCCGAACAGTAAATTCCACCACTGAATTGGTCACCTTGTTGTTTCCCATCAACGATTTTCTTCCGGACAAACGCAGAATGGTATCGATGTTCAGGTTTTGATCCGCAATCAATCGCGACACTTTTGATAAATGCAGTGCCGTGAGTTTGTGAGCCAGCAAAGTAATCAGATACCGTTCTTTTCCCTGTTCCGATACCCAGTCTTCATATTCTTCCAGCGGAATGGGGGTAAACTTAATGTGACTGCGCATCTCGTAAGCCTTGAACAGCAAGTCTTTCAAGATGCTGGAAGCCCCTGATTTTTTGGGTACCTCAAACAAGATGCCCAATCCAAGGTCTTTGTGAATGACCGACTGCCCCATATCCAGAATGTTTACATCATACTGGTTGAGCACTTCCGTAAGTGATGCCGTGAGCCCCGGTTTGTCTTCTCCTGAGATATTCAGTAAGATGATTTCTTTGGAATGTGACATATGCTGCGTATTTGAATTTCAAAAATAGAACTTCTGCCAGAACGACTCCTCAAATTTATCTTTAAACTATGTTAATCATTATTTTTCTGGTTTGAAGCCGATTGAATACTTAAATAAATCGTTTGCACCCTTTTTTGAGAGGATGGAATTGAATTTCTTTGTGAGTTTTTCAAAGACCTTGAAATCAGATAGATAAAATTTTACAACAATTTTCTTGCGATGGAGTTTTTTGACAAAGGCACTTCGTTTTCGTTACATTTGAAATTGCCAAACCCGGGAAATTACAGCATCATCTCGAAACAGCAGTACGCAGGAAACTAAAGACACGTCATCATATTTCCATTGTCGTGATGCATTCTTACATCCCAACATAACGGACTGATGCATTGTCTTCTCTTTTCCTGAACAAAATAGTCAAGAATTAATTTAAGGAGATATCAATGGATGAACCCGATCAACAAATCCGGGGCCTGTACAACCCGGAAAATGAACACGACAATTGCGGAATTGGTTTTGTCGCCCATATCAAAGGGCATGCATCCCACGACATGGTGGAAAAAGGATTTGAAGTATTGCGCAATATGGACCACCGGGGTGCCAAAGGAGCTGATGATGCCAGCGGTGATGGTGCCGGAATCATGGTGGGAATTGCCCATGAATATTTTCAGAAGGTATTGAAGCTCGATCTTCCTGATCCGGGCCGGTACGGTACCGGTCTGCTTTTTTTACCCCCTTTGGCAGCAGAAGCCGAAAAATGTGTTTCCATTTTAACCTCGATCACAGCAGAAGAAGAATTACACATGCTATCTATTCGTGATGTTC
This sequence comes from Bacteroidales bacterium, assembly GCA_016936355.1. GTDB lineage: Bacteria > Bacteroidota > Bacteroidia > Bacteroidales > F082 > Sulfidibacterium. The sequence continues at coordinate 66,733 of JAFGYB010000057.1, read as the reverse complement.
CGGTACATTCGGATGTATTGGGTGACCTGGCTCAAGTCGCTGAGCCACGCATCAAGCAGGTGTTTATTACCGGGAATTTAGAGCAGGATCAGCTGGAACAGAAACTGTACATCATCCGGAAGCGGGCTGAAAAAGCGGTTGCATCATCGCAATTAACACAGAAAGACTTTTATTATCACCCCAGTTTATCTTCCCGAACTATGGTATACAAAGGGATGTTTACGCCGCATCAGCTTCGGGAATATTATATTGACTTGCAACATCCGAAGTTTACCTCGTCGTTCAGTCTGGTACATTCCCGGTTCAGCACCAATACTTTTCCCAGCTGGGATCTGGCTCAGCCATTTCGCATGATTGCCCACAACGGAGAGATCAATACAATTAAGGGAAACAGGCTCTGGATGCATACCCGGGAAAGTTTGTTAGAATCCGACGTGTTTGGTGATGATTTGCAAAAAGTGCTGCCCGTGTTGCAGAAAGAAAAATCCGATTCAGCTTCGTTCGACAATGCACTGGAATTTTTTCATCAGACCGGGCGAACTATTCCTCATGCCCTGTGTATGATGATTCCGGAATCGTTTAACGAAAAAAATCCCATACCTCAAAGCCTGAAAGCGTTTTACGAATACCACAGTACTTTGATGGAACCCTGGGACGGACCGGCATCCATGATTTTTTCTGATGGTCGTTACATTGGTGGAACGCTCGATCGCAACGGACTTCGTCCTTCCCGTTATGTCATTACCCACGACGATCTGATCGTGATGAGTTCGGAAGTGGGCGTGCTGGATATTCCGGCAGAGAAGGTAAAAGAGAAAGGCCGCCTGCGTCCCGGAAAACTGTTGCTCGTGGATATTCAGTTGGGCATCATTATTCCCGACAAGGAGGTAAAGGACCAGCTCAGTCACCGCAATCCTTACGGGATGTGGCTGAAGGAAAACCGGTTGATGATGAAAGACATCAGGGTAAAACAACGGGTTCCATCGGCCATGGAGGATTACGAAACCTTTGCCAAAGTGTTTTCCTATTCAAAGGAAGACCGCGAATGGCTGATTCGTTCCATGGCTCAAACCGGAAACGAACCGGTCAGCTCCATGGGCAATGACACACCACCGGCTGTTTTCTCCGAACAACCCCAGCGATTGTTTAATTATTTCAAACAGCTTTTTGCTCAGGTTACCAATCCGCCGATTGATCCCATCAGGGAAGGACTGGTGATGTCACTGACCAATTACATCGGTTCGCTGAATTCCAATATCCTTTCAGAAACGCCCGACCACTGTAAGCTGATCAAATTTCGTGAGCCCATCATTACCAATACCGATCTGGGAAAAATCAAGGACCTGAAAGATGAAATGTTCAGCCACGAAATTATTCCCATGCTATTTCCTGTTAAGGATGGTTTCGAAGGTTTTAATAAGGCCTTTCAAAACATGCTGGAGCAAGCTGAAAAAGCGGTGGACGACAAGAAAAATTTCATCATCCTCAGCGACAGGAATATGAACGCTGATCTGGCTCCCTTCCCCGCCTTGCTTTCTGTGAGTGCCGTCCACCACCACCTCATTCGCAAGAAGAAACGCGTGCAGGTGGGGATCATCGTGGAAACGGGAGAAGCCCGGGAAGTGAATCATTTTGCTTTACTGATCGGTTATGGCGCCAGCATCATCAATCCTTATCTGGCTTTTGCTTCCATCGACCGGCTGACCAAAGACAAGAAGATCAGTCTTCCATACGGTGAAGCCCGAGAGCATTATATCAAAGCGGTGAATAAAGGACTCCTGAAGATTTTTTCAAAAATGGGAATATCCACTCTCCGCAGTTATCATGGCGCTCAGATTTTTGAAGCACTGGGCGTCAGTAAAGAGCTAATAGGAAAGCATTTCACGGGAACAGCTTCGCCTTTGGGAGGGATCGGAATGGAAGAGGTGTATCAGGAATATGCCCGTTTTCACCGAAACGTTTTTTCGGAGAAAGTACTGTTTCCGGGGAAAAACGGAAGTACCGGTGTATATGCCTGGCGTAAAAACAGGGAACATCATGCCTGGAATCCTGAATCGGTGGCGCTGTTGCAATGGGCTTCTCATGCCCATGATTATAAAAAATACAAAGAATACAGTGCATCGGTGGAACAGTACAACAGCCGGCCGAATTTCATCCGGGGCTGTTTTACTTTGAAACGAAATCCAATTTCTATCGATCAGGTGGAACCTGCAGAAAACATCATGCGTCGTTTTGTTACGGGTGCCATGTCGTTTGGTTCCATCAGCAAAGAAGCGCACGAAGCCCTGGCCAGGGCCATGAACAGCATTGGCGGTAGAAGCAATACCGGTGAAGGAGGAGAAGATGCCAAACGATTTGATTCCTCAAAACAGAGTGCCATCAAACAGGTGGCTTCCGGCCGGTTCGGGGTAACCAGCAATTACCTGGTCCATGCCAAAGAAATCCAAATCAAAATTGCCCAGGGGGCCAAGCCCGGCGAAGGGGGGCAGCTGCCCGGTTTTAAAGTAAACAATGTGATTGCCAAAACACGAAAATCCACGCCGGGTATCACGTTGATTTCACCACCACCCCACCACGATATTTATTCCATCGAAGATCTGGCCCAGCTGATATATGACCTGAAAATCGCCCATCCGGGCGCTAGAATTTCCGTGAAACTGGTTTCGGAAGTGGGTGTGGGCACCATTGCCGCTGGTGTAGCCAAGGCCCGCGCCGACCTGATCATTATTTCCGGTGGTGAAGGCGGCACGGGTGCCAGTCCGGCCAGTTCCATCAAACATGCAGGCATGCCGGTGGAACTGGGAGTGGCTGAAGCACAACAAACACTGGTGAAAAACAACCTGAGAGGCCGGGTAAAAATCCAAACCGACGGACAACTGAAAAACGGGTATGATGTGGTGAAAATGGCCTGTCTCGGCGCCGAAGAATTCGGTTTTGCCACTTCCGCGCTCATCAGTCTGGGCTGCGTCATGATGCGCAAATGTCATATGAATACCTGTCCGGCGGGTATTGCCACACAGAATAAGGAACTGCGTCACCGCTTCAAGGGAAAACCGGAGAACGTCATTACGTTCCTTCGTTTCCTGGCTGAAGAAGTCAGGGAAATTCTGGCCGAAATGGGTTTCACCTCCTTAGACGATGTGGTAGGCAGGACCGAACTTCTGGAAGAAAACCGCAGTGTGCTGGGATGGAAAATGAAGAACCTGGATTTTTCGGCCCTGCTGTTTAAACCAGCAGATGATAAACAGATTCCCTTGCGGTACACCCCCAACGGGGACGAACATCCAGCAAAGGAACACCTGGATCAGATGCTGGTGGAAAAAGGGGAAAAAGCACTGCAGGCCAAAGAGAAAGTCTGGATATTTCAACCGATCACCAATAAGGACCGAACGGTGGGCGCCCTGTTGTCAGGCGAAATTTCCAAACGATACGGAGAAAAAGGACTCCCTGAAGATACCGTTCATGCCACGTTTGTGGGCAGTGCCGGACAGAGTTTCGGTGCTTTTCTTGCCCGCGGTGTGACGTTCCGTCTGGAAGGCGATGCCAACGACTACATCGGAAAAGGCCAGTCGGGAGGGAAGATTATTGTGGTACCGCCAAAAAACTCCCCGTTTAAGCCGGAAGAAAACATCATCATCGGGAATTCCACTTTTTACGGTGCCACCAGTGGGGAAGCTTATATCCACGGCATTGCCGGGGAGCGGTTCTGTGTCAGGAATTCAGGGCTAACGGCGGTGGTGGAAGGTGTCGGTGACCACGGTTGTGAATACATGACCGGAGGAACAGTGGTTGTTTTGGGGAAAATAGGAAGGAATTTTGCTGCCGGCATGAGTGGGGGAATCGCTTATGTGCTGGATGAAGCAGGAGATTTCGATTATTTCTGTAACAGAGGCTTGGTGGATCTGGTTCCGGTAGAAGACCGGGCCGATATCAACGAACTGCAACAACTGATTCACAAACACTGGCTGAACACCCAGAGTTTGCTGGCCACCAAAATTCTTACCCGTTGGGAAGAATACCTGCCCCGGTTTGTGAAGGTCATTCCCTTTGAATACCGGAAAGTGCAACAGGAAAGGAAGCTGAAAGAGCTGGAAAAGAAACTGAAAAGCACGGAGGATTCGCCTGCCCTTCACGAATAAAAATTTGTTTCACCTCAAAAAAAAAGAAGAAAATGGGAGACCCCACAGGATTTATCAAAATAAAAAGAAAAGAAAGCGGATACCGTCCGTTGTACGAACGGATCTACGATTTCGGCGAAGTGGAACAAACCCTCAATGCCGAAGACAGGAAGTTACAGGCCTCCCGTTGCATGGATTGCGGCATACCGTTTTGCCACTGGGCCTGCCCGGTGGGCAGTGTGATTCCCGAATGGCAGGATGCGCTGTATCGTGGCGAAACGGCAGAAGCTTATTCTATTTTGCATGCTACCAATAGTTTCCCGGAAATTACCGGTCGCGTTTGCCCGGCGCCCTGTGAGAAATCGTGTGTGCTGAATATTGAAGAAACTCCCGTGACCATCCGTGAAAATGAATGTGCCACCGTCGAAAATGCATTTGCTTCGGGAATCGTCAACGCACGCATTCCCCAAAGCAGAACTTCTAAGAAGGTAGCCGTTATCGGTTCGGGACCGGCCGGACTCTCGGCAGCTGATTTACTCAATCAGGTGGGCCATACAGTGCATGTCTTTGAGAAAAATGACCACATCGGCGGACTGCTGCGCTACGGGATTCCTGATTTCAAGCTGAATAAAAGCATCATCGACAGAAGAACTAATCTGTTCAGGAAAGAAGGCATCGTTTTTAAAACCAATATGCTGGTGGGAAAAGATATTTCGGGAGCACAATTGCTGAAGGAATATGATGCGGTTGTCCTGGCCACAGGTTCCGAAAAACCCCGCGACCTTTCCGTGGAAGGACGGGAACTGGATGGAGTTCATTTTGCCCTTGACTTCTTGATCCAAAGCAACAAACGGGTGGCGGGTCAGGATATTCCCGAAAAAGAAATCATCAGCGCCAAAGGAAAACAGGTAGTGGTTATCGGCGGTGGCGATACCGGTTCCGACTGTGTGGGTACTTCCGTGCGTCAGGGTGCTGAGCATATTACCCAAATTGAAATTCTTCCCAAGCCACCTGAAAAGAGAAATTCCGACAATCCATGGCCTTACTGGCCTCAGGTTTTGCGTACTTCCAGTTCACACCAGGAAGGCTGTACACGGAAGTGGAGTTTACTGACCAAAAAATTCACGGGTGAAAACGGAAAGGTGAAACAGATGGAAGTAGTTGCCGTGGAATGGACCAAACAGGATAACGGTCAGTGGCATATGAAAGAAACAGGAAAACCAAAGATCATTCAGGCTGACCTGGTCTTACTGGCCATGGGTTTTGTGCATCCAGTTCAGGACGGACTGCTCAACGAACTGGGCGTGGGCTACACTTCACGGGGAAACGTTCAGGTGAACGGACAAAGACAAACTTCTGTGGAAAAAGTCTTCGCTGCCGGCGATGTGGAACGCGGAGCCAGCCTGGTGGTCCATGCCATTCAGGCCGGAAGAGAAGTGGCCGAACAGGTCCATGATTTCCTGATGAAAGAATCATAAAACAGATTTTGTACTGCTTATTGACACATTGATGCCGCCACTAAGGCTGAGAAACATTTTCTTTTACTAATTTCGCAGGCTGAAGAATTATCAAGTGATCAGGGTGTTCTGATCTCTGAAAATCAATTTACACAAGAGTAAAGACGGAAAAAAATTATGGCATACAATCATCAGGATATTGAGAAGAAATGGCAGCAGTACTGGAGCAAGCACAAGACGTTTAAAGCAGAGAACCATTCCGAAAAGCCCAAGTTTTATGTGCTGGACATGTTCCCCTATCCTTCGGGAGCCGGATTGCACGTAGGGCACCCGCTGGGTTACATTGCTTCCGATATTGTGGCCCGTTACAAACGCCATCTTGGATTCAATGTATTGCATCCCATGGGCTATGATGCTTATGGCCTTCCTGCCGAGCAATATGCCATTCAAACGGGAACTCATCCCGAAATCACTACGAACAAAAACATTCAACGCTACCGTCAGCAACTGGATCAGATTGGCTTTTCCTTTGACTGGGACCGCGAAGTCCGTACCTCCGATCCTGAATATTACAAATGGACCCAGTGGACGTTTATTCAACTGTTTGAATCCTGGTACAACAGGAAGTCAGATAAGGCTGAGCCCATTGCAGATTTAAAGAAAATTTTTGAAGAAGAAGGCAACCAAAAGGTGGAGGCTGTGTGTGATGAAACACCGGTATTTTCTGCTGATGAGTGGAAAAGCAAATCGGATACAGAACAACAGGAAATCCTCATGAATTACCGGCTGGCCTATCTTTCTGAAACCCTGGTAAACTGGTGCCCTGCACTGGGAACTGTACTGGCCAACGACGAGGTGAAAGACGGTTTATCCGAACGGGGCGGCCATCCGGTGGAACGCAAACTCATGAAACAGTGGTCGCTGCGGATTACAGCCTATGCCCAGCGATTGCTGGACGGACTGGAAAAGGTCGACTGGCCCGATTCGCTGAAAGAAATGCAACGCAACTGGATCGGCCGAAGCGAAGGGGCCGCCTTGCATTTTCAGTTGGCCAAACCGGACGGATCGGAAAAACAGGCCGAAGGCATTGAAGTCTTTACCACCCGTCCCGATACGTTGTTTGGTGCCACCTTTATGGTGCTGGCGCCCGAACACGAATTGGTGGATTCCATCACGATTCCGGAACAAAAGGAAAAAGTAGGTGAATACGTTCAGTGGGCCAAAAACCGTTCCGAAAGGGAACGGATGACCGAGGTGAAAAAAGTAACCGGCGTGTTCACCGGTGCTTATGCCATCAACCCGCTGAACAATCAGCAAGTGCCCATCTGGGTAGCCGATTATGTGCTGGCAGGTTACGGTACCGGAGCCATTATGGCCGTACCGGCCCACGACAGTCGCGACTTTGCCTTTGCCCGTCATTTTAATTTGCCCATTATTCAGGTGGTGATCGAAGAGGGGGAAGAACCTTCCGATCCAGCTACCTGGGAAGAATCCTATGATTCCAAAGAGGGTATCATCATCAACTCCGGTTTCATCAATGGAATGAAGGTGAAGGAAGCCATCTCGGCTACCATCCAAAAGCTGGAAGCGATGGGTGTGGGAACCGGAAAAATAAACTACCGTCTGCGCGATGCCATTTTCAGTCGCCAGCGCTATTGGGGCGAACCGTTCCCCATCTATTACAAAGACGGTATGCCGCAACCTTTGAAGGAAGAAGAACTGCCGTTGGAATTGCCCGAAGTGGACAAATATTTACCCACCGAAACCGGAGCGCCGCCACTGGCCCGCGCCCAAAACTGGACCACCAAAGACGGCTATCCGCTGGAGACTAATACCATGCCCGGATTTGCCGGTTCCAGCGGTTATTATTTGCGGTATATGGATCCCCGCAACGAAAAGGAATATTTCTCCAAAGAAGCCAATCAGTACTGGCGCAATGTGGACTTGTACATTGGAGGCGATGAACATGCCGCAGGCCATTTGATCTATTCGAGGTTCTGGAATAAGTTTCTGTATGATCTGGGATTGGTTTGCGAGGAAGAACCGTTCAAAAAACTCATCAACCAGGGCAAAATCCAGGGACGTTCCAGCTTTGTATATCGTGTTCAGGGAACCAACCAATATGTTTCTTATGGTTTGAGAAAACAATACGATACTCAGGCCCTGCATGTGGACATCAACCTGGTGGAAAACGACGTACTGGATACGGAAGCGTTTAAAAACTGGATGCCCGACTACAAGAATGCTGAATTCATTCTGGAAGACGGAAAATACATCTGTGGTCATGAAGTGGAAAAGATGTCGAAATCGAAGCACAATGTGCAGAACCCGGATGATCTGATCGAACGATACGGTGCTGATACACTGCGTTTGTACGAAATGTTCCTGGGTCCCATCGATCAGCACAAACCCTGGGATACCCAGGGCATCGAAGGGGTATTCCGGTTCCTGAAAAAACTGTGGCGTCTTTATTTTGATGAAAACGACCAGTTGTTGGTTACCGATGATAGAGCTTCGGAAGCTGAGCTGAAAGTATTGCACAAGACGGTGAAAAAGATCCGCGACGACATCGAACGGTTTTCTTTCAACACCGGTGTCAGTAATTATATGATCTGTGTGAACGAGCTTTCCGAGCTGAAATGTCGCAAGCGTGAAATTCTGGAACCACTGGCTGTTTTGCTGGAACCTTATGCCCCGCACATGGCGGAAGAACTGTGGTCGAAACTGGGCCACGAAGGCAGTGTGAGTCAGGTGAATTTCCCGGAATTCGATGAAAAATACCTGAAAGAAGACAACTTCGAATATCCGGTTTCCTTCAACGGAAAAGTCCGTTTTAAACTATCCATGCCTGCTGATGCTGCTCCGGCAGAAGTGGAAAAAGCGGCTTTGGCCGCTGATGAAGCTCAGCGTTGGCTGGAAGGAAAATCGGTTCGAAAGGTCATTGTGGTTCCCAAACGAATTGTCAACATCGTGGTGGGATAGCCGCAATTTACTTCATAGTTAATTCAGTTTCATGAAAATGAAAGGCGTCATTTTCGACTTTAACGGTACTTTATACTGGGATACGGAATTGCATTACCAGGCCTGGGATCTCTTTCTTGAAAAGTATGAGATCCCCATGGATGAAAGTGAAAAAGAAGATATTATCATCGGCAGGAACAATGAATATGTTTTGGACCGTATTTTACCCGGTAAGTTGTCTCGCGAGGAGATCACAAAATTCAGTATCGAAAAGGAAAATATCTATCAGGAATTATGTCTGAAGCAAAAGCTGCAACTCGCTGACGGAAGCATCAGCCTGTTCGAATTTCTGAAGAAAAACAAGATCCCTTTTACGATCGCCACGGGTTCTGATCTCCATAATGTTGCCTTCTATTTTAAATATCTGGAGCTGGGCAGGTATTTTGATATGTCGAAGGTCATCTACAGCGACGGGACGATTAAAAGCAAGCCGAATCCTGAAGCTTTTATAAGAGCCTTGCGCGTGTTGGGGCTCAAACCTGAAGAGGTATTGATTTTTGAAGATTCGGAACCAGGGATCCAGGCGGCCGAAAACATGAAAGCAGGTAACATCATCATTGTGAACTCTACAAACAAAGAGTTCACCAAGTGGAATCATCCGGTGATCAAAGATTTCTCCGAAGTTGATCGGAGTATGTTTATCAACACATAGTCAAGCGTATTAATAATTATCTGAGGTAGCGTTTTACCTTTAACTCTGCCCTCCAGCCTGCACACGGAAAGGTTCGTTCCCTTCAGTCACTTCTTTTTAGTCATTGGGTAATACCGTCCTTTCACCTTCCTGTTTGGTTTTCAGGTCAATCCCCCGGGCATAGGAATAAAAAATAACAACCCCTGCAAAGGTGGCCAGGCCTGAGAAATAGAATACGTATTTAATTCCGATCGTTTCCATCAAAACGCCCGAAATCAGCGGAGCAATGATCATCCCAGCGTACAGGGCACTCATGAACAATCCCATCGCCGAACCCATCCCGAACTTTCTTCCTTCAATGGTGTTGATGGCAGAAGTAGCCGGTATACTCATAGCCCGGCCGGTCCCCCAAAGAATGTTCAGCAACAACAGCCAGTAAAAATTTCCCGTTGACGGCATAAACAGCAAACTGACAATGGTAACAGCGCCGCCGATCATAATCATTTTCATTTTGGAAACTTTGTCGGCCATCTTTCCAAACGGAATTTGCAGGAAGGATAAAAACACAATATTGGCCATCAGGATGACTCCGACCTGGAAAGCGGTAATACCGAATGAAAAGGCGTAAATAGCCAGAAACGAAAGTATGGAGCCCCTGCCCATGGCCGAAACAAACCGGAAGATCAGCAGACCCCGCATGATCTTTATGCTCCATATTTTTTTGTAGGACTGTTTCACCACCTGTTTTTGCTTTTGGATGGGAGAGGGTTCCTCTTTCAGAAACAGCAGCACAAAAACAAAGGTCAGAGCGGTCAATCCGGAAAGTACATAAAATCCCGAATTGATGCCGTATACATCGTTCAGTCCGCCCCCCAGCATGGGGCCGAGTCCCATGCCGAAAAACCGGGACACATTAAAATAGCCCATGTAGCGGCCTTCTTTTCCTTTGGGCGAGATGTCGCCTATAACAGCCATGATGATGGGTAAAGTCATGGCGGAAGCAAAGCCTTGTAAAAACCGGGCGAGGGATAGCGTGAATTCATTGTAGGCAAAAACGTAAGCCAGGGAAAACAGCGAGTACAAAAACAGCCCGATGGCGATGATGTTTTTTCGGCCTTTGCTGTCGGACATCTTCCCGATGATGGGAACAAACAACAGTCGGGAAACCGAATAGGAAGCAAAGATGATGCCCAGCCAGATCCCCGAGGCTCCCAGGTTTTCAGCGTACAGCGGCATCAAAGGCGCAATAATACCCATCCCGAGCATCACGGCAAAAGCCGAAAGAGCCAACACAAAAAACTTCCTTTTTTTCGGCAAAGCGTTCGTTTTTTGCAAAGATCACCAATATTTTACTCTTAAAAAAGAAAGAGAAAAGTTAATTGACTAACAGTGAATAACCCGATTCAGGTGGGGGAAAGTATCGTTAAAAACGTTAAAAGAGTTTGCTGCCCAACGGCACATCCTTATCGGGGACACTCAGAACAACGTGCCCGTTTTCATCCGCAAAACCGGTGATGAGGCATTCCGATTGAATGGGGCCGATTTGCTTGCTGGGAAAGTTCAGTACCCCGACCACCAGCATGCCGGGTAAGGTTTCCACATCATAGTGTTCGGTGATCTGTGCACTGGATTTTTTAATCCCGAACTCGGGACCAAAATCCACATGCAGGATATAGGCCGGTTTCCGGGCTTCGGTAAATACTTCGGCACGGACAATTTTTCCCACCCGGAGCTCTACCTTTTCAAAATCGTTCCACTGAATGGTTTGCATGTTCAATCGTTTTGCCCTGTCTGGTTCCTAGACTTCTGTATACGGATTCCGGAATGATAAAACAAATAACCCATCACTCCCGCAATAGCGGGAGTCAGCAGATAACTTTCGATCCATCCAAACTGGTACGCGTTATCGCCGGTTGCGTGGGCGCTGTCGATATACATCAGCACAATGCGGACGATAAAATAAAGCGCATAGACAAAGAACAAAATACCGATGACTTTCCGGGTAATGGGGTTGTACCACAGTTTTTTTAGCATATTGGATGAGGTTTGAACTGCAAAAATACAGTAAATAAGTTTTGAAAAAGAGCCAATAAAATAAAGAGGGAACCCTGAATCAGGGCTCCCTCTTTCCAAAAATTTACAACCTACTTATTTTGTTCCACCGGCATCATTGCCCGTAGGATAGGCCGGAATTTCGGCCGGAGGTTTGGGCAGTTGCAGCGGGTGTTCTTTGATTTGTTTCATGATGTGCTCAATGGCGGTTTCGAGTTGCGGATCTTTACCAGCCATCACTTCACCGGGGAGGTTGTCCACCCGGATGTCCGGAGTTACCCCGTGGTTTTCGATGGCCCAATGGGAATCGAGACCGTAGATACTGTTCTGTGAAACCACCAGGTTGCCGCCGTCGATCAGTGTCCAAACGCGGTTATACCCACGAACACCACCCCAGGTGCGGGTTCCGATCAACGGTCCCAGCCCGTATTTCCTGAAATAGAACGGGAACATGTCGCCGTCGGATGCGGAATAGTGGTTGATCAGCGTGGCTTTATAGCCGTTCAGCACCTGTTCGGGGTAGCGCATTTCAGCGTGAACCCGGTTGGTACTCATTCCGATCAGGATGCGGCGCAGTCGTTCCAGCACGATCTGGTCGATAAATCCGCCGCCGTTAAACCGGTCGTCGATGATCAATCCTTCTTTACTGATTTGCGGATAGAACTGATGAATGAACTGATCCATACCCACGGCTTCCATATCGGACAGGTAGATGTAGCCGATCTTTCCGTCGGATTTTTTGTTCACATAATCGCGTTTTTCCTTGATCCAGGAGTTCAGACGCAGGTTCAGTGAATTATCAATCGGTTTCACGGTTACATTTCGTTTGTTCTTGCCCTGGGCATTGTCGGCCACGGTCAGTGTGGTTTGTTTGCCCACGGTGTTGACAAACAGACTGTACGGGTTCATGGGGGCTTTCAGCGAATGACCATTCACAGCCAGCAGATAGTCGCCGTTGCTTACGTTGATACCGGGTTGGGTCATGGGTGAAGCGTAGCCCGAACGGGAATTATCGCCCGAATAAATTTTCTTGAAATAGTACAGGCCGCTGGCATGATCCAGACCAAAGTCGACACCCAGTACACCCACGGGATTGTCGGAACCTCTGTAATCGTCGTCGCCGCCCCATACATAACAATGTGAATTGTCCAGTTCGCCGATCATTTCACCGATGAGGTAGTTCAAATCTTCACGGGTACCCATTTGGGGCAGCAGTTTGGCGTATTTCTTGCCTACTTCTTCCCAGTTCACGCCGTTCATTTGGGTGTTGTAGAAAAAGTCGCGGAACAAGCGCCAGGACTGATGATACATTTCATCCCATTCCGAATGGGGATAAATTTGCATCGTCATGGCCGAGGTATTCAGTGCTTCATTGCCTGAACCGTGTTCAGAATGGGAAGGAATCAGGAAGAAATGACCTTTTCGGGTATACAGGATCGTACTTCCGTCGGCACTGACCGTGAAATTGCCCACACCGTCGGGAACGAGGGTGGAACCTTTTTTGGTTCCCATATCAAATACCCGGACCGAAGAAGTGCCGCTACCCGGCAAGGGGCCTTCGATCATTTGCAGGGGAGCCGTTCCGTAATAAACGCGGTTGCCGCGAACCTGGAGGTTGCCGTAGTCGTTGGAAGGCAATGGCAAGGGTACGACGCGTTGCATCAACCCGTTGAGGTCCATTTTCAGTTCAGCCGGTTTCTCGGATTTTGCATCTGATTTTCCCGGTTTGTTGGCGGTAGTCATGCCCTCGTCGGAAACCGGTGCAAAGGGAGATTTTTCATCCTTTTGTAACGTAGCCACATAAATGCCGCTCATTTTCAGTGTGGCAATGTTGAATTCCGTTTCACTGAAGGTGGGATTTTCGTGGCGTGACGACACAAAGTAGAAGTATTTTCCATTGGGTCCGAATACCGGATTCCAGTCGGAATACATACCCGTACTGATTTTATAGCTTTTCTTTTCTTTCAGCGAATAGAAATAAATTTGCTGAATTCCGCTCTTATTGGTTTTGGAATAGGCAATCCACTCTCCGTCGGGCGACCAGCTGTAGTCCAGAATGGGATTCACAGGGTCCTGATCAATGCGTACGGGTTTTTTAGTGTCGATGTTCACATACCACAACACATGGTTGTTATCGGAAAAGGCCAGCATCTTGCTTTCTGGCGACCAAAGCGGGTTGTAGAAATATCCCGATTTGAAGTCAGTGACATACGTCTGGCTGTTTTCGCCGTCGGAAGGACGGATGGCCAGGTTGTTTGCCCCACTGGCATCGGTTTGGTAGGCGATCCATTTCCCGTTGGGCGACCAGGCCGGATATTGTTCCTGGGCATTGGAAGTCTGGGTCAGGTCGCGGGTGGGACCGTGTTTGGCCGGAACGGTAAACAGGTCACCGCGGGCACCGAACAAAGCGCGTTTTCCGTTGGGCGACAGGTCGAAACTGCGGATCATTTTGGAGGCATTCACCCAGCGGGGGCGGGTGTAAGTACCGTCGTCGGGAACGGTAACCGATAGTTTGTGCAGCTGTTCTGTAGGCAGATCCAGTACATACAGCGATCCGCCGTTCTGGAACACAATGCCGTTGTTGCCCAGGCTCGGCCAGTCCACATCGTAGTCTTTGAAGTGGGTGATCTGGCGGAATTTTTTCGTGTTCAGATCGTAGGCCCAGAGGTTCAGCCGTTGGTTGGGACCTCGGTCCGAGGCAAAATAAATGGTGTTTTTGTACCACATGGGATAGGTATCGGTCCCTTTCCAGTGGGTCATTTGTTCGATTTTGTGGCTCTTCAGGTCGTAAATCCAGATGTCCTGTGCCAGTCCGCCTTTGTAGCGTTTCCAGGTACGGAAGTTTCTGAAGATACGGTTGTAGGCAATTTTACTGCCGTCGGGGCTGTAGGAAACTACGCCGCCTTTGGGCAACGGAAGCTGGGCAGGCAGTCCGCCTGCTTTATTTATTTCATACAATTGTCCAAACCAGGAGTTCCAGGTGTTTCTTCTGGAAAGGAAGATAATGTCTTTTCCGTCGGGAGTCCAGGTAACGACCATGTTATCGGGTCCCCAGCGGGTGGGGGCTTTTTTCACCACATCCGAATGATAGGTCAGACGGGTGGCTTTGCCTCCTTCGGCGGGAATGGTGTACACATCCACATTGCCTTCAAAGTGACCGGTAAAAGCAATGGTTTTTCCGTCGGGTGAAAAGCGGGGCATCATGTCGTAGCCCGGGTCGTTGGTCAAACGGGAAGCTACACCGCCTGTGCGGCTGACGGTCCATAAATTGCCGGCTGCTTCAAAAACAATGGTGTTGTTGTGCAGCGTTGGGAAACGACACAGTAAGTGATCGCTTCCATCGTTGGTATTGGCTGCCTGTATGCCTGCAATGCCTGTAAACAATAGCAGAACCAGGGCAACCATTTTATAACGATTTACCATAGTGTAAAAATTTTAAGTTACTGAAAACAAATATTTTTCAAAAGATTTTGATAAATGACGGACAAAGTTAAAGAATACGAAAGGGACATGGAATTCTTTTAAAGTTATTTAACGTTCTATAACATTCAAAGAATCGGGGCTTTCAGAAGGCTTTCCGGGGAGCAGATTACCGGTAGTAAACTGTTAGTTTGGGCCGGTTGGCTGGATCGGGGTTGTTGCTGGAACCATACACGGCCGAGCTCCAGGGCATTCTGTTTTGCTGGCGAATCATGATGCCGTGTCCATACTGGAGCAGTCCGGGAAGCAGCCGGGTGAGGTCGATGACCACCGAATCATACTGGTTGTTCCGGGGAACAGTCAGAGAAAAGCTGCTGTCCACAGCGGGTTGGTTGTCCCAGTTCGCCGTATTTTGATCCCAGTTTTCTGTGATGCAGCAGACTTTGTTGGCATTGTTTCCGTATTGTCCGCCCAGGATGTAAGCATAGTCTTTTACCCTGTAAAGGGTCAGTTTCAGGGAGTCGATCAGTTGGTGGGGCATTTGCCTGAGTTCGGGAAAGTCAATTAAAATCCGGGAATTGTTTTGAATGGAACCGTTTACATCATCGGTCCAGATCATGGAAACCAAAACCGGTTGTTTTCCCCAGGTCCAGTCGTGGTAGCGAAGGCTGTTTTGAATATAAGTGTCCACACCGTTGGCAGGTCCGTACTGAATGATTCTTGTCTTCGGGCTGTGATCGAAACGGCAACTGCCCAAAACAAAGAGTAAAAGTGTTAATACCGGCAGCGTTGCCCTTTTCATTCAGCTATTTTTTATGCTCAGCAATTCATACAACCACTTAAAGAATAGAAACAATCAATTGACTGTCAAATCAACTATTCACAGTTATCAGAGTTACTGGTAATGGGTTACGGACCTTTTCCGGTTTCAAAAATAAATAATTCTTTTTCGATCAGGAAAAAAGCGGAAAAAATTATCCGGTTTAAACAGGTTCGATGTTTTCGGCGGTAAGGAGACCGGTGTTGCTTTTTTATAAATGAAACGACAGCTTAATGCCGGCAATCACCATGCCGGTCCCGATGATGGCCAGCAGCAACCCCATGATTTTACCGATGACGGCAATGAGGTTTTCCCCGATTTTTTTCACAATCGATTCGCTCAACCGGAACGCCACATAGGTGAGCACGATCATCAGCGCAAATATAGTCAGTACAATGCCGAATTGCAAATAATTTGCATTGGACACGAAATTCATGGCCGTAACGATGGTGCCCGGGCCGGCCAGGATGGGAATGGCCAGCGGGGAGATGGCAATGTCGTTGGTGTTTTGCTTGTTTTCGGGATCGTGCACCTTTGATTTTTTCGACATCAGCATCTCGAAACCCACATAAAAGATCAGAATACCCCCGGTGATCTTAAAGGCTGGAATGGTAATACTGAACACCTCGAAAATGTATTTGCCCAGCACCACAAAAGCCGCCACGATGATGAAGGCGGTAAGGGTGGCTGTTTTGGCGACTTTTTTCTTGGTTTGCTCGTCGGCATCCTCCACCAGTCCCAAAAAAATGGGCGTGTTGGCAATGGGATTCATGATGGCAAAAAAACCGGTAAATACGGTTAACGAATACGTCAGATAGTCAATCATAATGCTTTGTTTTTACTGGATTATGCCGGGTGTTAGCCCCGCGAATATCCGACAACGACCCCAATCAGTTCAGCACAACTAAACCGTTTAACAGATCGTCGCATACTTTTTTGTATTGGTCCATGGTTTGTTGTGCAGTGTAGGTAATAAACTGTACCGATCCGGTTTTATCCGAATAGTAATAACCATAGTACGAAAATTTGATCCCCTGAATGGTGCCGTCCATCTGGAGAAATAAAACTTTGTGACCGTTAACGGTTCGGTACTGCTGATCCACCACCTTTAAATCGGGAGCAGCCTTTCTTCCGTTTTCCAGGGCAATGGACTTGAACGATTTCAACGGTACCTGTATTTGTTCGGTGATGACCATACCGTACAGATCGCCTAGTTTGTACTGGAATTTATATTCGGCACTTTCGTTCGCATCCCCTTTTTTGAAGGACCACAATTTGGGGTTCACCCAAAAACCCACGTCCACCACCTTGCTTTTTAACAAAAAAGTGTTCGCTTTGTCTTTTTTAAACTTGTGGTGATTCACCGGAATGAGGGTGTCCCGGGCACTGCTTTGGTTTACGTACTTCCAGGTTCCGTCGCTGTACAAAACAACCTCATCACCGGTTTCGGTCACCGCTTTTTGCTGGGCAAAAACAGATCCAAGCGCAAACAAAAAGAAAAAAAGAAGGGCCAGTTTTTTCATAAAATTAAGTTTTACTTGTGCCCTCCAAAAGTATAAAATTCTTCTATTTAAAGAAGAGCCCCCCAATGCCCGCTCCTGGGGTAAAGATATTGCTGCTGATGTTGACGGATGTGCCTGCGGATTTTCCACGGGTCATATCGTATTCGGCAATCAGGTTAGCGAGTGTTTATTTTTTTATTCTCAATTAGTTCTATGGATTTCAACACTTCCGATTCCTTGTCAAAGTTAAATTTTTTAAACTCATTCCAGTCCATTTCAAAGTCAGGGTGCAATAACTTCCCGGTTTGTTTGTCTTTTTTAAACAGAATCTGAATGGAGTTTGAAATGCTACCAGTGATATGTGTATTGGGCAATACAATTTGGGTGCCTTGCATAAAAGAATTGCCAGCTTGTCTTGGTGCAACACCAACTATCGTTGCCTTCCCTAACTTCTTGAGAAAATAGGCAAAATGATAAGCTGCACTAAAAGTGTTGATGGAAGTAAGAACAATTATTTGCGGGTGCATTTTTAATTCAAGTGCTTTTTTAATAAACTCCCCACCGAATCCCCGATAGCCATTTGCTACTTGTGAAACTTTGTTCGCATAGGAATCTCCCTGAAGGTTGCCAAAAGGGTAGGTGTTAAAGTCGCCTGTGACCAAATCGGTATTGTTTCCTTTGTTATACTGTTCCATGGTTATTCCAAACTTTTTCAAAAAAAGCGGTGAGAGTTTTATGGAATAGGTTGCATCGAAATCGAAATTTATGTATTTGTCGCCATACAAGGTATAAAGTAACGATTTGGTTAAGGGAGTCATGCCTCCTGAATTGTTCCTCAAATCAATAATCAGGTATTCTGAACCCTTGTCCTGCATTTCTTTCAGCAGGAGGTAAAACTGCTCGTATAGGGCAGGTACCTGCGCGATATCCTTTATAACATCACCCGTTCTTTGTTTTTTCAGTGCACCGCTGTAAATCCATTTCAGGCTGCCTTCCATGTTCTGAGGATTATCCCTGTTTAATTGCTGTAAATATTCCCTACTCACGATGCTATTCCATTGGAAGTAGGCTATTTTATTCTCTGGACCAATTATTGCCCAGTTAATCCAGCCATTTTCATGAGGTAACCGGACTGTAGACTTTGGTTCCAACCATTCTGTTTTTTCCTCATAAGGGAACTTGACGCGATAATTTTCAGCCTGATCCTTCAAAGTAAAAGTCACATAATTACTGCTATCCCCAAAAAATTTATTACAAGAATTCTTGTTTCTGAGGAGGTAGATAAGATAGAAGTAGCTTCCTGAAATATTTTCGGTTGGATAATAAAGTTTTACCGAAGCAAGAACAGAATCTATTGGTATATCGTTAATTGCTACTATGGGTTTCCCTATGGTTGATTTGAACGCTTCATTTGTGTTCTGAATAAACAATTGGTCAGAGGCAACCTTCAATCTTACCGGAAGGTGTTTGAACGTATCATTTTTCGATGTTTTTGGCAGATTGATAAAGGTATGTCCATCCTCTAGTTTCGACAGGAATTTGTTTAACACCAACACAAATTGATCATTGGAATGGATGCTTTTAATTTCCTCTCTTGTTTTCTGTTTTTCCTGATAAAAACCGATCGTACCACCGAAAGCAGTGAAGGGGTCAGGATGTGTAGCAATTAAATTTTCCATAAGATAATCGAAGTCTGCCAAGTATCGATTGGAGCGATCAGGTTGCTGTGCAGAAACAGTAAGAGCAGACAGCAGCATTGAAATAAAAATTAGTCCTTTCATACGGTTTGGTTTTTCGTCATACTCGATAACGGTTTAGGCTATGAGCAGTCCCGATTTATCGGGATTGGTTATGAGCCTGTGTTGTAGCCAGTTTTTCTTCTTCATTTAAAACATTCATATCAAAATGCTATATAAAATTGCTGAGATAAAAGCACCCAATACAATTGTTAATGTATACGGAAAAGCATAATTCCCTCCTTCAATATAATATTTTTCAATAATCTTCTTATACCTGTCTTTGTAGAAAATAAGAAAGTAATTTAAAATTAAAAAAGGGATTACAAAAACCAATGCAAATGATATAAATTCATTTATGGTCTCTCCAGGAAATATCTTTATTTCTGGTAATTTGATTTTCAGCAAATGAAAATATTTTAACCAAAGGGCTATTATAAAAAAGTTCAGAGCATGAATCCAAGAATTTAAAATGTATATTGATAATTTCCAGTTCTTTTTTTGTGGATGAAATTTTCTAATTCTCTGAATCGCATCTGACCAGAATATGTAATAATAGTTTTTCATTCCAATTAATTCTCTAAAATTCCAAAGTTATTATTTTCTTGCTCATTTTTCAGTTCTTTCGAAAACCCCGCTCTTTCAAGTGTTCCGCAGGGCCACTTGGAAGGCTATGTTACAAGTTACACTTGTCCGCCGCAGGCTGAAACGAGGACGAAAGCTGGGATGCAATTTGCAATTTGTTAACGCTTGGCTTTTAATTTTTAATACTCAATTTTTATTAATTGTTCTTTACTTGTCACTTTGGACATTCTATTTCGAACGCTTAAATACCACTTTGTATATTCTACTTTTTTGTCTGGAATTTTAGTATTAATTAGTGTACTGTATGTCTTTATCATTAAAACTAAAGTAAATGCTGAAACACTTTGCGCATCCTTGGGTAATCTTATTTGTATTATGTCAGCAGAAATTTTATCTGAAACCTCATTTGCATTCTGACTTTTTACTATTTTCCCATTAATAATATCTGTGCTATGAACACTTCCAGACCAATTCCGGTAAACTAACTCATAGAAAGATGACATTTTCAAATGAATTGCTAAGCCTTGAATACTTTGAGGACCATTAAAAAGACTATACCATTTCGGATTACCAAAACGCTTTTTTGTTTTTTCGTATTCTGTTAATGCTTTTTTATATTCTGGTCGTTGCAACAGAGCTTCTTGATTATCAATGATTGGCGTAGCTGACGGCAGACGGTCAAGGTCATTGATATCAAGAAATGAATTGTCGTTCTCAACCTGTCTTTTTAGGTTTTTGTATTCTTGATTTCCTTTTAAGAAAGCGTTATTTGTTTTAATTATATTTTTTGCATTCCAAACCAAAAATGCCATCGACCTGTCTTGAAAATGACTCTCGAGTAAATATGAAATATAGAGGTGTAGTTCAAACAAACTTCTCAAGATTGTTTTTGCAGGGTCAATTGATGAGTTTTTGACTAATATGGAAATAGAATCTGCTTTTTCAAGTAACTCCCTAAGAAACATTATTAATGGCATCTGTTCATCTCCGCCTCTTTTAATATCGACATGCCATTTCAAAACGTGAGTGCCAAAATTTACAAATTCATCAATGGTTTCAGAAAAACTATGTAGAATCTTTGATACTCCATCTTCTGTATCCCTTGGTAATATATTATCAATTGGATTGGTCATCTATATTTTGTTATAATTTTTTTAGCTTGGCATTAACGGTTTAGGCTATGAGTAGTCCCGATTCATCGGGATGGCTTATGAGCCTGCATTAAAAATACAAAGAAAAGAGGCTCATCGCAATGGTGCATTTTTTAGTACCCAAAAAGCCTGTCATCCTGAACGGAATGCAATGGAGTGAAGGATCTGCTTTAAGGATGAGATCTTTCTCCGCCCTTGGCAGATCAAGATGACAAAAAAGGAATTGGGGTTTGGGGCAACGCCCCAAGGGGCGCCGGGTACCGGGTTCTTGTTTACAGGCACTTACATCCAAAAACCCACCCCGGCCTGCGGCCTGCCCCTCCCGGGAGGGGATTGCTTTGGTCGGTGACCCAAAAGCGGTAAAGCCTGAAACGCCGACGCGGCAATCTGTGTTGGAAAAGAGATCGCTTCGTCTCCCGATGAATTGGGAGCCTCGCGATAGGGACGGCGTGGTTGGAGGTCGATAAGAAATGAATGTTAAAAACAGTTCAACTCTGAGTCCCGATGAATCGGGACGTGAGCGGCTGCATGAATCGATCGATCCTTTACAATAGCTGGTGCTCACCTCGTCACCGGTTCATTAAAACCGGTACCCAAACTTAAGCGACAATTCGGGATTCAAAAAAGGAGCACGATAGGTTTCCCCGCCTGTACGGATGTTCTGATCTCCGCCCAAGCGGAAACTGAGTCCGGCCCACGGACTGAGGTAAAATCTCTTCGAAAGATTCACCGCATAGCCCATACTGCCGTTGAGCAGGTACGTGTGGTACGAGGCTGTTTGCTCGTTGGCCCTCAGGGTTCCGTCCCAGTAAACAACGCCGCTGCCCAGCCAGAAACCGGTCAGTTTCTTTTTCAGAAAATAGTCGGCCATCAGGGCCACCGAACGGACCGTGTTTCCCGAAAATCCGGCAGGAACCATGAATTTCGGCATGTGTACCTTGGCATAAAGCAACCGGGCACGCATGTGCCCCTTTCCCGCCCAAACGGCGCCGAAGTAGCCCCCGGTGAGGTAAGGCAGCGCATCCAGTTCCACACCGGCTTGTATCTTTTGCTGCGCCTGAACAGGCCGGATGGCAAACAGCAGGACCAGCAGACTAAAAAATATCTTTAAAACTATGCTCTTTGAAGTAATCATTTGAATTTGCTTTAAAAAAGGAACGACAACGATCCGCCAAAGTTATTGGTTGTCCCGGTAAGTTGCTTTTTCTGTTTGGTTTTTTTAAGAATGTAGTTTCCGGAACCGAAAATCGGCACAGAATAATGGAAGTTCAGCACAACAGAACGGAAACTCGGCACAAGAGAATAGAATACCAACCGAAAAGAATAGAACACCCACCGAGGAAAATAGAACACCCCCCGAGAAGAATAGAACACCCCCCGAAAATAAGACACACACAACTGAAAAAACCAATAAAATGACACAAAAATTGATGATAAAAACAGGTATTTTGAAAATAAGCGCACGAATAAGCTGTTTTTCTGCGGGATAATTCATTAACAGAACATTTAATTTTAAGTACACAACATCAAAGTCCGGAAAAACTAAAGGTTAGTGGCTACAAAAGGAAGCCTTTGCCCAAGCGGATAATTTTTTGTACCTTTAACTCAACCCTTTAATACACATATCATGTTACGCTACAATTTTGATCGCATGTTTAAAGCCCGGGGTATAGAACGCCCGTACTCCTTTCTGATCCATTCGGGAATAGGAACCCACCTGGCCACGAGGATGAGGAAAAATGAAGTGAAACACATCCGGCTGGAAGCCCTGGAAAGAGTTTGTCTGCTGCTTCGCTGTACGCCCAACGATGTAATGGAGTGGAAGCCGGACGACCAGAACGACAAAGACCATCCCCTGAACCGGCTTATACGAACCGAAAGCAAGGTCATTGACATCACCCGCTCGCTCAATGCCCTGCCCATGGACAAGCTGGAAGAGATCAGTAAGTTTATCGACGAACGGGTGAACAGCGAAGAATAAACGTCCGTCCGTTCAGGTGTCTGTCCGAAAGAAAATCAATACTTCACTTTAAGTACTCAAGGCATGCTAAGTACTTTAGGCATTTGATGAACTTTTGATTAATTTTGCATTTTAATTTTCAGGACATGGAACACAAGCTGGTCATATACAACACGCTCAGTCGGAAAAAGGAAGTCTTCGAACCCATCAATCCGCCGCATGTGGGCCTTTATGTGTGTGGACCAACCGTGTATGGCGATGCCCATCTCGGTCACGCCCGGCCGGCCATTACCTTTGACATTCTGTTTCGTTACCTGAAACACCTGGGCTACAAGGTGCGCTATGTGCGCAACATCACCGATGTGGGCCATTTGGTGGGCGACGCCGACGAAGGCGAAGACAAGGTGCAGAAGAAAGCCCAGCTGGAAGCGCTGGAACCCATGGAAGTGGTAAAGTATTTCACCGACCGCTACCACCAGAACATGGAGCAGCTGAATACGCTGCCCCCCAGCATTGAACCCACGGCATCGGGTCACATCATTGAACAGATCGAGCTCATCAAAAAGATCATCGAAAGCGGTTATGCTTACGAATCGGAAGGGTCGCTGTATTTCGATGTGGAGAAATACAACAAAGAATACAACTACGGAAAACTTTCCGGCCGCCGCATTGAAGAACTGCTGAAAAACACCCGCGAACTGGCTGGTCAGGATGAGAAAAAGAATCCCTACGATTTTGCCCTGTGGAAAAAGGCCGATCCCACCCATCTGATGCACTGGCCTTCACCCTGGAGCGAAGGTTATCCGGGCTGGCACCTCGAATGCTCGGCCATGGGCGCCAAATACCTGGGCGAAGAATTTGATATCCACGGTGGCGGAATGGACCTGCTGTTTCCGCATCACGAATCGGAAATTGCCCAGTCCAACGCGGCTACCGGTCACGATCCGGTGAAATACTGGATGCACAACAACATGATCACCATCAACGGACAGAAGATGGGCAAGTCGCTGAACAACTTCATCACACTGAACGAGTTTTTCACCGGTGTACACGACGCGCTGGATCGCGCGTATCCGCCCATGGTCATCCGCTTCTTTATCCTTCAGGCCCACTACCGCAGTACGCTGGATTTCTCTACCGAAGCGCTGCAGGCCGCTGAAAAGGGCATGAGCAAGCTGTTTGATGCCTGGCATTTGCTGGATAAGTTAACCGCTTCGGAGGTTTCGACCGTGGACGTGAAAGCCGTGGAAAAGCTGTGCGACGAAGCCATGAACGACGACCTGAATACCCCAATCGCCATTGCCAATTTGTTCGACCTGGCCCGGATGCTAAACCTGGTGAACGACGGCAAGGAAAAACTGACGGCAGCCGACATCGAATACACCAAAAAATTCTTCGGGACTTATTTGTTCGATATCCTGGGGTTGAAAGACGATCAGCAACAGGACAACAATCAGCTGATCGACTACCTGATGGAAACGCTGCTGAAGATGCGGCAGGATGCCAAAAACAACAAGGATTACGCTACGGCCGATAAGATCAGGGACGAACTGGCCAAACTGAACATCCAGATCAAGGATACCAAGGAAGGCAGTACCTGGAAGTTTGATTGATTTTTGCAGCTATTTAATGAGCCATTTCTCGAGAATGCCAATCAGGGTTTCCAACTTAATGGGTTTGGACATATAGTCGTTCATTCCTGCTTCGAGGCACCGCTCCCGGTCGCCCTTCATGGCGTTGGCAGTCATGGCAATAATGGGCAGGTGTTTCATTTTTGGATTTTCACGAATCTTCTTTGTGGTCATCAAGCCGTCCAAAATGGGCATCTGAACATCCATCAGCACGATGTCGTATTCTCTTTCTTGCAATGCTTCGAGGACTTCGGTGCCATCGCCCGCAATATCCAGTTGAAGTCCGATTTTGGTAATGACTGCCGCTGCAACCCGTTGGTTGATGATGTTGTCTTCCGCCAGCAGTACCCTTGTTTCCCCTGACAACGACTGTAATCGTTCGAGGATGGATTCGAGGAGTTGTGTTTTTTCCTTTTGAACGGAACCATCGGATACGCCCATAATTTTCAGGATGGCATGGTACAATACAGATTGTTTTACGGGTTTTGTCAGGAATTCAGTGTTTTTCAGTTGGCCTAATGTTTTTCTGTTGCTCCACAATCCGACGGACGTCAGAATCAATGTCGGCACATCGGATTTTTCTCTGATGGCTTCTATCACATTGAGACCGCTCATCCCGGGCATCTGATAGTCTGAAATAATCAGGTCGTACGCATCCTTTTTTGCTGCAAGAAATGCCTTGATTGCCTCATCGGGGACTTCAAAGACATCGGTACTAAAACCAAAGTTTTGTACCATCTTGTTCAGGATCATGCGGTTTGTTTTGTTGTCATCCAGTATGAGTACATGAAGTTTGTGGATTTTATCGGGTATTTGTAATGCGTCTTCTTTGGCTCGTTCGGACTTCAAAAACCGGGCAGTGAAATAAAAAGTACTGCCCTGATCGGGTTGGCTTTTAACCCACAGGTCGCCTTGCATCAGGTGCGCCAGGTTTTTGCTGATGGTAAGTCCCAGTCCGGTACCGCCGTATTTGCGTGTGGTGGAGGTGTCGGCCTGTGAAAAGCTTTCGAAGATGGCTTTTTGTTTTTCTTCGGCAATCCCTATGCCCGTATCTTCGACGGTAAACAATATCTCGATTTGATTGCCGGGGAGTGGGTGGTTTTCCGGTGCGGAACCGGAGTGATCCTGAACGGAAATATTGATCTCCCCGTCCCTGGTGAATTTGATGGCGTTCCCCACCAGGTTGATGATGACTTGTCGTAACCGTACCGGGTCACCGATGACAAATTTGGGTATGGTACTTTCGATGAACAGGTTCAGTTCAAGCCCCTTGTCTTCAATTTTCTGAATGACGACATCAGAAACACCTTCTATGACATTCCGAATCTGAAAATCGACTTCTTCCAGTTCCAGCTGTCCGGCTTCAATTTTAGAGAAATCGAGGATATCATTCAGCAGACTCAGTAAAATATCGGCACTTTCGCTGGCCATGGTGAGAAACTGTGTTTGTTCTTCTGTGAGGTCCGAAGTCATTACCAGTTCCAGCATACCATTGATCCCATTCATGGGCGTGCGAATTTCGTGGCTCATGTTGGCAAGAAATTCACTTTTGGCTTTGTTGGCTTTTTCTGCTTCAATCTTTGCTTTTTCGATGGCTTCGGCTTTGTCTTCCAGTTCTGCATTCAGGGCTACGATGCCCCGGTTGGTTTCCTCCAGTTCCTGATTGATCATTTCGATTTCGTTGTTTCGCTCCTGAAGTTCTTTCAGGATAAACAGGAGTTCGTTGTTCTGCTCGTTGATGGTTTCGACCATACTGGCATCGCCGCGGCTTATAATTTTGGCAAATACCTGTTGCATGGTAGCGATCTTTTCGGCAGAAAGGGGTGAAGTGAACGGAGGCAACCATTTTGCAATGGTAATGGTAGTGCCTTTTCCATTGACCGACTCAATGTGAAAGTCGTCCATCAACCGCTGGGAGCCTGCCAGGCCTACGCCCATCCCCATTTTTGACTTAAACTTTCCCGATTGAATTTCTTCGAGGTTTTCAATTCCTTTTCCCTTGTCGGCAAAAACGATAACAATACCGTCCGATTTCGCTTTTCTTTCTGTAATGTAAAAAGTGATGCTCCCTCCGTGGGCATGTTCAATCATGTTTCGGCTCAGTTCCGAGACGGCGGTCCCAATACGAATGCAGGTGGTTCTGTCGAATTGCAGCTCCTGTGAGAGCATGGTGGCAATGTTGCGCACCCTTACCACGTCTGCTTCCAGGAGCACTTGTACCTCGCCTGCTTTATTGAGCGTAGCGGACGATAAGAATGGTAGCGTCGTCATTGGGCCGTGCGTATTTGTTTGTTATCAGTTCGGCATTTTTTTGCGGGGACGCGTTCCAGTCGATGTCTTCCGTTCTCCACCTGGTGGTAATGCCATCGGAATACATGCAAAGAACATCTCCCGGTTCAAAATCACATTCAAATATTCTGGGGGTACGGATGTTGTGTCCGATAATTCCGGCAAAAGACAATAATGTTTTTTTCCCTTGTCTGGTCACAATAAAACTTTCGATATTGCCTATTCCCGAGAAAGAAAGCTTGTTGGTTTCAGTATTGATGCTGGCAAGGCCCATCACCGCCCCCCGGGTACCACGCACTGAAGTGTGAATGTGGCTGATGAGTTTGTCGGGTGACAGATCGGGGCTTGAAAGAATCTTTTCCCGGATGAGATCCGAAGCCAGGTGGGCTTCCTTCCCATGTCCCAGCCCGTCGATGACGGCGGCAAGGGTGCGGGTGGCACTCAGGTGACTGAACAGAAAGGCATCCCCGTTGATGGTTTCACCATAATGACACCTGGAGGATGCTCCAACAATGAGCGACCTGTTGGTACCCACCCATTTTTTACCGGGGAATTTTTTTAAAGTGCGGATCGAATGGTTGTATTTGAAAATCTCAGCCCCGAGGGTTTCCTTTAAAAGAAGTGGTATGTCGGGGTTGATTTCCATTTCATCGGAAAGGCGTCTGATGGAGCCCAGCCCAAGACCCAGCGATTTTTTTTCGGTGATGCCGTCCTGAATGGATTTTTCAATGTTTGAAATGCCATTTCCTGTGTCGTAACACCAGATTTCCAGGGCTTTTTGTTTTTCGTGATCCTCGATCTGGCAGATCAACATTTTGCCCCTGCCTCCGCCATGTTGCAATACGTTGGTGGCCAGTTCGGAAATCACAATGGCGATTTCGCTTGATTTCACCTCATTAAAGCCCATTTCTTTGGCGATAGCCACTCCTTTTCGGCGACAGTTTCCCACGTCGGATTCATTGTCGATGGGCAGGTTGAGTATGTGATTTCTTACTATCTCCATTTTATCAGCCTTACGGTTGTTCCCTTGTCTTTTTGTGTTTCTATCTCAAATTTATCCACCAGCCGTTTGGCGCCGGGTAGTCCGTAACCCAATCCCATTCCAGTGGTGTATCCGTCGCTCATGGCCATTTCCAGGTTTTCAATGCCCGGTCCGTGGTCGCTGCAGGTGATGATGAGTGCCATCTTCCCTTCAACGGGACCGGTTTCTATTTGTACTTCACCACCGTTGGCATAGTTATACATGTTTCTTAACAGCTCGCTGACTGCAGTAGTAATACGGGTTTGGTCCACAATACCCATTTGGATTCCCTTGGCGTGAGAACGTATCAATTGCCGTATTCTTACGATGTCGTATTCGGTTTCGAGGACTTGCTTATCGAGCAACGACCAGTTTTTATCCGTTGTCTGTTCAAACATGGTTTTGGGCATTAGAAGTCCTCAACTTGCTGGTCGCGCATTCGTTTTTCCAGCATTTCCATTCCTTTTTCCATGTTCAGGGCGGTATCCACTCCGGGCATATCCAGTCCCAGCTCAACGAGTGTGATGGCAACAGCTGGTTGCATGCCTACAATCACGACGGCTGCGTCCATAATGGAAGCCATGGTGGCCATGCCTGAAAGCATGCGTCCGATAAAAGAATCTACCATTTCTAATACCGAGATGTCAATGAGGACTCCCTTGGCGCCGGTTTTTGCAATTTCTTCTAAAATTTGTGACTGTAACTTGATGGCCAACCTGTCGTGCATGTCAACCTGAATGGACACGATGAGAAAATCCCTGATTTTAATGATGGGAATGCGTTTTTCTTGTAGGTCGGTATTCATTTATTCATTTTTTTCATCAGCATCGGCAAACCTCGAATGAGGTCTGGAATCTTCTGATCGTTTGTTTTGTTTCATGGCAAAAATCATGGCATCCTGAAGAGTGGCTTTGGTACGAATAGAGGACAAGTCGATGCCCAGGTGGACAATGGTTTGTGCAATGGCCGGACTGATGCCGGAGATGATGCATTCGGCTCCCAGCAAACGGGCAGAAGTAACGGTTTTTAACAGGTGGTTGGCTACCTGTGTGTCCACCGTGGGAACACCGGTAATGTCAAGGATGGCAACCGTACAACCGGTTTCTACTATTTTTTCCAGCAGGTTTTCCATCATAACCTGTGTGCGCTGGCTGTCGAGCGTGCCGATGACCGGCAGGATCAGTACATTGTCCCAAACTTTGGATACCGGACTTGAAAGTTCCAGCAGGTCCTGTTGTTGCTGTAAGATGGTTTTTTGTTGCTCCTGGATTTTGGCCAGTTTGTCCTCCACTTCTCTTTGCATGACTTCGCGCTTTTTCAACTCATCGGTAAGATCTTCAATCAGCAGGTCGATGGCCGCCTCAATACCGCTCAAATCGTCTTCGATTTCACTGTTAATCCGTGCTTCCATATCGCCGGCAGCTACCGAAGCCAATACATCTTCGATGTGATTGATGCGGTTTTTTAAATCTTTTTTGGTGTCGTTCATCATTAGGTCCTCCTTTTTTCAAGCCATTGGTAAGCTTCGTCCATGTCTTTTACAAAATTGGACTCGGCATTTAATGACCCCAGTTTCATTAATACTTTGGCAATCATGCGTTGGGCTGCATTGGCACCCACAAAGACTACCTGGGTAATTTTGGCTTCGTTGAGTGTTTTATTGGTTTCCTGACGGGTTTCGCGGTTTTCCATTTTCCCCGCATTTCGTAAATCAACCACAAGGTGCCGGTTCGGTTTTCCTTCCAGCAATTTCTGGTACAAAGGGCTGAATTGTCTTGTTTCTTCAGTAGTAAAGTACCCGTTTATGGTTTGAAGCAATGCATGATGTTTTTCATCATATTGGATTGTGTGTTTCATAGCTCAGGCATTAGTTGATATAGTTCCTTTGCTAAGGTAACAAATTAACGGTAGAAAGGCAAGCGTAATTGATTATTAATTAGGGATTAACAATAGAGTCCTTTTCCTGCGTTTAAAAAAATTGTAAGCCCGGGATTTCAGATAGGATTCGCTATCGGGATGATGCTTGGAGTCTGCTTCCAAGCAGAGATCCTTCACGTTCCTCAGGCGAAATTCGATCAGCACGAAGAAAAAATGTGTCATTGCGCGGAGCCTCATTTAAGGATGTGGGCGGTGCGACAAAGCGATGAACAATGAAACGAAGGGGTTGTTATTCCGCCGGAAATATTTTCTTTTCCAACAGATAATGCATCACCTGTTCCACATTCTGAGCATTGTGTTGCGGATTCAGTTTGAGCTGCGGATGTTCGGGAATGTCGAAGTCCATATCCAGTCCGGGAACGTATTTCATTTCGCCCGCATCGTAGCGTTTGTACAGGTTGTCGTCCACATGTTCGCGACAATAGTCCACACCGGCATCCATGTACAGCAAATGGAACCGTTCGGGGCCGATGATTTCGGCTACCTGCTGGCGGATGTTATCGTCGGGGGAGGCGAAGGAGCAGACACACAAAATGCCCTGGTCGTTGAGGATGCGGGCAATGTGGGCCACCCGGCGCAAATGCTCGGCACGGTCAGCAGGATGATAATCCAGTTCTTTCGACAAGCCCGAGCGCAACGATTTCCCGTCCAGTACCACCACATGGGCACGGGCTTCCACCAATTGTTTTTCCAGCAGAAAAGCCAGTTCGTTTTTCCCGCTGCCATGCAGTCCGGTAATCCAGATGGTAGCGCCTTTCTGGTTGAAGATTTTTGCTCTGTTTTCGGGACTGATCAGGCTGCGGCCCCCGGCAATCAGTTCCTTCTGGTCGTCGGTGATGCGGCTGTGCAGCCGGTTTTCCTGTTTGTCGACGATCATGCCCACGGCTACCGTATTGTGTTGGATGGGGTCGATCAGAACAAACGATCCGGTTTGCCGGTTTTTCTTGTACGGATCGAAGAACAGCGGTTCGGTGGTGGTGACGATTACCCTGCCGATCTCATTCAGTTCGAAGTGTTCCACTTCCTGATGTTCCAGCGTGTTTACATCCACTTTATACCGGACCTGATCGATGCGTGCCTTGGTGCCGTGGGTATTGTGTTTGATGTAGAACTGGGTAAACGGATTCATGGGTTTTTCGTCCATCCACACCAGCATGGCCTCAAAATGCCGTCCTTCGCGGGTGGGATTGTCGGGATGCACCAGCATGTTGCCCCGGGAAATATCAATCTCGTCTTCCAGGGTCAGGGTGACACTTTGCGGCGGGAAGGCATAGTCCAGCTCGCCGTCATAGGTGGTGATGGTTTTTACTTTCGAAGTTTTACCCGAAGGCATGACCCGGATTTCATCGCCTTTTTTGATGATGCCCGAAGCCACTTTCCCGGCAAAACCGCGGTATTGCAGGTCGGGACGGATTACGTACTGAACGGGGAAACGGAAATCTTCAAAATTCCGGTCGCTGCTGATGTGCACGGTTTCCAGAAATTCCAGCATGCTTTGGCCGTGGTACCAGGGCATTTTATCCGAAGGTTCCACCACGTTTTCCCCCTTCAATGCCGACAGGGGAATGAAGGTTACATCCGGCACATCCAGCTGGGTGATGAAGCTTTTATAATCGGCAACAATCTGGTCGTAGACTTCTTTTTTATAATCCACCAGGTCCATTTTGTTCACCGCCAGCACCACGTGTTTGATGCCCAGCAGCGAGGCCAGAAACGTATGTCGTTTGGTTTGGGTGATGACGCCTTTGCGGGCGTCTGCCAGCAAAATGGCCAGGTTGGCGGTGGAACCACCGGTGATCATGTTGCGGGTATATTGTTCGTGTCCGGGTGTGTCGGCAATGATGAACTTCCTTTTGGCCGTGGAAAAATACCGGTAAGCCACATCGATGGTGATGCCCTGTTCGCGTTCGGCTTTCAAGCCGTCGAGCAGCAGCGCGTAGTCAATTTCTTCACCGGCATGGCCCATGCGCTTGCTGTCCTGTTTCAGTGCCGACAGCTGATCTTCGTACAGTTTCTTGCTGTCGAACAGCAGTCGCCCGATGAGCGTGGACTTTCCATCGTCTACCGAGCCGGCAGTGAGCAAACGCAACAGGTCTTTTTTCTGGTCCTGATCCAGGAATTCTTTGATATCGATCATAGGTATTGTTTCCCTTTTTAAACGGCATTTTCCTCTTTAAATAAAGGGGAATTGCCATTAATGTCCGGCAAAATTAAGATTTTTTACCAATGTTTTGGTTTTTCCTTTCCCTTACGGGACACCAGAAATTTGTATTTTTAACCAAACGAAAACATCATGCAAAACGGGACCATTTACGTAAAGAAAAGAAACGGCGACCGGGTTTTGTTCGACGAAGAAAAACTCATCCGGGCTTTGAAAAGTTCCGGGGCCAAACCGCTGGAAATTGAATCAGCGCTTCGTCAGGTACACAAGATGTTGTACGACGGCATCAGTACCCACAAGATCTATCAGGAAGCGTACCGCAGTCTGAAAAAAAAGTCGCACCACAGTGCCGGCCGTTACCGCCTGAAAAAGGCCATGATGGAACTGGGTCCCACAGGGTATCCGTTTGAGAAATTTGTGGGTAAGCTTTTCGAAGGCAAAGGGTACCGAACACAGGTAGGAGTGGTTGTTCAGGGGGCCTGTGTGCAGCACGAAGTGGATGTGATTGCCCGCAACGAAACCGAGCAGATCATGGTGGAATGCAAATACCACAGTGATGTGTCGCTGAAAAGCGATGTGAAAGTGGCCCTGTACATCCATTCCCGGTTTCAGGATGTTTCCAAAGCCTGGGGTGAGCTCCGCGAAAACGAAGGATTGCAGTTCAAGGGCATGGTGGTCACCAATACCCGGTTCTCGGACGATGCGATGCAGTATGCTGAATGTGTCGGCATGCCGTTGATGTCGTGGGATTATCCCAGGGGCAACAGCCTGAAAGACTGGATTGATAAGCTGGGATATCATCCGGTGACCAGCCTGAGCCGGTTGAACAAAATGGAAAAACAACATTTACTGGACAAGGGAATCGTGTTGTGCCGCGATTTGCCCGGTCACAAAGAAGTCTTGCAAAGCCTGGGATTCAACAAACAAAAAACGGACCGGGTTCTGACCGAAGTAAAAGCCTTAACGGGAAATTATTGATGGAAGCGAAAAAACAAACAATGGAAGAAAAGAAAGCCGTCTGGGAGGAGACTTTTGAGGTGGACTGGGAAACCGTCAGCCTCGACAATCATATCAAACTGACCGATCTGATCAAAAACCTGCTGAAAGTGGCGGTGGACCACGCCGAGCATCTGGGTTTTGGGTTTACGAACACCAGCAAGGAAGACCTCTCGTGGGTTCTGCTGCGTCTCAATGTGCAGGTCGAAAGGCTGCCGGCCTGGAAAGAAAAAATCAAAGTGTATACCTGGCCCAGTCGCGTGAAAACACTGACGGCATTCCGTGAATTTGAAGTAAAGGATGAACAGGACCGGGTGCTGTGCCGGGCTACTTCGGAATGGTCGGTCATCAACCTGAAAACGCGGAGACCACAACCGGTAAACAGTTTAAAAGACCTGTATCAGCCACCACCGGATAGTGAATTTCTGACCCGTCCGTTTCCCATGCCGGACAACAGTCATCCGTTTGAAGAACTGTTCAGCCAGAAGGTACGCTATACCGATATGGACATGAACGGACATGTGAATGCCGGTAAGTATTTCGACTGGTTTTCGGATGCTCTGTATGAAGTGAGCGGAACCAACAAGGTCAGCTTCATCTCCTTTCATTACATCCGCGAATGCCGGCTGGGCGAAAAAATCACCCTCGAAAAGGGGACAGACAATCCCATGGAAATCCGCGGTGTGAAACCGGACGGGAAACTGGCTTTCTGGGCCAGTGCCGAAAATTAAATGTGGTTTTTATGCTCCATAAAATTGATAGAGGAATTTTACTTTGTATATTTTTTCTGATAACTTTTAGTTTGCGAGTTTCTTCGCAAAACCACATTGTAATAGATACAATCTCCAAGAAACCCATATCATTTGCTACAGTGAGTTCGAATAGGTTTTCAGGAACTGTGTGTGATGAATATGGAAGGTTTAAATTTGAGGGTAATCCAGCTGATTCTGTTGAAATCAGATGTTTGGGATATCAAACGAAAAGGATTAGGTTAAGTAAATTTGTCGATACAGTATATTTAAACCCTATTTCAACTAAACTAAATGAAATAACAATTTCTGATGCAAAACCTGAGATAGTAGAAGTCGGGTTAAAAAGAAAAGGAATGTTTTGGTCTCTATCAGCAGTATATCAGATTGCTACATTACTGAAACCTTCTGATGAAATAAGTGATGCCAAGATTAAATTCATACAAATACCGATACATTTATTTCCAGAAAAATCAGTAGAAACAACCCCCCCTTTTTTAACTGTAATAAAAATTCATATTTTTTCAAACAAGAATAATCTACCGGATAAACCACTGATAGAAACCCCAATAACTTTGTATATAAAAAAAGGTGATAAAAAAAAGATCTTACTTGATTTATCAAAAGAAGATATTTATTTCTCCAAAGAAGGTGTTTTCATCTGTATTGAAAAAGTTGGGGAAGTAGATAGAAATGGAAAAGTATTAGTTGATTCACCATCAAGTATGAGAATTGTTTGTACAGATGTAAATTCAAAAAAGTTTAGTTCCCAAACTTATATTAAAACCAAATTCGAAGATCATTGGAAGAAACTTAACGTAAAAGAATTCCATTTAGACAGGGAATTATATGTAGCCTTCAGACTTACCTTAGAAAAATACACTCGCTAATTCTTAGCTTGTTTTCCTGTACCTCAAAGTAGAAAACACCACCATGGCAGCGGCATAGCCTGACAGGATAAAGAAGTCGGATTTGATGTCGGAGAAAACCGATCCTTTCAGCATGATCATCCGGTTGATCTTGATGAAATAAGCAATGGGATTGACCAGATCAATTTGCTGGGCCCAGACGGGCATGCTTTCGATGGGCGTAAACAATCCACTCATCAGGATGAAGATCACCAGGAAAAACCAGGAAATAAACATGGACTGCTGCATGGTTTGCGCCAGCGTGGAAATGAACAGTCCCAGCGAAAGGATCAGCACCAGGTAAACACCTGCTACAAACAACAACAACAGCGGATTGCCCACAATGTGTATTCCAAACCAGAACCGCGCCAGCAGTAGGCCTACCACCAGATCGGCCATGGCAATGATCCAGAAAGGGATCAGTTTGCCCGCAATAAATTCAAACTTGCTGATGGGCGTCACATTCAGCTGGGTGATGGTCCCCAGTTCCTTTTCTTTCACCACGTTCATAGACGATAAAAACAACCCGATAATGGTGACCAGCAGTACCAGGATCCCCGGTACCATAAAAGTGAAATAGTTCAGCTCGGGATTGTACCAGTACAGCGTGTCGGTTTGAATGGGCAGCCCTTTGGCCTGTAACGGATGTTCCTTGATTAGTATGTTGTTGTGAAAATTATTGATGATGGAAACAGCATAGCTTTGCATGACCCCTGCCGCACTGCCGTTGATGGCGTTGGTGATCAGTTGTACAGAACTTTTTTTGATGGTTTTCAGGTTCTTCTCAAAATGGGGTTCCACCACCAGGATCTGATCTGTTTTTCCCTTTTGCATGTAATCCAGGGCTTCGGTGTAATTATCGAAGTTCCCTTTCAGATGGTAATAAGGAGAACCTGAAAACTGGCGGATGAGTTCCCTGGAAGTGGGAGTGTGATCCTGATCCACCACCACCAGACGGATGTTTTTGATTTCATAGGTGGCTGTGTAGGACAACACCACCAACTGCACAATGGGGATGATGATGATGATGGGCAACAAAGCCTTGTCGCGAAAGACCTGGATGAATTCCTTTTGTAATATATAGCGTATTCTTCTCATGGTGCGTGATTATTCCAGTCGGACATTGAATTTCTTGATGCTGACCATCAAAAAGAAAAGGGTCATGGAAAAAATGATCAGCGTTTCTTTCCAGATGTACAGGAAGCCGTTTCCTTTCAGCATGATGTTTTTGATGATAATGATGAACCATTTCCCCGGCATGATGTCGCTAAGGT
This sequence comes from Bacteroidales bacterium, assembly GCA_016936355.1. GTDB lineage: Bacteria > Bacteroidota > Bacteroidia > Bacteroidales > F082 > Sulfidibacterium. The sequence goes on along the minus strand of JAFGYB010000057.1, from coordinate 31,313 downwards.
ATTGCAGCACCAGCGGCATATTTTCGATGGGGAAGATGAATCCCGACAACAAAATGGTCGGCATCATCAAAACGAACATGGAAAGCAGCATGGCCTGTTGTTGCGATTTGCTGACGGTGGAAATTAAGATTCCCAGCGATAAGGCCATAACGAGAAACAACAGACTTTCGGCTACCAGCAGCCCGATACTTCCTTCGATAGGCATCCCGAATACGAACCTGGAAAGCAATACAATGATGGCGAAAATGATGGAGGAAAGGACCACATAGGGCGTTACTTTCCCGAGAATGATTACCGAGGGTTTGACGGGAGAAACCAACAGGGCTTCCATGGTGCCCAGTTCTTTTTCTTTGGTGATGGAGATGGAAGTCATCATGGCAGAAACCAGCATTAAAATCACGGTCATGATGCCCGGAACAAACATGAAAGCACTTTTCAGTTCCGGGTTGTACATCATCGCGGTTTGCACGTTCACCTCGGCCGGAAGCCGATGCTCCTTTTTCATTTTGTCCAGGGTGTACGAATTGATGATCCCCGTCGTGTATCCGTTCAGGATGCTGGCCGTATTGGGATTGGTAGCGTCGATGATGAGCTGGATGCGGGCTTTGCCTTCGGTTTCGAGTTTCTGGGCAAAATGCGGTTCAAACACCACCACTTCCTTGATTTCCCCTTTTTTAAAAGCCGGTTTGATTTCGTCTTCACTGTTCAGGTAACGACTCAACAGAAAATAATGAGACGACAACAACTTGTGGGTAATCTCCCGGGTGACGGGATCTTTGGAATGGTCGAGCAGCGCAATTTTGGCATTATTCACATCGTTGGTGATGGCAAAACCAAACAACAGCACCTGAATCAACGGAATGCCGAACAATACGACCATCGACCGGTAATCGCGGAAGATGTGAAAAAACTCTTTTTTTATGAATGTCCACATAGTATTGCTTTCAATTTATTCAACATTCCGGGCCAGTTTCAGAAATACGTCGTTCATATTGGTCACGCCAAACTCCTGTTTCATAAGGGCCGGTGTATCCAGTGCTTTCAGCTTTCCCTCGGACAAAATAGCCACGCGTTCGCAGTATTCCGCTTCGTCCATGTAATGAGTGGTTACAAACACGGTGGTTCCCCGGTCAGCGGCTTCGTAAATCAGTTCCCAGAACTGGCGACGGGTGATGGGGTCCACACCCCCGGTGGGTTCGTCCAGAAAAATGACACCCGGGTTGTGCAGATTGGCTACCGAAAAGGCCAGTTTTTGTTTCCAGCCCAGCGGAATACTTTTCAGCAGCTGATCGCCGTACCGCTCCATGTCCAGTTTGTGCAGATAGTACTGTGTCCGTTCTTTGATCTCGGCTTTGCTGAGGCCGTAAATTCCGCCGTAAAACCGGAAGTTTTCCCGCACGGACATGTCGTTGTACAACGAAAACGACTGATTCATATAGCCGATTTTCTTTTTTACCCTTTCGGGATATTTACTGACGTTGATGCCGGCTACCTGTACCTGCCCTGAAGTAGGCCGCGACAGGCCGGTCAGTATTTTGATGGCTGTCGTTTTCCCGGCACCGTTGGCTCCAAGGAAACCGAAGATTTCGCCCCGGTACACATCGAATGTCAGACGGTCGTTGGCGACAAAGTTTCCGAACTTTTTCACCAGGTCTTTTACCTCAATAATCTTTTCGCTCATGGTGTTTCGGGTTTGTGCATTAAGGCCAGGAAGCAGTCCTCGATGGAAGCCGGTTGCTCCTGTATCATTATATTTTGATGTCCTTTTGCTTCCAGATGACTCCTTACTTTCTTTGCACATGCGTCGGGGTTGTCGTGGGTAACCAGGTGGACAAAAGCCCCAAAACGATAGACCCGTTCCGGTTGCTCCATTTGCAGCAGATCGTTCAGTAATGCATGCATCTGGTTGGTTTTGATGCCCAGAATTTTTCCTGAAAAGTCCTGAACAATCTGGCCGGGCCGATCGATGGTCAGAATATTTCCTTCCTGCATCAGGGCCACCCGGTCGCACAAGGCGGCTTCGTCCATATACGGTGTGGATACCAGAATGGTGATGCCTTTCTGTTGCATGGATTTCAATAAAGCCCAGAATTCTTTCCTGGAAATGGCGTCCACGCCTGTGGTGGGTTCGTCGAGGATGATGAGTTGCGGTTTGTGGATGAGGGCGCAGGAGAGGGCCAGTTTTTGTTTCATCCCTCCCGACAGATCGGCAGCCCTGCGTTTTTTAAACGGCTCAATCTGTTTGTATACATCCTCGATGAGGTCGTAATTTTCCTTAATGGAAGTGTTAAACAGACGGGCGTAAAACTGCAGATTTTCTTCCACGGTCAGGTCACCATAAAGCGAAAACCGGCCGGGCATATAGCCCACTTCCTTTCGGATTTTTCGGTAGTCCTTTACAATATCAAAATTTCCAATGCTTCCTGTTCCCTTGTCGGGAAGGATGAGGCTGGTGAGGATCCGGAAGAGGGTTGTTTTTCCGGCACCATCGGGACCAATGAAGCCAAACAGTTCGTTGGGTCCGATGTCCAGAGTGATACTTTTCAGAGCTTCCGCGTTCGGATAGCTTTTCGATACGTTCTTTATTTTTACTGCCAGTGACATACAGTCTTTTTACTCCGCTAAGCGGACGTGAATCAATGTGCAGTAAACAACGAAAAGAAAACCGGAAGCCGGTTACCGTAGCGCAGAGTGTTTATTTCTGTACCCGCGTCCAGTAAACGGTCCTTCCCAATAAGCTGATGCCAATGTATCCCCTTATTTTGATGCGGTTCAGGTCCTTGGAATTCGGAAATTCTATATAGCAACTATAGGTTTTTCCTGATTTCGGATCATAAATTTTCCCATCATTCCATTCATCGTCGTCAAACACAAAGTTTTTCAACAGATTCAGTCCCATGATGGGGCGGTTTTGCAAGGCCGGGTCCGGATTTTCATCATCCACTTTGGGTTTTCCCGTTACACTGTCGATGGGTGTCTCCAACCAAATGATTTTCCCAAAATACCGATCCCCCTGTTTGTAAATTTCTACATGGGAATCTTTGTCCTGGGTTAACCAAACGCCGAGAATATCACTCGCTTTGACATCCTGTGCTTGCAGTGAAAACAAAGGCATGATCATTAAGGCGACGAATAAAGTTGCAAAACTTGTCAATTTCATGTTTTTAAATTTTTAAGTGAATAATCAAAAACTCAATGTTGTTAGGTCTTTTGTATTTGTGAAAGATTAACCGCATAAAAATAAAGAATTTTTGATTCAAAACAAACATGAAAGCACTAACGACTGTTTATGAAGCGAAACGATCCCGGCATACCGATCTTTAGCGCACCGTTTTCGTTGTTTACTCGAATTTTAACTGCATACACCAGGTTTACCCGTTCCTCTTTGGTTTGAATGGTCTTCGGTGTAAACTCTGCTGTGGAAGATATCCATAAAACCGTGCCTTCTGTATCAGCATCCATGGTTTTATTTTTATCGTAATATACTTTTACTTTTTGACCGGGTTTGATGAGCCCGAGCTGGCTGCCGCTGATGAACGCTTTCAGTTCCATCCATTTCAGGTCGGCGATCTGATACAATGGTTTCCCCGGGGCAGCTAGTTCGCCTGTTTCGGCATATTTCACCAGTACGGTTCCGGCCACGGGATTCTTGATGACACATTTATCCATCTGATGTTCAATTTCAGCAATTTGTGCATCGATGGTTTGGATCTGTGCCAGAATCTGGGTTCGCTGACTTTCCGTAGCTGTGATCTGTTTCTTGTTCAGTGCCACCAGTCCTGAAATGTCGTCCCATTGTTTCTGGGTTGCTGCTTTGGCTTCGTATAGTTTCCGGGTGCGTTCCAGGTTCACCTGGTTGATCTCCAGTTGCTGTTTCTGCACGGCTATGGCGGCCCCGATGTTGGTGAGCTGACTGGATACGGCCGTCCGCTGGTTGACGAGTACTTCTTTTTTCAGATGCAGGTCGGTGGTATCAATTAGTCCGACCACCTGTCCTTTGCTGAGTTGCATCCCTTCCTGCACACTAAACTGCAGGATGTTGCCCGCTGTCTGTGCCGAAATAATGGCGGCATTGTGGGTGTCGAAATTCCCGAATCCGTCGGCTTTGGGCTGTTCGTTGTTGCAGGAAACAGCCACCAGTGAAATCAGTGCCAGATAAAAATATTTTTTCATGTTTTCGTGTGTTTCGGTTTAAATGGACCCCATGGCCATGAGGTATTGGTATTGACTGAAAAGCAGCTGGGTTTTGTGGGCTTCCAGATTCAGCACTGCTTTTACTTTTTTGTTTAATTCGATCAGATAATCAGTGGTGGTCAGTGTGCCGTTTTTGAACTTGTTTTCAGCAGTTTTCATGACCTGATTCTGAAGCGTTACAATTTCTTTATCGGATTGAATCAGCTCTTTGAATTTTTCAATTTGAATGAGTTGTTGCCGGTATTCGGCCTGCAGATTCCGGGTGAACGTTTCTTTGCTGGCCTCCAGGTTGTTGTTTTGTAAGGTCAGGATTTGTTTTTCGTGTTTGGTTTTGCTCCAGTCCCAGATCTTCCAGTACAGCTGGACGCCGCCAATGTAATAGTCGCTGAATTTGTCGTTCAGCATGTTGTATCCCGGACGGCCGTATCCTGCCTGCCCGAAAAGTTTCAATATGGGTCGGCGCTGAACCGAAGTGAGTTTGGTCATGGCTTCAATTTTGTTTTGTCTGGCTTCCAGCAGTTTGTATTCGGGCCGCTGATTATCGAAAGGGAAATTACTATTTAGTGACAGGTCGGGGGCTGTGATTTGTTTTGCTGAAGCAAGTTTGATTCCGGTCAGTTCGGAAAGGGCTGCCAGCGTGGCGTTGATGTCGGCTTCTTTTTCTGTGATGAGTTGTTCGGCCTGTTTTTCGCTCACCTGCAACGTCTGCAAATCGGACAGAAGCAGGGCCCCGTTGTCGACTGCGGTTCGCGCGTCCTTGATGCGGGCTTTCAGATCGTCGCGCATCACATACAGAGCCTTCAGGTTTTCCTTCAGAAAGAGTACCTGAAAATAGGAGACAGATACACTGTTTTTCAGTTGGTAGAGTGAAACCTGAACCTGCTGATCGGCAATTTTGTAATTGCTTTGGGCCAGTTGTTTTTGTGCCTTGGTGGCTCCGCCATCCCAGATCAGTTGCTCCAGGTTGAGATTGATTTTATACTGATCCTTGCTGACCGACGGAATAGAAACACCGGGCAACGAAAGGCTGATGTGGGTCACCTCCGACTGGTATGAAGCCTGTCCGTTCAGGTTGAGTGAAGGCAGGTAATTGGCATCCAGATTTTGGGTGTTGAGTTCAAACTCTTTCTGGTTGTTTGCCAGTTGTTTCCTGTCGGGATAGTTCTCCACTGCTTTTTGCAGGCATTCATTCAGGCTGACAGGCCGCAGGTTTTGAGCTCCGAGCGGGAGCATCCAAATCAGTAATCCAAACAGCAGTATTTGTTTTTTCATGTGTTTCATGATTGGAAATTGTTTTGGGGAGTCAATGCCAGTTTCATCAGATGAATGATGTGTTCGGCGCGTTGATCCATAAATTCGGCATGTGCTTTTTTGTCCCCCTGAAATAAATAACCCAAAATGATTGGTTTGGCGGCAATGGGGAAAATACACAGGGCCAGTATGTCAACAATGAGTTGTTCCAGGGAAATGGGAATGATTTTTCCTTCGGCGATGTTTTTCTCGACCATCTTTTCCAGCTTGGATTTGTCTAGGTCCGAAGTTTTAATGATTTGCAAAATTCCTTCGTGGTTTCGGTTGATCTCGTTCAGGATAAAACTGGGCAAATAATGGTTTTTGCTCAATACGGCAATATAGGAATGGACTACTTTTTCGATAAACTCAAAAATATCATCGGTATCCATGTATTGATCCACCTGTTTCAGTAGTTTATGAATGATCGTTTTAAAAATGGTTAGGAAGAGTTTATCCTTCGAGCGGAAGTAATAATGCAGCAATGCCTTATTGATTCCTGCCCGGTCGGCTATCTCCTGCATGCGGGCTCCGTCTTTTCCTTTCTCGATAAAGACTTCCTGCGCCGCCTCAAGGATTTGTTGTTCTGTGTTGGAAGTACTTTCGGTATTATCCATTAAGTTTAACCATTTGGTTTAAATGTGTGGACAAAATTATAAAATATTTGATACAGTCAACCTTTTGTCTAAAAAAATAAAAGAGGGCTTCTAAAAAAGAAGCGATGGAAGGCTTATCAATACTTCATCTAAATGTAGATGGAAAGGATAAATACAACGGAGGCAGTAATCATTGTTGTGAAGAAATAGATGAAAGAAAGCAGGATGAATTTGTAGGTGGTATTCCAGGCAGAACGATGGTAGAATTTTTTCAGTCCCAGCCAGATATACAGTGGGACGAGCCAGAAAAGGTAGTTTTCAGGGGCTATGGTTTTGTGGGGGAAGATCAGCTTCACGGCCAGCATAACGGAAAAAATGAGGAAAGTGGCCGAAAGGGATTCCAGTGAAAAAATCAGGTGACCCAGAAAAAATTTTCTTGTTTTGTGGAAAAAGGCCCACAACCAGAAGGCAAAAACGGGCATCAGTAAGAACATGGACCAGGAAAGGTAGCGCAGCGTTTTGGAGACAAACATTTCCGGGTAATCCATCAGCCGGATGGCATTTTGGAGTATCCTTTTCTTGTAGGGAGTATTGTTGGGATTCTTGGATTGTTTGATGAGTGTTTTTTGCAGGAGTTTGATGCTGTTGATGGCAGAGGTCTTGTTCTTTTGGTGTTTGGTTATTTTTTTCTCAAGCGAATCGGGTTCGTTCTTTAGCGTGTAAGTCAACTCTTTGATTTGTTGTGCTGTTTTTGCCGAATCTACCAGTGTGGAATCGGCTTGTATTTCGGAGAGTTTGTTGGTGGCTTCAGAAATAAAGGAACCGGTTTTAATGTTCAGCAGCAGAAAGAAAACAAAACTGATAAATACATAAAATTGTAAAGGGGGCATATACGACATGCGCTTTCCTTCAATGTAATTGGCTGAAAACCGACCGGGCGCAGCAATGACAGCTTTCATGGTTTTGAAAAACCGGGCATCAAAGGCGAACATCGATCCCATAAAATCATAGATCAGGATTCGGAAGGGACGGTTGAAATCCTTACTGGACTGACCGCAATGGGGACAGAAGTTGCCCGAGTAATGTGTTCCGCAGTTTGAACAGGTGACGGGTCGATCAGATTCGTTGTTTTTTGATTTAGTTCTGGAACCTTTGTTGCGGGAGAAGATGCCTGATATTTTCATTAAGGGAATTTCGGTTTGTAATGATTCGGTTCAATATTCAGTTAATCTGTTGATTCAAACCTACGAAATATTTTGTGAACTTTTAAGAAATTTTAGAAAAGTCGCTATCTGAACAATTTCCTGCCTGATTGAATACAGCAAGGCTTAAAGTGCAGATTGTATGAGGTTTGTATTTCTTACTTGTTTTGCTCCGGTCTGTTGTTGCATTTTTGGCGATGGGTGTTTCTAATTAAATTTCATTTATTTTTGACAAAAAATTAAAACATGGCAAATCAAAAACAACAGCATAAACCCGCTAAACCATCAGAAATAAACTGGGTGTTTCGTCGTGAAAATTACATTTACATGTTCATTGGCCTGGGTCTCCTGACTCTGGGTTATTTGCTGATGATTGGCGGAGGGTCGGACGATATTGTAAAATTCAGTCCCTCCATCTTCGATTTTCAACGTTTAACCTTGGCCCCCATCCTGGTGTTGGCCGGTTATGGCCTGGAGATTTATGCCATCATGAAATTACCTAAAGAAAACAAATAACAATTCTTTATGACCTGGTTACACGCACTGATTCTTTCCATCGTGGAAGGACTTACCGAATTTTTGCCGGTTTCTTCCACGGGACACATGATCCTGACCGAAGGAATCATGGGCATGAAAAACACCCCATTTCATCAGGCTTTTATTGTTAATATTCAGTTTGGCGCTATTTTATCGGTGGTGGTTTTGTACTGGAAGCGCTTTTTTCAGACCTGGAATTTTTACTTTAAATTGTTTGTGGCTTTTCTGCCCGCTGCTTTTTTCGGACTGTTGCTCAACAAATACATCGAAGAGTTGCTTCAGAGTGTGTATGTGGTTGCCGTTATGTTGATTCTGGGGGGAATTGTCCTGGTCTTTGTGGACAAATGGTTCCAGAATCCCAGCAAAAACCAGGAAGTGACTTATAAAAAGGCACTGACGATTGGGTTTTTTCAGGTCATCGCCATGGTACCGGGCGTTTCCCGTTCGGCGGCCACTATTATTGGTGGGATGACCCAAAAGCTGACACGAAAAACTGCTGCCGAGTTTTCCTTTTTCCTGGCGGTTCCCACCATGTTTGCAGCCTCCGGATACGAGCTGATGAAAAACTACAAAGCCATCAGTACCGACGACATTGGACTATTGGTCTTTGGCAATGTGGTGGCCTTTATCGTGGCTTTGTTTGCCATTAAATCCTTTATTAACTATCTGACCCGTCACGGATTCAAAATGTTTGGATATTACCGGATTATTGTAGGGGTTATTATCCTTGCTTTGTATTTTTTGGGTGTTAACTTAACGATATCCTGATGCCTTTTCATTTCCAGGAAGGAGAAGTATTACTGATTGATAAACCATTGGAGTGGACCTCTTTTGATGTGGTGAATTTTGTCCGGGTTTTTATCCGCAGAATGTACGGCATCAAAAAACTGAAAGTAGGTCATGCCGGAACTCTGGACCCCATGGCTACCGGTTTGTTGATCCTTTGTACAGGGAAAAAGACCAAAGAAATTGATGCTTATCAGGGAATGGACAAGGTCTATGAAGGCGTGCTGCAACTGGGGGCAACGACCCCTTCCTTTGACAGTGAAACGGAAGTCGATAAAACATTTGATATTTCAGGAATTGAGTTGCCACAAATGAAGGAAACGGCATCGAAATTTGTGGGTGAGATTGATCAGATACCGCCCCTGTACTCAGCCATAAAAATTAAGGGAGAACGCGCCTACAACCTGGTGCGCAAAGACAAGGAAGTGGAATTAAAACCACGAAAAGTCCGGATTCATTCTTTTGATATTTTATCGTTTGATGCTCCCGAAGTTGCCTTTTATGTTCAGTGCAGCAAGGGTACGTATATCCGATCGCTGGTGCGTGATTTCGGAGAACAACTGAACAATGGAGCTCATCTGAAAGCGCTGAAAAGGACACAGATCGGAGATTACAAACTATCGGATGCCTGGTCTCTGGAGGACTTCAAAAAGCAAATCATGCTGGAAACAGGAAACACAGAAGAATCCGGTTTGAACTAATGGGCTGATGTATCTCCACACATAAAAACTTGACAAACAGCATAAAAATCCGTACCTTTGCAAGCTTTTTCAGTAAAGAGAAAAGCGAACACATTCAAAAATAAATTTCTGTAAACCATGAAATTATCTCAATTCAATTTTAACCTTCCCAAAGAATTAATTGCAAAATATCCTCCTGAGGAGCGAGATGCCGGGCGTATGATGGTTGTTAACCGTGCCAATCAGACCATCGAACACAAAGAGTTTCGGGATATTTTGGATTATTTTGACGATGGTGATGTTTTTGTGATCAACAATACGAAGGTTTTTCCGGCCCGTTTGTACGGTGAAAAGGAAAAAACGGGGGCTAAAATTGAAGTATTTCTGTTGCGCGAACTGGACAAAAACAGTCGGTTGTGGGATGTTTTGGTGGATCCGGCCCGAAAGATCAGGATCGGAAATAAGCTGTATTTCGGAGAGGATGAAACCCTGGTTGCAGAAGTAATTGACAATACCACTTCACGGGGTCGTACCCTGCGTTTTCTGTTTGACGGGCCTTATGAAGAATTCAAGAAAACACTACAGGAAATGGGTGAAACCCCGTTGCCGAAAATTCATGGACGGCAGGTTGAGCCGGAAGATGAAGAACGTTTTCAGACGATTTATGCCAAACACGAAGGAGCTGTAGCCGCACCAACTGCCGGACTGCATTTTTCTCGTGAAATGATGAAAAGGCTTGAGATTCTGGGTGTGAATTTTGCGGAAATCACCTTGCACACAGGTTTGGGGAATTTCAGAACCATCGAAGTGGAAGACCTGACCAAGCATAAAATGGATTCGGAGGAGATGTTCATTTTGCCCAAAAGTGCCAATCTGGTCAACCGTGCATGGGACGATAAACACAAAGTAGTGGCTGTGGGAACGACCAGTCTGAAGGCACTGGAAACAGCTGTATCCATTACCGGAAAGATCAAACCCTATTCAGGCTGGACCAATAAATTCATTTTCCCACCCTATGAATTTAAAACGGCCAATGCGTTGATTACCAACTTTCATTTGCCTTATTCCCCCATGCTGATGATGGTGTATGCCTATATTGGATACGATTTTGCCAGAGAGGTGTACGAAACGGCTGTGAAAGAAAAATACAACTTCTTTACGTACGGCGATGCTATGCTGATTTTGTAAAGATAAATTAAAAACTCAGGAAAAAAGATTGTCTTTTAAGGCAATCTTTTTTTGTTTGTAAGTTTTGGGGATTTCCTCCGGGTTCCGTCCACAGGAGAAAAAATTTCATTTAATATTGTAGAAAATCAGAAAGTGTGGAGGTATACATTGTAATAGTGGCTGATAGTCAGGGATTGAGGAAGGAAAACGAAGAACCTAAGTCGTTTCATTTGATAGACAGGAAACCGGTTGTCATGCATACTTTTGACGCTTTTTCGATGTTTTACGGAAAAGCTAAATTTCTGCTGGTGCTTCCCGAGTTGGAGATTGGTCGCTGGAAGCACTTGTGTTTTGAGTTCGATTTTAACGTCCCCCATGAGCTGGTAGAAGGAGGGCCGACCCGGTTTCATTCGGTGAAAAATGCACTGGCCCGGGTTCCCGAAAAAACCATGGTGCTTATCCATGATGCAGTGCGTCCGTTGGTGGATGAACACACCATTATGAATTGCTTCCGTACAGCCAAGATTCATGGCAATGCCATTCCGGTGATCCCATTGAAAGACCCGATCCGGAAAGTGGAAAAAGCCTTGAGTTTGCCTGTGGACCGTACACAGTACCGCGTGGTTCAAACACCCCAGGTTTTTCAGTCGCAACTGATCAAGAAAGCGTATATGCAAATCTATCGCGAACAGTTTACCGACGATGCTTCTGTGTTGGAAAGTACGGGGACACAGATGCGAATTGTGGAAGGCAATGAGGACAACATTAAGATTACCCGAGCCGGTGACCTGGGCTATGCTCAGATCGTCCTGCAGTCCAGGAACAAATAAGGTCTGTTGTAACAATGGAAGACAGTAAAATTTTGTCGAAATATCTGCCCGATTCATTGGTGGAACCTGCGATGCAGCTCATCAGGGAGAAAGGAATTCATTTGCGCATCAGCAGGGAACGTCGTACCAAACTGGGTGATTACCGTCCCCCCGGAAAACTGCCCTATCATCGGATTTCGGTGAACCACAATTTGAATCCCTATGCTTTTTTCCTGACCTTTATTCACGAAGTGGCGCATCTGATCACTTATGAAAAATACGGAAACATGAAGCAACCGCACGGGGAGGAATGGAAAAATAATTTCCGCGGTTTGATGGAACCCTTTTTCGGAAAAGGAAACTTCCCTGATGATGTGGAAAAGGCCATGAAAAACCACATGAAGAACATCAAGGCATCCGGACAGGTGGACCTGAAACTGGCCCGTGTATTAAAAAAATATGATGAGGTTCATTCTGAAATCTTATTGGAAGAACTGGAGATAGGAACAGTTTTTCTGGTACAGGAAAAACGAAAATTCAGAGTACTGGAAAAACGCCGAACCCGGTATAAATGTCTTGACCTGAACAACAATCGCATGTATTTGATTCATGCCCTTACTCCTGTATCTGTTGCCGAATAGAACGTCCTGTTTATGCCTCTGAGATCCAGTTTTTTGAAGGATTATTCAGGTTCGGATCAGATCGTGTATTTGTACCGGATAAATTCGGATTTTTCAAAGGTTTCCGTTATTTTTGCGTACCAAATTTGAAATCATGGACAATTATTATTGTGTTATCATGGCCGGAGGTGTGGGTTCCCGGTTCTGGCCTATGAGCAAAACATCACACCCTAAGCAGTTTATCGATATTTTGGGGGTGGGACGTTCGTTGCTGCAAATGACCTGGGACCGCTTTTCGAAAATTGTTCCCAAAGAAAACATTCTGATCGTGACCAACGAGAGTTATAAGGATCTGGTAATGGAACAGTTGCCTGAGATTGCAGAAAACAGAGTGTTGTGTGAACCGGCCCGTCGCAATACGGCTCCCTGTATTGCTTATGCCAATTATAAAATCAAAGAAGAAAATGAAAAGGCCGTTGTGGTGGTAGCTCCTTCCGATCATGTTATTCTGAAGGAAGATGAGTTTGTCAACGATATCAATACAGCGTTGAAGGCAGCTGAACATCACGACTGGCTTTTGACGCTGGGCATTCGTCCCAGCCGACCCGATACCGGTTATGGGTATATACAGTACAAAGACAAAAAAGTGTATCCCGACGACGATCGGTTGCGCAAGGTGAAAACCTTCACCGAAAAACCCAATCTGGAGATTGCCAAGTCGTTCATCGAAAGCGGCGATTTTCTCTGGAATTCGGGAATGTTTGTCTGGTCGCTGAAAAGCATTATGAAGGCTTTTGATAAATACCTGGATGATGTGGACGAGTTGTTCAGTAAAGGCGCAGGCAAATACAACACCTCCGACGAAACACCCTTTATCAAGAAAACGTATTCCGTATGCAAAAATATTTCCATTGACTACGGTGTGATGGAAAAAGCCGACAATGTACATGTGCTGGGCGTGGATTTCGGATGGTCCGATTTGGGTACCTGGGGTTCCCTCTTTGCCACCCGGAAAAAAGACCAGAACAACAATGCCATTGTGGGGAGTCAGGTGATGACCTACGATACCAAAAACTGTATTGTTCACATGCCCGACAAAAAGCTGGTGGTGTTGCAGGGACTGGATGATTACATTGTTGTGGAACAAAACGATGTGTTGTTGGTCTGCCGTAAGGAAGACGAGCAGCAAATCCGTCAGTTTGTCAACGATGTGAAAGCTGAAAAAGGTGATAAGTTCATCTGATTATTTTCATGAAAACAAATTAAACCATTATAAATTAATTTCTATCTGACTATGAGAAAACATTTATTCTTATTACTCGCCTTCGTGATGGGTTTTGGCGCGACGCTGAGAGCCGATGAAGGCATGTGGATTCCCACAAAAATCAAAAAGAACATGGCTGAGATGCAGAAAATGGGTTTGAAGCTGTCTGCTGCTGAAATTTACAGCGAAAGCCAACCCAGCCTGAAAGATGCCGTGATTATTTTTGGCGGAGGCTGTACCGGAGAAATCGTTTCACCGGAAGGGTTGATCTTTACCAACCACCACTGTGGTTACAGTTCCATTCAGAAACTGAGTACCGTGCAACACGATTATCTGAAAGACGGTTTCTGGGCTTACAGTAAAAAAGAAGAGCTGCCCGTGGAAGGCCTGACAGTGAAATTCATGGTTCGTATGACCGATGTGACTAACGAAGCGCTGAAAGGCGTAACCGATGACATGAGCGAAGCGGATCGCGATCAGAAAGTTGCTCAAAACAGCAAAATGATCGAGAAAGAGGCTTCAGAAAACGGGAAATACCTGGCCGTTGTGAAACCGATATTCGGAGGAAACAATTATTATGTTTATGTGTACCTGGTATACAAAGACATTCGTTTGGTAGGAGCTCCGCCTTCAGCCATTGGTAAATTCGGAGGCGATACCGACAACTGGATGTGGCCCCGCCACACCGGCGACTTCTCAATTTTCAGGGTATATACTGCTCCCGATGGAAGTCCGGCTACCTATTCCAAAGACAATGTGCCGATGAAAGCCAAATCGTATCTGAAGATCAATATTTCTCCCAAGAAAGACGGTGAGTTCACCATGATTATGGGGAACCCTGGAAGCACCGAACGTTATCTTTCCTCCTGGGGTGTGCAGATGGCCATCAATCTGAAAAATCCCACCATCGTAAAGATCCGGGATAAAAAACTGAAACTGATGAAACAAGGCATGGATGCCGATCCGGCCGTACGTATCCAGTATGCTTCCAAGTATGCCAGCACGTCCAATTACTGGAAATACTACATCGGACAGACTAAAGCCTTGAAACGCCTGAAAGTACAACAGGAAAAAGAACAGCAGGAAGCTGCTTTTGAAAAATGGGTGAATGCAGATACCGATAGGAAAGCCAAGTATGGCAATGTTTTGAATAATCTGAAAACGGCTTATGAAGGGTTGAGCAAAACCATCCTCGCCCGTTATTATTTCATCGAAGGCATCTACCGCGGACCTGAAATCCTGGGTTATGCTTCCCGTTTTGGTCGTTTGCAACGGGCTCTGGATCAGAAAACCCCGGACCAGAAACAGGTGGAGAAAATTGTGGAAGGTCTGAAAGCTTCAGTCGCTGACCATTTTAAAAATTACAACCAGCCCATTGATGAACATTTGCTGGCTGCCATGCTGCAAATGTATTACGAAAATGTTCCACAGAATCAGCAGCCTGAATTTTTGCGTAAGCTGGGTGAAAAATACAAAGGTAATTTTACAAAATATGCTGAAAAAGTCTTCAGCAAATCCATCTTTTCCAGCAAGGAAAAGGTCATGGCGTTCCTTGACAAACCCAATGCTAAAGTCTTGAAGAAAGACCCGGCCATTGTAAACTGGGATGCTTTCCTGTCGGCCTTCCGTACGGTATTGAAAGATTCACAGCAGTACAACGGAATGCTTGAAAAAGCTCACCGTCTGTACATTGCCGGAATCCTGGCCATGAACCCGAACGAGAATTTTGCCCCGGATGCCAACTTCACCATGCGTCTGACTTACGGAAGCATTAAAGGATATTCACCACAGGATGCCATTTACGATGAGGATGAAACTCATTTGTTCGGTGTGATGCAGAAACACAATGATTTCCCGGACAATCCCGACTATGTGGTGCCCGAACGACTGGTGAAACTATACAACGAAAAAGACTACGGACAGTATGGTGAAAACGGGAAACTGATCACCGATTTCCTAAGCACCAATGATATTACCGGTGGTAACTCGGGCAGCCCCATCATGAACGGCAAGGGTGAACTTATTGGCCTGGCCTTCGACGGCAACTGGGAAGCCATGAGCGGTGACATAAAATTCGATGCCGCCTTGCAGCGTACCATCAACGTGGACATTCGTTATGTGTTGTTTGTGATCGACAAATACGCCGGTGCCCACAACATCATCAAAGAGCTGACGCTGGTAAAAGACAGCCCCGAAGCGGCTCCTGCACCCAAACAACCTGAAATGGTTACGCAGTAATCGACTATGACCTGAATAAAGGCCCGTACTTTTCGGTACGGGCTTTTTTTTGGCCGTTGACGACAGGCGCAACAAACAATATTTTTCTAATTTTAAGGTTCATTAATAGGAAACTGCCATTGACGGAGAAATGATAATTTTGTGCTGATGAAGAACCTGATTTTTACCCTTTTATTTTCCGTTTTCTCTGTTTTTTCCCTCAGGGCACAACTGCCGGGGATTGGACACTGGCGTACCCATTTACCCTACAACAAAGTGATTGATGTGGCTGTGGCCGGTGATGTGATCTATGCTGCAACGCCTTACGACATATATTCCTACAATACTTCCGACAACAACATTACCATCATCGACAAGGTTTATGGGCTGCATGATGCCGGAATATCCCGGATAGCCTATGATGCACAACGGCAGGTCTTGCTGGTGGCCTATGAAGACGGCAACATCGACCTGCTGGATGCTGACGGAAATGTTTACAATATCCCGGATATCTACAATAAGGATATGTTCGGTTTGAAAACCATCAACAACATTTTGTTTCAGGACCGTTATGCGTATTTGTCGTGTGCGTTTGGAATTGTGAAACTCGACCTGCAAAAACAGGAAGTGAAGGAAACCTACTACATGGGTCCCGACGGTACTTCCATCAATGTATACGACCTGACGATCAACGACACGGCGTTTGTGGCAGCCACGGAAAAGGGGATTTATTATGCGGATAAAAACGCCTCCAATCTGGCCGATTTCAGTCAGTGGCATCATGAGAACCGAATCCCCAACGCCAATCAGGCATTTAATTTAGTTGCTTCATTCAACGGGAAACTGTATGCCAACTATTATTCGGGAAGCTGGTCAGGCGATACACTGTATGTTTTGAATGGCAGTCGATGGGAAATCTTTCAGCCCGACAACCATGACCGGCATTTTCGGCTGACGGCTTATCCTGATAAGATGATTCTGGTAAACCGAAATTTCATTCAGGTATTCAACACTTCCGGTTCGGTAATCCAGCAGGTACTGCCCATCGGCGGGTGGTATTCTTATTTGTCGGCACAGTTCGATGCTTCAGGAAGTTTGTGGGCCGGTACCGACGCCAAAGGGATGCTTCACCTGTCGGACAACGGATCGAAATCGGAGTTTATCTTACCCAACGGACCTGCAGCCAACGGAGCTTTTGACATGGATGCCAGCGGCAATCAGGTGTGGGTGGTTCCGGGAGGATACCAGTCAAACTGGTCTAAAGCTTACGTCCTGCCAGGGGTTTTTGATTTTCAGGACGGCAAATGGAACAATTTCACCAAAGACAACGTACCGGCTTTCGATTCGCTGAGCGACATGGTGTGTGTGAAAGCCGATCCGCTGAATCCCGGTACCGCTTATGTGGGAACCTGGCAAGCTGGCATACTGCAATTTAAAGACAACAAACTGACCAACATCTTTTCGAAAAATAACAGCAGCCTGGAGCCCTGGACGAGTGATACGAACCTTGTGAATGTCAGCGGTATGGATTTTGACAGCCAACACAACCTGTGGGTGGCCAATACCGGGGCGTATCATTTGCTTTCCATGAGGAACAACAACGGATCGTGGAAATCGTTCTACCTGGGCAGCAGTCTGAGCGGTATCGATGTTTCCAAACTGATGGTGGACAGCTACGATCAGATCTGGATCATCAAAAGAAACAACGGCATGGTGATCGTATACAACGACAACAACACGCCGGCCGATGCCTCCGATGATCAGTGGAAAGTGCTGACCTCCGTGGCAGGCAACGGGAACATCCCGGGTAATGTGATGTATTCCATGGCTACCGACAAAAACGGAGCCGTGTGGGTAGGAACCGATAAGGGAGTGGCGGTGTTTTATAATCCGGAAAATATTTTTCAGCCTGGTGCCGATTACGATGCCCAGCAAATCCTGGTGCCCCGCAACGACGGTACCGGACTGGCCGACATCCTGCTGGTGACAGAAACGGTGACCGCCATCGCCGTGGACGGCGGCAACCGGAAATGGATCGGGACCGAGCGCAGCGGCGTATTTCTGTTGTCTCCCGACGGGTTAAAACAGATCCATCATTTTACAGCTGAGAACAGTCCGCTGCTGTCCAACCACATCACGGGAATCACCATCAGCAAAGACGGCGAAGTCTTCATGGGTACCGATCAGGGACTGATCTCGTACCGGGGCACAGCAACGCCGGGAAATGAAACCTTTCAGGATGTGTATGCGTTCCCCAATCCCGTCAGGGAAAGCTATACCGGTCCCATTGCCATCAAAGGGCTTGTAACCAATGCGTCGGTGAAGATCACTGATGCATACGGCAACCTGGTGTATGAAACCGTGGCGGAAGGTGGTCAGGCCATCTGGGACGGAAAAAATTTTGATCATCAGCGAGTAGCTACCGGGGTGTATTTGGTCTTCCTTTCCAACAGCGACGGCAGCCAGACGCTGGTCACTAAGATTCTTGTAATTCACTGATAGTTTTATGAATCTAACTACCCGCGGCATAGTATTCCATAAAGTAAAGTACGGTGAAACCTCACTGATTGTGAAGATTTTTACCGAAGAGCTGGGGTTGCAGTCGTTTATGGTGAAAGGAGCTTCGGGCAAATCATCGAGGATGAAGCCTTCCTATTTTCAGCCGTTGTCGTTGTTGGAGATCGTGATGCTGCAAAAACCCAATCAAAATCTTCAGCAACTTCGGGAAGTACGAATGGCGCATGCATGGAACCACATTCCGTTTTCCCCGGAGAAGCAATCCATTTTGATGTTTCTTAACGAAGTAGTGTATAAGGCCATTCACCACGAGCATGCCGATAAGGAATTGTTTCAATGGATATACCATACGCTGGTGTGGTTTGATCTGGAGGAAAAATTGTTCTTGAATTTTCACCTGTTTTTCCTGATCCAGTTTTCGCGTTTTCTGGGCTTTTTCCCGAAAGGGGCAGAGGATAAGGCCACACCTTATTTTGATCTGCAGGAAGGAATGTTTATCTCTCACAAACCGTTTCATCCGTATTATCTGGAAGGCGAAGCTACTGAGGATTTCAGGCGGTTAATTACTACCGGTCTCGAGAGTATAGAAGGACTAAAGTTGAACAATTACCGGCGGAGGAAAATGCTGGATGTACTGATTTCGTTTTACCAGCTGCATTTACCCGAACTGGGTAAAATCAAGTCGCTGGAAGTGCTTCGGATGATGAGTGCCTAAAATTATCGACTCATCTTCAGGTTGAAAATGGTTTCAAATTCCTGCAGGATATATTCTTTAACTTCTTCCGGGTCGATGGCTTTGCCCAGTTCTTTGCGGAGCGAAGTAACTCCTTTGTCGGTGATGCCGCAGGGCACGATCAGTTTGAAGTAGTCCATGTCGGTGTTCACATTCAGAGCAAACCCGTGCATGCTCACCTTGCGGTGAATACGGAAACCTACCGCAGCAATCTTGCGGGCCTTGGCCGGGTGACCGGCATCGAGCCACACACCGGCAGCATTTTCGATGCGGGAAGCATGCAGGCCGTAATGTTTCAGCACCCGGATGATGATGGATTCAATGCCGAAGACAAATTCTTTGGGGGAAAAATTAAGCGCATCGAGGTCGAAAATAGGGTAGCCTACGATTTGTCCGGGTCCGTGGTAAGTGATGTCGCCACCGCGCTCAATTTGGTAAAAACCAATCCCTTTTTGTTTCAACATATCGTCGCCGATGAGCAGGTTCTTACGAAAACCGTTCTTGCCCAGAGTATACACATGGGGATGTTCGCATAAGAGCAGGTTGTTATTGACAACAGTACCCTGTTCTTTTGCTTCCAGTGCAGCCTGAAATAAGTTGAGTTGTTGGTCCCAGGCCTTTTTGTAGTCGATCAGTCCCAGGTCATTCCATCGGGTTTCTATTGGAGGTTCCATTATTTTTTTAAGTTGACAACGTGTTTTTCAGCATGATACGACGACCGGACCAACGGACCGCTTTCCACGAAATGGAAGCCCTTATCCATTCCAACCCGATGGTATTCTTTGAACTGATCAGGGTGTACATATTCCTGAACGTTCATGTGCTTTTTGGTGGGTTGCAGATACTGGCCGATGGTCAGTACCGTTACGCCGACGGCACGCAAATCATCCATCAGCTCAAAAACTTCTTCCCGTTTTTCGCCTAATCCTACCATGATTCCTGACTTGGCTACAGTTCCTGATTGGGCAATGTATTCCAGTACTTTCAGACTGCGGTCGTATTTGGCGCGACTGCGCATCCAGGGGGTGATGCGGCGAACGGTTTCCAGGTTGTGGGAAATCACTTCCGGGCCTGCATCAATCACCATTTGAATCAACTCTTCACGGGCATCGAAATCGGGGATGAGTGTTTCAATCGTGGTTCCGGGGGAAAGTTCTTTGATCTTCCGGATGGTCATGGCCCAGATCTCGGCACCCCCGTCTTTCAGGTCGTCCCGATCCACTGAAGTCAACACGGCGTGTTTCAGGTTCATGGCCTTCACGCTTTCGGCGACCCGTTGCGGTTCTTTCCAGTCGGCAGGCAGCGGTCGGCCGGTTTTTACATTACAAAAGCTACATGCACGGGTACAGATATCGCCCAGGATCATCAGCGTGGCGGTGCCTCTTCCCCAGCATTCGTGCATGTTGGGACAGTGACCGCTGGTGCAGATGGTGTGCAGTTTCTTTTGTGCGACAATGTCTTTAACGGCAATGTATTCTTTCCCGGAAGGGATGTTGATCTTCAGCCAGTCCGGTTTTCTGAGTACGGTATTTTGATCTTGCATTATAACTCCAGATTGAGGGAGCAAAATTAGTTATTTTGAATGGAAAAAGGTAGATTCTTGCCGAAATAGTGGTTTTCTTGCTTTTTGATCCGGTGTACGTTTTTTTTGAACCCTAAAAAAATACGATTTTTATGTATTTTTAATTGCAAACGAGGTTTTAATCCAGCCTGATTTTCCCTACTTTTGTGCTTACTTTGACAGGATAACCGCGGGCTTTTCATGTACAGCAAGAATTTTTCCAGACGTAGATACATTATTGGTGGCATCTTTGTATTGATTGCCCTGGCTTTCCTGGTGCGTTTGTTTTTTTTGCAGGTGGTGGACAACCAGTACAAGATGTCGGCGCGGAATATTGCCCTGCGAACGGTGGTTGAATATCCGGCCCGTGGACGAATCTATGACCGTCACCACAAATTGCTTGTTTATAACGATGCCGTGTACGACCTGATGGTGATCCCCAAGCAGGTAAAAAATATTGATACGGCTAAGTTCTGTCGCCTGCTGGACATCACACCTGAGTTTTTCAGGGAACAAATGGCAGCAGCCCGTCATTATTCGTCCTATCGTCCGTCGGTATTTCTGAAACAGCTTTCGAAAAAGGAAAAGGGACCCATTGATGAGATCATGTATGAGTTCCCTGGTTTTTATTTCCAGACTCGTACACTGCGTCATTATCCTTATCCCATTGCCGCCCATGTGTTGGGCAATGTGGGAGAAGTAAGCGCATCTGATCTGCGTGCGGATCCGTTTTATTCGGTGGGTGATTACATCGGTAAATCGGGGATTGAAAAATTTTACGAGAAAGCGCTGCGCGGGAAAAAAGGCTCCCGAATTGTGGAAGTGGATGTGCACAACCGGGTACGTGGTAGTTTTCAGGACGGAAAATTTGATACCATTTCGGTACCCGGTAAGGACCTAACCTTAAGTATTGATGAAAAATTGCAGGCTTTTGGCCAGAAGCTGATGCAAAATAAAATGGGCAGTATTGTGGCTATTGAACCATCAACAGGAGAGATTCTCGCCATGGTTACCAGTCCGAGTTATGATCCGAATTTGCTGGTGGGACGTCCGCGGTCGGAGAACTACAACCGACTGCTGCACGATACGTTAAAACCACTGATGAACAGAGCCGTATCGGGAACGTATCCACCGGGTTCTACCTTCAAAATGGTGAATGCCCTCATTGCTTTACAGGATAAAGTAATTACCCCGCAAACCTGGTTTACCTGTCAGGGCCCCGACTCCAAACCCATCGCTTGTTCCCATTATCATGTTTCACCTTTGCAACTGAAAACGGCCATTGCTCTGTCGTGTAATTCATATTTCTGGAAAACGTTCAACCGGATGATGAACGATCCTGCTTTTCCCAACACACACGATGCGTATGAAAATTGGTATAAGAAAGTACTTACTTTCGGATTTGGACACAAATTCCACACCGATATTCCCTTTGAAGTGTCGGGAAGTATTCCCACGGAACAATATTACAATAAACTCTATCGAGGCAGCTGGAATGCCTTGACGATCCGGTCGCTGAGCATCGGTCAGGGTGAAATTCTGGTAACTCCGGTACAGCTGGCCAATGAGGTGGCCATTATGGCGAACCGGGGTTATTACATCGCCCCGCATTTTCTCATTGCCATGGGAAAGGACGATACCATCCCGTCCCGATATACGGTACGTCACGATGTGGCAGTGCAGAATCCTTCGTATTATAAAACGGTAGTGACCGCCATGCAAGAGGTCTTTGACAGCGAAGGTACGGCACACTATTATAGAATGGACAGTATTGAACAAGCAGGGAAAACAGGAACAGCTCAGAATCCGCACGGAAATGACCATTCCATTTTTGTTGCTTTTGCACCTGTGAAGCATCCAAAGATAGCCCTGGCCGTGATTGTGGAGAATGCCGGTTACGGTGCTACCTGGGCTGCACCCATCGCCAGTTTAATGATTGAAGAATACCTTACGGGAAAGATTAAACGGCAAAAATTGCTGAAAAGAATTGAAGATGGTGATTTAATACACAACCGATGAGCAGGGGAAGTATGTTTGGCAAACCGGACTGGTTTTTGATTTTGGTCTACCTGACGTTGGTCTTGTACGGTTGGCTGAGTATATATTCTGCCTCAGCACCGGATCAGGGCGCCCCGATTTTTGAACTGAGTCAGCGCTATGGGAAACAATTGCTTTGGATTGGATTGGCTTTGTTTCTGGCCTTTTCCATTTTGCTTATTGATGCTAAGTTCTTTTCTACGTTTGCCTATGCATTTTACGGCGCCATGATGTTGGTGCTGATCGGTGTACTGGTGTTTGGTAGCACGGTGGCAGGTTCAAAATCGTGGTTTCAGTTTGGTACTTTTGCTCTTCAACCGGCTGAATTTGCCAAGTTTGCAACCGCCCTGGCCCTGGCCAAATTTCTGAGTACTCGCAATGTGGGTTTTCATCAGTTTCAAACCAAGTGGAAGGTGCTGGTACTGATTGGCCTGCCGGCCGCACTGATTCTTTTGCAAAATGATACGGGTTCGGCTTTGGTTTATCTGGCCTTTATTCTCGTTCTGTTCCGCGAAGGGCTGTCGGGACTGATCATCATATCTGGGGTGGTCATGACTTTCTTGTTTATCATTACCATCATCTTTGGTGAACTGTATGTTTCGGCTGCTCTGCTGGCGCTGACATTTTTGATTTTGCTTTTCAGAAGATTCAGAAGGCAATGGAAATCCATTGGTGTGGTGCTTGTGTTGTCAGTGGCCTTTGTCTTTAGTGTGCATACAGCTTTTCATAAGGTGCTGGAACCCCATCAACGGGTACGTATCCAGGTAATGCTGGGACTGAAGAAAGATCCGTTGGGGGCAGGTTACAATGTGAACCAGGCAAAAATTGCCATTGGATCGGGTGGTATGGACGGGAAAGGTTATTTTAAAGGCATGCTGACACGCAATCATTTTGTTCCCGAACAAAGTACCGACTTTATTTTCTGTACTATAGGGGAAGAACGTGGGTTCCTTGGTGTAACGGTATTGATCCTCCTTTTTATAACGATGTTGCTGAGGATTCTGTTTCTGGCAGAACGACAGCGATCCGATTTTGGCAGAATTTACGGCTATGGCGTGGCATCGGTTTTGTTTTTCCATTTTGCCGTAAACATTGCTATGACCATCGGATTTGCACCGGTTGTCGGAATTCCCTTACCTTTCTTCAGTTACGGAGGGTCTTCACTGTGGGCTTTTACCATTTTACTGTTTATCTTCATTAAACAGGACGCCAACAGGCTGAATGTGCTTTAACGCCTGACGACGGAAAAAAATAGTCATACAGTGCAATGGTTGTCCGATCGTCTGACTTATTCTTCTCGTAGCAGCATCACTGCATTCATACGGAATTCGTTGTTGATTTTATAAAGCAATTCAAGTTCTTTCTTGGTGCAGGCAAACAGAATTTTCATTTCCGAATCTCGTTTATCGCTGTCGGCGATCACCAGTACTCCTGTTATTTTTTTATCTTCGGAGGTACCGATCCAAATGTCCATTTCCATTCCGTCGGCTGACTTTGTGTTTTCAAGGTAACCATAATCCAGCGGGTAGATAAAATCAGGATACCGGGGATGGCGGCTGCCTGTGGGGCGATCAATTACAATTTGATGTTCCTCAACAATTTCGTCCAGGTTTTTCCAGAAAGAGGGATTGGATTGATAAAACTTTACCATGAATCAGCGCACTTTTCTGCCTTTCCAGTCAAAGGAAAAGAACAGCCCTTTGGTGGCGGCAATCAGAATATAAAACGGATAAATAAATTCAAAGGGAAACAACAGAGCCACGAGTTTGTGGTTGCCTGTAAAATCGGAGAAATCCTTTAAAAGGGGAAAGTCTATCAGATATTTCAGTATCACAAACAACAGAAAGACCATCCAGAACCAGGGGGTGTAAAAGCCATAGATGAAGGCGGCCGCCAGCAGCAGGTTAAAAATAAGAACTGTGAAGCTTACGATGAGTGGCCATGCCAGGTCGTAGGCTTTGGCTTTCGAGCCCCAGCGGGCCCGTTGCGAAAGAAACTGTTTCAGATTCTTGGGAGCCGGGGTTCGGATAATGGCTTCTTTGTTTTTAATAAATCGAACGGTTCGGCGTCCGTATTTCCGGCTCAGGTAATGGATCAGAAAGACATCATCTCCTGAAGCCAGTTGTTGTTTTTGTGCTTCGGCGCCGGCTTCAAGAAAAACGTCTTTTTCGAAGGCCATGTTAGCACCGTTGCCCATCAGGGGCAGATGGGCTGCTGCCGAGCCGGCGCCGGAAGCCACCAGACTCATAAATTCCAGCGAGAAAAATTTTTGCAGTCCCCCTTTTACTTCCGTATAGACTACCGGTCCGATGATCAGTAACGGATGTTCCTGCTCAAAAAAGGCCGCCAGCTTGACCAGCCAGTTTTTATGGGCCAAACAGTCGGCATCGGTGGTAACAATCAGATCGCCGGTAGCCCTGTGTATCCCTTCATGCAAGGCCTTTTTTTTGCCGTTTCCGGAAGCTTTAATCAGGCGAATTGTACAGGATTTATTTTGTTGTATAAATTGATTGACGATGGATACGCTTTCGTCTTCGGAATGATCGTCAACCAAAATAATTTCCAATAATTCTTTCGAATAGGTTTGTTGACAGAGACTGTTTAACAGGTTTTGCAGGCTCATCCTTTCATTACGAAAGGCCACCACCACACTGATCTTTGTAGAGAAATGCCGCAAAGATGCTGTGAAAGGTTTCAGCCTGTACCATCCTGTCGTGAAAACCAGCAACACCAGCAGGTAAATCAACGCACCGGCCGACAATATGTACAGAAAAATTTTTGTGGTCATTGATTTCTGAAAAACTTCAGGTTAAAGATAAAGATAATTCCTACCAAAGCGGGCAGAGCCAGATTTATAAACCACAATGCCGAGGAGGCCGATACAATCTCACCGGAGTAGTTAGCGGCCATAATCTGCGTTCCGAAGTACAGCTGAAACACATAGAGGCTTACCGAACCCCTGACGCCCAATTCGGAAAGAGCAATGGTCGGGATACCTGATACAAGCAGATAAATGATCCCGATCAGCATCATGGAATGGAAATAATCGAGTGTGATCCCAAACAGTCGGAGGAACAAATAAAACTGAAAAGAAAACACCAGGTAGCGAATGATACTGAGCAACAGAATGTGAAACAACTCAGCGGCATTATACCAGGAGAAAACTTCTGTATACCGTGAAATTCTGTTGTGCGCCTTCCCGCTGAATCGCTTCAGGATGTTTGAGAAAGCAGAGAAATTCAGGTAAAAAAAGACAATGATCAACAACGTAAAAGCGGCCGTAAGGATTACGCCCACATAGATCCAAAAGTTCAGACTGTTGGTGAGCGGCATATAGTAGGGAAAGAATAAAACCGAAGCAACAATTCCGAAAATAAGGGTCGTCAGAAATTGGGCAATACTTCCCAGGATGGTGGAAAGGGTAGCCTGAATGCGGTTGGCTTTTTTCAGGATAAAGATCCGACCCAGATAATCACCCACACGATTGGGCATGAACATACTCACAGAAATACCTGCCAGTACAGCTTTTAATGCATTTCCCAGGCTGATCTTCTCCAGCTTGTTGATGAGTAATTGCCACTTAAAGCTTTCCAGCAGCAAATTTACTGGCAGGAGTACAACGATCAGGGTAATTATGAAAGGAAAGCTCTTTTTCTCGGTAAGAAGTTGAAAATAGACGGATAAATCGGATAGATTGTGTTCAAAGATCAGCTGGTCGTATAAATAGTAGAAGGTCAGGATTAAAATGCCCAGCCGGATGAGGATGTTGTATGTTTTGTTTAATTTTGCCATAAAGAGCTTAACCGTTGCAAAAAGAGCGCATCATATTAGGAATCGACCCAGGAACCAACATCATGGGTTACGGAGTGGTACACCAGAAAGACAACAAGATGTCGCTGGTTACCATGGGGATACTGAAACTGGGTAAATATCCGAATCATGCGCTAAAATTAAAAAAGATTTTCGAACGTACGCTGTCGTTGGTGGAGCAATATCACCCTGATGAACTGGCTATTGAAGCCCCTTTTTACGGGAAAAATGTACAGTCGATGCTGAAACTGGGCCGGGCCCAGGGTGTAGCTATGGCCGCAGCCCTTTATAAAGACCTGCCCATCTTTGAATATTCTCCCAAGAAAATCAAACAGGCGATTACCGGGAATGGAAACGCTTCGAAGGAACAGGTAGCGGGCATGCTGAAAACGTTGCTTCTGTTTCAGGAAATCCCGGATCATTTGGACGCTACTGACGGACTCGCTGCAGCCGTATGTCATTATTTTCAGGGTTCAGCCGGACCTGATACAAAAAACTACAGCAGCTGGAAAAGCTTTTTAAAAGACAATCCTGAACGACTGAAAAAAGAATAGGTTATTTCAGCTCGTCTGTTTTTCCGGCAACGAGAACCTTCATTTTTTTAAAGTCCATATATTTTCTTGCCGCATCCAGGAGTTCACCGGTTGTCAGATCCATTACCTGTTCCAGCATTTCCTTGTAATGAACAAAGTTCAGTCCCAGCGAATGGCTTTTCAGAAACTGATCGGCCAAAGAAAACGGACCGTCGAAATACCGCAGAAAAGAACCCTGAAGATAGTTTTTCACAGTTTCCAGTTCTCTGTCCGGAATTTTGTGCTGAGAGAGCAGTTCAACCTGGTGTTCAATTTCTATGAGTGCAGCCACAGTATGTTCTGCGTTTACTTCTGTGGCAATGGTGAGTGAATTGCCGTGCTTAAAGTTTTCGATGCTTGAATACACACCATAGGTATAGCCTTTGTCTTCCCGCAGGCTGCTCATGAGCCGGGAACCGAAATATCCTCCCAGGATGGTGTTCAGAAGATACAGCTTCGGGTAATCGGGGTGACTGCGTTCCAACGTGATATTCCCTATGCGCAGCGCCGACTGTAAAGCATTTTCCTTGGTTACATAACGGTATTGTTCTTCGTCCTGTGTCCAGTACACTTTCGGTTCGGAAAGGAATGGCTGACCGTTTCCGGGAATCTTCCCCAGTGTATCGTTCAGTTGTTTGAAAAGTTCCGGAGAGGTTTTTCCTCCCAACAAAAAGTAGGTATTGTGCGGCTGGTAATGCAGCTGATAAAAGTCCACAAGTAAATCGCGGCAAAGAATATCAAAGTCATTTTCTTCCAGCTTTTGTCCGTAGGCTGTGTTTTTCCCAAAAATCAGTTCGTTGTACTCCATGGAAGCACGGTAACGAACTTTCTGGTATTGGATCGTAAACTGCTGTTTTTTGCGTTCAGCGTATAACCTGACTTCTTCTTCAGGAAATACGGCTTCGCTGATGATTTCAAAGATCAACGGCAGTAATTTGTCGAAGTATTTGTACAAGCCAAACAACGTGATTCCGGCCTTGTCTTTTCCTGAAAAAGGTTCCAGATAAGCCCCGTAAAAATCCAGGGTTTTGGTGATCTCATAGGACGATTTGTTTCGGGTGCCTTCTTTTAACAGTTTGTTTACGGCACTGGCCTGAAGTTTTTGGGTCTGAAAAGAAGACCCGGCATCAAAGACAATGTCGAGCCGGGTGGCTTCCTGCTGATTAGCCGGAAGTAAAAATACCGGAATACCGTTGTCCAGTGTAAAAGATTCGGGTTCCTGAATGTTCAGTATTTGCGCGTGACCCAAAGCCGGGGCGTGGTTTCTGTCGGGATAGGTGGTCATGAGTTCTTCTTTGCTTTGTAATACAATACATTCTTTTTCCCTTCGGCAAACAACTTACGGGCCTGTTCCCGGATGTCTTCACGCCGTACTGCCTGGTATTTTTCAGTTTCGTTGTTGATGTCTTCAGCCTTGCTGAGCATCTCAAAATAACTTAGCGACATGGCTTTCCCCAATATGGAGATTTCAGAAAATACCAAATTGGCTTCAATCTTGTTTTTCACTTTTTGCAGTTCTTCTTCTTCCACCAGATGCTCAGTTAGCTTTGTCAGCTCTTTTTCAATTTGCTCTTCCGCAGAGTGAAAGTCTACAGACGGATTCAATTTACCGCTGATAATAAACAACCCCCGGTCCATGTCGCCTGTAATGTAGGCATTGATGTCGGTGAACCATTGCTTGTCTTTTACCAAACGCTGAAACAACCGCGACGAATCACCGTTGGAAAGCAGGTCGCTGATGAGGTCTGATGTATAATATTCCTTTTCATTCCGTGCCGGCATGTGCCAGGCCATATACAAGGCATCCTGAGGTACATCCCGTTCTACAGTCAGCGTGCGGTTTTCTTTTTGTTCCGGTTCTGCAGGGTAATTTCTTTGCAGCTCAGCTCCGGAGGGAATAGAACCGAACCAATTTTCGATCTGTGGGATGACCTTGTCGGGATGAATGTTCCCCGTCACACACAAAATAGCATTGTTGGGATTATAATATCTGGAATAGAAATGTTTCACATCATCCATGGTGGCCTTTTCGATGTGGCTGATCTCTTTTCCGATGGTATTCCATTGGTAGGGATGGTGTTTGTATGCCAGCGGTTTAAGTAACAAATACACATCACCATAGGGTTGATTCAGATAATTCTGCTTGAACTCTTCAGTCACCACCTGCTTTTGTACCCGAAGGCTTTTTCTGCTGAATGCCAAAGAAAGCATGCGGTCCGATTCCAGCCAGAAGGCAGTTTCCAAATTGTTTTTGGGAAGTGTTAGATAATAATTGGTGAAATCGTTGTTGGTAAACGCATTGTTTTCACCACCAGCCTGCTGCAGAGGATTGTCGTAGCTGGGGATGTTTACCGATCCACCAAACATCAGATGTTCAAACAAGTGGGCAAACCCCGTTTTCTCCGGATCTTCATCCCGGGCCCCCACTTTGTATAAAATATTCACGGCCGCCATCGGTGTATGTGGGTCCTGGTGCATCAGTATGCTTAACCCATTCCTCAACCTAAATCGTTCAAATTGTATCATTCTGTATCAATAGTGAGTGCAAAATTAAGCTAAATCCTGTGCAAAGAGTAGAAACAAGGCGAAACGTTTACTCCTCAGTAATTTATTTATAAACTATTTAAAAAAATAAGGAACAGCCAATGAAACGCACCCCTTTTGGGTTGTTTGCGGTAGTTCCGGTTAGTTGAGCCACCAATCAGTTGGTTTAATGTGCTTCCAACCAGTTGCTGCCGGTGTTCATATCCACAATAACGGGGACATCCAGGGGGAGGGCAGAAACCATGAACTTTTCCACCATTTTCTTCAACTGATCCAATTCGGAATGATGTACGTCGAATACCAACTCATCGTGCACCTGCAGGATCATTTTTGATTTCAAATCCTCTTTCTGCATTTCGTTGTATATGGCGATCATGGCTTTTTTAATCATATCAGCTGAGGATCCCTGAATGGGAGCGTTGATGGCATTTCGCTCGGCATAACCCCGAACCACGGCATTGGCCGAGGTAATGTCTTTCAGATAACGACGACGCCCCAATATGGTTTCCACATAGCCATGATCCCGGGCAAATTGTATGCTTTGATCCATGTACTGCCGGATACCCGGATATTTTTCGAAATAACTGTCGATGATGTCTGCAGCTTCGCGACGGGGAATGCCTAACCTTTCGGAAAGACCAAAAGCGGAAATACCGTAAATGATTCCAAAATTCACTGTTTTGGCATGGCGGCGCATTTCGCCGGTTACTTCATCAGGTGAAATTCCGTAGACTCTGGCTGCTGTTGCTGTATGAATATCTAATCCTCCCTTAAAGGCTGCAATCATGGCTTCATCCTTACTCAAATGGGCGATGATGCGCAGCTCAATTTGTGAGTAGTCGGCTGCCAGTAAAGTGAATTCCTCATTCCGCGGAATGAAGGCCTTTCTGATTTCTCTGCCGCGCTCGGTGCGGATGGGAATATTCTGCAGATTGGGGTTATTGGAACTCAGTCTCCCGGTGGCAGCCACAGCCTGGTTGTAGGAAGTATGTACCCGGCCGTCGCGCTGGTTCACCAGCTGAGGTAAACTATCAACGTAAGTCGATTTCAGCTTGGTCAGTGAACGGTAATCCAGGATACTGGCTACAATGGGATGACGATAGGAGAGCTTTACCAGGATATCTTCACCGGTGGAATACTGACCGGTTTTGGTCTTTTTCGGTTTACTGGCAATGTTCAGTTTATCAAACAGGATATCGCCCAGCTGTTTGGGTGAATTGATATTGAATTCTTCACCGGCCTGGGAATAGATTTCTTTTTCAAGTTCAGCGATGTCTTTCCCCAGATCTTCACTGTACTGTGCCAACGCATCAATGTCCAGCTTTACACCTTCGGCTTCCATGGAAGCCAGGACAGGTACCAGTGGCATTTCTGTATCCCGAAACAGAATATCGGTTCCGGTTTCTTTTAACAGCGGTTCCAATATCAGACTTAACTGCCAGGTTACATCGGCATCTTCAGCAGCATATTCTTTCACCATTTCTACAGGAGCATCCCGCATACTGAGTTGTTTTTTCCCTTTCTTTCCGATAAGGGTTTCAATGGAAACGGGACTGTAGTTCAGATAAGTTTCCGAAAGGTAATCCATGTTGTGCCGCTGATCGGGTTCCAAAAGGTAATGAGCTATCATGGTGTCAAACAAGGTACCTTTCACTTCCACGTCGTACCATTTTAAAATGGCAATGTCGTATTTGATATTTTGCCCTATTTTTTTGATGCCTTCGTTCTCAAAAACTTCTTTGAAAGGAGCCACTGTTTTGACTGCTTCGTGGTAGGAAACCGGAATGGGAATATAATAAGCTTCGTGGGCTTTGAATGAAAAGGACATGCCCACTAGTTCAGCATTGTTGGGATCGAGGCCCGTGGTTTCGGTATCGAAACAAAATGACTTTTGTTTTTTCAACAGGTCAACAAGATTTTGAGACTTTTCTGCCGAATCGACCAGTAGGTAATTATGCTTTGTTGTGGAAATATCCTGGATGGTTTTTTCTTCTTCGGTTTCGCCGAATAAATTACCCTGACCCTCTTGTTCCAGAGGTTGCGATTCTGGTTCTGGTTCTTCTTGTTGAAGCGAATAATAAGTGAAAAACCGTTTGGCAAAGGTGCGGAATTCCAGTTCTTCAAACAGTTCTTTCAAAGCGGCTTCATTCGGAGCAGTGAGTTTCAGTTGATCTTCT
>JAFGYB010000056.1 GCA_016936355.1 Bacteroidales bacterium | reverse complement strand
GGTGAAGGTTCTTGCTTTCATGACTTTAAATTTTAATAGTTTGTTTGTCTTTTTAGAATCAATTTCAAGGCAAAGATAGGGGGGATGACCCGCCCGGGAAAGCAAAAATCGGTGAGCAGCAGCAGCTTGTCGGTAAAAAGGGAGCAAGCGAGGTTCAAAGGTTGGGCATGAATTCACGGATTGAATTGGTTGGCCAAACCTCAGGACCTCTTTTTCCCAACGTCCCTTCTCTGATGTCAACTTCTGGAAGTCTCTTTTGAATATCCTTAATAATGCTATTTTTGTGGTCATAATTGAATAACCACAATGAGAAAACTACTTTTTGCCGTCGCAGCTTTGCTGCTCCTAAACAGTATGGAGGCTCAAAATCCTACCGTAGGGCTTCAGTATCAAACTGGAAATGAGTATCCTGGATATACTCTTTTTACTCCTAATTTAAACAACCATGTTTATTTAATCAATAATTGCGGGGAAAAGGTGCATGAGTGGGTTTTTACAGAACCGCCGGCCCTGACCTGCTACCTGTTAAAAAACGGAAATTTGCTCCGTGCAGGCAGAGAGGCTCTTGAAATAAGAGACTGGGATAATCATGTAGTTTGGTCTTTTTTGTTGTCCAAACTTAATTTGAATCAGCACCACGATATTGAGCCCTTGCCCAATGGAAATATCCTGTGTATTGTCGGGGACCAATACTCCGCTAAGGAAATGCTGGCCATGGGGAAGGATTCTGCCCTGGTTGTCAAGAACTGTAAACTCAGCAAAATTATTGAACTGAAACCCGTGGGGGATAGTAGTGCAACGGTGGTGTGGGAGTGGAAGTTTGTGGATCATTTCATTCAGGATTACGACAGTACCAGGCCCAACTACGGAGCCGTTCAAAACCACCCGGAATTAATTGATCTGAATTTTGATAATCAAAGAAGCAGCGATTATACGCATGTCAATTCGGTTGATTACAATGCAGAACTGGATCAAATACTGATCAGCGCCCGGCATCTGAGTGAGATCTACATCATTGATCACAGCACAACGACAGCAGAAGCGGCGGGTCATACGGGGGGTAATTCGGGTCATGGCGGTGATATTCTCTGGCGTTGGGGCAATCCCCAGGTTTACAGGAGGGGAGACGCAACCGATCAGAAATTATTTTTACAACACGATGCGCAGTGGGTACCGGCGGGTTCGTTGGATGCGGGAAAAATTTCTGTATTCAATAACGGAGGCGACGGAACCGGAACGTTTAGTTCGGTTGATCTGATTGCTCCGGTAAGGGTTCAGGGTCAGTACACCATCCTGACGAAGTCCTTTTCTCCTTTGGATTTCGACTGGTCATGGCACGGAAGTGTTTACGGAAGAGTGGCTAATGAGGGGAGCATGTCTTCCATGCAGTCGCTTCCCAACGGAAATTTCATGATCTGTGAAACTTCCATCGGTCGAATCTCTGAGTTTTCCAAAGCGGGCGAGCTGTTGTGGACCTATGTCAATCCTTCGGGGATTACTATGGCTGCTCAATATGAAGAACCCGTTCAGAATTTAATCTTCAGGGCTGAAAAATACCCCTTGGATTATCCGGGATTTTCCGGGCACGAATTGGCTTCCCTGGGATTGATCGAAGATGTGAATTCCGTTTCGGAATCCTGTGTTCAGGGAGTAGGCATTGCTGCCGTAACAAAAGAAATCCCGACCGTGTTGAATCCAGTACAAAATGGGGTGATCCGTTTTAGCGCCAACATTGCGGATGCAGAGGTTCTTGTTTCGGATGTGATGGGACGAACGATCTATCACCATCCCTCTTTTTCGGGCAATCAAATTCAGTTGCCCTTAACCCCCGGCCTGTACATCATGAATGTGCGCAAGGGGAGGAACCTAAAAAGATATAAATTTATTTCTGAATAAATCCCTTCCGGTTCTTCCGTTTGGGTCCGGGCTTCTGTTCTTTCTTTGGAGGACATAAAGAAAGATTTCTTTTTGGTTTAAAGTACGTTAAGATGCTCGCGGTCTCCCGATGAATCGGGATCAGAATTGAACGATTTACTTTTTTCAGTTCAACTCTGCACCGGTTATATTAAATTTGCATCCTTTCAAAACCATACAATGCATACAAACATCCGCCGGACCAGCGGATCATCGGAAATTTATTTATGGATATAAACCCAAAAACAATGACAACAGAACCCTTAAAAAAACCTCCAATTCCCCTGGCTGCAAGAATATTTCTGATCATTCTCAGCTATCTTTTCATCGTAGGTGTTTTTCAGTATGTCGGCATGCTGGTGGCCAATGTGCCGAATCTCAGCGCCCTGAAAAGTATGACCATACAACAGCAACTGATTATCATGTTGTTTTCCTTTGCCGCCATGATCCTGCTGGTTTTCTTCTTCCGCAAATATGTCGACAACCGGTCGGTGGTGTCACTGGGCTTCAGTTTTAAGAACCGGTTCGAAGACGTAATTTGGGGATTTGTTGTTGCCGTTGCCGTTATAGGGACTGGTTCGCTTATTCTGTACCTCGGGGGGTATATTCATTTTGAAGCGGTTCATTTGAACGGCAGTACCCTGTTTCTCAGTTTTATTTTGTTTATCCTGATTGCTTTCAACGAAGAAATACTGGTACGCGGATATATTCTGAATAACCTGATGGACTCCATGAACAAATACCTGGCGCTGGTGATCAGTTCGGTGATCTTTGCCGCTTTTCATCTTTTGAACTTTCACTTATCCCTGCTGGGAATACTAAACATTTTCCTGGCAGGAATGCTGCTGGGTTCTTCCTATCTGTTTACCCGGAACCTGTGGTTTCCTGTGAGCCTGCATTTATTCTGGAATTTCTTTCAGGGGCCTGTGCTGGGCTATTCGGTCAGTGGACGAAATGAAACTTCCCTGTTGACCCTCAAAACAAACGGAGCCCAAACCATCAGCGGCGGGGCTTTTGGTTTCGAAGGCTCCCTTGTTTGTTCGGTGTTGCTCATTCTTTCCGTGGCCCTGTTGCTTCTATACATGAACAGAAAATTCCGTCCCTCAGAATTAAACTATGGAGGGGAGAATTTGTCATCCTGAACGCAGTGAAGGATCTGTATTTTTTCCTTTTTTATAATAGAGATTCTTCTCTCCACTCCGTTCTGATCAGAATGACATTAAAAAATACAGTTATAACTCTGAGGATCCGCCAGAGGCGGAGACGTAAGCGTCTTTCGTATCGGTTGTTTTCTGTGACCTCGTCACACAAAATGAGCGTCATTGCGAGGATTCCGATTGATCGGGAGAAGCAATCCATTGCAGAATACTCAATATTATTTACATGCAGATCGCTTCGTCGTCCGGAAATTTCTCTTCGCGATAGGGACGAGGGGGGTGGAGGACGAATCATCCCCTCCCTGGAGGGGCAGGGGTGGGTAAAAGCGTCATCCTGTGTTTACACAATAGAAAAAAGAAGAATTAAATTTGGTATGATGAATCAATCTGAAGGGAAAGGGGGAAAAGGCTAAAAGAAAGGATTTTCATAATTCATGGTCAAAACAATATGTTTTCATATAGTTTCTCATGAATCATGATTTTTTAATAATCAAAATAACTTTTATTACACCAGTCCCACTGGGAACAGCAGCAACCGGATAGCGCGTTTCGAACTTTGTCATTTTTCTGACGAAGCCTGGGAGCGCCAAACAAGCCTGAGTGAAATTTGATGGATGCCTTCATGACTTTTATTTTAGGGGTTCGGAACGGACCTGCTTTTTAGAACAGAGCGGGGCTGTTCATCCATTGGATATTCGATACCGGGTTGTACACCGAAGTGTGCATTCTTCTGCTTTTTCTCGAGGCAGCGAAGATTCCGGATTGGAATTTGACGGAGGCGAAGGTGCGTGCTTTCATGACTTTATTTTTTT
>JAFGYB010000055.1 GCA_016936355.1 Bacteroidales bacterium | reverse complement strand
TCAAAGACATCTGACAAGAAAGAACCCGGCCTCCTTTCGGAAACCGGGTTCTATCGTTATAATGCAATAATCTTATTTCAAATATTTCACCATCCAGTCCACCCATCGGCGGTACACGTCAGTGGTGCGCACAATGTCATGCGGAAAATGCGTATTCACCGGATAAACATAAAATTCGGTGGTCACGCCGTTGTCGCGCAAAGCGTGATACATCTGGTAGCTGTTCACAATCGGTACATTGGGATCACCGGCATCACCCATGATCAACGTGGGCGCCTTGGCTCGGTCCGCAAAAGCGATGGGAGACTGCTCACGCCAGATTTTCCAGTATTTTTTCACCCACGGTGAACCACCAAAGAAATACAAATCTCCTTTCTGGTAATAGGCAATGGTATAATCCATCACCCAGTCGTTCAAAGCGGCACCCGACATGGCAGCTTTCCAAACATCGGGATAATTCCCAATCAGCCAGGAAGTCATGTATCCACCGTAAGACCAGCCCGTCACTCCAATATTGTTTTTATCCACCATCCCCATGGATTCCACCTTTTTCAATCCGGCCATTACATCTTCGCCCGGACCTTTGCCCGTATCGCGGAAAATAGCATGCTGGTATTGGTCGCCCAGATTGGTGCTGCCCCGGTAATTGGGCTGAAACACCAAAAATCCTTTGGCTGCCAAAAGCTGGGCCAGTACTGAGAATTGCAATGTGGATGCATATTCAGGGCCACCATGAATCACCAACACCAGCGGGTATTTCTTTCCTTTTTCAAAATTCACCGGATAGGTCAGTACTCCGTCTTCTTTGAATTTATCATACGTCCATTCCACAGCTACCGATTTTCCCAAACTCAACGAGTTGATGAATTTATTGTATTCGGTCAGTTGCTTTGGCTTGGAAGTAGTCGAACTCATGTAATACAGCTCGGTACCTTGTGTTGGAGTAGATGCGGTAAACAGAAAAGCGCCTGTTTTTCCCACATTCAATGCACCGCTTGCATTCAGATCACCCAGGTTCAACACAGAGGCTTTGCCATCGATGGGTTGTTTCCAAAAAACAGAACGGGTTCCCAAAAACCCCTTCAACAGCAAGTCTTTATCCCCGGGCATCCAGGCATAATTATCGAAATTATGTGCCAGCGGAGCCGTGATATCCTCCACTTTCTCTCCTTTCTTTACGTACACGGCAAAGCCATTATTTTGGTCACCGTTTCTGGGCCGCAGGAAAGCCAGGACATTGTTTTCGGAAGAATATTCGGCGTAGGCCGAGCCTTGCAAATTCGTTACCGGAGCAATTTTTCCGGTGGACACGTTGATTTGTTCCAATACCGAATGCCAGGCATTTCCTTCCCACACATCCGGATATTTTGTAAATACAATTTCCGTACTTTGATCGTTCCAGGCAATGGAAGAAAGGCTTCCCTGATCGGTCCCCAAACTCCAGCTTCCGTGGGTCAGCTGTACCGATTTTCCGCCCTTTGCCGGGATTACCCAAAGATGCCAGGGTTGCACGGCAGCCCGGGTCATGTAGTTGTTATCGGTTACCCGGAAAGCATCTTCGTGGTGCTTGATTTCCTTAGGATTAGGAACCGTATCCTGAGCTATAAACGCGATCTGTTTTCCGTTCGGGCTCCAGGCAAAATCATCCACACCTGTTTTAGAATGAGTCAGGCACAGAGCATCTCCTCCGTTCATCGGCATAATGAAAACCTGTGACTCTTTGGTTTTAGCATCTGTTGCTATAAAGGCCAATTGACTTCCATCGGGTGACCATTTCAAACCGGACAATCCGGACCGATTCTGTGTCAGACTCCGGGTATTTCCGTTGTTCACATCAATCAGTACTATTTCCTGTTTGTTTTTATCGGTTTCCCAATCGGGGCGGGATACGATGACGGCCGCTTCCTTTCCGTCAGGTGAAAGAGCAGGTGATGACAACCGAACCATTTTTCTGAGATCCTCCAGTTTGAATACAGAGGGATGGTTTTGAGCTGACACGGCAGCTGAAAGACCGATCAATGCTGTCAGCACAAATAAAATACGAATACGTTTCATGGATATTTGCTTTCTGTTAATGAATAGCAAAAGTAAAAATCATTTGTAAAAATCAGACTTCCGGATCAATATCTTTTACACGGAGTTGCAACGAAACATGTCCCTGCCATTCGTTTTCCTCCACATGATAACAGAGATTGAATGGCTTCCCGGCCTTGATGTGGTCGTAATATTCTCCCAGATTAAAGCCGATGGCTCCCAGTGGATTTCCCGTATGATTTTGGTGAACGGTTTCAAATTTAAGGTGATTCTGATTTCCGTTTTTCCCCACCAATTTGGCAAAACCGGTATCGATCAGATTTTTCGACATGAACAGCGGCGTCATATTTCCGGGTCCGAATGGAGCAAACTGCCTGAGGATCCTGTAGAATTTTGCATTGATATCACTGAGGTACAGTTCCTCATCAATTTCAATTTCTGGGACCAGCATTTCTTCCGTAATGTGTTTTTCTGCATAGGCTTCCAAAGCTTCCATAAACGGCTTCAGGTTTTCCGGTTTCAGCGCCAGACCGGCTGCATACATGTGTCCGCCAAAGTGTTCCAGTAAATCGCTGCACGAATCCAGCGCATCATAAATATCAAAGTCCTTTACCGAACGAGCCGATCCGGTCAGCAAGCCTTCCGATTCTGTCAGAACAATGGTAGGTTTGTAATAATGTTCCATTAACCGCGAAGCCACAATGCCAATAACCCCTTTGTGCCAGGTGGGTCTGTACACCACCGTGGTTTTTTTGCTTTGCAACACTTCACTCTGACGAATAATGTCAATGGCCTCTTCCGTGATCTGTTTGTCGAGATCCCTGCGGGTAATATTCAATTCATTGATTTCCTGTCCGAGCTTGTCGGCATAAGGTTCGTTTTTGCTGATGAGCAACTTCACTGAATGCGTAGCTTCTTTAATCCGTCCCGCGGCATTGATGCGGGGTCCTACCGCAAAAACCAGATCATTGATGGTGATTTCGCGGTTAAAGAACAATCCTTTCTTCTTGGACTCCGAGTCTTTTTGAAACCCTGCCGCGGTCAGGATGGAAAAAATACCCGGACTGGGCTTGCTGTTGATCCGCTTTAAACCATAGTAAGCCAGAATCCTGTTTTCGTCCACGATGGGAACGATATCGGCAGCAATACTGATGACCGCCAGATCAAGACAGGAATACACTTTGCTTTGATCCATATTCAGTCGCGAAGCCAGCGCCTGCATCAGCTTAAAGCCCACTCCGGCACCCGAAAGTTCTTTAAAAGGATAATTGCAATCTTCACGTTTGGGATCCAGTACGGCTACGGCTTCAGGTAGTTTATCTCCGGGACGATGGTGATCGCAAATGATAAAATCAATTCCTTTTTCAGTGGCATAGGCCACTTTTTCCACGGCTTTAATGCCACAATCCAACGCGATAATAAGTTTGGCTTCGTGTTCGGCAGCGGTATCTATTCCCTGATAAGAAACCCCGTACCCTTCTTTGTAGCGATCAGGAATATAAAACTCCAGTTTTTTGTGCACATTTTTTAAAAAAGTATAGGTCAGAGAAACGGCCGTGGTTCCATCCACATCATAGTCGCCGTAGACCATGATGTTTTCATTGTTCTCAATAGCTTTCAGAATCCGCTCCACTGCCAGATCCATATCCTTCATCAAAAAAGGGTCATGCAAATCAGACAGTGAGGGCCGGAAAAAGGCCTTGGCTTCATCAAAAGTGGTAATGCCACGCTGGGCTAGCAAGTTGGATAGTTTCGGGTGAATTCCGAGCGATTCAGATAAAGTGTCAACCGTTTGGCTGTCAGCCTGATCCTTTATTTTCCAGCGTTTTTTCATGAAACCAAATTGAGAGAATAAAGATACTAATTTATGGGACGTTTGAAAATTTTTGCCCCACCAATACGGCAATAAATCGTAACAAAATGGTTAAAAATGGATTACAGACTATATCCTTGTCAGTAAAGAAAATCGTTGTAGGGATAACGTACTGAATGGACGGCACTGATGTGGTCGTACAACATTTTCCTGAATTCATCAAAATTCTCCCGGGTGTGTGCCGAAAGGAAGATGGCCGGCTGGTTTTCTTTGGCCATCCAGGTGGATTTCAGCGCGTCCAGACGGGATATTGGTTGTTCTGATTCAGGCTCGTCAAATTCGTTTTCCATCCGGTCGATCTTGTTGAACACCATGATTACATCCTTGTCACCCGCACCGATTTCGGCCAGGGTTTCAGTGACAGTTTGAATCTGTTGTTCAAATTCGGAATGGGAAATATCTACCACATGGATCAAAATGTCGGATTCTCGTACCTCATCCAACGTTGATTTAAACGATTCTACCAAACCATGGGGCAGTTTTCTGATAAACCCAACGGTATCAGAAAGCAAAAACGGCAGGTTCTCAATCACCACTTTTCGAACGGTGGTATCCAGGGTGGCAAAGAGCTTGTTTTCAGCAAACACCTCCGATTTGCTCAACAGGTTCATGAGGGTTGACTTCCCCACATTGGTATAGCCCACCAGAGCCACCCGCACCAGACTCCCCCGGTTTTTCCGCTGGGTAGCCATTTGTTTGTCGATTTGCCCCAGCTTTTTTTTCAGCAAGGCAATTTTATCTCGGATAATCCGTCGGTCGGTTTCAATTTCCGTTTCCCCGGGGCCTCTCAAACCAATGCCTCCCCGTTGCCGTTCCAGGTGTGTCCACATTCGGGTTAACCGGGGCAAAAGGTATTGATATTGTGCCAGTTCTACCTGTACTTTGGCATGGGCTGTTCGGGCCCGTTTGGCGAAAATATCCAGGATCAGATTCGTTCGGTCCAGAATTTTGCATTCCAGTTCTTTTTCCAGGTTCCGGATTTGAGACGGACCCAGTTCATCATCAAACACCACCAAATCAACTTTCTCAGCCTTCACATACTGGTGAATTTCTTCCAGTTTTCCCTTCCCCACATAGGTTTGAGGATTGGCAAATTCCATTTGCTGAACAAAGCGGTACACAGCAATTCCTCCGGCTGTTTCCACCAGGAATTCCAGCTCATTCAAATATTCCTCCACCTTTTCGCGGGTTTCGGATGCTGTAATAATACTGACCAGGACGGCTTTTTCAGGTTGCAAAGCCAATTCTTTTTCTTTTTCCAACCGTTTATTATTTAGCGATGCAAAAGTAAGAAATTAGTAGCAGTGGTGAATCCGAAGGGAAAAGACAGCCTTTTGACAGACTAATAAATTTTCCTGAATCCAATGATTTCGCGCACTTCACGAAGGGTCTTTTGAGCGTTGGCCCGCGCCTTTTCAGCCCCCATATTCATCACTTTCAGGATGTAGTCATCGTCGGCAGAAAGTTCTTTAATCCTTTCGGTAAAAGGAGCCGTAAAAGCAACAATATCTTCGGCCAGTTGTTTTTTCAGATCCCCGTAACGGATGGTGCATTTGTTGTATTGATCATCAAAGTATTCCACCACATCGGGAGTAGAAACCACATTCAGTAAAGTGAAAAGATTTTGAATGGGATCCGGTTTCTCCTGATTCATTTCTGTCGGACCGCTGTCGGTGACAGCACGCATGACTTTTTTACGGATCACTTTCGGATCATCGTTCAGGAAAATAGCATTGGCTTCGCCTTCCGATTTTCCCATCTTTCCAGAACCATCCAACCCGGGGATTTTCACCAGTGCTTCTCCAAAATTAAAAGCCGTGGGAATGGGGAAAAATTCCACTCCGTACATGTTGTTAAACCGTCGGGCATAGGTACGGGTCATTTCCAGATTCTGTTCCTGATCTTTTCCCACCGGCACTTTGTCGGCTTTCTGGATGATGATGTCGGCTGCCATCAGGGTAGGATAGGTCAGCAAACCGGCATTTACATTGTTGGGTTGCTTGCGGGCTTTTTCCTTAAATGTAGTCACCCGTTCCAGCTCACCCAAATAAGCGTTCATGTTCAGAAAAAGATACAGTTCAGCGGTTTCCGGAATATCGCTTTGCAAATAAAGGGTAGCCTTTTCAGGATCCAGTCCGGCGGCCAGGTATTCAATGAGCACCTGACGTACGTTTCCCTGCAAATTATCGGGATGCGGATGGGTGGTCAGGGAATGATAATCGGCAATGAAAAAATAACATTCATTGGTTTCCTGCATTTTCACAAAATTCTTCACCGCACCAAAGTAATTTCCCAGGTGCAAATTTCCGGTGGGCCGGATACCGCTTAATACTATTTCGTTCTTTTTCATCCGGCAAAAATAGCAAAAAACCATCTGGCACAAGTAGATATCTGCTACAGAAAAATTATCCGATACGCTTTGCTATTCCCGATTCATCGGGATTCGTCCATCAAATTACAGTTCGCTTCCCTCCTGCAATTTGGTTCTCACAAAAAAACACTGCGGGAACTAAAGTTCCCGCAGTGAAACATCATTAAAAAGTAATTAATAATCAGAGGTTCTTTTTTACCAGGTAGAAGTCAATTTTTTCATCATAGCTGCCTGCAAGGCGTTCGTTCAAACCATCCAGATCAACCGGAGGCGGAACGATCACACGGTCACCTCGTTTCCAATCCAATGGCAGAGCCACACCATTGGCATCAGCTACCTGAAGGCCTTCCAGGGCACGCAGGATTTCGTCCATGTTTCTACCCACATTCAACGGATAGTACATAATGAGTCTGATCTTTTTCTCGGGATCGATGAAGAAGACAGCACGGACGGCTGCGGTCGTGCTTGCATTGGGTTGCAGCATCCCGTAGAGTTTCGATACTTTCATGTCGATGTCGGCAATGATGGGAAAGTCGAAGTATACGCCTGTTTTTTCGCGTACGTTGTTGACCCAGCCCAGGTGGGCATGGATACTGTCGATACTCAAACCGATCAGCTCGGTGTTCAAAGCTGTAAATTCATCTTTGCGTTTGGCAAAACCACTCATTTCGGTGGTGCATACCGGGGTAAAGTCAGCCGGGTGGGAAAAGAGCACGATCCATTTGTCTTTGGCATACTCTGAGAGTTTAATTTTTCCTTTGGTGGTTACCGCTTCAAAATCGGGAGCCATGTCGCCGATCCGAGGCATAAAAGTCATTTCTTCTTGTTCCATTGTTTTGTTTGTTTGATTGTTACTAATTAATTTATTTCTTGTTCAGGAAGGCACTGTACATCCAGACCATTTTTTCCTGTTCACGGATATAATCACTCATGAGGCTGTTGGTTCCTTCATCTTCGGCATCGCCGGACAGTTCCAGCAACTGACGTTGTTTTTTAATAAAGAACATCAGTCCGTTTAAAATGTGTT
Organism: Bacteroidales bacterium; assembly: GCA_016936355.1. Taxonomy (GTDB): domain Bacteria; phylum Bacteroidota; class Bacteroidia; order Bacteroidales; family F082; genus Sulfidibacterium. The sequence continues at coordinate 90,577 of JAFGYB010000055.1, read as the reverse complement.
CCACATCGGCTCTCCCATCGGCAGTTTCTTTTGCTTCTTTGATTTCCGCTGTTTGGAAATATTTACTGTACCGATATTCGGGGCTAAAGCCCAATGTTAGGATACGTTCAGCAATTTCATCGATTTTCAGGATGAGATCGTTGTACAGTTCTTCGAATTTGGCATGCAGTTCGAAAAACTTTTCTCCTCTCACATTCCAGTGAAACCCTCTGACATTGGTGTAAAACACCTGATAATTTGCCAATAGTTCGTTGAGGCCCTGAGCCAGTTCTTTTGTTTTTTCAGTATTCAGTCCGATCATAGTTAATAATTTTAAGATTAATAATTTAGCTTATAAAGTTACTGATTATTTTCTTTGAACAGTGCAAATATATCATCATAATAAATATATGTCAAATCAATAATTATTATCTTTGCATAGATTATATCTATAAATACCCATCCTCATGATTTCATTAATTCAACTGGAATATGTGGTAGCTGTGGACACCTACCGTCATTTCGCCACTGCAGCGGAAAAATGCTTTGTTACCCAGCCCACTTTAAGCATGCAGCTAAAAAAACTGGAAGAAGAAATCGGAGTAGTTCTTTTTGACCGAAACAAGCAACCAGTCATTCCTACTGCCGCGGGAATACGTATAATTCAGCAGGCGCGGCAGGTATTACAGGAGGCCAAAAAAATTAAGCTTTTGGCTGATGAGGAGAAACAACAGGTAGCCGGAGAGTTGAGAATCGGGGTGATTCCCACCATTGCGCCCTATCTTCTCCCCTTATTTGCCGGGAAATACAAAAGAAAACATCCAGGTATTCAACTAAAAGTGGAAGAACTGATTACCGAACAAATTGAAGAAAAACTGCAAAAAGATTTGCTGGATGTAGGCATTGTCGTAACCCCCCTTCACAACAAAAGTATAGGTGAACAACCCTTGTTCTACGAAGAAATGATGCTTTATTCCAACAGTGAGCACCCCCTGATCCACCAACCGGTTATTCAGATCAACGACATTGCATCACCTGAAATGTGGTTGCTCAGCGACGGGCACTGCTTTCGCCATCAGGTAGTCAATCTGTGTGATTTACACGAGTTGAAATCGGAAGAGCTGCCCTTTGAATACGAAAGCGGTTCGCTGGACACACTCACAAAAATCATCGATAAGGAAGGGGGATATACTTTAATCCCCGAACTCATGAGCCGGGAGTTAAGTATCCACAAAAAGGAACAGGTACGCCAGTTTCACAACATCCATCCTTTGCGGGAAGTAAGCCTCGTATTTACCCGACAGTTTGCCAAAACCAAAATGGTTGCTCTGCTGGCCGAACACATCCAAGACTCTGTGCCCCAACACATGCTCGACAAAGAGCGGGGAACCGTAGTGGAGTGGAGGTAAAGATTCTTCTTATTCCTTTTAAAAAAGACTTAAATTTGCCGCAAGGGATGCAATCCATGAGTGATTTAAACGCCATAAAAAAGCCCATTAAAGAGCACATTTCCATTTATCAGAAAGTGTTCCGGGAAACGGTCCGTTCCAAGGTTCCGTTGCTGGATGTAATCATGCAATACATCACCCGTACCCGCGGCAAGGAAATCCGACCCATTATCGTACTATATACAGCCCAAATGCTCGGTGAGATCAACGAAGCAACTTATGAAGCCGCCACCCTCATTGAATTGTTGCATACTGCTACACTGGTTCATGACGACGTGGTGGATGACTCCTACAAACGCCGGGGAATGTTTTCCATCAACGCTTTATGGAAAAACAAAATTGCGGTACTGGCAGGTGATTATTTACTGTCCAGAGGATTATTACTGGCTGTGGAGAAAGAACACCCCCATTTGTTGCTGTATGTTTCCAAGGCTACCCGAGACATGAGTGAAGGGGAATTGCTGCAGATTGAAAAAGCCCGAAAACTGGACATCACCGAGGAGCTTTATTTCGAAGTAATCCGAAAGAAAACGGCTTCTTTACTTGCCTCTTGTTTCGCTACCGGAGCCTACTCTACCATCCAGGACAAAGAACAAATTGAAAAGCTCTGGATGATCGGTGAATACACAGGCATAGGGTTTCAAATTATGGACGACATGCTGGATTACCAAAAAACATCTGTTATTGGTAAGCCTTCGGGCATTGATCTGAAAGAAAAAAAAGTAACACTGCCCCTGATTTATTTATTGCACCACTGTTCAGGGGAGGAGAAAAAAAGAATTCTTCGTTTGCTGCGCAGCAAAAAGAAGAAAGATAAAGACCTGGAAGAAATCCGAAATGCCGTGATTCAGTCGGGGGGCATGGACTATTCAAGAGAAAAGATGAACGAATACAAAGCCAAAGCGCTGGAATTGTTGCATCAGTTTCCCGACAACGAAGGCAGACGGGCACTGGAACAAATCATTGAATACATCATTAATAGGGAGAAATAAAAAAAGCGGCTTACGCCGCTTTTTTATAGTTTATCGGATCAGCAATTTCCTGACTGCTGTTACGGTTGTCCCGTTATCTGAATCAAGCGTAAGCTTGAGGAAATAAATTCCTTTGGCTGTTTGCAGATCAAGGGTTGCTTTTTTTCCATTGATCGCTTGACGATAAATTACCTGGCCTGCTTCATCAATGACTTCCACCGACCGAATGTTTTTTTCTGCACCTATGGTAAACCTACCTGAATTGGGGTTTGGATACAGATTGATCTTTCCGGTTTGTGCTTCCGGGTTGTCAATACCGGTACAATTCACCCTGTAAATTGTAAGGGTATCAAAAGCCGTCACGGTGCCATCCAGTACATCACAACGGTACACGGTTGTATCTTTTTTAGGCTGAACAACCGGATTTTGTTCCGTTGAACTAAATCCGTAAGGAACCGAGCTCCAGGAATAGCTATAACTTCCTGTTCCTCCCATCGGAGTAGCAAACAACTGGGTGGTATCAGTTCCCCCGTTGCAAATTTCTGTCCGGTTGGCTGTTATAGTCACGCTAAAGTTCGAGGCAACTTTTATATAGCTGGGGATCGTTTTGGTTACCGTTGAGTCAGGTCCTGAAGCCGTTAATGTTACCGAATAATATCCCTGCTGATTAAACCGCACAACCGGATTCTGACTTAAACTGTCTGTACCGTTGGCATAGGTGATATTAGCGGGTTCAAAGTGCCACAACCAGGCCGTAGGATTGTTGGTTGACTTATCCGTAAACTGAACCGAATCGGTCACAGCCAGTGGTTCCGTATTATCCGCCGTAAAGTCGGCCACAATCGCCGGGGCAAGATATCCCTGGAACAGATCGGCCTGCCAGAGTCCCCGACCAAATGTAGCAGCATACAAGAGCCCGCTGCCTGAATTATCATACCTAATCTCCATTTCGTCAACAATTACATTGGGCAAGTCGGTACTGTAATGGGTCCACAATGAATTTCCCTGCTTCACATACACACCCACATCTGTTCCTACATACAACTGTGTTGTATCTGTTTTCAGTTTATTCTGTACAATACAATCGATAGGAATGGCAGGCAATCCGTCGGAAATGTCATTCCAGCTGATGCCTCCATTCACCGTTTCATAGACACCAAAATTATTAAATCCACCCAGTGTCACCCATACGGTTTTGGGATCATCATTCTTCACCGCGATGTAAGTGATGCTTGCATTGTTCACCGGTAAGGATCCGGTTATGTCGGTCCAGGTACTTCCCCCATCCGTACTTTGGTATAAATTAGAAAGAGAGGCAGCGTATAAATATTTATTGTTTGATGGAGCTACGGCAAGTGAGCGCAGTGTGTTGGTACTACCGAAACTACTTAACTTGGTCCAGCTGTTTCCCTGATTGGTTGTCTTAAACACATCCTGATAACCGATGTACAAGGTTTTATGATCCACCGGATCCATTACAAAGGGAGTATCCCAGTAACCGCTTCCTGTCAATCCTGTCGTGATTTTTACCGATGATCTCCACCGGTCTGTGGTGCGTCGGATACTTCCGTTGGGCAATTCCCCGTATTGAATACTGTCGTTGGTATAATCAATGGCACATTCCATTCCGTCACCGCCCAAAACGTCTCCCCATACACCACGAGAAAGGAGTTTGGTCCCGTTATCCTGTAATCCTGTAATTACTTCTCCAGCCACCGTTTTCGAAGTACCCAAACGGTACATCTGACTAATGACCAAGCCGCTACCAATATTAGTCCAGTCTTTTCCGTTGTCGGATTTATAAATCCCACCGTCGTTGCATTCGAACAGAGCATTCGTAGTATTCTGAAAGATGAGCCGGTGTTTGTCTGCATGAACAATATCGACTTTGCCCGAGCAGGTACTGGACCAATGGTTCACTATTTCCCAGCTTTTACCCCCATCGGTAGTTCCCCAATTGTTCACTCCGCCGATGTATACCTTTTGGGCATTGTATGGATCCACAGCCAGGGTAAGATCGTACCACCCCTGTCCGCCAGCGTCGCCGCCATCACAATCCCAACCCAGTAAATTCAGCGAATCCGGAATCTCTGTATAGTTTGTACCGCTGTCAATTGATTTGTAAAAGCCCTTCAATCCATCATCGCTTGAATTGGACATGATGGCATACACCACATTGCTGCTGTCGGGTGTAACGGCAATTTCAGTACGTCCGCCGCCGGTCACGCTTAATACCTGTGTCCAGGTAGAACCACCGTTAGTACTGTAATAAATTTCGCCCGTATAAGTAGAGCCGTACATACGGGTGGTTGACCCCGGTTTAAACTCTATATTTCTGAAAATATGACTGCTTAGTTTGGACCAGTTTGTCGCACCATTGGTTGATTTATACAATCCTGCATTGGTGGCCGCAAAAAGAATGTTGTCGTCATAGGGAGCCAGCATCAGCTTATAAATAATCAAACCCATGGAGGCTGAGGCAGTCAGCCCCGTTTTATTCCAGGTCATACCACCGTCCGTTGATTTCAACACACCGACCGATCGGGTGTCATAGTGGTCTTTATCGCCGGTAGCGAGGTAAACAATGTCATCTCCTCCATGGTTGACCACCAGAATATCGGAAACCCCCAACACTTCATTAAAATCTCCTGTGGGAATCCAGTGAGCTCCCAGGTCCGTGGTTTTCCACACTCCACCCGATGCAGAGCCCACATACAACGTATTGGTATCTCCCGGACTGAAACCCACACAGTTTACCCGGCCCAGTCCGGCATAACCGCCCGGAGTCTGATCGGGACCGATAGTGGTCCATGGAAAACTGGTGATTTGCTGACTTTTGGGATGAGCAGCAACGTATTCGTTGTACACATCGTAGGCCGTTTGTGTAGGAAAGGCACCGGTTTTTGGATGAACCCGGGTTTCCCAATACCATTCCCAGCGTTTGTACTTTTCGTAATTTTCGTCGCGTACTTCCTGACCCGATTCTTTGAAACGAACGGACGCTTTCTTTGATTCCTCTTTCCAGTAAATATTAAAGGCCCGTTGATAATCCGTAAGCGTTAATTGTGTTCGGGACTTTTGCTGAGGCAGGTTTTTCATCCATCCCTGAGCTCGGATTGCAGGCGTCATCAGCAATACCAGAAACAGGATCAGCAAGGTAATTCTCACTTTTTTTAAGTAAAAAAGGTTCATAACATCAAAATTAAATTTTCAATTACAGGGTTATCACAGCAAAATACCTTCGAAGCACAAAGGGATTCTGAGGGCTAAAATAATAATAATGATGTTTATAAAAACCTGAGGCATAAAAAAGTCCGGAGAAGAAATCTCCGGACTACAAAAACAGAAAAAATTGAAAACAAAATTATTTCAAAAGTTTTTTCAACGTGTCTTGCAAATTGGCACCCCTCAGGTTCTTAGCTACAATCTTCCCATCGGGTCCAATCAGTACATTATGAGGAATGGACTGTACACCATATAACTTACCGGCTTCAGAATTCCAGAATTTAAGATCGGATACCTGTGTCCAGTCGAGGCCGTCTTTTTTAATGGCTGCCACCCAGTTGTCGTGATTTTTATCCAGTGATACACCGAATACGGTAAATCCTTTTTTATGGAATTCCTTGTAGGCTTTCACCACATTGGGGTTTTCAGCCCGGCAAGGCATACACCAGGAGGCCCAAAAGTCTACCAATGTGTATTTATGGGTTTTAACCACCGATTCCAGTGAAACCGGTTTCCCTTCAGGATTGTTCAGGGTAAAGTTAATATACGGTTGGCCAATGGCTACCCGGTTCAGTGTACTTACCCGTTCTTTCAGGAATTTGACATACTCATTTTGTGCCAGTGTGGTATCAAAACTATTGGTTACCTTTTCCAGCTGAGGGAGTGTAAGGGCAAAGGAGTTGCTCATAACAATATAGGGCGAAATAACACTTTTGTTGTGTCGTTCGGCATAACCCAGCAAGTAATCAATTTTTTGAGTCTGGAGACTGTCGTAGCTGGCTTCCACGGCTCTCATTTTAGCCTGATCCTTATTGCTGCTGGCATTTCTGTATTCCATAGCCAGCGATTTTTCTTTCACGGAAAATTGCTGTGTGGAATCCATGAAAGCATAATACTGATCCTGAACTTTAGAACCTTTAATGGTGGGATGATTCAATGAATTAAGCCCTGCATCTACAGTGATGTGGCTGTTTTCAACCCAGATGGGGATGTAAACGTTAAATTTGCTGAGCGTCAAATAGAGCAATTCGGGGGCCTTTACTTTACCGGTCAGCATTCCTTTTCCTTCTTTCAACGTAGAAGAATCCAATTTTACCCAACTGCCGCTTTCTCTTTTCTGAAGCAGTATTTCAGTATCGGGTTTTAAATTACTGAAATTGATGTCAATGGTGAAACCTTCCTTTTTCTGGCTCTGGCAGGAACCCAGCATGAATAGTGCCAAAATCAAAACGGCGGAAGAATAAAATACTTTACGCATAGATTCTGTAATTTGTGTTTGCCTTGCAAAGCTATAAATTAACCCGTTTTTATAGGGTTTTTAACAAAAATTAACGCTTGACAACGGAAATTAGAGAAAACAACTGATTTAAAAACCATTGATAGTAAAACCACCATCCACAGCCAGTGTTTGACCTGTGATATACGAAGAAGGCGGCATGCAGAAAAAAGCCACGGCCGAAGCCACCTCTTCGGGCTCGGCAATACGGTTCATCGGAGTCCTCGACAAAACGGCTTCCAGGTATTCTTTGTCTTCAAGCAATGCAGCGACCAGCGGAGTTTGGGTATACCACGGGGCCACCGCATTCACCCGGATGTGATCCCCTGCCCACTCCACCGCCAGGTTTTTGGTAAGTTGTACCAGCGCGGCCTTGGTCATTCCATAGGGAGCTCCTGTTTTCAAATGGGTTAACCCGGCTACAGATAAAACACTGACAACGGCTGCTTCACCTGCCTGTTTCAGCAACGGATGAAACATCCTGGACAACATAAAGTTGGCATGCATATTGGTATTGAAAATGGAATAATATTCTTCCTCGGTATATTCCACCACTTTCTTCCGGATGTTGGTTCCTACGTTGTTCACCAGAATGTGCAGCACACCTGAGTTCTCTTTCACGGTTTGAACCATCATTTCCCGGTCTTCGGGTTTAGTAACGTCGGCACAAATGCCAAAAGCCTGACGCCCCTGATCCTTCAAATTATTTACCTGATCGTCTACGTCCTTTGGGTTGCGGGAAACGATGTATACAGTGGCTCCCAGCGAAGCCAGTTCTTCGGCTACTGCCTTGCCTATTCCTTTTGTGCTTCCGGTTATGAGTGCCGTTTTATTGTTCAGATTCCATTTATTTTCCATGATTTCTAATTTCTATTGGCCACAAAAATAAACAATTGTTGTCCCCTGTTCACCATCACTGGGTTCGGCACTCTCCAAAAAATGCTTACTTTTGTACCCTACTTTTTAGGAACATGTTGTTATTTTATAAACCACATCCGAAAAGAAATTTCCTGAACATCAAGGAAAGAGACCGTTTCTGCTAAGCCGACACTCCTTGTCGGAGTCCTGATAGTTATCTGATTTTTTCATTTTTTAATTTATTATCATGGATTTACCTTTTGCAGAATCTTATAAAATCAAAGTCGTAGAAAGCATCAAAAAAAGTACGCGTGCCGAACGCGAACAATGGATACAGGCTGCCGGATACAATTTATTCAACCTGCGCAGCGACCAGGTGTTCATCGACCTGCTCACCGATTCGGGCACAGGCGCTATGAGCGACAAACAATGGGCCGCCCTTATGCAGGGCGATGAAAGCTATGCCGGTGCTTCTTCCTATTACAACCTCAAAGAAGCCATCCGCGACCTTACCGGATTCGAATATTTTTTGCCTACCCATCAGGGACGCGCGGCCGAAAATGTATTGTTTTCGGCCCTCATCAAAAAGGGAGATATTATTCCCGGAAATGCGCATTTCGATACCACCAAAGGCCATATTGAGTTCAGACATGCTTCCGCCGTGGACTGCACCGTGGATGAAGCCAATCATACCGAAACCAATTTCCCTTTCAAGGGGAACCTCGACCTGGAAAAACTGGAAACCGTTCTGAAAAAATATCCCAAAGAAAAAATTCCGCTCATCATCGTCACGGTGACCTGTAATTCCACCGGCGGACAACCGGTTTCCATGGAAAACATGAAAGCCGTTAAAGCTATGGCTGATCAGTACGGCATTCCCGTTTTCTTTGATGCGGCCCGTTTTGCCGAAAACGCCTACTTCATCCGGGAGCGCGAAAAAGGATACGAAAACAAAAACATCCGCGACATTGTCCGCGAAATGTTCTCTTACGCCGACGGCATGACCATGAGCAGCAAAAAAGACGGCATTGTGAATATGGGCGGATTCATCGGTTTCCGTCACCAGGACGATTTCGACAAAGCCACCCAGTTCAACATTCTGTTTGAAGGATACATCACGTACGGCGGCATGTCGGGTCGCGACATGAATGCCCTGGCAGTGGGGCTGTACGAAGGCACCGAATACGATTACCTGAACACCCGCATTTCACAGGTGGCTTATTTGGGTGAACGCTTGCGCGAAAAAGGCATTGCAGTGCAATACCCATACGGGGGCCACGCCATTTTTGTGGATGCCAAAGCTTTTCTTCCCCAGGTTCCTCAAGAAGAATATGTGGCTCAGACACTAGCAGTTGAATTATACCTGGAAGGTGGAGTACGCAGCGTGGAAATCGGAACGCTGCTGGCCGACCGCGACCCGGTGACCGGAGAAAACCGGTATCCCGAAAAAGAATGGCTGCGTCTGGCTGTTCCGCGCAGGGTGTACACCAACAACCACATGGATTACATCGCTGCTGCGCTGATCAATGTATTCGAACGCCGCGACAGCATTACCAAAGGACTGCGCATCGTCAAAGAAGCACCATTGTTGCGTCACTTTACCGTGGAGCTCGAAAAAGCCTAGGAAAAATCTTAAAATTCATAAAGTGTCTTAAGTTCATCCACTACTTAAGGCACTTTTTTTAATTTTGGCAACTCCAATTTAAGAGATGATCATGAAATTTGAAATCACCTTTCACCCCATCTGGGCCGATTTTGATCCCAACAACCACATGCGGCACACTGCATACAATGATTATGCCGCCCAGGTGCGTATGTCCTATCTGGATCAGCAGGGATACGACATGGATAAACTGTTAAGCCTGGGATTGGGACCGGTATTGTTTCGCGAAGAGACCCGCTTTATGAGAGAAGTGCGGCAGGGTGAAGACCTGACCGTGGACCTGGAAATGCTGGGCATATCCAAAGACGGACGGTTCTGGAGCATGATCCATCATTTGTACAAAGACGGAGGAAAAAAGGCAGCAGAAATTGTGGTGGAAGGGGCCTGGATCGACATCACGGCACGCAAGATCACAACCCCGCCGCAGGAAATCACCGATCACTTTCTTTCACTTCCCAAAAGCGAAAACTTTCAAATGATTGAAAAAGCCAACCGCTAAACAGTTGCTTTCATTTCCCTGATCTTTTCCAGCATGAGCTTCGTCATCTTTTCCAGATCATAAGTATTGGTCAGACCCCAGTCCTGTTGCGCTACGGAATCGTCGATGCTGGCAGGCCAGCTGTCGGCAATGGCTTGCCGGAAATCGGGTTTGTAGGTAATTTTAAATTCAGGCATGTGCTTCCGGATGGCATCCGCCAGCTCTTTCGGATCGAAGGAAATGCCGGCCATGTTGTAAGCCGAGCGGTGCGACAGTTTCTTCGGATCGGCCTGCATCAGACGAATGGTATTGGCAATGGCGTCGTCCATGAACATCATGGGCAGCGCCGTATCTTCTTTCAGAAAACACTGGTAGCTCCCCTTTTCGATGGCTTCAAAAAAGATTTCCACGGCATAGTCGGTGGTACCGCCGCCGGGTTCGGTCTTGTAGCTGATGAGTCCGGGATAGCGTACACTGCGGAAGTCCACTCCATACCGGTTGTTGTAATAGGTCCCCCACCGTTCGCCGGCCAGTTTGGAAATGCCGTACACCGTATTGGGCTCCATGACGGTAAGCTGGGGTGTATTGTGTCGCGGAGTTGTAGGACCAAAAACAGCAATGGAACTGGGCCAGAACAATTTCTTGGCATCCGACTGGCGGGCGGCTTCCAGCGTGTTCATCAGGGCCTTCATGTTGATGTCCCAGGCCTGCAACGGAATTTTTTCCGCATTGCCCGATAGCACTGCCGCCAGGTTGTACACCTGGGTGATCTTATACCGCACGATGAAATGCAACAGGTTTTTGAAGTCCAGTACATCCAGGATTTGGAACGGGCCGCTTTCCTGCACTTCAGGAGTGGGCTGTTTGATGTCGGTGGCAAACACGTGTTCGTTGCCATAGATATTTCGCAGGGCCATAACCAGTTCGGAACCGATCTGTCCTGAGCTGCCAATCACCAGAATATTGTCCATTGTTCTGTTTTTTTAACGGTGCAAAAATACAGAAACATTCAAAGCGCTTTTCTAAGGGGAATGCGTATTTTAAGATAGAAGAAGAAAGACCGAAGTCGGGAGACGGAAGTCAGAAGCTTTTGGAATTACAACTGCCTGCTGCCCCATACAGATGGTTTGCTTTAGGTTACATTTGTATTGTTTCGACCGTTATGCTAACCTTTTGTCATATCGACGAGTGGAGTAAAACGGAAAGAGGAGATATCTCCTAAGCAGCAGGTTAAAGCCGGGGAGATTTCTCAGTCGTATCTCCTTCGAAATGACAATGGTTTTCCTTTACTTTGCAAAAAAGTTTTCCATGATCCGATACAACCTGCACCAGCACAGTTATTTTTCCGACGGGGCCGAAGCGCCCGAAACCTATGTCCAAAAAGCAATCGAACTGGAACTGGCTGCCGTGGGCTTTACAGAACATTCGCCCCTGCCTTTTGAAACCAGTTTTTCACTGAAGGAAGAACGGGCTGATGAATACATTTCGGAAACGGATCGCCTCAAAGAAGAATACAAAAACCAGATTGCCGTGTACCGCGGACTGGAAATTGATTTTATCCCCGGATTGTCAGAAAACTTTGACCACTGGTATAACCGTCTGAAACTGGACTACGCCATTGGCTCGGTACACCTGGTCAAACCGGATCGCAGTGAGGAACTCTGGTTTATCGACGGCCCCAAAAAAGAAATCTACGACGAAGGACTGCAAAATTTATTTGGAAACGACATCCAAAAGGCTGTCAAAACCTATTTTCGTCAGGTTAACCAAATGGTCGAAAGTCAGGAATTTGACATTGTGGGGCATGTGGACAAAATCAAGATGCACAACCAAAACCGGTATTTTACTGAAGAGGAGAAATGGTACCGTGATCTGATTTTAGAAACATTGCATCTTGTCAAAGAAAAAGACCTGATCGTGGAGGTAAACACCCGCGGCATGTACAAAAAACGGGCGGAAACACTTTTCCCCGACGGGTTTGCATTGCAACAAATCGCAACGCTGAACATCCCTGTTTTGATCTCTTCGGATGCCCATCTTCCGGAGGAACTGGACCTGTTGTTTGAATATACCTTAGGGAAATTGAAAGAAAACAACATCCACGAGGTATATTATTTTGAAAACAAAAATTGGGTGGCGCTACCCCTGGTGTGATCACGCGAAAGGATTCAAACATTTAAAACCATTCTTAATTGCGTTTTATTGTCTCTGATCGTGAGGCAAATTCTTCTCTCCGACTTCGTCGGGATCGTTCAGCGAACCAACTTCAGGGCATTTCGTTTCTGAAACTTGAGCCTCACGAACAAAAATTTTTCTACCTTTCCCGGACAAAAACGAACACCATGAAGAAATTTTTCAAAGTACTGGGCATTATTGTATTGCTCGTTATTCTCTTTTTTGCCGCTTTCCTTTTTTACATCACCGCGACCGATTACCGTCCGGCTGAAGTGGAAAACCTCGTGAAGGGAAATAAAGAAAATCATGTAAGTCCCATCAAACAAGACACGTTTAGTTTCATGACCTGGAATATCGGTTATGCCGGACTGGGAGCCGAAATGGACTTTTTCTACGACGGAGGGACCAAAGTGCGACCGTCCAAAGAAATGGTTCAGAAGTACCTGAAGGGAATTGAGCATTTTGTAACCAACCACGATTCGGTGGATTTCTGGTTCATCCAGGAAGTGGACAAACGTTCACACAGAAGTTACAACATCAACGAGGTGAATGTCATCAGCGAAGCCAAGAAAGGAAGTCACGCACTGTTTGCTGCCAATTACAAATGTCCTTTTGTGCCTGTTCCGTGGTACGAACTCATGGGCCATGTAGACGCAGGACAAATGACTTTTACCAACCTGCCCTATACGCAGGCCGACCGCTATGCTTATCCTCTTATTGCTTCCTGGCCCGACCGGCTCTTTTTACTGGATCGCTGTTTCATTCTAACGCGCTTCCCCCTGGCCAATGGAAAAGACCTGGTGGTAATGAACACCCACAATTCGGCTTATGTTTACGACAGTGTATTACGGGTAAAAGAACTGAATATTCTGAAAGACAAAATGCTGGAGGAATACAACAAAGGGAATTATGTAATCGCCGGTGGCGACTGGAATGCCAACCCGCCCAAGTTCAAACCGGAGGGTAATTACGGAGGCAACACGTTCGTTCCAACCCAGATACAGATGAGCGACAAAACGTTTCCTTCTGACTGGCAATGGGCATATGATGCTTCGGAACCTTCCAACCGCGACAACGATAAGTCGTTTGTAAGGGGGGAAAACGGTACCACCACCATCGATTACTTTATTCTTTCACCCAACGTGAAACTACTGAATGTTAAGACCATAAATATGAATTTTGCCAACAGCGACCACAACCCGGTTTACATGCGGGTGGCACTGGAACAAAATTAATAAACAGGGTTTTGTCACTTCATATTTTATGTTACTTTTGCACCGCAGTTTCAAATCATTAAGCTATACTGATGCAGGAACCCATTGTCAGCATTTTCGCCGGTCGCCACAGCAAATATCTGGCTGAAAAAATCGTCAAGAGTTACGGAATGGAGCTCGGAAAGTCGGAAGTTGTTTGTTTTTCGGACGGAGAATTTCAGACTTCTTACGAAGAAAACATCCGTGGACGGGACGTGTTTATTGTCCAGTCTACCATGCCTCCCGCCGACAACATCCTTGAATTGCTGATGATGATTGATGCGGCCAAAAGGGCTTCGGCCCGGACCATTGTGGCAGTGATTCCGTACTTCGGATACGCTCGGCAGGACCGCAAAGACAAACCCCGGGTTTCCATCGGTGCCAAAATGATTTCAAATTTGCTCACGTCTACGGGAATTACCCGGCTGATCACCATTGATTTGCATGCCGATCAGATCCAGGGATTTTTTGATATTCCGGTAGATCATTTGTATGCATCGGTGATCTTTCATCCATATCTGAAAGACCTGAATCTTCCGAACCTGATGATGGCTTCTCCCGACACAGGCGGAACACGCCGGGCTGCCAGCTATGCCAAGGCCCTGAATACGGGTTTTGCCATTTGCTACAAACAACGCACCCGTCCTAATGTGGTGGAAAAAATGCAGCTCATTGGCGACGTGGAAGGAAAAGACGTGGTGTTGGTAGACGACATCATCGACACGGGCGGCTCCATTACCAAGGCAGGAGAACTGATCATGGAAAAAGGAGCCAACAGTGTGAGAGCCATTGCTACCCATGCCATCTTTTCGGGGAATGCTTATGAAAACATCCGGAAATCTCCCTTCTCGGAAGTAGTGGTTTCGGATACCATTCCCATCAAGGAAGAGTGCAAAAAAATAAAAGTATTATCCACCGCCGATTTGCTTGCAGAAGTAATCAAGCGGGTTGAAAATTACGAGTCGATTAGTTCCCTTTTTAAAATCGGGAAAAGTGACAAATAACCATTTTTTAAATTAATTTTTATCATGAAAACAGTATCATTGAGCGGTTCTCTGAGAGAGAACGTAGGGAAAAAAGATGCTAAACAACACAGAAAGGAAGGGAAATTCCCCTGTGTAATTTATGGTGGTAAAGAGCAGGTACATTTTACCCTCGACCGCCTGGCTTTTGACAAAGTTCTTTTTACTCCCGATGTGTATGTCATCAAAATTGAACTGGATGGCAAAACATACGAAACCATTCTGCAGGACATTCAGTACCACCCCACAACGGATGAAGTGCTGCATGTTGACTTCCTGGAACTCGTTCCCGGTAAGCCTGTAACCATTGGACTTCCCGTAAGTCTGACCGGTAAAGCACCCGGTGTGGTAAAAGGGGGTAAATTGCGTTTGAAACTGCGCAAGCTGAAAGTAAAAGGACTGATTGAAAAGATGCCTGAAACCATTGAAGTTAGTGTTTCCAAACTGGATATTGGTCGTGCCGTAAAAGTAAAAGATGTTTCCGTTGAAGGACTCCAGTTCCTGGATCCGGCCAGCAACGTGATTGTGACAGTGAAAACTGCCCGTGGTATAGTTGCCGGTGAAGAAGAGGAAGAAGAGGAAGGTGAAGAAGCTGCTGGTGATGCAGCTGAAACCCCGGCAGCAGAATAGATATCTTCTACAGAATATTAAGAGGGATAAGGCTTTTGCTTTATCCCTTTTTTCATTCCTGAAAAACCAAAAACAGATTGTCGTATTTTTGAATCAACTTTGAACCATGAAATATTTGATTGCGGGTTTGGGAAACATTGGTGCCGAATACGAAAATACACGGCACAACATCGGGTTTGTGGTAGCCGACGCTTTGGTGAATGAACTGAACGGTAGCTTCACCACCGACAGACTGGCTTCGGTGGCCAACGTGAAATTCCGCGGGAAAACCCTGGTGGTCATCAAACCCACCACTTATATGAACCTCAGCGGAAAAGCCGTGAAGTACTGGCTCGAAAAAGAAAAAATCCCTCTTTCTAACCTTCTGGTTGTTTTGGACGACATTGCTTTGGACACCGGCACTCTGCGCATGAAAAAGAAAGGCGGGGATGCCGGTCACAACGGGCTTACCGATATCATTATAAAACTGGGAACCGAAACCTTTCCCCGGCTACGGGTAGGCATCGGTAATGATTTTGCCAGAGGGTATCAGGTAGACTATGTGCTGGGACAGTGGACAAAATCGGAAACCAATCTGCTCATTCCGAGGGTGGAAAAAGCCGTGGAAATGGTACAGAATTTCGTTCACCAGGGCATCGACCGAACGATGAACCTATACAACAACAAATAAAAAAAGCCGGAAAAATAATTCCGGCTTTTTTTAAAGACTCTTTTTTAGTCTTTATTTCGAGGTTTCTTTCACCCGGATATCGCCGAGCAACACATCCCAGAAACCGATCATCCGGCCCTGGATCTGGGTTTGTTTTCTTTTTACATATACGGTAATATCTTTTTTGGTGGTATCCTGATACAACAGGCGGCCTTCCTTATCATAGGCTTTGAATTTCTGGAAAATGGTGATCACTCCCACATAAGTACCGTCGGGTTGCCGCTGCAGGTCGCTGACATAATTGATCTTGTACCATTCGATCTCCACCTTATTATAATTGAGACGCATCAAACGTTCAAAATACTTACGAACCGTATAATATTGAATTTTAGGATGCAACAGAGAGGAAACCCCCATTTGCGAACCCGGCATAAACAACTCATCGGCCCGGTCGATCACCCGGTTGGCTTCACTCCAGGGAGTTGTTTTACTTCCAATGATGGTAATATATTTACTTAAATCGCGGACCTTTTCAAGGGCAAGACTGTCGATGGCCTGTTTCCGGGCGGGACTGAGGTTGTCCTGAGCCAGCAGCGGACCGGCCGACATAAATACAAAAAGGAATAATAATACAGGTGCTACTTTCTTCATGTTTTTACTTTTTAATCAGTTCTAACTCTGTGATCTTACCCTGGGCATCTTTCTTCACCGATTCCACTGCAAATTTATAGGCTCTCATATCCTTCAGGTAATTCAGGAATTTACCAATGGTAGTGGGACGGTCATAGTCGTTAAAGCCCTGCTGCTGATCAATAATGATCAAAACAGGCACTTCGGGAGTGGAAAACAAGGTCAGTGTTTGTTGAATTCGCTGATTGGCCCCATCGTAGGTTGCAGATTGGGCAATCTGACTAAACGCATCATTCAGTGATTTGAACTTCTCCATATCCGCCTTTCGTTTGGCCGCCTCCTGATCCCGCAAACGCTGTTCTTCGGCCTTCCGGGCCGCTTCGGCTTGTTCGCCTTTGAGTTTTTCGGAAACTTTCGCCATTAAATCTTTTACCTGAGGATCGTCAATGTTGTAAGATTTGATCGTATCAAACTGTTTTTGCTGTTCGTCTAATGTCCAACCGGTTGTGCCGTCCAATATCGCTGTCAACGTTTTTTTAGCCTGTTCCACACGGGCAGCATATTCTGCTGCTGCCTTCTCGCGGGCGAGTTTTTTCTTGCTCTTGCACGATGTTAGTCCGCCCATCATCAACGATGCAAACAAAACCACCATTAGTACCCCGGTGGCAGAGGTCCACGTTTTCTTTCTCATTCTTGTAAAATTTTATTATTCCTATAGCCCTACAAAATTATTTAAATTTAGTTCCCTGACCTAAAAAAATCTGTAGTAAAATTGAGTTTAACGAATTTTAACGACAGATACTAATATACTCAGGTTCATGATGCAAGGTTGGAAAGAACCTGAATTTGAGGGAAGGGGTATTCTGAAGACCCAAAAACGTTCAAAGCAGACCTACAGAAGGCTGAAAATTTCCTATTTTAGCACTTTATATGCAGACCAGAGAAGAAAAATACACGAAACGGCGGATGCAAACCGCATACATTACTTCGGTGATTAGTATCACTTTGGTGCTGTTCACCCTGGGTTTTCTGGGCCTGCTGATCATTCATGCCAAGACACTTTCCAATTATATCAAGGAAAACATCGGTTTCGAGATCATCATCAAACCGGGGGTTAAAGAAGCAGATGTGATGCATTTGCAAAAGATCCTCGACACCAAAAACTATGTCAAATCCACCGAATACATCACAAAAACTGAAGCGGTGGAACGACTGAAAAAAGCACTGGGTTCCGACTTTGTTGATTTCTGGGGTGATCAGGATAACCCGTTGCTCCCCTCCATTGATGTGCGTTTTCATGCCCAGTGGGCCAACAACGACAGCATCACGCTTATCAAGGATCAGATACTGAAAAATCCACTGGTCAAAGAAGTGTATTACCAAAAGTCGCTGGTGGAAGTGATCAACAAAAACCTGAATAAGATTGGTCTGATCCTGTTGGGACTAAGTGTGCTTCTGTTGTTGATATCGGTTACACTGATCAACAACACCATTCGGTTGTCTATTTATTCCAAACGGTTTGTAATCAAAAGTATGCAACTGGTGGGAGCTACAGAAACTTTTATCCGAAGGCCCTTTATTCTGAAAGGGATTCTGCACGGGATCATCAGTGCAGTATTGTCCTTGTTGTTACTCACCGGAGTATTAATTGTTGCCCGCGAAAACATTCCCGAACTGGGCTTACTCGAAAGCAATCAGCTGGTGGGAGGATTGTATTTGTTTATCGTGTTACTGGGGATGCTGGTATCCGGATTTTCGACCCGGGTAGCGGTAGACCGGTATCTGAACATGAATAAAAACCATTTGTATTTATAAGAACCTGTAAAATGCCTGTGTTTTCAACTTTGTTTGAAGACCTGGTGGGACTTTTATTCCCGAAACTGTGTCTGGCATGCAGTCAGCCGCTGGCCCGACACGAAAAGGTACTCTGTTCCCACTGTCTTTACCACCTGCCCCGAACGCAATTTCAGGTGCACAAAGAAAATCCCGTGAAGGAAATTTTCGACGGAAGGCTCATACTGCAATCAGCCACAGCTTTTTTGTTCTTCAACAAAGGCGGGAACGTGCAGCACCTGATCCATCAGTTAAAATACAAAGGCCAAAAAGAAGTGGGGTTGTATCTGGGTGAATTGTTTGGCAACGAGCTGAATGAAAGCCCCTTGTATCAGGATGCAGATTACCTGATTCCCGTTCCTTTACATCCTGTCAAAGAACGAAAAAGAGGATACAACCAAAGCCGTATGATTGCCCGGGGTATGGAGACGACTATGCAGGCAAGTCTGGCCGACGATATTCTGTTTCGACAGGTTCACTCCTCCACACAGACTAAAAAATCGCGGTTTGAACGCTGGGAAAACGTAAAAGACATCTTTGCTCTGAAAAATGAAGCACGGTTAGAGGGCAAACACGTGATACTGATTGATGATGTGATTACCACCGGTTCGACGATTGAGGCGTGTGGGAACCTGCTTCAAAAAATTCCCGGCATCCGCATCAGCGTTTCAGCTCTCGCATATAGTCAGGGATAGCGGGAATAGTATCCTGAATTCTGCCCAGTTTAATCATGTTTTTGTTGTATCGTCTTCTGTTTCGGATTAGCTGCCGTTGCAAAACTGCTTCTGAGTTCAACAGATTATAAAGCAACTGAACCGGTCCCGTCATACTGGTCCCTGAGCTGGGCTGCAGATAAAGCAGCGGATGCTCTTTCATATAATCAACTACATTAAACGGCCTGTCCTGTGGTTTCATATGAGCAATTCTCTGTTTCAGGATCTGATAATTGGGATAGCCTCTGATGATTACTTCATGCATCTGAATGGTATCTGCCGCCATGTAAAAAACAGGCACATGATCCAGCGAAAGTAAACTGTCGGTGATGGCAACATGCAGGGAAGCGTAGCCCGTGCTGGTAATGAGCAGCGAATCGCCGGGAGTAACCAGTACTTCAAAATCTCCGTTCTGTTCACTGAAACTCCCCACCAGATTTTTACGACTGATCACCTGAACATCCGGTATGCCTTTGTGTCGGGCAGCCTCCATTACTTTACCCGAGAATGTAATCAGTTCTTTTTCTTTTTCCTGCTGTGCCTGTAATAATTTGGGAAGACAAAATATCAAAAACGAAGTAAGGAAAAATAAGCCTTCCCGCAGGTGAAAATGTGGTTCTTTATTGTTTTTTGAAATTTCCATTAAAAAAGGATGAAATACAAAGATAAATCTTAAATTAGCAAGCAATTATGCGGCAACACCGCTGTTTTATTAAATTAAGTTAAATCGGAAATCCTGCAAATCAGCCGGTTCAACTTAAGAAGAACGAGCCTGTTGCATTGTACACACGAAAAAACAAACCATGAAAAAAATTACACTTAGACCGGTATTCATGACTTTGCTGGCACTATTCATTGTCATCGGCCTGCAGGCACAAGACAAAAAGGAAGCCAAGAAGAAAGAGAAGAAAGAAAAGAAAGAACAGGTTAAAAAAGGATGGAACCTGGGTGCCTTGCCTGTGATTTCTTTCGACAGTGATCTGGGATTTCAGTACGGAGCCCTGATGAATCTCTACAATTACGGTGATGGCAGCGAATACCCCAATTACCGACAGTCGTTGTATGCGGAAGTTTCTCACTTCACTAAAAACAGTGGCATCTACCGCATCAATTACAACACCAAAGACCTCATCAAGGGAATGCGCGTGTATTTTGACCTGAGCTACATGCCCGATCAGGCTTATTCTTTTTACGGATTCAACGGGTATGATGCCGTGTATAATTCCAGCTGGGTTGATGACAACAGTCCGGATTACAGGAGCCGTGTTTTTTATAACTATCAGAGAAAATTCTTCCGGATGAAGGCGGACTTTATGGGGTATTTCAAAAACCCGAAATTCCACTGGATTGTGGGAGCCGGATACTACAACATTAAAGTAGCTCCTGTTGATATTGCCTTGCTGAACAAAGGGAAATCGGACAAACTGTTGCCCGACATCCCCGGTTTGTATGATAAGTATGTTTCCTGGGGAATCATTCCGCAAAGCGAAAAAAATGGAGGTGCCTTTACGGTACTGAAAGCTGCTTTTGAATACGACAGCCGCGACAACGAAGCCAATCCCAACAAAGGGGTTTGGACGGAGGTTGTACTGGCAGCCGCACCTAAATTTTTGTCCAACATGGATGATGGTTTTGTTAAATTATCCATTACGCACCGCGAATATTTCACCCTGATTAAAGACCGGCTGACCTTTGCTTACCGTTTGGGCGCTCAGATCAATCTGGCCGGACACACGCCTTTTTATGCCCTCCCGCTGATGTTTTACGCCCGTTCAACCAAAGCCTACAACGAAGGGTTGGGAGGCAGCAGTACCTTGCGGGGTATTCTGAGAAACCGGATCATCGGCGATGGAGTAGCTTACGGAAACTTTGAATTCCGCTGGAAATTTGTCAACTTCAGGTTCATCAACCAGAATTTTTACCTGGCATTGAATACTTTCTTTGACAGTGGAACAACCATCCAGAAATATAAATTCACTGAGCCTACAAACACAACAGCTTTTGATCCCGGTTATGTAGCTGCTGACTATTTCAAAAAAGATGCCGAAGGTTTGCACAACAGTGCCGGCATGGGCTTTTTCATTGCCATGAACCAGAATTTCATCATTTCTGTGCAGCACGGACGTGCTTTTAATGCACAGGATGGCACCTCCGGAACCTACATTGGATTGAACTTTTTATTCTAAAGATATCTACAAAAACCAAGAAGGCCTTTCTGCATCAACAGGAAGGCCTTTTCAGTATCTCTTTACTTTGATCAAATTATCTGTGTCACCGCATTTCCATGTTCATCGTTGCACGTTACAGATGATTGATGAGTTTCCAGATTAGCCGTTAAGATGCTGTACCTTTTATCAAGCTCCCATTTCAGAACAATCTCATACTCTTTTTGTTTCTGAACCGAAAAGGAACCATCAAAAGAAGGATGAGTATCTCTGAATTGGATCAGTCTTATCAACCGTTGTACAATATCTTGTTTCACTGTATTTTCAATTTCCTTTTGGGTATAATTATGACGGTTTATTTCACGGCCTTCGCCGGTTCTGGCAACACGATCCACGTCATTCTTTCCCGCTAACAAACCTACATAATACACCTGAGGAATTCCCGGAGTAAACAGCTGCAAGGCTCTGGCCTGAACATAGGCATCGTCGTTTTCACCCAACGCACTGTAAATAGTACAACGGACCTGATGTACATCGAAACCATCAGGACTTTTGTGTTCATCGGCATAAATCAAACTGAGGTTGGCACCCCGTTCGACACAAACATCCACCACTTTTCGGGCATCAGCCGAAGAAACCAAATCATCCAGATCGGGTTTTACAGGGATACCGTCGTGGCAATCGAGCATAGTAAACTGTCGGTGTGGCCTGGTTTTCAAATAATCCGCCAGCCTGTCGGACCGATGAAACAGAACCGCTTCCAGAATATAATAGGGCAAAACAAAATCGTAAATCCAGAAACCACTTTCGGAAAGTTTGTACTGCGTATTGATTTGGGCATGCACTTCGGGCAATAATTCAATGTTCAGCTTATCGGCTAGGTCTTTGATTTCATCCAGAAACCGGTAGATATCGGGTTCCACAAAAAAACAACTGGATCCCAGTTTTTTGATTACATAACCCACCGCATCCAGACGCACAATCCGGATGTTGTTTTTACTGAAAAAAGTAAAAACTTCCTTAAAAAAGGTTCGGGTTATCGCAGCCTGAATGTCCAGATCTATTTGCTCGGACGGATCTGTTTTACCAAAGGTCGTCCATAATTTTTCTTTTGTTCCGCTTTCCGTTACACTAAAAGTGGAATACGGCACTTTTCTGCGCAAAAACATCCGGTCAATATCCTGTTGTACGGGCTCTCCGTCGGGCCAGATTTTATCAAGCGTCAAAAACATATCAGCGTATTCCGATCTTCTCCCGTTTTTGAGAAAATCCTGAACATAAGGGGAGGCCTTTGATATGTGGTTCACCATAAAATCCAGTAATAAATCGTATTCTTCTCCCAGGGCTTTTACATCCTGCCAGTCTCCAAATTCAGGGGCAATCTCGAAATAGGAAACAGGGGCAAAACCCCGGTCTCCCGACGACGGATAAGGAGGTAACAGATGAATTCCTCCCTGAAAGAGGCCGTCAAAGTGCTTTTTCAGAACCATGTGAAGAGTTTTAATAGTTCCACCCAGGGAATCGGGATAGGTAATCAGCTGGACTTTGTTTTTAACAGGCATTTTATGTTGTTTTAATCCGTACTTACTTTGCTATTACTTAAAAACAGTGCCAGGATTCCGGCAATCAAAAAGAACACGCCGCCAAAGAGAATTGCATTGACGGCCGAGTTGTTCAGAAAGTTTTTAATAATGGGTCCGAAAGTGATGGTTTGAATGAGCATGGGAATGACAATCATCATATTAATTATGCCCATATAAACTCCTCTCCTTTCCTGAGGGATAACTTTGGAAACCATCGAATACGGAATTCCCATCATGGCGGCCCAGCCGATTCCAAAAAAGATCATTGGTATGATAAGGAACCAACGGTTGTGGACATAAGGCATGCTCAGCATTGCCAATCCGGTGAAGAACAAACTCACCGAATAAACCCGCTTATTACCGTATTTACTGGCAAAAGGCACCAACACCAAGGCTACAACCATCGTTGTTGCGTTATAAACCATGTTCATAAAAGCGGCTTGTCCCAGTGCTGCTCCTTCTGAAATTCCCAGGCTTTCTACAGACATCGGCGCAACGAACTGCCAATAAACAAACAAAGCATACCATTGGAACAAATAAACCCAGGAAAGCTGTCGCAACAACCGGGGCATTTCGGAAATGGCATTGGTTGCCTCCATAATCGGCCCCAGCAAATCTCCCAGTCTGTTTAATACACGATTGTTTGAATTTCTTTTTACCATCCTGAACAAGGTAAACAGCCAGGCAAATGCGATGACCAGCATGAGCACAACCAAATAGTTGTATTCGTGCAACAGGACAGGGAAAAGGTAATAGGCAATCAAAAGCCCCAAGCCCAGCGGCAGGGAAAAAATAACCACCACAGCACTCAAGATCTGAATCAGCTGATGGGGTTTCCCCTGATTAAATTCCTGAATTTCTTTTATCTCTTCGTCGGATGGTGGAATTTCAGGCGTTTTCCATACCGACCACAGAATTGTGGTTACAGAAGCAATAGCTCCAATAAAAAAGGAATAATACAACCATCGGGGAATGGTTCCGGCAGCCTGATGAATTTCTCCGCCACCAAACCAATCCTGGAAGACAAATATGGAAGCATTGGCTAACACGATACCGGCACCTACAAAAAGACTTTGCATCTGAAAGCCCATGGTATATTGTTCATCCGGGAGCTTGTCGCCTACGAAAGCCCTGTAGGGCTCCATGGCGGTGTTGTTGGCGGCATCCAAAATCCAAAGCAACCCAACGGCAAACCACAAAACGGGGCTGAAAGGAAAGGCAAAAAGACAAAGACTGGCCAAAATAGCCCCAACCAGGAAATAGGGTTTTCGTCTGCCCCAATTAAAAGACCACGTTTTATCAGAAACGGCACCAATCAGAGGTTGAATAATCAGTCCGGTTACAGGACCCGCAATGTTCAATAACGGAAGTTGATCGTTGTGAGCACCCAAAAAAGAAAAGATCGGATTAATGGCTGTTTGCTGCAATCCAAAGCTAAATTGGATGCCCAGAAACCCAACATTCATATTCCAGATTTGCCAAAAACTTAAGCGTGGTTTATTCATTTCTTGGTGTTTCTACCTTAACATTTGGACAATTTTACTAAAAAACGCCTTCAACCGAACCATCTTCAGAGTTGAATACCGGCAATCCTTCTATTTTACAAAATAAACCTTGAATTCCTTATCAATGATGATATCGGCAAAAGCCTTGTGATTACTGATGATTTTGTGTTCAATTTCCAGTACCTGTTCAGTAAAAGGATCCATCACATCGCGGGCTCTTTTTTTTCGGTCCTGATGGGTTTCAAAATAATTACGGTCGATAAAAATGCGCTTGTCCACGTTGGTCAACATAGAGGTATACGTTCCTTCGGCAATGCAAACACGAACCGCTGTCATATCAAATTCTTCGGTGGTAATTTTATTCTCCTGGTAGATCACCAACGGTTTTTCAATGAATTGCACTCCGTTTTTTGCTGCCAGCAAATGTTGATCAATGAGGCCCAGATTCACTTCCTGAATACCGACCCAGGATAGGTCCTGGCGCCTTTTGCGGTCGTTGGTAAAAGGAGGGAGGTAAAAATAATCATCCTGTTGGAATATCTTCACCAAAAGTCCCGCCTGTTCCAGCTGTTCGGCAATGGCTGCAGCAGAAATGGATTTTCCGGCACCCGATTCACCTGCCACTGAAAACACAAACAACTCTTTACATTTCCTTATATCGTCGATAAGCGGTTCGACAATTTTCGAAGCAGTGCGTCGGTGCTCATCGTTTAAATTTATAATATCACCTTTCATAATTCCGGTGTTCTGTCAAACTATAAAAATATCTTGTGCTGCCTTTTCGGCAAAAATCACTCCGGCAGCCGACCATAATTGATGTCGTGTGCCACCGGGTTTCCCATTAAAAACCCCCGCATATTCATAAAAGCCATAACGTTGTTCCGGTACGGAGACCATCTTATTCAGGGCTTCAGACAGCGTTACGGCTTCATTTAGTGCTCCTGACCGATACAGACCTGCTGCCAGCATACCGTTGAAAACAGGCCATACCCCTCCGTTTTGATAGTGACCGGGATAATTTCTGAATTCAAAAAGCCAGTTGCTTTGTAACGTCTGCCAGAAAATTGAATTTTCTTCTCGAATTACCGGCCAGAATGACGGAAGCAGAACATCCGGCAAAGCCGCTACAATTTGGTTCTGACTGTCGATAATTTTTTCTTGTTGTGAGGGAGTGTTGAGTTGCAGCATCAACGTGAGGGCATGAGCAAAACAATCGTAGTAATCCAAATAACCTCCGGGATTAAAACCCGCCATCCAGTGACCGACAGGCCCCTTTTTCACTTGCTTCGCAAAAGCAGTGGCATGGTAGGCTTTTGAACGGTTTCGTGCTTCGGGCCAGTAATTGATTTGGATTCTCTCTTTCAGTCTTTCTGCTTTTACCTGATACGTTTCATCCAGCAACTTCGCTTCATTCAACGCCCAGTAGTAAAGCAACTGCTCGGAAAGATTATAGCCTTCCAGTACAAATTCATCGGCCCAGTTACCCCCTTTGGGAACATACAAGAGTCCACGACCGTTAAACTCCCATGTGGTGAGCATTGAAAACACCTGCTCGACTGAAGGCTTCATCCTGTTTAGAAATTCTCTGTCACCGGTGTGCTTCACATAAATCAAAACCCCCAATACAAACCACAAGGCGGTATCTACTTTTCCGGTCAACGTTCCGTAGCTTATCGACGTAACTTGCCCTGAATCATTCATTGCCACATTGGACGGAATCATACCACTTTGGTGTTGATGCTTTTGCAGGGTTACCAGTGTGTTTTTTAATCCATCCATCAATTCTACATCTCCGGTAAGCAAGGATGCCAGCCCTGTAATCACACCATCGCGTGCCCAGATACGCCGGTAATTGGCTCGGGTATCCAGCGAGGCTACATAGCCGTCTGAAGTCAGGCCCAATTTTAATAAAGCAACGGCTTTCTTATATGTAACGGATTCTTTGGCCATGTTATCTGAAAATATACACCAGAATAAACGTGAGAATCAAGGAACCAATGGCCTGATATCGATAGTTTTTATACCAGGGTGTTCCTGAAAGCATTTCACTTTCCTGATAGTAGAATTTCCGCGACCAGGTAAATTGTTCAACGGCTTCTTTTGGTGGCGGAGCCGTCATGAGGGATACAGGAATTATAACAGCCATGGTAACCAACAATAAGATGGGGGCTACCAGTAAAAACTGAATGTGAGCAAACCAGGGGAACAGATTCGGGTCCACATAACGAACGATCACAGCAAAGATGGTAGAAACCAACCCCCCCATTAATCCGTAAAATGCACCGGTGGCGTTACTTCTTTTCCAGAATAATCCCAACAAAAATACAGCGACAACCGGCGGGGATATCAAAGCCAGTACCTGTTGCAGATACTTAAACAGGGAAGGGAAGCCGTCAATCATCGGTGCCCATGCTGCCGAAATAACCACAAAAATTCCTGTAAAGATTTGCCCGACACGTACCAACTGTTTTGGGGTCAGGCCCGGTTTCAGGTTGCTGACAAAATCCATGGTCATCAAAGTACTGGCCGAATTCAGTGTAGCACTGATGCTGGATGAAATGGCAGCAATCAAACCTGCCAGAACAATCCCCAAGATCCCCACGGGCAACAGGTTAAACAACATAGTCGGGTAAACCAAATCTGGACTGGAGAGGTGGGGATATAACATTCTTCCGATGATCCCGGGGAATACCACAATAAACAACCCGGGTAATTTTAATATACCGGCAAACAAAGCGCCCCATCGACCGTGATCGGTATTTTTGGCACTCAGCACCCGCTGCACCATAAACTGGTTGGTTCCCCAAAAATAGAATCCCAGCAACGGCACCCCCACCACAAGCCCCAGCCAGGGCATGGCTTTGTCGCTCATGGGACGAATTAAACTGAGCATGGAATGAGGGGTATCGTGTACAATGGCCGCAAAGTTGAAATCAATCTTTTTCAGTGCAAAATAGCTCAGAAACACAGCCCCCAGCATCAGCAGCACACCCTGAACCGCTTCTGTGTACATTACGGCTGACAAACCACCCGTCACGGTATAAGCGGCGGTGATCAAGGCAAGTATGGCTATGATGTGCCACAGTTCCATGGAAGGAAAAATCATCTTTACTATCAAAGCGCCCGAATACAGAATACCGGCCGTATCAATAATAATGTTTCCCACCAATGTAATAAAGGAAAAATAATACCGGGAACGGATATCGAATCGCCGTTGCAGAAACTCGGGCATGGTGTATACCTTACTTCTCAAATAAAAAGGCAGGAAGAAAATGGCAAAGAAAACCAGTACCACCAGGGCCATCCATTCGTAATTAAAAACTGAAATCCCCGTACTGTAGGCGTCTCCGGCCAAACCAACCAAAGCAGGACTTCCCATGTTGGCAGCATACAGAGTAATACCCACTATGGGCCAGGTCATGTTTCGACCTGCGAGAAAATAACCTTCATGGGTATCTCCCTTAGATTTTTTCTTACTGTACAAGAGTCCCCAAACAGCAATTCCCACGATGTACACCAACATGATTCCGATATCGATGGGACTGATATGAATATTATGCATCTTCTTTCAAAATTTTGTTTCAAGAAACACGGCCAACTCTATCCAATTCATCACATGGGGCTCTTTAAAAAGAGCCCCATGAAACGAATCATCACTATTGAGGGTGTTTCGCATTCTCCGCATATCCAGTTCACGCATTATTTTGATTACCGCAGCGAAACATCCAAACCATACGAAAAGAACAAGTTCTTTTAGAAGTTATACCGGAAGGACAGTACAGCCGAACGGCCCAGAATGGAACGAGCATAAAAATAATTGCTGTTCACACTGGTCAATCCCGAACGGGGGTCACCTTCTGTAAGTCCAATAGCGTTAAACAGGTTGTTGCCTGCCACAGAAACAGTAATATGATTGGTTAAATGATAGTCGACAAATGCATTGATTTGTGAGAACTGAGGCAGTACCTGTTTGTTTTCAGGATTGGTATATCGTTTGCCAAAATATTGCCAGGCGACACTTAAATTCAGCTTACCAATCTGATAAGTAGGTCTAAATGTAAAATAGATTTTAGGCAATCTCTGGATGTAATGGTTGTTGAAATCATACAACTGTCCGGTAGCATCATGATACACCCAGTTGTGGTATTTGGCATCCTGATAAGTTCCCGTTAAAGAAAGGTTCAAATTGCCCAACTGAGCTGCGGCTTCCAGTTCAAGACCAACTGCCGAGGTATTATAATACTGTTGCACAGCCGTCAAAGTTCCTCCCTGATTAACAAAATCTGTAAAGGCAATATGGTTGAAGTAACTGTAAAAAGCAGTGGCAAAAAGAGCCAGCTTGGAAGAGTTGTATTTCAACCCCAGTTCATACTGGTTGATGCTTTCCACTTTGGCACTGGATGGAAATCCGTTGGGGGTAGACGTCGTGGCACCAAAGGCATAGGCACGGTCGGCAGGAGCACGGTGTCCGTTACTGGCCCGGGCAAAAATGGCTGTGTTTTTATTAAATTCGTAGTTCAACCCCAGGGACCAGGACAAAACACTGTAGTTGAAATGGAACGGAATAAAGGTTCCGTCACCGTACTGGATATTGGTTTCAGCAGGTGAAATGATTCCGTCTCCATTTACATCATACGTGTAATTTTTGGTGTTTTCCGTATAACCATAGGTTCTTCCCATATCCCAGCGCAATCCGGCATTGACAGTCAATGCGCCCAGATCCCATTCATCGAGAAAATACAGCGCATTGATGCGGGTCAATCCATAATAATCGCGGTACAAAGTACCGTATTGAGTATAACCGTCGGTGGTCAGTGACTGACCTGTGGCATCGTTGATGAGGTTCAGCTTGCGGGTATTGTTTCCCGAAACATCCACCAGCATGTTGTGCCACCACCATTTGGAGGATACTTTATTGGTGGAGAAATACCATCCGGCAGTAAACGTATTGTTTTTCATTTTTTTGGTAAACTTCATGTCGTTGCCAAATTCCGAAAGCGGAAGGTTCACAGCCCACCAGCCATAGGTAGCTACCAATCCGTTGCCATTTAAATTGTTCATTTCAGAAGCAGAAATGGCTTTCCCGGCATTGTATCCATCGGCAAAGGCATAATGGTAACTGGTTAGTCCTCTGCTGGCGGCATAAGCGCTGGCACTGACCGGAGGATCTATTCCAAAAATGGAGTTAAACTGAAGATTGATCACTGATTTCTGGAAGTTGTCTTTGAAGCTCCAGTTGTTACCCAGTTCAAAATAAGCTTCACCACCGAATCCGAAAATTTTCGGATACATACCATCAGCCAGATTTTCATTCACGGCACCACCGGTTGGTGTTGTTGCATGCAAACGCATCAGATCCAGACTCTTCATGGTTCCGTAATTGGCACTAAAACCCGGAATACTGGTAGCCGGATCACCCTGCATGGGGAAAGGCAAATAGGCAATCGTCCGGTCATTCAGCACCTTTGTTCTTAGTCTCAAATAACCCTTTTTCAGCAAATAAGTAATATTGGCTTTGATCTGTCCCCCGTTGTTGGCAGTATAGCCGGGAGAACGGATGCCATCATCAGCTCTGTAAAAACCACCAATATTATACCGAAGGTTCTTGGAAATAGGACCCCCTACATCAAATCCTGTGCGGGAGTGCATGTACGTAAGACCCACATATTGAATAAACGTTCCTTTGGTAACAGGGCCGCCGGTTTTGGAAATAAAGTTGATGATCCCTGCGGGAGCGTTACTGGTCAGCACCGAAGCGGAACCGCCTCTGACAGCTTCCATACGGGAAACTGTTTGGTCAACCCGAACCATGATGTCTGTGTTACCAAACATCAAATCACCGTATTCAAATACAGGCATTCCGTCTTCCTGAAGCTGCACATAACGCAAGCCGCCGGCACTGGGAAGTCCCCGGGCAAAAACATTAGCATTTCCCTTTCCACCTGAGCTTTCCACATAGAAACCCGGAACGGATTTCAGCAAATCAGCCGTACCGCGAGGTGATATTTCATTAATCGTTTTAGAAGAAACTGTTGTGATAGCCACACTGGACTTTAACTTTGTCTGCTGATTCTGAACCCCGGTCACCACCACCTGGTCAAGTGACAAAAGATCTTCCGACAACTTGAAGTTTTTGGTTATTGTTTGGCCGTTCTTTATATCAAACTGATAATTGATCGGCTTGAAACCTGTAAAAGATATTTGCAGGACATTTTTTCCGGCAGGCACCTGAAGTGTATAATTTCCATTATCTCCTGATACCGTACCGGTTGTAGTTCCCTTTAACAATATACTGGCACTGGGAACTGTATTTCCGTTTGGCAGGGTTACTGTTCCTTTAATAGTACCCTGTGCCCATACTCCCGATGTGAAAGTAAAAGCCAGAAGCACCAAAAGGACTCGTACAATTTTTTTCATGCTTTTAATTTTTAATGATTAAAATGAATTTTATTGGTGCCGTGTTCATCCGAACAAAAAAACTTTCTGTTAGTCCCCCATGGATAGGACCCGAAAGTTTCTATATATGGTACCAATAATTCATAAATTAAAATTAACGGTGCGATAAAAATAATTCATTAATTACCTGAAAAACAAGTCGATTCCATCGCTGATTTTCCGCACACGTGAACACACACCTGAATTGTTCATAACTCGGGCAATATTGTTAATAACTTTTGCAAACGATTGTTTTCTGATGAAAAAACCAGACTACCTCAGGATATTTTTTATCTTAGCCCGCTGAAACAGTGGAAAATATGGAGTATAAGAAGAAAAGAAGGGTGACACTCAAAGACATTGCCAATCAGCTGGGCGTTTCGCATACTACCGTTTCTCGCGCGCTCAGAAATCACCCCGACATCAGCTCCGAAAGAAAAGAAGAAATCAGAAAACTCGCCCAGAAAATGCATTACAATCCCAATGCATTTGCCCTCAGTTTAAGAAACTCATACAGTAAGATTATTGGGCTGATCATCCCTGAGATTACATTGTATGCTTTCCCGTCGATGATCCGCGGGGTTTCCGAATTTTGTTACAATGCCGGCTACAATGTGCTGATCCTTTCTTCCAACGAATCGTACGAAAGGGAAAAACAAAACACGGATCTTTTGCTTTCGGGTCAGGTAGACGGACTGTTAGTGGCTATAACCAAAGAAACCACCGATTACCAACATTTCAAACAGCTCGAAGAAGAAGGAATTCCTGTGGTATTCTTCGACCGGGTATTTGAAAATTACGGCAATACCAAAGTCGTTATTGATGACACGAGGGCCGCCTACACAGCAACAGAACACCTCATCGAATCAGGAAGAAAAAAGCTGGCTTATTTTGGAGGAAATGAATCGCTGTACATCACCCAGCAGCGGTTGAAGGGCTTTAGAAAAGCACTGAAAGATTATAAAATGGAAGAACATACCGTTGTTTTTGCCGACGACTCCCGCGAAAGCCGGAGAAAGGTTTTGGACCTCTTCAGTAAGCCCGATCATGCCGATGGGATTATGTGTATCAGCGACGAAGTCCTCTCCGGTATCATTCCAGCTCTTCAGGAACTGGAAATCGACATTCCCGAACAGGTTGGAGTCATCAGCTTCAGCGACGGCCCCATTGCCCTGATGTACAAACCGACTATTTCCATCATCCACCATTCACTGGCCAGGGTAGGACAGGTTGCTGTGGACTTACTCATTCAACGCATCGAACATCCTGAAGACAGTCACCAGCAAATCCACATCATTGATACCAAACTGATTCCCAGAGGGAGTACAGCCAGTGTATCAGCCCAATAAGAAAGAAAATTGATTATTTTTTACCGTCGTAGGCCCATTTCAGATAAATGCCTCCCCAGGTAAAACCACCACCGAAAGCTGCCAGCACAATGTTATCGCCCTTTTTCAGCTGATCTTCCCATTCATACAAACACAAAGGAATCGTGGCATTGGTTGTGTTTCCATAACGCTGGATGTTGATCATCACCTTATTCTTATCGAGTTTCATTCGCTTGGCCGTGGCTTCAATAATCCGCAGATTGGCCTGATGAGGAACGAGCCAGTTAACCTCCTCAGATTTCAGGTTGTTGCGCACCATGATTTCTTCGGCCACGTCGGCCATATTGGTGACGGCAAACTTAAATACGGGCTGTCCTTCCTGGTAAATAAAGTGTTCGCGGTCATTGACCGTATCGTGACTGGCGGGTTTAACAGATCCCCCCGCTTTCTGATGCAGATGAATTCGTCCGGCTCCGTCGGTATAAAACCGATGATCGATAATCCCCTCCTCCGATTCGGTGGGTTCCAGCATAACAGCCGAAGCACCATCTCCGAAAATCACACAGGTAGCCCGGTCCGTGTAATCCACAATAGAGGACATCTTATCGGCACCAATCACGATCACTTTTTTGTATTCTCCTGATTCAACATATTTGGAAGCGGTAATCAAAGCATAGATAAAAGTGGAACAGGCAGCATTCATATCGAAGCTGAACGCATTTTTAATTCCCACCTTATCGCTGACAACATTGGCCGTAGCAGGAAACTGCATGTCCGGAGTTACCGTGGCACAAATCAGTAAATCTACTTCCTCCGGTTTTGTATTGGTTTTTTCCAACAATCCTTTAACAGCTTCAGCAGCCATATCGGAAGTGCCTTTGCCTTCCCCCTTTAATATGTGTCGTTCCCTGATTCCGGTACGGGTAAGAATCCACTCATCCGTAGTGTCCACCATTTTTTCAAGATCCTGATTGGTCAGTACGTCTTCCGGAACCCAACCATGAACCCCGGTAATGGCCGCTTTTAATTTTCCCATTGTCTCAGATTTCGAAGAATTTGTGTTTTGTTTTGAGGCCCGGCCGTCGGGCTGTCAATATAAAAGCCTTTGCTTCCCTAAGAAAACAAAGGCTTTATCAAATGTATTTATGGTTTTGCTGATGAAAACAAAACGATAAGTTTTTGGACCGAAAGAAATTTAGGCTTCGGCACCCTGTGATACCAATTTGCCTTTGTAGTAAAGGTCTCCATCCACATAATAAGCTCTGTGGTAAACATGTACAGTGCCGGTTGTGGGACAGGTAGCCAATACAGGAGCGTGGGCCTTTAAGTGAGTTCTTCTTTTATCTCTTCTTGTTTTTGAAGTTTTTCTTTTTGGATGTGCCATTTTATTTGTGTTTTATATTCTGACTATTTTTTGTTTTTCAAATCTTTTAATACTTCCCACCGGGGATCAATATTCTTTTCCTGATGATGTTCCAGTTTCTTCAACATTTCCGGATCGCAGGTACTGTTGCCCTCAGCATCATCAGGGTGCACTTTCTTCAGGGGCAGCATGAGTAAAATATATTCGTACACATACTGACTCAAATCAATGCGTGCTTCCGTGGCAGGGATTTCCACCATTTCATCCGAAAGCTCCTGAAAGGCTTCTCCCATCTTTACAATGAGCCGGAATTGTCCTTCCAGTGATTGCTCGTATGCTACCAGGCATCGGTCGCAGGGCAACACAACAGAACCCTTCAGTAGAAAATCGAACACCATCAATGTGGATTCCTTTTCCAGCTCCAGGGAAACCTCCAGCGTGCCACCAGTGATGTCCGGAAGTTCCAGCTCTTTAATGAACGCGTCTTCTACCACAAAGTCGTAGTGATGCCTTCCCAAATCTAACCCCTTAAACGGGATGACCAACTCACTATTCTTCTTCACCATCTTAAAATTGGGCGGCAAAATTAGAGATAATTATTTGCATACGCAAATTTTTTCAACACAGCTAAGCTCATTGTTCAGAGCACTTTATTCCTCTTTTTATTATTTCAAATTCCAGAAAGCAAAAAAAAGGGAATATTTTTCGTTTATTTTTCTGAAAATCAGAAAGGCTTTCCTTTCAAAACCTTCCTATTATTCTATATAAAAAGCAGTTCTGTAATCGTTTGAATTTTTTCTTTTTAACCGTTTTAAATTGAATACAGAACCGAAAAAATTCAAAAATTTACATTTAACTTTGCATCAAAATTTTATACCATAAGTAATCAAACCGATGAATATATTTAACAAATTGATTGCCAACACACTTCCCTTCATGCCCAAGGGGTTGGTTTGGGTGTTTTCCAAAAGATATATTGCGGGGAAAAATATTGAGGATGCGTTGAAAGTATCCAAAGAACTGAATGAAGAAGGCTGTATGGTTACCATTGACCTGCTGGGTGAGTTCATTACCAAAAAAGAAGAAGCGGTCAAAAACCGGGATGAATACCTGAACATTGTGGAAACGTTCCAGCAGCACAACATTGACGGTAATTATTCGCTGAAACCCACCATGTTTGGTTTGTTACTGGATGAAGATTTTTGCTACGAGAACATCCGGGCTATTGTAAAAAAATCGGCTGAATACGGAAACTTTGTCCGCATCGACATGGAAGACTCACAATGTGTGGACAGGGAAATCAAACTGTTCCGTAAACTGAAGGAAGAGTTTCCGGGTCATGTCGGACTGGTTTTACAGGCCTACATGCGCCGCACCGGTGACGACATGAAAAACCTGCTGGATATCCACAACGAGAAAGCGCCCCTGAACTTTCGCCTGTGCAAAGGAATCTACGTGGAGCCCGAAGCCATTGCTTTCAAGAAATACGGTGAAATCAACGACAACTATCTGAAGTTGCTGGATTATATGCTGGAGCAAAAAATGTATCCCGGCATCGCCACCCACGACGAACCGTTGATTGAAGGAGCTTATCAATTGCTGGAGAAACACAAACCTGCCAGGGAAAAATACGAATTCCAGATGTTGTACGGAGTAGCACCGGCATTGCGCAAAAGCATTGTGGACAAAGGTCATCGTTTACGGGTGTATGTTCCTTTTGGCAAGGATTGGTTCCCTTATTCGACCCGCAGGCTCAAAGAAAATCCTAAAATGGCATCGGACATCATCAAGGCCCTTTTTATCAGAAGATAATTTTCCAGGGACAACACTTCTATCCTAAAAATAGGATTAGAACAGGATTTCATCCGATCCGACTTCCGGCCAAAACAGATGTTGTCGGAGCACAAAAGCAATGCGGTAAATCATGAAAGTATTTTTTAATTACCTTTGTACCGCAAAAGTCTCTAAAATTTATATTCATGAGTAAGAAAAGAGTGCTCTTAGTCGCACAAGAGATTATGCCCTATTTGCCTGAATCGCACATGAGTAAAATAGGACGTTTCCTCCCCCAAAAAACACAGGAATCCGGCAAAGAAATCAGGGTTTTTATGCCCCGGTTTGGCCTGGTGAATGAACGGAGGAATCAGCTCCACGAAGTGATTCGACTCTCGGGTATGAACCTGATTATTGACGAAATTGACCACCCATTGATCATTAAAGTTGCTTCCATTCAACAAGCCAGAATGCAGGTCTACTTTATTGAAAACGAAGACTATTTCCACCGAAAATTTATCTTCAGGGATAAGGGTAAAAAGTTCTTCTCCGATAACGATGAACGGACTATTTTCTTCTCAAGAGGAGTTTTGGAGACTGTAAAAAAACTGGGGTGGGCCCCCGACCTGATCCATACTCATGGATGGTTTGCCGGCCTGTTGTCTTTTTATGTCAAAACGGTGTATAAAGACAATCCGCTTTTTCAACATGCGAAAATCATCCTGTCGCTATACAACGATGGTTTTGACGAATCCTTTGTAAAGGATTATGTTCATAAAATGAAGATGAACGGAGTTACTGAAGAAGACCTCGCACACTTTAACGGGGACGATTACGTTTCTTTCATGAAAGGGGCTATGGATTTTGCCGATGCCTTTATTATCGGTGACAAGAACGTTAATAAAGAACTGATTGATTATGCACAAAACAGTGGCAAACCGGTTCTTGATTATCAGGGGGATGAAAATTATTTTGAAGCGTATAACGAATTTTATGATCAAATCATTGAAAACAATTAACTATTCCGGCAACCTGCGTGTTGTTTTCCATTACTTATTACTTATTGGCGTTGTTTTGTTTTTTTCAGGAATCACCGCATCCTGTACAAAAAAACCGACTCCAACCGGGGGTGGAATCATTCCCGACAGTACCATGACGGCTTTCTACACGGATACGATGGCCATTAGAACTTTTTCTTCACCGTTCGACTCGGTGAGCACAAACGAAAAATCCTATTACATTGTCGGCTCCATGACCGATCCGGTATTTGGTACTACAGAAACCGGATTTTACACCCAATTGGGACAAGCGGTAACACACGGCCGTTTCGGGCCTAATCCCAAAGTGGACTCACTCGTTCTGATGTTGGCCTATTCTTCGGTTTATGGAGATACCAATTCGGTTTTGCGGTTGCATGTTTACGAACTGAACGAAGATCTTGAAGGAGACAGTACCATTTACTATTCTAACAAGGTTCCCGCCCACTACCCCACAGACTATGCCGATTATACTTTCAGACCGAATGTCAAAAATCAAATTATCTTGGGGGCAGCCGACACCGTAAAAGGAGTCATACGGGTCAACCTCAGCAAGATTGATCCCGGTCTGGCCAACAAACTCATTCAGACAGATACAACAGATCTGGACAGCAACTATTTGTTTGTAAAATACTTCAAAGGACTATACATAACCTCTGACCTGGTAAGTGGCAAAGGAGCAATCGTTTCCTTCACTCCATCCTCTGTTAACACTCAAATGGGGCTCTATTACCACAACGATACAGTTGATTCCTTGTCTTTCTTCTATGTTTATGGAACCGGAATGGCCTATGCCAATCACTATGCACACGACTATACCAAAGGGAGCACCGAATTGCAACAGCAGGTTCTTCAGAATGACACGGTGTTAGGACAACAACAATATTACATTCAGGGACTTTCGGGTATTAAAACGGTCATTAAATTCCCGAATGTAAAAAAGCTGGCCCGATTAGGGAAAATCGGGATCAATGAAGCCAAGCTGATCCTTCCCGGCAAAGAGGTTTTGCCTTATTTCGGAGCGCCCACCACGCTGACTTTATTGAAAATAGCATCCGATACTTCCTACTCAACACTGGTTGATGAAACGGAAGGTTCCAATTATTTTGGTGGAACCTATGATAGTATTTCCAACTCCTACCAGTTCAGAATTACACATTACATTCAATCGTTGGTATCAGATACTACTCAGGATGATAGGGGACTGTTGTTGTACATCAGCGGGGGAACTATATTACCCCAGCGTTTCATTTTTAACGGCCCCGAACCGGTGAACGATACTTTATCCAGAACCAAACTGGAATTGCTGTATACAAAATTTAACTAACTTGCACGGGCGAAAAGGCCTTTCTTACTTGCTTAAGTATAACCCTTTAAAGCGAAAATTATGTGCGGAATTGTTGCTTATATAGGTGATAAAGAGGCAAAACCCATTTTAATCAAGGGTTTACACCGATTAGAATATAGAGGCTACGACAGTGCAGGAATCGCATTGATCAACGGCGGATTAAAAATCTACAAAACCAAAGGAAAAGTTTCCGATCTGGAAGCCAAAATCGAAGGTTTGAAATTGGATTCAACCATTGGTGTCGCCCACACCCGATGGGCTACCCATGGTGAACCCAACTCCATCAACGCCCATCCTCACCATTCAAACAGCCAAAAACTGGCCGTAATCCATAACGGTATTATTGAAAATTACGATGTACTGAAAAAGGCATTGATCGAAAGGGGCTATCAATTTTATTCCGAAACTGATACCGAAGTACTGGTCAACCTGATTGAAGACATTCAAAAAAACGAACAGGTAGTGCTCGATGAAGCGGTGCGCATTGCACTCAATCAGGTTACGGGAGCCTACGCCATTGCTGTGTTGTCGGAGGAAAACCCCAACAAACTGATTGTGGCCCGAAAGGGCAGTCCAATGGTTATTGGCATCGGTGATGGTGAATTTTATGTTGCTTCTGATGCCACTCCCATTGTTGAGTACACTAAATCTGTAGTCTATCTGGCAGAAGAAGATATGGCCATCCTTGAACGAGGCAAAGAAATCAAGTTGAAAACCATCAAAAACAAAGAAAAAACGCCTTATATCGAAGCGCTGGAAATGGATCTGACCGCACTGGAAAAAGATGGATACGATCATTTTATGCTGAAAGAGATCTTTGAACAACCCCGTTCCATCAGAGACAGTATGCGTGGAAGATTAAACGCGGATAAAGGAATCGTTTCATTAGGAGGTATTGCGGACTACGAACAGAAACTGGTCAATGCCAAGCGGATTATTATCATTGCCTGTGGCACTTCCTGGCATGCCGGACTGGTGGGAGAGTATCTTCTGGAAGACCTGGCACGGATCCCGGTGGAAGTCGAGTATGCTTCCGAATTCCGCTACCGCAATCCCATCATTACCGAAAATGATGTAGTTATTGCCATATCTCAATCTGGAGAAACTGCAGACACCCTGGCAGCCATCGCATTGGCAAAAGAAAAGGGAGCCACTATTCTGGGCATCTGTAATGTGGTGGGATCTTCAATCGCACGTTCCACGGATGCCGGTTCCTATACTCATGCCGGACCTGAAATTGGTGTAGCATCTACAAAAGCATTTACAGCACAGGTAACATTGCTGACACTCATGGCCCTTCGCCTAGCTCAGATAAAAGGGACGATTCCTGCGTCACGGTGGATGCAATTATTGCATGAACTGGAAAGCATACCATCCAAAATCGAAAAAACACTTCAATCGGCCGATGTAATCAAAGAAATTGCCTGGCAGTTTAAGGATGTTTCGAACTTTCTGTATCTGGGAAGAGGATATAATTTCCCCGTAGCACTGGAAGGGGCACTAAAGTTAAAAGAAATTTCCTACATCCATGCTGAGGGTTATCCGGCTGCCGAAATGAAACACGGTCCCATTGCATTAATTGACAACAACATGCCTGTTGTATTTATTGCTCCCAACGTAGGGATCTACGACAAAGTAGTCAGCAATATACAGGAAGTTAAAGCACGCAATGGAAAAGTTATTGCCATTGTAACCGAAGGGGATGAAGTGGTGAGAAGCATGGTAGATTTTGTGATTGAAATTCCTGTCACTGAAGAACTTTTCACTCCATTACTGGCTACTATTCCCTTGCAGAAACTGGCGTACCATATGGCAGTAATGCGGGGCTGTAATGTGGATCAACCCAGGAATCTGGCCAAATCAGTTACCGTGGAATAAAAAAACTTACTTCCTGGCAACAACAACTGTTTTTTTGAACTGATGAATGGTTCCGTCAAGGTTCTGTAATCGAATATGCAGAATGTAAATTCCTGGTGGGGCAGTCGTATTATTCTCCAATTTACCATTCCATCTCAGACTGCCGGAAGTACCCAGATATTCGTTGTTGTATAGTTGACGCATCAGAGCCCCGGAAGCATTGAAAATATTGATTTGAACCGAGTATCCCGGTTTGTTCAGACGGTAGTCTATTTTCAATACATCGTTATACCCGTCACCATCGGGAGAAAAAATTGCCGGTTCCAGATGAAAAACAGTTTCCATCTGATGTTGGTTGAAAAACTGTGAGTTCTGATCCGCTGGTGTGCCGAAACCGGATTCTTCAGAAGCAGAATGCCAATTTTCAGTATCGTGGGAATCTCGATCTAAATCATAACGTTCCAGCGAAATTCCATCGGTTCGTTTCAACAAAGCATAATGCATCTTTTCGTTGTACGTAAAATCATCAATCATTTTATGATCCGTATTCATCAGGATCACCGTTCCCGACTCATTTTTCAATACCGGAAATGATTCCATCCTGAAAAAATTCTGCGGATTTTGAGTGACATAGTGCTCTTTGACCTTTTCGGGATCTTTGGTCAGCAGGTAATATTCACCGGGGAATGCTAAAATTTGTCGCGAAGACACTCTATAATAAGCTGTATCCCGGCTTCCATCCGAATGCTGTTTCACAATACCAAGGGAGAGCTTCCCCAGATCAACAATCTTTTCGGAATGATTGGCCAACTCAACGTATTCCGCACCACCGGTTTTAGGATGAAACAGAATTTCATTGAACAGCACATCGTTATGGTCTACTACTTCGGGGATACCAAAATTCAGAAGGGTATCCGATTTCATGGGAATACCCCGACAGTTCTTTATTTGTTTTGAGATCAATAATTGATATCTTCTTTGTTTTTCAAAAGACTGCGCATAAAACAAACTTGCTTTTTGAAGAGAATCATCCGAAACAAAAACCGTATCCGGTGCAATATCTGTGGACCACCAATTTCTGTTTTGCAACGAACTTTGATCCATCCGTTGGTTGAAGAACACAGCAATATTTCTGTTATCAATCACCTGCAAGTACTCCGGCTTGGGATAATCTGTCAGGGTATCAAATACCGAGTTTAGGGTGCCGGGCGTCCCTCCGCTACTATTGACTGACGACGTCCAGTTTTCTGCCCCGGAACAACTGTTTTCAGGATTCCGCTGTTCCAGCGACCAGCCCCCTTTATTCTTAATTGCATCTCCATACCAGTTATCCTGATAAATAACCCGTGACATCATACTGCCGTGTTCATCTCTTAGCTCCACATTCTGGCCGGCATTCAATAAGGACAAACTGGGAAAACCAAATACTGAACCATAAGAGGAAAACATGGAATTGTTTTTCTCGGCACATAAAATCAGATATCCCTTCGCAGTAATGGAAACCGGATTAAAAGTACGGCTCCTGGTACCAATCACCAATTCCCATTCAGTAAGATCAACCGTAAAATCCGTTGTGTTGTATAACTCAAGATATTCGGCATCCGGGAGGCCCTGGGTGGGAGTCGGGTCAGCCATAATCTCATTGATGACCACATCATACTTCACTGGAAGATAAAAATCGAATGGAGTCTGAACTGTAACCATCACGTTTCCGGCCAGGTCCGTGATAGAATCGGCTTTTAATGTATAATGGGTTTTGTTCTGCAAAGACTCATAAAAATCCAACAAAATTGTTCGCCCATCCGGTTGAACAATAGCCTTATCCGGATGGTTCCCGTCAGGCAACAATGTATAGTTAGCCGTGTTTTCGGCCGACGGTCCGTCCACCACTTCATCAAACAACACTTCCAATGAATGCAGATTCTTTACCTGTACCGACAGTATTTCCGGTGCCACAGTATCCCGTATTACCGGTCCGGAATAAACATTGTCCAGATAAACCTTTTGTGCATTGCTTTTGGTATACAAACACTCCACACCAAAAAACTCACCTTGTGTATAAGTATTGTCAAAGCCTTTCGCCTGAGGCTGGAAATAATCGCCACCGGTAGGATCGGCCAGAATTTTCCAATGCCCCAATCCGTCACGAATAACTTTAATATTTATCGCAAATGATGAGGCAATTAAACTATCCTGACCCCGGCAGATACTGATCGTTTGTTCACTGTCCTGACGGAATAATTCAAGAGCATCTGCACTTCCCTTTTCACCCAGCTGCAAAAAATATCCCTGCAGCGGAAGGTTCAGGTCCTTACGATCGCTTTGTAAATAAACTCTGACATAATTCCCCGACGAAGGGGCAAATTTAAGTTGGATCCAGAAGCGCCATTCATTCGCTCCAGTCACCAAATCATCTGTGGAGATCCAGGCCATTCCTGCAATAGAATCGAAAAGCTGGAGTTGATGCTGAGTGTTAACGATAAATCTGTTTGTGGTTCCATACCAAGTCGGGTTGGTGCTCAGATTTCCATCGTCAAAATTTTCTGAAACTTGACCCCGCAACGAAAAAGGCAGCAGGATCATAACGAGCATAATGGGTTTCATTATTTTCATAATTTTGCAGTCGGTTGAAAGGGACCTCTAATATACGAAAAAAAGATGAAAATTGCAATTGTGGGGGCCACGGGTCTTGTGGGAAGCAAAATGATTTCTGTTTTGGATGAACGGAATTTTCCGGTCTCCGAGCTACTGGCAGTGGCTTCAGAGAAATCGGTGGGCAAGGAAGTTTTGTTCAGAGGAAAACCTGTAAAAGTCATCTCCCTCGAACAGGCTGTTCAGGAAAAACCAGACATTGCGCTGTTTTCGGCTGGCGGTTCAACCTCTCTGCAATGGGCTCCAAAATTTGCTGCCGCAGGGACGACAGTGATTGACAACTCCTCTGCCTGGCGTATGGATAAAAACATTCCGCTGGTGGTTCCCGAAATCAACGGAGATGTGCTGAAATCTACCGATAAAATCATCGCCAACCCCAACTGTTCCACCATCCAAATGGTACTGGTGCTGGCTCCCCTGCACAAGGCTTTTGACATCAACCGTATTATTGTTTCCACCTATCAGTCGGTGAGCGGTAGCGGTATCAAGGGAATTCAGCAACTGACCAACGAACAGGAAGGAAATGCAGGGACAAAAGCTTATCCACATCCCATCCACAGAAATGTATTGCCTCATGGTGGTGATTTTGATTCATCCGGTTATACCACCGAAGAGCTTAAACTGGTGAACGAAACCCGTAAAATTTTGAATGATTACTCCTTGAATATTTCGGCTACGGTAGTCCGTGTTCCGGTTACCGGAGGTCATTCTGAATCGGTCAATGTGGAGTTCAAAAAACCTTTTACACTAAAAGCTGCACGGGAACAAATGGCAGCCATGCCCGGTGTGGTCATTCAGGATGATCCGGAACGCTTTCTGTATCCTATGCCCATTTATGCCGAAGGAAAAGACGAAGTTTTTGTGGGACGCATCCGAAGGGACGACACAATAGAAAACGGACTGAATTTGTGGGTTGTCTCTGACAATCTGCGAAAAGGTGCGGCAACCAATGCAGTGCAAATTGCCGAATACCTGCTGCAACATGATTTAATTCACTGAAAAGAAAAAAAGTTGAAAGTATATAACTGCATCAAAGATTTCAAACCTACAGCCAATACCATTGTAACCATTGGTACCTTTGATGGTGTTCATCTGGGACACCAGGCCATTTTCAACAGGATGAAAGAAGAGGCAGCCAAACGCAAGGGCACCACCGTGCTCATCACCTTTTCTCCCCACCCTCGGATGGTTCTTCAAAAAGACAGCCAGAACCTGAAGTTTATCAATACCTATCAGAAAAAACTGGAACGCATTGAAAAGGCGGGAATTGATCACCTGGTTGTCATTGAATTCACCAAAGAATTTGCCAACAATTCCTCTGAAGATTTCATTTCAAACTATGTTGTACAATATATTCAGCCGCAGCTGATCGTCATCGGATACGACCATCATTTCGGGAAAAACCGGGAAGGCAACATTGAATTGCTGGAAAAGGTAAAATCCAACTTCGGTTTTGAAGTGATTCAGGTGTCCCCTTATTATGTGGACGGTCAGCCGGTAAGCTCCACCCGGGTCAGAAAACTATTACAGGAAGGAAATGTGCGCGAAGCCAATCAGATGCTGGGATACGAATACGCTCTTACAGGAAAAGTGGTCCGGGGGAACGCCATAGGCAGAACCATTGGATTTCCAACGGCCAACATTGAAACACCCAAGGAATTTAAACTTATTGCCGCCAATGGAGTGTATGCCTGCCGCACTTTGATCAAAGGGAAGCTGTACAAAGGGATGGGAAACATTGGGGTACGCCCCACGATCGATCATGGCGAACTAACCATTGAAATCAATATCTTTGACTTCGATGAAGAGATTTACGACGAAACCATCACCATTATGTTTGTAGATCGCCTGCGGGATGAAAAGAAATTTGAAAGTCTGGATGCCTTAAAAGAACAACTGGAGAAAGACAGGGAACAATCAATTCAATTACTCAAATAACAACGCCTTTTGAAGACGGCTTTTTTACTTATTTTTTCCTTCATTCTTTTGGGTGCCGAAGTACCTGAAAAGACAAACAGTACCTGGAAAAAAGTAAAAGATTCCGACGGCATCGTGGTGTATACCCAAACTTCCGACAGCACCGACCTCAAGAGAGTAAAAGTTCTAACTGAAGCCCGGGCCCCACTTTCGTCGATGGTAGCACTGATCAAAGATGTAAAAAATCAGAAAAACTGGTTTTATATGTACAAGGGCGGTGAAATACTGAAAGTATTCGGCCCAAAACACTGGATTTTTTACGGACAGGCGAATGCCCCCTGGC
Organism: Bacteroidales bacterium; assembly: GCA_016936355.1. GTDB lineage: Bacteria > Bacteroidota > Bacteroidia > Bacteroidales > F082 > Sulfidibacterium. Next base: position 46,468 of record JAFGYB010000055.1, on the reverse strand, counting down.
CTGTGACCGACAGGGACTTTGTAACCGATGTGGTATTGCATCAATGCCCGGAAACGAAAGTCGTTACCATCACCTCTCATTCGTTGCCTGATTATTACCCGAAACAAAAAGATTTTGTGCGTGTTCCTTATGCATACTCACAGTGGACGTTTACTCCTCAAAAGGATGGAAATGTCAAAATCAGCCTGATCGTTGAAATTAATGCGGGAGGCCATATTCCACTCTGGGTTATGAACATTACCGCCACCAAAGGCCCTTTTCATACCATGAAAAACTTTTTGGCGGAACTGAAGAAGGAAAAATTCGCCAGGATCTCAGATTCCTGTATTTCTGAACCCTAACCGTTTTTTTATCCACCCGTAAACAACGGTTTTCCCCTAAAAATTTTAACTTTGTAAGGACTGGACAATCAGAGAATTTTCAATAAATACTTACAAAAATTTGAATACATGAAAAAATTCAACTCTACTGCGCTTATCGCCCTGCTGACCCTGGCCCTGCTGGCCGGAAGTGGTCGTGTAATGGCCTGTACCAATTACCTGATCACCAAAGGAGCATCCGCCGATGGTTCGGTAATGATTTCTTACAACGCCGACTCTCACCTGCTTTACGGGGAATTGTACCACTGGGCTGCCGGCGTCTGGCCCAAAGGTACTATGATGGATGTATACGAATGGGATACGGGGAAATATCTTGGAAAAATCGAACAAGCACACCAAACTTACAATGTGATCGGGAACATGAACGAATACCAGGTGGCCATTGGCGAAACCACCTTTGGCGGAAGGTCGGAACTACACCATCAACCACAAGCCAAAGTCGATTACGGCAGCTTGATCTATCTGGCACTGCAACGCTCCCGTTCAGCACGCGAAGCCATTAAAGTGATGACCAGCCTGGTAGCCAAATACGGTTATTACAGCGAAGGAGAATCGTTTTCCATTGCCGACAAAGACGAAGCCTGGATCCTGGAAATGATCGGAAAAGGAAAAGACAGTTTGGGTGCTGTTTGGGTGGCCCGACGCATTCCGGATGGCTATGTATCAGGCCATGCAAACCAGGCCCGCATTACCACTTTCCCGTTGGACAATAACAATACTTCCATCACCGATAAGGAAATGGACAAAATCTTTAACCCGGAAGTATCAACCGTTTATTCATCCGATGTGATTTCCTTTGCCCGCAACATGGGCTGGTACAAAGGAAAAGACAAAGATTTCTCTTTCTCCGACACCTATGCTCCCGTTGATTTTGAAGCCGCCCGCTTCTGCGAAATCCGTGTTTGGACTATGTTCAACGATGTAAAAAAAGGCATGGATAAATACTGGGACTATGCCAAAGGTGATATTGAACACGCCAAGCGACTGCCCAACGGCGACAAAAACGTGGATCACTATGCTACCAACCGCATGCCTTTGTGGATCAAACCCGACAAGAAAGTCACCGTGCAGGACATGATGCACTTCCTGCGCAACCACCTGGAAGGCACCGAACTGGATATGAGTAAAGATATTGGAGCAGGTCCGTTCCATTGCCCTTACCGCTGGAGACCATTGACCTGGAAAGTGGACGGTAAGGAATATGTGAACGAACGTGCCACCGCTACCCAGCAAACCGGTTTTACCTTTGTGGCCCAGTCGCGCAGCTGGTTGCCCGATGCCATTGGCGGTATTATCTGGTGGGGTGTGGATGATGCATCAGGCACCGTTTACATGCCCATTTATTCCTCTTCTACGGTGGTCCCCGAAAACTTCAAAGTAGGCAATGGCAGCATGATGGAGTGGTCGAATACTTCCGGTTTCTGGATTTTCAATCAGGTGGAAAATTTTGCTTACAGCGCCTGGGACCGCATTCATCCCGATATTGAAAAAGCACAAAACAAACTGGAAAATGAATTCATCACCAACACCCCTGCCGTAGATGCCGGTGCCGAAGTGCTCTACAAAAAAGATCCGAAGGAGGCTGTAGCCTATCTGACACAGTACAGCAACGACATGGCCTCCAAAACATTCCACACCTGGGTAAAACTCTACCACTATCTGTTTATGCGCTACATGGACGGCAACATTAAAACGGCTGTGGCGCCGAAAAAAGGATATCTATTTGTGAACCCAAAACTGGAACAGCCCGGCTACGATTCCACCTACTACAAATCTGTGGTGCGACAAACCGGAACCAAGTTGCTTGATAAAGAAAATCAACAACAGGATTAAAATAAAAAAAGGCCTCATGGAGGCCTTTTTTTATGTCTGTCTGATTTCAGAATTGCTTGCCATAGTCAATAATAAAGTGGAATCAGTGGTTAAATTTTATTGAGTGTATAATGTTTTCCAGCTCTTTTTTCTGCTGTTCATTAGCATAAGTTATGATCACGTTCATACTAAATCCATCTTTAACAGTGGAATAATACTCTTGATTTATGTTGATCCCTATATTAATCGTACAACTCATTGAATAAAACGGCTGATTGTTTATCATCACTTTTTTGGATGTTTCGTCAATATGCATATAATGCACCTCCTGCCTTTGTTTAAGGTATTTTCGTACAAACGACAAGTAATCACTTCCTGTTTTTGTGTGGGGTGCATTTTTTAAATTTGTTGCTATCAACATCAGTCCCGGATTGTACTCTTTAGAGGTCCCAATTTTATACTTAAAGATGGACAATAAATCCGCTGTATTTATTTCTGACGCTTTTACCCTGGGTTTTATGTCGTTTTTCACTACGGTATCATACAACATGTTGACCATTTTCCGGGTTTCCTTTCTGGTTCGGGCAACCCAGCCATCCGGAATAACCAGTTCCATACCAAAATAAGAATTGATGTACTTATTTTGTTCAATATGTCCAAAATCAAATTTTTTTGAGCCTCCGTTCCAACCACAACCTGAAAGTACGGTTGCGATGAGCAAAAAGGCCATCACATTGAATTTAATTTTCATCTTTCAGCTCTTAAGTGATTCGTTTTAAAAATAAATTTCTTTTAACCGTTTTCCTTCACAAATTTCTCAAAAATTCACGTTTTTCCAATAGATTCTCATGAGTCATTTCTGCTCTGACTAATGGTAGAGAGACGGATCTCTACTCTATAGCCGTTTTCTCCAGATTCCATAAGTGGCTCCCGCATAAATATAGTGCCCGGACACTGCAATGGATCCATATGTGTTAATTCGAGATAATCCGTAATTTGAGAGTGTATCCCATTTCACGCCATTGTCCCTAGAGTAATAGAGGTACACATTTGTCACTGCATATATGCTATCCCCGTTTATGATTAAGGATCGAACATTCGCATTCAGTTTCGTCCCGTTATTTGACCAATGTAATCCGTTGTCATTTGAAGTATATATTCGCCCCGAGGCCGCACCTGCAATGAATTTATTTCCTTTAATAACCAATGATGAAATCATCGTGTTTTTTGGAAATCCCGTATTGATAGGGGTCCAGGTGTTACACGTATCTGTAGATAGAAAAACTCCCTTATCAGTGGTCGCATATATACTGTCCTTTTTAATCGCCAACGCATATACAGAAAAATAATATGACAACCCGCTATTTTTTTGCACCCAATGCTTTCCATCATTTTTCGATACATACACCCCTCTGCTGGTTGCGGCTAAAATATTGTTTCCGCTAATGGCTATATCAGTAATAGTATACGGCGATAAATCCCCACTTATAGAAATCCATTGTTTCCCTGTATCTGATGATCTGTAAAGACCGGGGACTCCTGCATAAATATCTTTCCCGATTGCAACTAGACATGAAATCCTGACAAAATCAGGCAATCCGTTCGTAATCGTATCCCATGTATTTCCACTGTCTGAAGATATATAAAGTCCTCCCGGGTATGTTATGTTGTCGGTGCCTGCTATAATGCTGTTACCAATAGCAAGAAGACAAGTAAAATTATCGTTTTTATTATATACTAGTTTCCATTTATTGGTAATAGAATCGCCCGAACTGGTCGGGGATTGAGAACCCTTTAAACCGTTATCTTTTTGGCAGCTCCAAAAAAGGGCCACGGAGCTCAGCATGATCAGAACTTTAATAAATCTCATCTGTTTGATTTTACTGCACTTTGGTTGTTTAACAATCACTGGTACGTGTTTTTCGGTCGAATGTTATCGTTCCTACACATTGACAACTCATTCATTATCTTCAAAATACATTAATGTCTTTGGTTTTCTCAAACGACTATGAGAACATTGATGTGGTTGTCATTCTTTTTCATTTTGGTTTCAATGCCACTAAGGTAACAGTTTTGCGGATAAAAGGTATTGAAATATGAAAACACCGTGTGCAGGCACTCCATCCGATCACATTATGCACTAAAGTATCTGATTAATAGATGGTGTAACGAATCAAGTGTTCAGAATCTAGAAAATTTTCCTTCAGCATTAACGAAGACCGGCAGGAGCGGGAGAGAATACAGACAAAAAAAGCGGCCCTTTTGAGACCGCTTGAAATTTCTTACAATTGATTGTATGCCGTTCGGATCTGATCGGCAATGTGTTCGAATTCTTCCTGGGCAAACTTCAGTTTGGGTTGCTTGAAATCCATATCGTAAATGGTATTGATCGGAATGAGGTGAACATGTGTGTGCGGCACTTCCAGTCCGATCACCGTAATACCCATGCGCTTGCATTCAATCACCGATTCGATGGCCTTACCCACTTTTTTGGCAAACACCATCAGTCCTTTCAGTAATTCATCATCCATATCCAGGATATAATCGACTTCCTGTTTGGGAATCACCAGTGTATGCCCCTTGGCCAGCGGATTGATGTCCAGAAAGGCATAGTAGTCTTCCGTTTCTGCAATTTTATAAGAAGGAATTTCCCCGTTGACAATTTTGGTGAAGATGGTAGCCATTTGTTTTGTTTTTGAAGTCAGACTAAAAGTACTAATTCATATTTATGTTATCGCGAAATGTCAACAATTTCCAGCTGCACTGTACCGGCGGGTACAGGAATCTCTGCTTTTTCTCCCACAGTTTTCCCCAACAACCCCTTGGCAATGGGTGAATTCACGGAGATTTTTCCGGTTTTCAGGTCGGCTTCCTTTTCGGGAACCAGTGTATAGGACATGATGGCTCCGTTTTTCGCGTTTTTTACTTTTACGGTGGACAGGATCAACACCTTCGATTTGTCCATTTTTGATTCATCAATAATGCGTGCGTTACTGATCAGATCCTGCAGTTTGGAAATCTTCAACTCCAGCAACCCCTGTGCTTCTTTGGCGGCATCGTATTCAGCATTCTCAGACAAATCACCTTTGTCGCGGGCCTCGGCAATAGCCTCGGAAATTTGTTTTCGCTCCACGGTGGTCAGTTGTTCCAGTTCGTCACGCAGTTTTTGTAATCCTTCTTCTGTAAAATACCTTGATTCTGCCATATTCTTTGTTTTTGAAGTCAATAAAAAGATAAAAGACCCCCATAAGAGGTCTTTCGGCCTGCAAAAATACAAAAATTAGTCCAATGAAAATACACAGTTCACCCCGGCATAGTTCAAAACACGTTCCCTATAAAAAATTAATTTACACATTTTTACAAGCTTTTTGAAGGATTCCGGATATGTATCTGTGTTCAGATCTGGTTAATTTTTACGCTGAGAAACTTATGCGTTTCTCAGTCCCCGTTTTCAACTTAAAATTTAAAAATTAGTGTGTCTAAGATAAGCTATTTCGTTCAAACTTCCACCGCTTTGATAAAAATCTTTTACCGGGTATTGAGTTGCCTCAGCTCCACCACTTCAAAAAGAGTGAAAAAGATATAGTACACAAAAAAGGTAATCACAAACGAAACTGCATCTTCCTTATTGCTCAATGCGTATACAGCAATAACACCGGAAAACAGGATTAGTTTAACAAAATTGACCAGCATATAGGCATTGGCAAAGCGGCTGAGTTTTGAACGAAAACTCTTCTCAAGGATGAGCAGAATGACCCAGGTAGCCAGAAAAAAGAAAATCAGAATAAAAGGATAAGTCGGAGAAATCTTCACCTGTGGGACTCCCAGTTGAACAAGCAGGGAAAGTGCTGCCATCAGGAAAGTAAAAAGGGTAATATGAAACGACAAACTCAGTCGGACATTTTTCATGATAACAACTTCTCTATAGTCTGGTTATTTATTTTTTCTGAACAGTTCTTTGATAAAAAGCAGCATGGCCAATATCAGTGCAAATATAGTCAGACTTAGGGTAAATACAGGAAATTCCCATGAAACAACTTTGTCCAGCTCCCGGCCGCCGAATGCCCCTGCCAAAATAATCAGCACCATCTGGATGCCCAGTGATGAATAGGCAGCGTAGGTTTTAAGCGGATCGGGCTTCGCTTTTTTGGATGTGTCTTTTTGGTTTTTCATCCAATTGTTTTTCTGAAGAATCCATTTTACAATGTCCTTCAAAAACGGCTCCCGGCTCAATGGAAATCTTCGGGGTAAGGATGTCTCCTTCCACCCGGGCCGTACTTTTCAATACTGTAATTTCCTCAGCTACCACAGTGGCTTTTAACCTGCCTGATACATCAATGCTTTTACAGTCAACCTGACCTTCCACGTAGCCTTCAGCACCAATGACTACCTTGCCCCTGGCATTAATCTTTCCAGTAAAATGTCCGTCAATCCGTATGTCTCCTTCGGTATCAATATCTCCGGACAATCGAGTTCCCCGGGCCATCATATTGCGCATGGGTGCATCGCCATTCGTACTTTTTTTCATTTCCTTCTGTTTTTGTCCTATTCCTTATAGTTCGTTTTAAAAAATTCCCTGTAGCTATCCAGGTTTTTGTCCCTGTAAAATAAGGGATAATTTTTTAAAGAGATAATAAACAGCGTGTAAAGTTTCGGATTCATCCCTGAAAATACGTAATTATCCGTTTTTAGGACATTGTAATAGGTTTGTGCGGCATCCGCATTCAGAAATTGTTGCACCAAAATCAGAGAATATTCCCTGTTCAGTTCCAAACTTCTGATTCTCAATTTGGCCGAACGGAAATACTTATTGTTGAAGTCGGACAAGCGCACTTCCAGTGCGTTGATCTGAATCTGTTGTCGGTTTACCACCAGCATGATTTGCTGTGGGGCCTTGGGATCGAAGGTAAACGGGCCTGCTCCTGTTTTGTTCTTTTGTTTGGCCAGCAAGGCAGCTCTTTCGGCGGGTGAAATACCGATCCCGTATTCCAGTTGCAACATTTTGATCACCGCACGGGCACGGGGAACCAGATCACTTTTCGGATAATGCTTTATCAGCGACTGCATGGCTGTATACATGGAGTCGGGAACCTCCACTTTGCCCAGCGAAGCAGCCTTTAAAAAGAGGAACTTGGGCATGAGTAAGCTATCGGAAGCGTAACTCTGGTCGGCTCGGTCTGCGTAATCAATCACCCGGTAATACTGTTCGTTTTCAAAAGCCCTGTAAGCACGGGCATACAGATCCTGTACCTTCTTCTGATCGCTGACCAGTGTTTTATAATATTCGGGGTTCTGAACCACTTTTGCATACAACGTATTGGGATAATTCCGAACAATCAGGTTTTTGTATTGCTCAGCTTTGCTTGTGTCTTTTTTGGCAGAATACAAAGAATACAACGTGTACCACATCTGGAGTTTTTTCCTGCTTTCCGGGAACCGTTGCAAAAAGCTTTGATACATCTGCAGGGCACTGACTGTATCGTGCAGTGCATCCAGATACAGGAAACCGGCATTTTCGTATGCATCCATCATCAATGAATCAGAATGCTGCATGGCCTGTGTACCCCTGGGGATGTTTTTTAGGTAATAAGCCCTGCTTTCAGGATTATTTGACAATGGAGTTTCGGCAAGAACAGCTTTGTTGTTGGTTCCTTGATTAGATGAGGAAACGCTTTGCTGTTGATTTTCTGTAGCCATTGCGTGTGTTGGTGTGGAAAGATCTCCCGACTGCGCATTCAAAAACCACAGGTCCCGCGACTTCCGCTGACCCCAACGGCTGATGAAATCATTATACCCTTTGGTTCGGGTTACATTATTGTAAAAATACCATCCGCCGCTGCTTTGAGTATAATCTGCGGGGGGTGTTGCCTGCTGGGGAAGCGGCTGGTTTTGCTGTTGCTGTTGTTCCGCTTTTTGCTTTCTGAACCGGATAATTTTTTGATCTATAAGCGCATACAGCTTAGCGGTATCCATATACGAAATCCGCTGCAGGCTGTCCTGTGTATGAATTGTAGTCAAGTATCCAGAAAGTTCCGTCAGCACCGAAGCTGTTTTTTCGAGTTCGGCGTATTCGGGATCGGTTTTGGCCAACGACATCAGTGTAGTATCGTAATAGGCCTTGGACTGTAAATAATCCCCCTTTGCAAAATACACTTTGGCCAGTTTCAGCGAAGCAACGGCTCTTTGTGTGTTGTCTTTAGCCGAGGCTGCTACCGACCTCCGCAACTCAAATACCATCAACGAATCCTGACGACTGCGTTCGGCCACCTGTGCCATGGCATAATAAATTTGCCCGAGGTAGGATTGATACATATGGCTTTTGGCCATGTGCCCGAGGGTTTTCTGAACAAATTTCAAATCCTGATGGGTGGAATCATAACTGGTAGCCAGTCGCAACCGGGCTTCGAATGACATCTGAAAAACCGGATTTCTTTTGATTACCTTTTTGTAATAATTGGTTGCTAACTGATAATGCGCTTCCCGTTGATTGATCTGCCCCAGAATAAAAAGGACACGTGTACACTGATCGCGACCAGAACAGGTTTTCAGTGCCTGCTCCAGAAATCCGTATGCCGTTTCATAATCCTTCATGGCAATATACAGATTGGCTTCCACCAAAGGCATTTGTTTCTTAACCGACAACGGGAAATTAATTTCTTCTTTAAGGCTACGCAGTAAATTCAGCTGGGCCTGCGCTTTTTCATAAGAACCTTCGGCGATATACGTTTTTGAAAGCCACAACATAGCCACATACTGAAACGGCTGATGTGCATATTGTTTGGAAATAAAGTCGAACACCCGACGAGCTGCAATGTAATTTTGATCCAGAAAATGAGCCCTGCCCATGAGCAGATAACTCCGGCCCACCCAAGGAATTTCTTCTTTCCCGTTGAACACCATAGAATGTTCCTGAATGGTGAGTGAAGCTTTTTTGATGGCCCGTTCCATTTGAGGTTTTACCTGTTGTGCCAGTTTCTTATCACCATAATTAAACACAGGCAACACCCGGTTGTAGTCATCCCGGACATGCTGTTGAATAAAATCAAATCCTTTTTTATAACTCTGCTCGCCATTCCAGTAGACATTATAATGACTGGTAAGCTTGTGATACATACGGGACAGGGCCGAATTGCGCTGCGTGGAACACCCATTCAGGACCCAAACCACCGCCACCATCAGGAATAAACCAATAAAACGATGAAATACTGATGTTTTCAAAAAAGAATTCTTTGATTATTAAACTGAAAATCCAGCAAATTATTTTCGTCGAAAAGCAAATTTAAAGAATTATCAGCTCGGCAGCAGTAAGCCTTTTCTTTTTTATCCGGAATCCCTGTTAATCCGTTTCAATTTCGGAAATCAAACGCCGCGTATTGTCGAGGAGTGGTTTGTATTTATACCACCAGCGGATTATTCCGATGACAAGCGCCACCAAAAGGGTAGCCAAGATAATGATCTGAACGATCCATGGCGATACTCGGGGCTGCATATTCAAAGTCAAAGCAACGTCCATAAAGCCAAAAGCTACCAGCAGCCACAAAGCTTTGGTTTGAAAAAGCTGATACCGGGATGCTGCGCGTTTCAACAGCAGCAACGTAGGCAATGAATAATCGACAAACCGGTATTCCTTGTAATACTTTCTGAAAAGAACGGCAAGGATGATGAAGGAACTCATAAAGCTCACCCCGCTCAGGAGCATCCTGAGATCTCTTTCAAAAACATAGACCAGCGTTGTTATGATGGCATAAAAAATGAAGAAGACCACATAGATATACTGAAACCGTTTTATAACCGTGGCATGATTTGCGTCTTCGTCTTTCAGGTTCCGCAATAATTGTTCTAACGACAGTTTCTGTTTGTTATTTGTGTTCATTGTTTCTTCCTTTCAGTTTTACTCTAAGCTGTGATTTAACCCGGTGAATTTTGACTTTTACATTCGGTTCTGTGATTCCGATAATATCTGCAATCTCTTTCATACTGAGGCCTTCCAGAACCAGTGACATCAGGGCCTTATCAATCACCGACAACTGGTTTAATTCATTTTGAAGAAGCTTCATATTTTCCTCCTGCCGAAGTTTCTTTCCTATTTCCTCATCATCAACAATGATGTTCAGGTTACCAATATCAGCATTCACCATTAATTTCATTTGCCGGAAAGCTTTCCCTGTGAAATTGAGTGAGGTGTTTACGGCGATCCGGTAAATCCATGTGCTCATGGCCGCTTCTCCCCTGAAATTATCCAGGCTTTTCCAAATATTTACCAGCACTTCCTGAACCATATCCTTCTGATCCTCCTTATCTGAATTGTAATAACTGCAAATCCGCTGGATCCGGCTACTGTTTTCTGCTATGATCAGGTTAAACTGTTCTTCTTTGTTCAAGGTCACAATCTTTTTTTTGGGTTTTATTATTTAGTACAAGAACTTTGAAAAAGTTACAATTTTTGTTGTTGAATTTAATCATTCCCAAAATACAACAGGAAATTGGTCTGCAAAGAAAAACAAACTTTCTCCAGAAACTTATTCTTACCTTTGCGATCACTAACGAACGCAAATGGCTGAAAAAAAGAAGAATAACAAGAAATGGTACCAGAAGCTCCGTACCACTTACCGTCTGGTTTTTCTCAACGAGACCACTTTTGAAGAACGATTCACGTTCCGGCTGACCCGGATGCATGTGATCATCATGCTTTTGAGTTTGGGAATCATTTTTATTTTCCTGACTTTTTTTGTCATTGCCTACACTCCGCTGAAAATGTATATCCCTGGTTATCCGGAAGGACAGCAGCGAAACGAACTGTACCAGATGAACAAAACCATTGATTCGCTGATGCAGGATGTGCAGAAAAAGAATGTCTATTTCGCTAATCTGAAACGAATTATTGAGGATAAAACATTGCCGAAAAACCAAGCTCTTCAACCCGCAGTTCCGGCCAGGCATTACGATACTATTTCTGATCATATTTCAAAACAGGACAGCAGTTTCAGGGCTGCATTTGAGAATCAGGCCCGATTTAATCTGTATTTTCCTAATCCCGAGCCTGCCAGCCTCTTTTCCAGCAATGCGCTCATCCAAAATCAAAACTTTTTTACTCCCATGAATGGGATTCTGACCTCTAAATTTTCACCACTGGAAAAACATTACGGTGTTGACATCGTGGCGGCTCATAATGAAGCCATTAAATCGGTGCTGGACGGAACCGTTGTAGCCTCCTCCTGGACACTGGAAACCGGATACGTGATCATGATCCAGCATTCCGGAAACCTGATCTCCGTGTATAAGCATTGTGCCACCCTGCTGAAACAGGAAGGCGATGTGGTAAAAGCCGGTGAGCCCATTGCCATTGCGGGTAATTCAGGAGAAGACAGCTCGGGGCCGCACCTCCATTTTGAACTGTGGTACAACGGTAGTCCGGTGAATCCGGCCCATTACATTGACTTCGAATAATCTCTTTTTTTTCCAAAAAACCGATCCGCTGATCTTTTGGTATTTACGAAGCGATATGCATCCCCGGGATATGAAAAAAATTCGTAATCTTGCACTTGCTTTTGAAACTACCGAAAAAAGAAAAAGGCAACCCAAATACAGATTGTTTTTCAATACGTTATCTTTTTAAACGTTTTTTGTCTGAGCGGGTTACTATTTCCTTTTTTCGGCGTTCCGGTATTGAAAATATTTCGGAACCGAATACGAAGCGAAACAGAATAAAATTGAATCATTGACGCGTTAACAATATGGTTATCCTGATAAAAGTCTTACAGTTAATCCTGAGCTTATCCATCCTGGTGATTGTGCATGAGTTTGGACACTTTGCTGCAGCCAAAATTTTCAAAACACGGGTAGAGAAATTTTACCTGTTTTTCAACCCCTGGTTTTCCCTTTTTAAATTCAAATTCAAAGGCACGGAATACGGTATGGGCTGGCTTCCTTTGGGAGGGTATGTGAAAATTTCGGGAATGATTGACGAATCTATGGACAAGGAGCAGATGAAACAGCCGCCTCAGCCCTGGGAGTTTCGGTCCAAACCGGCCTGGCAACGGCTCATTATTATGCTGGGCGGGGTCACCATGAATGTGGTTCTGGCCATCATTATCTACATCGGTCTACTAACCTATTTTGGCGAAGAATATTTGCCTACGCAGCAGGTGAATAAATACGGCGTAAGTGTGGACAGTATGGCTTATGAAATGGGCTTCCGAAATGGCGACCGTATTTTAACCATCGGCGGTAAACAGGTAGCCAATTTCAATAAAATCCCCATGGAGATTCTTCTGAACGAAGCCCATACAGCCGAAGTGATTCGCAAACATGATACGATCACGGTACATTTTCCCCAGGGCAGCCTCAACAAAATGCTGAAAGTCAGGAAAGAATCGTATTTTCTAACTCCGCGTTTCCCATTTATTATCGGATCCTTTTCCAAAAACTCCATAGCAGAAAAGGCCGGTATAAAACTCAACGACGCTATACTGGGATTCAACGGGAAATACCTCAGATATTTTACTGAATTCCACGACAGCATCCTGCAGTACAAAAACCAGAAAGTCACGGTTATGGTAAAACGGGGTGCCGACACGTTACAGATTCCGTTGCAACTGGGGAAAGAAGGTATTTTGGGTGTTTATGCAAAAGATCCGAAAGGCTTCTTTACACTGGATCAGAAAAAATATAGCTTCATCGAAGCCATTCCCGCAGGATTTATCAGAACCTGGCAGGGCATTGACAACTACCTGAAACAATTGCGCCTGATCTTCTCTCCCAAGGTGAAAGCCTATGAAAATGTGGGTGGATTCGGAACCATCGCCAGCATTTTCCCCGCCCAATGGCACTGGGAAAGTTTCTGGCGTTTAACGGCCTTTTTATCGATCATGCTGGCCATCCTGAATATTCTTCCTATTCCGGCGCTGGACGGAGGGCACGTGTTGTTCCTGACCTATGAAATTGTGGCTCGCCGCAAACCCAGCGATAAGTTCCTCGAATATGCACAGATTGTCGGGATGGTTCTTTTGCTTGCCCTGCTGATCTTTGCCAACGGAAACGACATTATCCGTTTTCTTAAACACTGATGTGGTCTGTCGACATAACCGGTTTTAAAAGGCTGACTATTCAGCACCTGGTGTTCGATTTCAACGGTACACTGGCCATCGACGGGAAGCTAATCCACGGGATGAGTCAACGGCTTCAGGAACTTGCCAAGCAATTCACCCTGCACGTCGTTACAGCCGACACATTTGGTCAGGCTGCTGCGGAATTGAGCAGCCTCCCTGTTCAGCTGAATATTCTTCAAGGCAAAGAACAAGCTACAGCCAAACTAAAATACATCGAACTGCTGGGACCTGAAAAGGTAATTGCTTTGGGCAATGGCAGGAATGACCGGATGATGCTGGAAAAAGCTGCGTTGGGAATTCTGGTGATACAGCAGGAAGGGGCGGCTACAGTGTCACTGCAAGCAGCAGATATGATCTGTCACACTATTCTGGATGCTTCGGATTTGATTCTGAATCCCAAACGACTTGTGGCCTCTTTGCGTGATTAGGCGCTATCTTACTTTCTTTCTTTTTCTACGTTCAAAAAGCAGTTCCAGCAGCGTCACAGAAAATGTTGTAGCCAGGGCTCCCAATACAGCCTCCCACAACAGCGAAAAAAAGTGGTGAAAGGAAAAGACTTCCAGGAAAACCAGCGCGGTCTGAAACAACAAAATCAGCGTGAAAGCATACTTGATAAATCCAAAAAGCCCCAGCCTCACGATACCCGGTTCTTCACCGATTTGGGTCTCGAGACGGGGGAAATAAAAGTGCAATACACCCGGTCGAACAAAAGCCAGCAATACCAGCGATGCGGCATGAAGCCCCAGGGTATTCCCGAAAAAGTCCATCACCAACCCGGTAAAAAACGCCAGCAGCAGCAGCAGACTTTTATTGATGTCAAAAGGCAACAACAAGATAAACATCACGTAGGCATAGGGGATGACAAAACCGTCAAACGAAACCTTGTCAAGTACCCAAACCTGAAGCAGTATGAGTAACCCAAACCTAATTACCTGTTTTATGATCCCACCTGTCATCGTTCGGCCTCCTCCAATAGTTTTTCCTGTTCTTTTTTCCGCAGATTTCTCACCAGGTATACATAATGTAAACTGTTGAAATCCGTTGAAAACTTCAGTACGGCCCGGTTCAAACTCCGGTTTTCGCTTTTGTGGTAGGAAACAATGGTCCCGAGGTTTATACCGGCAGGGAAAATAAATGAATTGCCACTGGTAACCACGGTATCACCCGGTTCCAAATCCAGATGCGACGGAATATCCACCACTGTACCTTCAAGGGAATTTTCCTGGTCCCAGATAACATTCACCAGCTGATTGTCCTTTTTAATGCGGGCACTGATCTTGGCATGTTCGTTAAGCAGCGACATGGCAATACTGTAATGGCTGGAAACTCCGATGACAATTCCGGCTACGCCCTGCGGTGACAGAACGCCCATTTCCTTTTCAATGCCCTCATCCCTTCCTTTGTCCAGTATGATAAAATTATCGTGCCGGTTTACGGTGTTCCGGATCACATGAGCAGGAATATAATCGTAAATGCTGTCAGCTACATATAGGATGGAATCAGGAGCGACGGCTTGCTTCAGATTGGGTAAACGGTCCCGCAAACGGGCATTTTCATCCAAAAGTTGTTTGTTTTCTTCCGAAAGCAAAAAATAATCGGATATATTGGTTGAGGTTTTCAGTACATTTCCCGTCAGATCGTTGGCTGCATTAAAGGTGAGCGACCGCTGATAAGAATACGAATACGACAGCAGAAACAAGGCAACAATTTCCAGAATCAGGAAAAGAAATATAAACTGATGCTTAATTAAAAACAGGAGCAGGTTCCGCATGCCATCCTTCTTTCAACTTATTTGATAAGGAACGTAAATTCTTCAAAATTCTTCAGAGCAATTCCGGTGCCCCGGGCCACCGCACGCAACGGATCTTCAGCCACATGAACCGGAAGTTTGGTTTTCTGGTGAATCCTTCTGTCCAGTCCGCGCAACAACGAACCACCACCAGCCAGGTATATACCGGTACGGTAGATATCAGCTGAAAGTTCGGGCGGCGTGTTTTCCAGCGCATTCAATACGGCAGCTTCAATCTTGGAAATGGATTTATCCAGTGCTGCTGCAATTTCCTTGTAATTTACCATGATTTCCTTGGGAATGCCGGTCAGCAGATCACGGCCATGTACGGCATAATCGTCGGGCGGATTTTCCAGTTCGGTTAGTGCCGAGCCAACTTCGATCTTAATCCTTTCCGCGGTACGCTCGCCAATCGTAATGTTGTGTTGCTTCCGCATATATTCTTCAATATCGTAGGTCAAATCATCACCGGCAATACGGATGGAGGTATTGTTCACGATTCCGCCCAACGCAATAACGGCAATCTCACTGGTACCCCCACCAATGTCAATAATCATGTTACCGGTAGGCTCCAGCACATCAATACCGATACCAATGGCAGCTGCCATGGGTTCATGAATCAGTCTGATTTCTTTGGCACCGGCCTGTTCGGCCGAATCTTTCACCGCGCGCTCTTCCACTTCGGTAATCCCGGAAGGAATACAGATTACCATCTTCAGGGAGGGGGGAAAGAGGGTATTTTTAAAACCGATCATTTTGATCATTTCACGAATCATCACTTCTGCCGCCTGAAAATCAGCGATTACACCGTCTCGGAGCGGGCGGATGGTTTTGATGTTATCGTGTGTTTTACCATGCATCATCATGGCCTTTTTGCCCACGGCAATCACTTTTCCCGTATTTCTTTCGACAGCCACAATAGAGGGTTCATCCACCACTACTTTGTCATCGTGTATGATGAGTACATTGGCGGTGCCCAGGTCAATGGCAATCTCTTTGGTTAAAAATGAAAATAAGCCCATTTTATTTTTTTATTTTTCTTTTTAGATCTTCATTATTAGCAGCAAAGGTAATCAATGTTTAAAATGACGCACCCCGGTAAATACCATTGCCACATTATTTTCATTACAAAAACGGATGGAATCTTCATCGCGAACTGATCCACCGGGTTGAATCACGGCAGTAACACCGGCTTTGTAGGCAATTTCCACCGAATCGGAAAACGGGAAAAAGGCATCGGATGCCATGACCGAATTTTCCAGCGGCAGATTGAAACTGCGTGCCTTTTCAATGGCTTGTTTCAGCGCATCAACCCGGGAAGTTTGCCCGGTACCCAACCCCACCAATTGTTTGTCTTTCACCAACACAATGGCATTGGACTTGATGTGTTTCACAATTTTATTGGCAAACAACAAATCATCCGTTTGTTCGGCGGTGGGAACCCGTTGTGTTTTCGCTTCCAGTTGCTCGGCCGTTTCAGTAACCAGATCATTATCCTGCCACAACACGCCGTTGAGCGCCGTACGGAACTGATAATTCTTTCTTTTTCCATCTTTGCGTTTCAGGATAATCCTGTTTTTTTTCTGTTTTAAAACGGTCAATGCTTCCTCTTCGTATTCGGGAGCCAGAATAATTTCAAAAAACAGCTTGTTGATTTCATCGGCCGTTTCCTTATTTACTATCCTGTTGGTGATCAATACTCCGCCAAAGGCAGAAACCGGATCTCCTGCCAGGGCATCCTTCCAGGCATCCACCAGGTGCTCCCTGACGGCCAGGCCACAGGCGTTGTTGTGTTTCAAAATGGCAAACGCCGTGTCTTCAAATTCATCGATTAATGCAATGGCGGCATCCAGATCCTGCAGGTTGTTATACGAAATGGCCTTGCCGTGCAATTGCTCAAACATCTCATCCAATTGACCGTAAAAAACGCCTTTTTGATGTGGGTTTTCACCATAACGCAACACCTCAGCCTGACGAATACTCTGTTTGAAAGACTCCACCTTTCCGGGATTCATCCAGTTAAAAATGGCCGTATCGTAGTGTGAGCTGGTATCAAATGCACGGGCGGCAAATTCACGACGATCGTCCAGTGTGCTTCCTCCTTTTCCCAGCAAATCAACCAGTTCATCATACTGATCCGAAGCAGAAACGATGAGCACATCTTTAAAATTTTTGGCAGCAGCCCGAATCAATGCAATGCCTCCAATATCAATTTTTTCAATGATGGCATGGGCATCATCCGTATTGCGAACAGTTTCTTCAAAAGGATAAAGGTCTACAATCACCAGGTCGAATTCAGGAATCTGGTATTGTAACAGCGTATCCCGATCGCCGGTATCGTCTCTCCTGGCCAGAATGCCACCAAATACTTTGGGGTGCAATGTCTTTACTCTTCCTCCCAGAATGGAAGGATAGGAAGTGAGGGACTCAACCGTTTCAGCATCGTACCCTTTTTCAAGAATATAATCGTAGGTGCCTCCGGTAGAAAAGATACGAACACCTGAATTTTTCAGGGCCGCTAGAACAGGCTGCAAACCCTCTTTATGATAAACAGAAATAAGTGCTGTGGTTATTTTTTTCACAATCAATTTGTTTTTAGCGGTTTATATATCAGGCAGTGTCAGCCTTTTTCTTTTTGCAAAATAAACTTAAATGATTAAATTTTCACTTAACTTTGAAAAATATATTTCACAAGCCCAACAGCGAAGAGGCTTCTGCTTAAATATTGATTCTATGAAGGTGATTAAACTCATTTATGAAAGTCTGGTTTTTTCTGTTAATTCCTTAAAAATAAACAAAATAAGAACGATCCTTTCACTTTTAGGTATCACTATTGGAATTTTTTCCATTATTTCCATCTTTACTATTTTCGACAGTCTGGAATCGAATATTAAATCAGAAATCAATTCGCTGGGAAGCAATGTGCTCTTTATTCAGAAATGGCCCTGGGCCATGGGAGGTGATTATCCCTGGTGGAAATATTACCAGCGACCGGAACCCACAGCCGAAGAGGTTAATGAAATTTTAAAAAGAAGCAATACGGTGGAGCACGCCGCCTTTATGTTTAGTGTTACCCGGAATGTCTATTACAAAGACAACAATGTGGAAGACGCCCCCATTATTGGGGTATCGCACCAATATAATGAGGTCATGACCCTGAATCTGCAGGAGGGAAGATATTTCACACAAACCGAAAGTTTTTCGGGTCGAAACATGGCCATCATCGGGGCAGATATAGCCAAGAACTTGTTTGGAAATCAGGATCCGATTGGCAAGCGCATCAAAGTATTCGGTCGCCGGTTGTACGTTATTGGCGTCATCAAAAAAGAAGGTAGTAATATTTTTGGCGGTTCGCCCGACACGTGGGTAGTGGTACCTGTGAATTTTGCCCGACAGGTAGTCAATTCCAGAAACATCAATACGTCCATTGTGGTTAAATCAAAACCCTACATCTCCGTTGCGGATATGAAACAGGAACTGACAGGAATCATGCGTTCCATTCGAAAGCTGAAACCCACAGCCGACGACAATTTCGCGATCAATCAAACCGACATTATCAACAAAGGATTCGATCAGCTTTTCCATGTAATTGGTTTAGTTAGTATTATTATTGGAGCCTTCTCTTTGCTGGTGGGCGGCTTTGGTGTGGCCAACATCATGTTTATTTCCGTAAAGGAACGAACCAGTCAGATCGGAATACAAAAATCGTTGGGCGCCAAGAACTTTTTCATTTTGTTACAATTCCTTTTTGAAGCCATTTTTCTGGCCCTGATGGGAGGTGTTGTAGGGTTGTTGATTGTGTTCATTCTGACATTTGTTGGATCTCATTTGGTTGGGTTTGCAATTACCCTTTCGCTGAAAAACATCATGATTGGAATAATTGTTTCTGGATCTATAGGGCTCATTGCCGGGTTTATTCCGGCCTGGTCTGCTTCACGACTTGACCCCGTGGAGGCCATGCGTTCCAGTTTTTAACCTCTTCTGATGCATTAACCGGAAGCTTTCAGCGTCCAACCCCCTATTAACCTCTGTATTTAAATACATATCTATTTCTCAGGCTCTTGATAATCATTATTGGTAACTAATGTTATTGTTTGTTAAATCAGGGATTGTCTGATAATGAATGTCGGCATTTTCCGTTTCATTTTTTTTACGGGCTTAAATTGTTCATTATAAATATTATCACATGAAAAAATCAATCACACTCATTATTGTTTTTATTAGTTTACTGGGAAATGTTTACGCACATACAGGCGCCAAGATCGCAGCAGACAGCATGAAAGTGAAAACCACTTATGCTGAAAATACTTTTGAGGCACCCCGGATTGTCCTGGGTCAATCCATCGAAAGTCCGGATAAAGGAGACCTGATTCTTAATATCCAGCATCACTTTGGATATGTCAATGAAGGCGCTTATCAGTTTTTCGGTCTGGATCAGGCCACTGTTCGTCTGGGGTTTGAATACGGCATCACCAACTGGCTGATGGTGGGTATTGGCAGAAGTTCATACGGGAAAACCGTGGACGGAAGTTTCAAGGTGAAAATTCTGCGTCAAAGTAACGGCGGGAAAAACATGCCCGTTTCGGTCAGCTTTTTCGAAGACATGGGCATCAATACGTTAAAACCAAAGGATCTTCCATCCAACAGTATATTCTCCAACCGGCTTGCTTTCCTGAGCCAGATTCTGATTGCCCGGAAGTTCAACGACAAGCTTTCACTGCAACTGGCTCCGTCGTGGGTGCACCGAAGCCAGGCAATGCAGGAAAACAATGTATTTGCATTGGGTACCAGTGGCCGGATTAAGGTTGGGCGACATACCAGCCTTGATTTAGAATACTATTCAATACTCTCTAAGCAAACCGCTTCGGAATACCAAAACAGCCTATCGGTCGGTTTCAATATTCAAGCCGGGGGACACGTATTTCAGCTTTATGTCTCTAATTCTTTAGGGATCACGGGACAAAACTTCATTCCCGGAACCCAGGGTAACTGGCTGAAAGGAGACATTCTGATCGGATTTAACATCACTCGCAGGTTTCACCTGATCCAGCCAAAATACTATTAACGGGTAATTATAAATTCCTTAAGATCAGAGTGCCGGATGTTGCTTACCTCCTCTGAATCTTCACTTTCTGAAGCCACAAAGAGCATCCCGAACAGGGGATATTCTTTGTGGTTTACTTTTCTTAGGTCCCAAACTGTTTGAAAAGTTGACATCAGTTTTTCGTAGTCAAACGATTCTATTTTCTCTACCGGATAGCCCGTGCTGTTGTCCAGTACAATGATGCAATGCGTTTTCCCGTCGTCCATTTTCAGGATGCGCTCCCAGTCGGGTTTCTGTTGATGGAAATAGTGCTCATAAACGTTGATCCCGTATGCATACCAGGCAAAATCGGGTGTGGAGCACCAGCCACCGAAACGCATCGGATTCACTTCTATGGGCATGGCATTGCCCGATGCATCAAACCGCAATTCCACATGCATGGGAAACTGTTTCAGGTCGGCCAGCTTAGCTAAATTTTCCAAAAACCGTGTAGCAGGTTCCAGATAGTGTTGCATGATCTCGGCCGATGTAAAATACAACCGGTCGCCCACATCATCACCGGAGGAGAAAATATGCTTCATGATGTTCAGAATGACTGCTTCTTTGTTGTCGTTGATGTAACAGTCGATGGCAAACTCATCGCCTTCGATCACCTCTTCCACAATAAATTCCGATTCGCTGTACACTTCTTCAGGATAAAGATTCCGGTTGCGCTTAATCTCGGCTTCCATTTTTTTCAATGTCTCCGGCCATTCTTCGAGACGATTCACCTTATAGACTCCCATGCTGAAAAACCCGACTGCCGGTTTGATGATGAATGGAAATGGAAAGCCCGACACATCCAGCTGATGCAATTCAGCCAGCGTAACCGGACGGAAAAAATAGCCGGGATACTGCTCTTGCAACAATTCGCGAAAAGCTACTTTATTTTTGAATAACTTGATTTTTTCTGTCAGATAGGAAAATCCCGCATTTCGTTCAATCCAGCCGATGGAATTTTCCGAATTGGTGTACACAGGTTCTCGATTTACTTTTCTTCTTTGCGCTGCTTCCTCCGGGGAAATCACAACGGCATCATCATCAGAAATCCAGGTCGATGAATTTGGCGTCTTCACAACCGAAAATCCGTTCTTTTTGATGGTATCCAGAAAAAAATCGGACACAAATGGCTTATCCAGTAAGATCATACATTGAAATTTGAAGCACAAAAATAACAGGAAAAAAGCCAGTGCTTATGCAGACCCGGAATAAATTCTGTGGAAACGGTCCGATAAAAAAGAGAGCAAGCAAAAGTTCGCTAATTTTAAGCCCTTAAAATATGGACTATGTATCAGCCACCCGATTATTTTCAGCTGGATGATTTATTGACCGACGAACACAAAATCATCCGTTCCGCCATCCGCGACTGGGTCAGCCGCGAAGTAAAACCCATCATCGAACAGTACGCTCAAAAACACGAACCGTTGCCCCTGTCCATCATGCGTGGATTAGGAGAAATGGGCGCGTTGGGACCGTTTATTCCGGAACAATACGGCGGTGCCGGACTGGACTATATTTCCTACGGACTGATCATGACCGAACTGGAACGGGGCGATTCTTCGGTTCGTTCCAGTGCTTCGGTGCAGTCCTCACTGGTGATGTATCCAATCTATGAATTTGGAAGTGAAGAACAGAAAAATAAATTTCTTCCGAAACTGGCCACCGGTGAAATGATCGGCGCTTTCGGACTGACAGAGCCCAACCACGGTTCTGACCCGGGAAGCATGCGCACGCATTTTGAAGACAAAGGCGATCACTATTTACTCAACGGTTCCAAGATGTGGATCACCAATGCGCCGGTTTGTGACCTTGCTGTGGTTTGGGCTAAGGATGAAACCGGCATAGTACACGGGCTGATTGTGGAAAGAGGCATGGAAGGTTTCACCACACCGGAAACACTTGATAAATGGTCGTTGCGGGCTTCGGCTACCGGCGAGCTGGTGTTCGATAATGTGAAAGTTCCCAAGGAAAACCTCTTGCCCGGAGTGAAAGGATTAAAAGGACCGTTGATGTGTCTGAACTCGGCCCGGTACGGAATTGCCTGGGGTGCGCTGGGTGCCGCCATGGACTGCTACGACACGGCATTGCAATACACACTGGAGCGCAAACAATTCGGCAAATCCATTGCATCATTCCAGTTGCAGCAAAAAAAACTGGCGGAAATTCTTACCGAAATCACCAAAGGACAGTTGCTGGTGTGGCGGCTGGGCGTTTTGAAAAACGAAGGAAAAGCCACTCCCGCCCAAATTTCCATGGCCAAACGCAACAACGTGGATACAGCACTGAAAATCGCCCGGGAAAGCCGGCAGATGCTGGGGGCTATGGGTATAACCGGAGATTTTCCCATCATGCGGCACATGATGAATTTGGAATCGGTCATTACCTACGAAGGAACCCATGATATTCATTTGCTGATCACGGGAAACGACATTACCGGGATTGCCGCGTTTGAATAAAAGAGATTTAATCCCATACAAATTTCCAGCTACCGTCTTGCTGCCTTTTCCAAATCGTGTGAAAAATACCGGTACTGGTATGCAGTACGCCTTTTTCATCCCGACGCGAAAAAGTATACGTTCCATAGGTATAAGCCAGATCTCCTGACCTGGAAACATCAACAAAGTCCGGTTTCCACACCAACCGAATGCTCTTGTCGGGATGATCAAAGTTTTTATAAAACGCTTTCAGTTGTTTTTTACCCCTGATCAGGCTGTCATTTCTGAGCAAAACTACATTCGAATCGGCAAATGCCAGAAACGCCTTTTGCAGGCCACTGTCACCAGCCATTTTACAAAAGTTCTTTTCGGTCAGTTTTACATGTGAAATAAGTTCAGACTTGGCGGGAACCGGGTTGTGATTACATGAAGCTAATAGGACCGGGAAAATGCAGATTAGAAATACTTTAATTGGTTTCATTTTGAGCTTTCATTAGAAAATAAAAATCGCCATAAATATCGAAGCCTCATTTCTCTTAATCATGAATGAGAGGGAAAAGGAACCACTAAATATACCGCACTACTTCTTCCAAAGATTTTCTGATTTTGTTGTTTCTCTTGTGATACCCTTCTTCCGGATATCCCAAAGGGGTGATGCTGAAGATGGTTTCGTTTTCTTTCAATCCGATGGCTTTGGCCAGTATTTCATAATCATATGCAAGTATCCAGCAGGTTCCGACACCTTCGTTTTCAGCAGCTAAAACAATGTGATCCATAGCAATGGCCAGATCGGTTTCAATGGAATTAATGCCGTCTTTCTGGCGCACCCAGGCTTTGGATTTATCCCCTACGATGACCAGAATCTGCGGTGCATTTTGAAACCACTCACGGTGATAACAGGGCCGCACTTTTTTCAACATCTCTTCAGACGAAACCACTACAAAAGTCCATGGCTGGCGATTGTGGGCCGAGGGTGCTATTCTTCCGGCATCAAGAATTCGGTGTACTGTTTCGATAGAAACTTTTTTTTGGGGATCGTAACTTCTGACAGATTCGCGCTGCTTTATAAGCTGGTAAAATTCCATGGATTAATATTTAAATACAGATTTACTCTATCAAATATAACCCTAATTTCACAACAATATTCGGGGATTATGACTTTGAAGTCAGCGAAAAAGTTTCAACCACTTTATACAAAGGCCCCTCTGGCCTTAAGATACTTTCGTAAAGGTAAATTTGATTGACCTCCACTTTTTGGATGAACCCGTTTTGGTGCTTTTGAATGGTTTCCTGAAAAGCTTCTTTTCTTACTATCTGCTTAATCCGGGCCACCGTGAGGTGCGGCACAAAGTTTTGCCTATCGCGGAGAAACCCTGCTTTATCCAGCGTCTCCAGTACGTCTTCGCCCAGCGAAATCAATGTTTCTGACGGGTTTTCACTTCCAAACCACAAAATGCGTGGCCGATAGCTGCTTCCGAACAAACCGGTTTTTTCCAGAGAGAAAGTAAACGGTTCATAGCGCTTTGATACTTCTTTTAACGCTTTAACCAAAACCGGAATGCGTTCCGAAGATGTATTTCCAATGAATTTCAAGGTCAGGTGAAAATTATGCGGTTCGACCCATTTCAGCGTATCTAAAACCATTTCCTTTTTCAGTGCATGATACACCGAAAGAAATTGTTCATCCGGGATGATTTTGATGGCTACAAACAGACGTTTCATTCTGTGATTTTAGTTGTAAAAATACACTTTTTGAAGGAGATCGTGCTCGGATTATAACCTCCGTTCGACCGTCGGGAGAACTTAGTTTCTAAAATACATAAAACGGGAAAAGTAGTTTTCGTGAGTTCCCAGCAGCTCTGCCAGATAGCAACCATTTTTCAAGTGCAGCAAGCTTAAATCAAGCGACAGGTTGGTGTCATTCACCGGTTTTGAAAACAAAACCTGCCCCGATAAATCACGGATAATTATTTGATTGATTCTTTGTTGCAGTCGAACATGCAGTTTTCCTGAAGTCGGATTGGGATAAATTGAAAATTTATTTTCCGGAAAGTTCGGCACCGAGGTTATATTCAGCTGATTGAGATCAAATGTAAAAAGCGAAGCCGGAATATCGGAGGTCGATTCACAGGAAACAAAAACATCCGAACTGTCGCGAAAAGCAATTCCTTCTGTTTGCCACTGTGTATAATCGTTTCCAATAATCACCTTCTTCTTAAACGAAGAAAAAAATTGATTCCCGCTGAAATCACGGGCCTGAAATAAAAAAGAATTCAGATGATGTCTCCCATAACCGATTAAAACCAACTGATTGGAAAGAGAATCATAATCGGCTCCACAAACCATCGCTCCAATATTATAACTTGTAACAGGACTTACCACATAGGTGCCGGGCGTTTTAGGTAAGGCATACACACGGGTACGAAAATCACCGCGGTCCTTTGAAAACAGATACAACGAATCCCCCTTGCTGATCATGGATTCGCAATCATAATTGTTCGATTGATTCAGCGCAAAGCTGTTTTGATCGGCATAGGAAAAGTTGATCGCTTCTGCCGTAATGTTCTGAAAACTTCCCGTACCAATATCGGACTTTCTTATTTTAAGTATTCTCAGATTTGTCCGATCGCCATAATTGTTTCCAAAATCACCTATGTAAAGAAACTGCTTATCGGCGGCAATATCTTCCCAATCGTTGTTATCGTAGTTTGAAACCCGCAAGGTTTGAATCACCTGACCGTTTGTTGTATCAACGGCATAAAGGATAGCCGGATTTCCGCTGTCGCCAAAAGTCCATAGTCTTCCCTCCGTCCAAATCAGCCCCGAACTTTCACTGACTTCTGATATTGGGCCTTTTAATTTGAAATGAAAGCCGTTGTTATCCTGCGCCAGAAGACAGCTTCCGTTGATCAACAAAAAGATCAGGAACATAAAAATTTTAACCTTTGTCATAAAAGAATTTTGAAAATAATAATAAAGGGACCGGCCATTGAAAACCGGTCCCTTTAGAAAGAAATTTACATAACTGATATTTCAAATCAGAGTTAATGCTGATTTCCGGTTCCATTGCTCTGATAGCAACCGCAATCAGCTCCCGGAGGAGTTACAATGGCTTTCAGGTTGGGATCGGTCACACTGCTGGTAGCATTCAACGGGGAAATTTTGTTCGGATCCGTTGTTCCTGCACCAATGGCCGGAGAACCTGCCTGAAGGCGGAAATCAAAATTACCCACAGCAGACACATCTGAAAGATGTTTAATATTCGGTATTGGCAGCGGGAAATTCACAAACTCCGGATTATTTTTCTGAACGAAAGACGAGCCGTCATACGGTTTGTCCCAATGAATACCGTCTCCGCTGGCATCCTGAGCATAGAGGTATGTTTTTGAATAAAGAGAATCCGGAAAAACAGCCTGAGTAGGCGTGGGGATATCGGTTGGCTCGGGAATGGTTACGGAATAAGTAGGGGGTACAGGATAAAAATTATCGCACACACTCAACGAGTCACCATAGCTGTAATTGTAACCATAAGTCAGGTTTGCAAAGTCAGCATGAGGTTTGTTATCTACACGCAGACCACAACGGCAGTTAACGATCAGGTTGTTAAACGCCGCTCCTTTGGCGCCTTCTTCATAATTCAGCGAACCACCACGGCCGGTAGGGTCTACCTGACGAAAACCGCAATCAATGTAGGTATTGTTATACATGTTAACATCGCACTGTGGTCCCGGGCTTTTCTTGTTCGAAGCTTTGGTTGCATTGGTTGCGCTGCCCACGCATAAATTGTAAGCCATATCACCAATACTACCCCCTTTTACATTGATGCCGTCACCACCGGTAAAACCACATTTTTCAAACGTATTTCTCATGAAGCTAAAATGTCCGGAAGAAACACGGAAAATATCATCAACACTTCCGTAGAACCAAGAATCCTCTACAATAATATTTCCGTCAGGGTTTTGAAAAAGCACGCCAAAGGCGGTCTTTCCGGCAGCTTTGCCGACCGGGAAGAAGGTTGCTCCATATGTACCACCTGTGAACTCAAGATGAGTCCATTTCATATCAAAAAGGGTGCAACTGGGATCACAGGCAATACCCGTCCAATAGCCCGAATAAGCCGGATCGGTTTCGGGATTAGCACCAATCTGATCGGTCTTCACCAATGAATCATATGGCCCAATCCAGTTGGGTTGACTTTTGCTGCCCAAAGAAATAAAGACCCCTTTCACCAGGATGGTCAGCCCCTTTTTAACCTTCACCCTTACTCCTGGCTGCAGCAGCAGGGTATCTCCGGCGTTGACAGTAACATTGCCACCAATAACATACGTTTTTCCGGTGACCATGGTTCCTTTGATGCTCCCGGATAAGGGAGCCGCATCGCTCACTTCTTGTCCAATCTGTAAAACAGGTGTGGAAACAGTAATGCTGTTGCTTTTACTGCAAGAAGTAATGATAAGTCCTGCTATGATCGTCAGAGCAGATACTGTAAATGTTCTAAATTTCATAATAGAAGTTTGTTTAATTATTAAAATGAATATTTGATACCTAATAAATAACTTGGTTTATAATCTTCCCTGGTAACCAGAATGGAATTCGGGCTGTCCTGATAGGGAAGTTTGGATGATCCTGAATAATAGGTGTTGGGCTCCCGAATACGGGTAATGGCTTGGGCATCCAAAATGTTTTTGGCTTTGCCGTAAAGCATCAGGTTGATTTTTTTGCTCAGTCGTTTCTGGAATGAAACACCGAGGGTAGTCATGGGAAACCGCCAGTAATCCAGATTATAATACGGGTTTACCTGTGAGATATATTTACCAGTATAGGTTCCGGTTAACTGAAAATCAAATCCGATTCGTTGATTTTTATAGAGTAACGACAAATTACCAATATTATCAGCCTGTCCTTGAAGGGGCCGGGTCTGTTCTACCACATTGGAAACTATATTCTTATTTGCATCCAGGAAATAATTTCTTTTCGGTGTGGTAATCTGCGATTTGGTATACGTGTAATTGGCAGAAATCCCAAAATTTTTAAAATATTTGATTACCACCATTTCAAACCCGTAATTGGTAGCATCGCCAAAGTTTTGGGGTTGCAGAAAAAGAGAAGAGGCACTTGCACCTGATAAAACAAACGACTGTTCAATTGGATTGGTAAGATGTTTATAAAAAAGACCTAACAATACCTGGTCAGAGGATTTCGGAAACCATTCATACCTCAAATCGAAATTCTGAGCCTGAGTCCTTTTCAGGTATGGATTTCCTTTTTCATTAAAATAGTCTCCACTGATGTCGTACGGTATCACTTCAAAAAATCCGGGTCGGGAAATGGATTTAAAATAACTCAGCAACAAATTTTGTTTTGGAGTCAACGCGTATTTGAAGTGGATGCTCGGCAGAACATCTATATATTGCTGCCCTCCTTCACGACCAGGGAAACTGACAGGCATGGGAGTAGTGTAATTCAAATGGGTGCTTTCGACTCTGACACCTCCCAGTACACTTAATCTTCTCCAAAACATCAGCTTGGCTTCGCCATAAAAAGCCATCACATCTTCGGTAACATGAAAATCATTCTGATTAACCGGGCTACCATAGCCTTCGTCCACAGGTCTGAATTCCCAAACAGCCTTATCAATAGTTGTATAAACCTGAGGCTGGCCATTGACAAAAGAAGGTGTTAGAGAATATGAGTTATAGTAGTTGTCCCTGTTTTTATGCCGGTACATGCCACCCGCTTTTACCGTCAGGGCCTTTTCATAATGAGCCGGTTGGTACGTTATGTTCAGATACCCGGATAAATCCTGATCGGTATTGTGTTGCCAGATGCTTGTATACCCCTGCAAAATAGGTGCATTAATATTGGTACTGTTGTATCCAAATTCGGCTTCGTTGGGTGTAAAGGCCCAGGCCCGTGAATAAACAGCATCCCAGTCGGCGGTAATATTTGGCAACAATACATTAGTGCCATGAAGCGTTGTATTAAAAATTCTCTGCAGTGTAGTTTTTGATCGGTCTTTAGCCTTAATATTTCCTACTCCTGCCCCATTGATGGAAGGTCCGATTGCCTGTCTTGAAACATATTTATCCAACTGAAAATAGGCAGCATACAGGTCGAAACTATTTCTCTTGTTCATACGGTAATCCACACGTGCATGCAATCCCATACGCTTCTGCATCGTTGAATAGGTCCGGTTTTCCAGATGGTCAAACGTGGGTTTATTGCCCTCGAAAGGCACGGTCCCTTCATTGGGTTGTGCATTGGGAGAAAAGAAAATGGTGTTGGCTCCGCTGTAAATATGCTGATAGCTGGTGGCAAAAAGAATTCCTAGTTTTTTATTTCTCAGAAACCGGTTGCCAATACTAAAACCAAAGGTCATATTTGGAATGGGAGTTATCGGAGTATAGGCTACGACAGACATGGGAAAGTCACTGGGAGTAGCCAGGTACTTCGGCCCGTTAATTTCAGCCGGTGACTTTAATGTTTGTGCACCGTAATCATATTTGTAGAATGGCCTTTCCAGGAAAAGCTGATTATAGCCCAGTGAATAATTCGCCTTTAAATAAAATCTATCCGGCGCATCCTTAAGAAGGAGATTCATCGCCCCGCCAATGGCATCCCCTTCCATATCCGGGGTTAAGGATTTAATGACTTCTATGCCCGAAAGCAGACTGGCCGGGAAAATGTCCATCGGCACGTACCGGTTTTTATCGTTGGGACTGGGGATTTTTATTCCATCCACCAGGGTATAATTATACCGTTTGTCCATCCCCCTGATAATGGCATACTGAGCTTCACCACTGTTTGATGTGTGCTGCATGGTAACTCCGGAAATCCGCTGAAGAATACCCGCGGCAGTTATATCGGGAAGCAGGCCGATGGTTTTCGCCGATACAATGTTAATCACATTGTTCGACTTTTTCTCTTCGGTCCGGGCATGAATATCCGATTCCTTGTCCGACTGTCCTACAACATTAACTTGCTGAAGACTGGTTTCGTTGGGTTTTAATTTGAAAACAACATTGATCTGATCACCCGGATTTTTGATGGTAATAATTCGATCAATTTGCTCATATCCAATATAATTGACTACAAGATGATGGGAACCGGGGGGTAGATTCTTTAAAATAAAACTGCCATCCAAACCGGATATGGCATTGATGTTCGTATTTCCCTTTTCAAAGATCTCCGCCCCGATCAGTATTTCGTTTGAGTTTACATCTTTGATGATGCCTTTAATATTTGCTGCCTGAACATAGAAAGACGTTATCAGAAGCAACAGTGTAAAATAATTTTTCATTTTTCGGTTTTGATACAAATGAAAAACTATTCAGGGAGGGCAGTAATTAACCTACGGTTAAGTAAAAATGAAATTACAGTAAACATATAGGATAAGTAGTATAAATTAAATTTACCTTTTAATATGTTTACTGTTTAACAGCTTACGGGTTGATTTTACATAACTCCAAATTATGTTAACGAAAGGTAAACTTCGTTTGTGCTTTAATGTAAATTAACCTTTATAACATTTGATAACATTTGTTAACACTTGGTTTTGGTACTTGTCTACCAAAATGTCTCAGAATCTTTTTCCTGTTTCATCAAAATCTTAGTTTTTTTACTTTTTCTATCAAATTTTAAATGAACAGAAAAATTTTTGTTATTTTTGCCGCCTCGTTGGGGCATTAGCTCAGTTGGCTAGAGCGTTTGACTGGCAGTCAAGAGGTCATCGGTTCGATTCCGATATGCTCCACAAAGAAAAAGGAGGCTGTCTGGCCTCCTTTTTCTTTTTCGGTGGAATACCTTATTTCTTTACATATACATTGATGGTTTTCTTTTGGGTATCGATTTCAATCTTCCGGGGGTGTTTCAATGCTGTTTCTTCTTTTTTATCCAACGGAACCTCATAGGACTTAAGACCGTATTTCATAATGGATCCTGTAGCCGCATCAATGGCCCAACCCAGTAAGGAACCCAGGTTGATCACACTCACCACATTAAACTCCTGGTCCAACGTGATCATACGTGTATAATAACCATCCATTTTAAAAGTAACATACTGACTGTTCAGACTACGCTTCATGGAAACATCACAAGGGGTGGTGCACAATTTCAGACCATCTTTGTAAACAACTGCACCTTCCGGGTCCGTACTGAAATGAAGGGTATCGTGGGTCCCTGTTAAAATAGTGGCACAACCGGTGAAAACAAAAGCTACGAACAGGATAACCGCTCCTACAATAATCTTTTTCATAATATGGGGTTTAGGTTAATACTCTTTGGCTGACCATCCAATTCCGGCATCACAACATCGTTACATAAATATTATGGTTGCTAATCGGGTTATTGGGTTTTCATCCAGCTACCTACAAATATATAAAAAATATAAAAATTATACCCGTGGTAAATCTGTTAACACTTTAGAAAATACCTTTGCAAAAAGGATGATAGGGTCACCTTATTTTTCCCCTATCTTTGAAGGAATGTTAACGATCACCGGACTCAGCATCGGAAAAAAAGGTTCCACCGAAAAACTCGTGGACAACATCGGTTTCCATCTGGAAAGTGGACAAACCTTGGGCGTCGTTGGTGAAACCGGATCCGGAAAATCACTGACAGCACTGAGCATCATGGGGTTACTGCCCCAACAACTGGAAATCCAAAAGGGTATTATTTTATTGGATGATAAAGACATTACCCGCCTCTCTGCAAAAGAACAGGAATCCATCCGCGGCCAACGGATCAGCATGATCTTTCAGGAACCCATGACCGCTTTGAATCCGGTGATGCGTTGCGGAAAACAGGTACTGGAAGTCATTCGGCAACACCGGAAGATCACCACAAAAGACGCAAAGAAAGAAGTGCTGGAACTGTTCCAAAAAGTCAGGCTTCCCCGGCCGGAAAAGATCTTCTCCGCCTATCCGCACGAAATCTCCGGCGGACAAAAGCAGCGCATCATGATTGCCATGGCCATGGCCAACAAACCCGATCTGCTGATTGCCGACGAACCCACCACCGCACTGGACGTCACCGTTCAGAAGGAAATTTTGAAACTGTTGAAGGCCCTGCAGCTGGAATACGGCATGACGCTGCTGTTCATCACCCACGACCTGGCCGTGGTGGCTGAAATTGCCGAACAGGTTGCGGTAATGCATAAAGGTAAA
The DNA here is from genome assembly GCA_016936355.1 of Bacteroidales bacterium. GTDB lineage: Bacteria > Bacteroidota > Bacteroidia > Bacteroidales > F082 > Sulfidibacterium. Next base: position 14,697 of record JAFGYB010000055.1, on the reverse strand, counting down.
ATTGTGGAATCGGGTCCGGCAAAAGAAATCTTCCTGAATCCGAAACATCCTTACACGAAAGGACTGTTGTCCTGCCGTCCGCCACAGAATGTGCGGCTGAATCAGCTTCCCACGTTACAGGATTTCCTGAATACAAAAGAAGAGTTTGTACCCGATCCCGTTTCTTCTGACGCAAGAACAAAACGACTGAAAACGCTGTACGAAAAGGATCCGCTGTTCCGGGTCGATGCGCTTGAAAAAGATTACGTTCTGAGCAAAAGTTTCTGGGGGAAACCCAGGGAAATTCTACAAGCTGTTAACGGTGTCAGTTTCAACGTTTATCCGGGAGAAACCCTGGGGCTGGTGGGTGAATCGGGGTGCGGGAAAACCACGCTGGGCAGAAGTCTGCTGCGCCTCATCGATCCCGACAAGGGAAGCATTCTTTATCAAACAGAGGACCTGGCAACGCTTTCACGGAAAGCAATGAAACCGTTGCGAAAAGATCTGAGCATTGTTTTTCAGGATCCGTATTCTTCCTTGAATCCCCGGATCAGCATCGGCGAAGCCATCATGGAACCCATGCGGGTGCACAAGCTGTACAAATCAAAAAAAGAGTGCCGGGAACAGGCAATGGAATTATTACAAAAAACAGGATTGGAAGAAGCACATTTTTATCGCTACCCCCACGAATTCTCCGGCGGTCAGCGGCAACGGATCGTCATTGCCCGGGCACTGGCCCTGCAGCCGAAGTTCATCATTTGCGATGAGGCCGTCTCTGCATTGGATGTTTCTGTACAGGCCGTGGTGCTGAACCTGCTGAACAAACTGAAATCGGAATTCGGTTTCACCTATATTTTTATTTCTCACGATCTGTCGGTGGTGCGCTTTATGTCGGACCGCATCATGGTCATGAAAGACGGAAACATTGTAGAGGTGGGCGACGCCGATGAAGTTTATCATCACCCCAAAGAAGAATACACGAGACAACTGATTGCTGCTGTTCCCAACATTCATTATTCAACTATTTAAAATTACATCATGTCAAAAAAAACAAAACCAAAGAAATATCCCAAAAACAATTTGCAGGCAGTCCTGCTGAATATTTTTGCAGACAATCCGTTTACCGGATACAACAACAAACAACTGGCTAATTTACTGGGTGTAAAAGACAAAGCCGGAAAGAACCTGATTTACGATCTTTTGATGGAAATGACCGAAGAAGGGGTTTTGAACGAGATCAAGCGCGGCAAATTCAAGCTGGATCCCAAACAGATCACCAAATTCGATCAGAAGAAAAATTACCTGACCGGCACGGTAGACCTGAAGAAAACCGGTAAGGCGTATATCATTCCCGAAGAAGGGGGCGAAGATATTTTCATTGCTTCCAACAACGTACATCATGCCTTGAACAACGACCTTGTCAAAGTGCTGCTCTTCCCGAAAAGGAAAGGACACAAAACGGAAGGACAAATCGTGGAAATCCTGGAACGCCGGAAAACACAGTATGTGGGTATTTTGGAACGCAGCAAAAACTACGGCTTCATTATTCCCGACAGCCAGGCCATGCCCTATGATATTTTCATCCCCAAAGAAGAACTCAAGGACACCCAAACCGGTCAAAAGGTGGTTGTAAAGATCACCGACTGGCCCGAACATTCCAACAATCCTTTCGGGGAAATTGTCCAGGTACTGGGGAAACCCGGCGACAACAACGTGGAAATGCAGGCCATCCTGGCAGACAACGATTTCCCGCTTTCGTTTCCCAAAGCCGTGGAACAGGCAGCAGAAAAGATCAGCATGGAAATCCCGGCAGACGAAATCGCCCGGCGAAAAGACTTCCGCAACACCTGGACCATTACCATCGACCCGTTTGATGCCAAGGATTTCGACGACGCCCTTTCGCTGCGCAAGCTGGAAGACAACCTGTGGGAAGTGGGTGTACACATTGCCGATGTGTCACACTATGTAACCACCGGGTCCACCATCGACGCCGAAGCCTATGAGCGAGCCACCTCCATTTACCTGGTGGACCGCACCATTCCCATGTTGCCCGAAAAGCTCTCCAACGGCGTTTGTTCCCTGCGTCCCAACGAAGAAAAACTGACCTATTCGGTTGTGTTTAAAATGAACGAAAAAGCCCAGGTACTGGATACCTGGTTCGGGAAAACAGTGATCCTCTCCGACCGACGGTTTACTTATGAAGAAGTCCAGCAGATCATCGAAGAACAAAAAGGGGAATTTGCAGAAGATATTCTCACGCTGAACTCCATGGCCACCATCATGCGCGGCAAACGATTCAAGGAAGGAGCCATTAATTTCAACTCGACGGAGATCCGGTTCAAACTGGACGAAACAGGTAAACCCATCGAGACTTACATCAAGGAATCTAAAGAAGCCAACCATCTGGTGGAAGAATTCATGCTGCTGGCCAATAGGTCCGTGGCCCAACTCATCGGCAAGCAACCCAAGGGAAAAGAAGCCAAAACCTTTGTGTATCGCGTGCACGATCAGCCCAATCCAGAAAAGCTGAATACCTTCATGCAGTTCCTTGGCAAACTGGGCTACAGTTTAAACATCCAGTCGCGGGAAAAACTGGCGCAATCCTACAATAAATTGTTCACGGACATCCATGGAAAAGGCGAGGAAAACATGATCGAAAGCATTGCCATCCGTACCATGGCCAAGGCCTACTATTCCACCGACAACATCGGGCATTACGGACTGGCGTTCCCTTATTACACACACTTTACTTCGCCCATCCGCCGCTATCCCGACCTGATGGTGCACCGACTACTGGAACGTTACATGGAAGGCAAACGCTCGGTGAGCAAAGAAGCCTTTGAAGATCAATGCAAGCACACTTCCGAAATGGAACGCCGGGCTGCCGAAGCCGAACGCGAATCCGTCAAATACAAACAGGTGGAATTTTTGCTGGACAAGAAAGGCAAAATACTGGAAGGACTGATTTCCGGTGTAAGTAAGTGGGGTATTTTTGTGGCAACGCTGGAAAGCAAAAGCGAAGGACTGGTGCGTTTCAACTCCATGAAAGACGACTTTTACTACCTGGATGAAGACAACTACCAAATCATCGGCAGGAAATACGGACAGAAATACCGCCTGGGCGATCCGGTAAAAATCCTGGTGAAGAATGTAGACCTGACCCGCCGCCAGCTGGACTTTGAGCTGGTGGAAGATGCTGAGTTTAATTAGGGAATTCTGTTTAGTACATAGAAGTCAATTATCCTGTTTTCTTCTGTGCGATGCGGGATATTTTCGAAATATTCCAGCATTCTAGTATGACTGTATATTTAAACACTTCATGTACTCTTTGCCGATTTTTCTTTTCTATTGAATCACTGTTTGACAAGATCTTTCAATAAAATTATACTAATTAAATAATTGGGAAGTAAATTAACAATTTGTGAATAACTTTTAACACATTACAGAAGTTATTTATCTAAAAATGAAATAATTTTATAAATTAAAGGGAAATTATTAACAAAATACTTTTTGTTAATAATACAAGGTGCGAAAATAAGATCATTAAAAATAGATCATTATGGGTATACGCAGATTGTTTCGGATTCAGGATGCTGTATTGTTGGAGCATGCGGATGTAATTGCGGCACAACTCCACGAAGATCTTTCGGCGTTCAGTGCTTTTGATCGTACCATCAATGAAGAGTTTATCAACCGGATTCAACAGATGCTTGAAGCCATCAAATCCTTTCCTTCTGATGGGGAATTGGAAGGAAAATTAAGCGAACAAACCCAACGAGTCAATACTGCGCTGTCAGGCTGTTACGATGACTATAAAAAACTGGCTCACTTTACGCGTAAAATGCTTTCCTCCAATCCTTCCATCAGAAATAAGTTCGGGATGAATGAAATCACGAAGGCACGCCAGAATCAAACTAAAATGCTGATACTAATGAATAAACTGGTGAAAAACACCAACCGTTATTCGGTAGAACTTTCCCGGCTTGGATGTCCGAAGGAATTGATCGGGGGACTTCCGGGCAAAGCCGAAGCTTTACTCGAGGCCTCAATGGCACAAAAAAACAGCAAAAACGAGCGTCGAATAAATGCAGAACGCCGGGTACAATTACTGAACAATCTGTTCCTTTTGATGAAAGACCTGAATAATATTGCCCGGCATATTTATCGGAACGATAAGGCCCAAATGCAGAAATATCTATTACCCAGGCTCGTCAAGAAACAAGTAAATTTAAAAACTGATTCACACAAAATGTGGTAAAATATTGCTGGTTTCTCACCATAAAAAAGGCTGCTCAAGGGCAGCCTTTTTCTATATAAATCTTTCCCAATCTATTCCAGCTCTGCGCTCCTTACAACCACGTTGCGGTCGGTTTTTTTAAACAAACCCTGCAATACTTTCCCGGGGCCAACTTCCACTACTTCATTTACGCCATCAGCCAACATGTTTTTCATGATCTGTGTCCAGCGCACCGGTGACGTCAACTGCGATACCAGATTGGTTTTGATAATCTGAGGATCGGTAACTGACTGCCCGGTGACATTCTGATATACCGGACAGATACCGCGGTTAAACTTGGTTTTGTTAATGGCTTCCGATAATTCCACCCGGGCCGGTTCCATCAAAGGAGAGTGGAACGCTCCGCCCACTTTCAACATCAGTGCTCTTTTTGCACCCGCTTCGGTAGCCTTGGCCATCGCCTTTTCCACACCGGCCACAGAACCGGAGATTACCAGCTGCCCCTGACTGTTATAATTAGCGGGGACCACTACTTCGGAGATGCTGTTGCAGATTTCCTCCACCACATCATCATCCAAACCCAAAATAGCCGCCATAGTAGATTCTTCCACCTCACAGGCTTTTTGCATGGCTTCAGCCCGTTTGGAAACCAGTTTCAAACCGTCTTCAAAAGATATGGTTTCGTTAGCCACCAGGGCAGAGAACTCACCCAAAGAGTGACCAGCCACCATATCGGGCTTGAAATCGGAACCCAGCATTTTAGCCAAAATCACCGAATGCAGGAAAATAGCCGGTTGGGTAACCCGGGTTTGTTTCAAATCCTCTTCTGTTCCTTCAAACATCACATCCGTGATCTTGAATTTCAGAATACTGTTTGCTTTATGAAACAAATCTTTGGCCCTGGTTGATTTGTCAAACAAATCCTTTCCCATACCCACATACTGTGCTCCCTGTCCGGGAAAAACATAAGCAATCATATAATCACTTTAAATTAAAGGTATTCTCTACCGTCGGTCTCCGAAAAACCGTAGCAAAAATAAGAATAAATTGATAAAATCAAGATACAGGCTCAATGCCCCGAAAATAATCATTTTTCGTGTGGTTTCATCTCCTTCCACGGCTTGCATCCCCACTCTTTTCAACATCTGCATATCATAAGCAGTAAGACCCGTAAAGATCAGCACCCCCAGGAATGAAATAATGTAGTCCAGTCCTGAACTGTGCATGAAAACATTCACCAGCGAGGCAATAATTAGTCCGACAACACCCATAATCATGATGCTGCCGAATTTAGTCAGATCGGTTTTGGTGGTATAACCCACAACCGCCATAAATCCGAACATACCGGCAGAGATGAAAAATGTTTTAACAATAGAAGCGCTGGTATAATACAACAACACCCAACTGAGACTGGCTCCCATCAGGACCGAGAATACCACAAACAACAGAGCCAATGTAGACGCTGAAAACCTTCGCATGCCGGCAGAAATAGCCAAAACAAAGCCCAGCGGAGCCAACATAACAATGAAACCTAAAATATTCATCCCCCCCTTTGGCGAATACAACAAACTAAACAACGAAGGAGTGGTGGCAAACAGCCAGGCTGTCACGGCCGAAATCGCCAGAGCAATAAACATCCACCCGAATATTCCCGTCATAAAAGATTTGGCAATCGTAATGGACTGACCTCTTGTATTTACAAATTGATCGTTCATTTTTCTATTCTTTTTTGATTATGATAAACTGGAAGAAATCAGGTGAATAAATTCTTCACGGGTTTCTTTCCGTTCAAAAGCACCGGTAAAATCGGAGGTGGTGGTCACCGAATTTTGTTTCTGAACACCCCGCATGGCCATACACAGATGGCGGGCCTCAATCACCACTGCCACACCCAGCGGATTCAGTGTTTCCTGAATGGCCGATTTGATTTGGGTTGTGAGTCGCTCCTGCACCTGTAAGCGGCGTGCATAAGCCTCCACCACACGGGCAATTTTACTCAATCCCGTAATGTATCCGTTGGGAATATAGGCCACATGGGCTTTCCCGATAAACGGAATCATGTGATGTTCGCACATGGAAAAAATTTCAATATCCTTGACGATCACCATCTGACGGTAATCTTCTTTGAATTTAGCCGATAACAGGATTTCTTTGGGATCGTGATCATACCCCTGCGTCAGAAACTGAATGGCCTTGGCCACGCGCAACGGTGTTTTTTGCAACCCTTCCCGTTGCGGGTCTTCACCAATCAACTTCAAAATTTCAGCATAATGATATGTCAACTGCTCCAGTTTTTCCGGAGCATAGGTTTCAATTCTCTCGTAATCTAACATCGATTTTATTTTCTGTTCTTCCATATCTCGTTTATTTTAATGACTGATTCACAAAAAAGATGCCAGTTCAGCCAAAATATTCTACATAATTATTTTCCGACTCATACACTTTCACCGAATGCAATTGAGACCCCAGTTCCCGAACCGGTTCTTCCAGTTCTTCCCAGATGCCAACGGCCAGATTTTCGGTGGAAGCCATTCTTCCCTTCATGAAGTCTACTTCCAGGTTGATGTTTTTATGGTCAATTTTTTCAATGATCCGTTGTCTGATAAGCCGGCTCAGCGCTTTCAGATTGACCAGGAAACCCGTATCCGGATCCATTTCTCCTTTCAACGTGACAAACAGTTCATAATTGTGTCCGTGCCAGTTGGGATTGGAGCACTTCCCGAAAACCTCCAGGTTTTTTTCATCGGAAAAATCAGGTCGGAACAATCGGTGGGCAGCATTAAAACGTTCTCTTCTCGTGATGTAAATCATAAGTCAATTTTACCATACAAAGTTAAGAATTATACGTTGTTAAATCGTTAAAATGATTTAAATCGGAGGGATTACTTTTTGATCCTGCGGGTTAAGGCTGTGGCAAAAACAAATTCGTTCAGTTCCGGATTATCTGTTTGCAGGATTTCTTTGTGGTTTCCTTCCCACCAGAGTTTGCCTTTGTGGATGTAGGATATTTTTTCACCAATTTCCAGCACCGAATTCATGTCGTGGGTATTAATCACAGTGGTCATGTTGAATTTCTTGGTCAGATCATACAGCAGCGTATCTATACGCTCTGCCGTTTTGGGATCGAGACCGGAATTGGGCTCATCGGCAAATAAATATTTCGGATTCAACGAAAGCGCCCGGGCAATAGCCACACGCTTCAACATCCCGCCGCTGAGCTCCGAAGGAAATTTCTCGTTGGTACCTCCCAGGTTAACATTTTCCAGGACGAAATTCACCCGTTCTTTCTTTTCTTTCAACGTCATGTTGGTGAACATATTCATGGGAAACATGATGTTCTCCTCCACGGTAAAAGAATCAAACAAGGCTCCTCCCTGGAACAAGACCCCCATTTCCTGACGGATGTGCCGGCGTTTTTTATCGGGCAAACCACTAAAATCTCTGCCATTGAAAGAAATTATTCCCTGATCTACCGGAAACAGTCCGATACAACACTTCATCAACACCGTTTTTCCAGAACCGCTCTGTCCAATAATCAGATTGGTTTTCCCTTGTTCAAACTGAATGTTAATGTCTTCCAGCACGGGAACTCCGTCGAAACTTTTGTATAGATTTTTCACTTCGATCATGTCAATAGCATTTGGGTAAGGATCAGGTCGAAGATGATGATCAGAATATTACTTTGAACCACAGCATTGGTACTGGCCTGCCCCACTTCCACGGACCCTCCTTTTACGGTGTATCCCCGGTAGGCAGCCACGGAGGTAATAATAAAAGCAAACACCAGTGTTTTGATCATGGCGTACACCAGGTTAAAAGGGACAAACCATTCGCGGATACCCTGAATGTAATCCACCGAGGGAACCAGACCGGTCACAGAACCCGAAACCCAACCACCAAAAACACCCAGAAAAATGGAAAAGGTCACCAACACAGGGAAATAAATCATGGCTGCAGTGATCTTGGGTAAAATCAGGTAATTGGCTGGATTTACACCCATCACGCGAAGCGCATCAATTTGTTCGGTAATGCGCATGGTTCCTATTTCGGATGCGATGCGTGAACCCACTTTCCCGGCCAGGATCATACTCATAAAAGTAGGCGAGATTTCCAGGATAAGCATGCTTCGGGTAGCAAAACCAATGATGGGCCGAGGAATAAACGGCGAATCGATATTATAGGCCAGCTGAATGGCCATGATGGCGCCCAGAAAAACCGAAATGATAGCAATGATACCGATGGAATCAGATCCTATTTGCTTTAGATCAGTCCACAACTGACGACGAAACACGAATCCTTTATCAGGTCGTTTGAACGCCTGCAGGATGAGCAATACGTATTCGCCTATTTCAGAAAACAGTTTCATAAGAAGAGGCTAAATTATAAAATTTCATCGTGCGAATACGGAATTAACAAAGAAACAACACTGCCATTTTGGCGGCTATTTCCAGAAAGAAGGAGACAGTACCACCAATACAGTAAAGAGTTCCAGCCTGCCCATTAGCATGAGAAAGGAAAGAATCCATTTTCCCGCATCAGGAATGAAAGCGTAGTTTTCCACCGGCCCCACGCCCCCGATTCCGGGGCCGATATTTCCCAAGCTGGCGATGGACGCTCCCATGGAGGTCTGCAAATCCAGTCCCAGCAAGGTCAACAGGAAAATTCCGATGACAAAAAGGAATAGATAGAGCAGAAAAAAGGCCATCACATTGAAAATAATCTGCTGACTCACGGTTCTGCCATCGTATTTCACGGGGATCAATGCATTGGGATGCAGGGAGCGCTTCAATTCCAGGCGGGAGTTCTTAAACAACAGGATGTGGCGGATAATCTTTACTCCGCCACCGGTGGAACCGGCCATGCCTCCGATAAACATCAGACCGAAGATCATCAGCCACAAATGTGCCGGCCAAATCAGGTAATTAGCCGTAACGAAACCCGTCGTAGTGAGAATGGATGACACCGCAAAAAGTGCATCGCGGAAAGCGGGTTCTCCGGACTGGGCGTTGTAGTTCATCAGGCCCAGGGTAATTCCGACGGTAAAAATCGCAACAATCAGTAGGTATACTCTGAATTCTTCATTTTTGATCACTTTTCGTATCTGGCCGTGCATGGAAAAATAATGCAGTGTAAAATTGGTTCCGGCCAACAGCATGAACACAATGATCACGTACTGGTCGTAGGGAGTAAAACCGACAATGCTGTTGTTTTTGGTGGAGAAGCCCCCGGTGGCCATTGTAGCAAAGGAATGGCACACCGCATCGAAAAAATTCATGCTACCGCCTAACCAAAGAAGCAGCACCTCAGCGGCGGTTAGGATCACATATATGCCCCAAAACCGCCGGGCCGTTGCCGTAACCCGGGGGTGCAGTTTATCGGGAGTAATGCCGGGCATTTCAGCCACAAACAACTGCATGCCGCCCACACCCAGAAAAGGTAAAATCGCCACCGTCAGCACAATAATTCCCATACCGCCCATCCAGTGCGTCATGGAACGCCAGAACAGGATGTATTTGGGCAGCAATTCGATATCGTTCAGTATGGAAGCCCCTGTAGTGGTGAACCCCGACATGGTTTCAAAAAAAGCATTGGTAAACGAGGGAATGGCCCCACTGAACAAATAGGGCAATGCCCCAAACAGGGAAGAAACCAGCCAGGTAAGTGTTACGATAAGAAACCCCTCTCGCTTTCCAATATTTTTGGGCGCTTTGCGCAGACTGAAAACCCATAACAACACCCCTGTCACCAGAGTTATGGCAGCAGAAACAGCAATGGGAACGGGCGACTCGTGATAGTAAAAAGCAAAAACCAACGAGGTAAGCATAAACGCCGCCTCAATCATGAGCAGAAATCCCATGACCTTAATCACCATTTTGATGTTGATGAGTTTGTTTCTGTGCGCCATCCGTCTTACAAAAGAGTTGATTTTTTCTGAAACAGTTTTTCCAGCCGGGCAATGTTTCCCGGTAAAGAAAATACGATCACCTTGTCGTTTTCTTTGATCTGAAAGTCGCCCACAGCAATAAAATCTTCTTCTCCCCGGGTAATGCCTCCGATGATCGTTCCTTCAGGAAACCGGATATTCTGGATCGGTTTTTTGGTTACTAACGATCCGGGACGAGCGATCAGTTCCAGCATTTCGGCGTGGATTCCCCCCAGCCGCCGCAACGATTTCACCTGGGCTCCCATGGCATACTGAAGAATGTAACTGGAAGCAATCAATTTTTTATTCAGCACCGTATCGATCCCCACACTTTGAGCAATCTCAATGTAGTTCAGGTTTTCCACCAAAGCAAAGGTCTTCTTCACTCCGAATTTCCGGGCGTGCAAACAGGTAAGGATGTTGGTTTCGGTATCCTCTGTGACGGCTATAAACACGTCCGCATTTTGAATGTCTTCTTCTTTCAACAACTCAATATCACGGGCATCACCGTGGATTACCAAAGCATTTTCAAACATTTCGGTAAGCTCTTCACAGCGGTTGTAATTTATTTCAAAAACCTTCACATTATAGTCATGTTCCAGTTGCATCGCGGCTACACGCCCCACCCGTCCGCCACCAACCATCATGATGTTGTTGACCTCAATTTTCTTTTTACCGGTGAGTAATGTTAGTTCGTTGAAAAATTTGGGTTTGGAAATAATATACACCAGATCATCCGGACGGAAGTCCGTTTCACCGGAAGGAACCAGCCTTTGTCCTTCGCGTCGCATGGACACCACCCGGAATTCCAGATGCGGGTATTCCGCTGCGATTTGGAACAGGTTTTTCCCGATCAACGGTGCCTCAGGCTCAATTTTAAAAGAATAAACCGTGAGTTTCCCTTCGTGATAGTCCACCTTTTCGATCACCTGAGCCTGATGGATGAGGCTCACAATTTCTTTGGCGGCAATGTCTTCAGGAGAAATGAAAATATCTATCCCCAGCTCTTCATATACTTTCTTGATGTCGTCCTTCACGTGGTTCAGCGTGTTGACCCGGGCAATCACTTTTTTGGCCCCCAGTTTCTTCGCTAAAATGGCGGTCAGCACATTGATGGGTTCCTCATGCAAAACAGAGATCACTAAATCTGCTTTATCGACATGGGCTTTACGCAATACCGAAACCGAGTTGGATTCCCCCACAATGGTCATCAGGTCGGCATGAGATTCGATCCGTTTCAACAGTTCCTCGTGGGGATCAATGATGAAAATATTATGGTTGGAATTCACCAGGGCTTCTGCCAGGTTAAAACCCACTTCTCCATCACCGGCAATGATAATATTCATAAAAACGACTGATCTATTTTAAAGTAAAAATACTGATTTTTCATCAGTTGGAATGCGGAAGTGCTTATTTATAAAAATTATACGCCCGCGATCGTTCCTGACAATGGGCACTTATTCTTCGCTTATCAAAATCACTACCTTTGTGTGAAACAAAACGGCTTGAAAAAAATCCTGCTCATACGCTTCAGCTCCATCGGCGACATTGTTCTGGTCAGCCCGGTCATCAGAGCATTGAAAACGCAACTGGATTGCGAGCTGCACATCCTTACCAAAAAGAAATCGCATCAGTTGTACGACCACAATCCTTATGTGGATCACATTCATATCATTGAAAAATCAGCCAGTGAAATCATCCCTGAACTGAAAAAAGAACGATATGATTTTGTGGTGGATCTTCAGAAAAATTTGCGCTCTCTCCGGGTAAAAAGGGGATTGAAAGCACCCTATGCTTCTTTTCCAAAACTGAATGTGAAAAAGTGGTTGCTGGTGCAATGGAAAATGAACGTCTTGCCTGAGGTTCACATTGTGGACCGGTATTTTGATGCCGTGAAATCGCTGGGCATTCACAACGATGGTCAGGGGTTGGATTACTTCATACCCGAAGAGGATTTTGTGGATCTAAACGAATTTCCTCCGTTGAAAGCCAAAGCATATGTAGGATTTGTCATTGGCGGACAACACAAAACCAAGATGCTTCCGCCCGAAAAAGCTGCACGGATCATCAGCCGTTTGCCGTGGCCTGTGGTGTTGCTGGGCGGACCCGAAGACAAAGAAAACGGAGAACAGATTCGGAATCTTTCGGACCACCATCATGTGTTTAACTCCTGTGGGCAGTTTTCGCTTCACCAGTCGGCATCGCTGGTAAAACAGGCCGGACTGATCATCAGCAACGACACCGGTTTGATGCACATTGCTGCGGCTTTTCAAAAACCGGTCATCAGCCTCTGGGGAAATACCGTTCCCGAACTGGGCATGACACCATACGAACCGCAGACACCCGAACGGGTCGTTATTTCGGAAGTGAAAGGACTATCCTGCCGGCCATGCAGCAAAATCGGCTACGACAAATGTCCCAAAGGTCATTTTAAATGCATGATGAATCAGGATGAAGAATTCATCGTGAAAGAAGCAAAACGTTTGTTTCCGGAAGAATAACTATTTCTTTTCCGATTTTTCGTACCGTTTGTCCATGATCTGCACCGCCCGTTTGAACATGTGGTCAATCTGATGATAAATGGGATAAAAACCTTTTTCGTTCAGAATGTTTCTGCCTACATAAGCCTTAAACAGGATTGAAATCTTTTTCTGAGAAATTTTCACCTTGGCCGGACTTTCGTGGATGCCTTTTTCAGCAGCATACGCCACCAGTTTCTCAAACTCGGCATTGCTCATATGGAATCCTTTATCGAAACTTTCGAAATTTTTGTATTTCCGCAGCTGAGCCCTGTGTGCATCGGTATAGTCGAAAGCAAACTGGTAAATCAGCCCTTTATTGGCCAGCACATTGTAGTAGGTATGCACGGTATCAATTTGTATGGGAATGAAAATATCGGGCATGATGCCGCCGCCACCGTACACCACTTTCCCTTTTGGGGTAACGTACTTCAGTGAATCGTTGAAATGGATGCTGTCTTTGCTGATCAATTCACCATCGGTTTGGCGATGGTACGCTTCCATATAGTATTGCTGGAAGTCGTCTTTTTTATAGGGTTTCTGAATGCAGCGGCCCGTGGGAGTGTAATACCGGGCCACAGTCAGCCGCAGTGCCGATCCGTCGGGCATACGCACCTGTTCCTGAACCAGTCCTTTACCGAATGAACGACGACCAATAATCACTCCACGATCGTTGTCCTGCAAAGCACCGGTCACAATTTCAGCTGCCGAGGCGGTACCTTCGTCAATCAGAACACCCACGTCCGTATGTTTTAATCTTCCTTTACTGGTAGCAAACGCATAGGTTTTGGGACGATGCAGTCCTTTGGTGTACACAATCAGCTTTCCTTTGGTTAGAAACTCATCGGCTACATTGATGGCGGCATTGAGGTATCCGCCCGGATTGCCCCGGAGATCCAGAATCAGATCGGTCATACCTTCCGACTGGAGTTTCTTCACCGCTTTGTCAAATTCCTCGTAGGTCGTGGCTGAAAATTTATTCAACTTGATATATCCCAGATGTTTGTTCACCATGTAGGCAATATCAAGGCTGTACATGGGGATGATGCCCCGGGTAATGGTGAAATTGATCAGCTTAGGAACGCCCCGGCGGAAGATACTTACTTTTACCTTGGTGCCTTTGGGTCCCTTCAGCTTGTGGATTACCTGATTGTTGGTAATACCCACACCGGCCACCAGCGTATCGTTCACTTTCACAATGCGGTCGCCCGCCATGATGCCTACTTTTTCGGAAGGACCGCCGGGAATGGCCTCCACCACCATAATGGTATCTTTTTCAATTCGAAAACTCACGCCGATGCCTTCAAAACTACCCAGCAGCGGATCGTTGATCTCGTTATACTCATCGGCAGGTATGTACATGGAATGCGGATCCAGGTCGTTCAGCATCCCTTTGATGGCATCTGTTTCCAGATGATTGTTCTTTACGGAATCCACATAGTTGTGGTCGATGAAGTTAATGATATCATCCACTTTGTGGTAACCCCGTGCGTTGGGCAGTACCGAGGGAAAAGCCGACGAAGACATATTCCGCTCCAGCAGAAATCCGAGTACGATGCCCGAGATCAGCAACAGGGCAAAAATGAGGGGTAAAAAGCGTGTATAATTTTTTGGTGTTTTGTTCATTGTCTTTCTTCTTGGAAATGCAAATATAAGTATTGAACTGTGAACTGATTCGCCCGTTTCTTCTTTTAGGAAATTTTATGGAATTGAATCGTTCAAACAGCCGAAAATGATTCGATACGACCAGCTAAACCATTGTAAAATAAAAAAGAGACAACCGTTTGGTCATCTCTTTCAGTACCCGGAGCCGGGGTCGAACCGGCACGAGTGTTACCTCACTGGTTTTTGAGACCAGCGCGTCTACCAATTCCGCCATCCGGGCATATAGAATCGGGCTGCAAAGGTAAAAAATTTATTAAATGACATTCACTTGAAATTATTTTTTGAAAAGAAGGAGCTTATCTGCTTTCTCTCTGTCATTTCGAAGGAGGTACGACCGGGCAATCTCCTGGTATAAAAACAAAAAAAGCCGCTCC
>JAFGYB010000054.1 GCA_016936355.1 Bacteroidales bacterium | reverse complement strand
GTTTCTCCGGGTAAATAGCTTCACTGAATCATAACGTTTGTCTTCCATCAGTTTTTGTAACAGCAGGTTTCCGGTTAAACCGGATGCACCTAAGATAATGGCAGTCTTTCCCATGGCTTTGATTTTCCACAAAGATAACATGGTTTAAGTTGATGCGGTAAATTAAGGAAGGAAGGCCTTGGCCTATCTCCAATGGCACAGCCCTTACAATCATACGCAAAGATTTGAACCGGTATGGGTTTGTAGATATACAACATGTCAATACCAGTCATTTCGAATGAAAGTACACTATTTACTTCGTATATAAAACAAGTACAAAATTCGTCAAAGTCTATTATTGTGGAATAATTTTTGCATCAATTTTGTCACCTTGTTAAACAAAACACAACATGAAAAAGCTTTCACTTAATCCCATTTATATTTTTTTGTTTTTTGCCTTTACGCTCTCTGGTTGCAGTGAATATCAATACATTGGGTTAAAAGAAAAGGCTCCACAAAGTCCCACTTCTTTTGTAAGTGAAAACGATACGGTAAAAGTCAGTTATCAATTTACCGGAACAAATTGTCCGGTGACGATTACCGTATTTAATAAACTAAACAAACCGATCTATATCGACTGGAGTCAGTCTTCGGTCATAATGAATGGCAACCGAACTGCACTATGGTCCAACAATGCAGTGATCAACGGCTCAACCAGCAGCGTACAACTGAACTGGAGTAAAAACATTTCTACCTCAGGAGGCGACTTCGAAGGCATATTGTATAAAGATGAAAAAGTCAGTTTCCTTCCTCCCCATTCCTATATTCGAGTTACCCGTGTTCATTTGAAAAACCAGTTTTTTAAAGATCTTGATCGGAAAAAATCAAAAGCAATCAACCTGACTACCGAATCCGGTGACAACTCTGGCAGACTTTATTCTTTTACCGATCAGAATGCTCCGTTGAAATTCAGAATCTTTCTTTCCATTTCAACAGACAAGGAATTTTCAAAGCCCCTTTACATGGAAAATAGCTTCTGGACCAACGAGGTGACTCAAAGTTATACCAAACCTCAATTGCTGGTAAACAGGCAAAACAATCAGTGTCATGTACGGAAAACAACCGGTTTCGGCACATTTGTGGGGGTAGTCCTTGGGCTCGGTTTACTGACTGTGGCAGCAGCCCTGCCCAAGTAAACCTCTTGGGATACATCCGACCTTCTACTGAACAATCATCATTTTTTTGGTAACAGAGTATCCAAAGGCGTCCAATTTATAAAAATAAACCCCTTGTTTCAAACGGGACGCATCAAATTGTACCGAATGCTTTCCCGAATTCTGATACCCATTGACAACTGTTTGCATTTTCTGACCCAGCACATTAAAGACTTCTATTCGGACATTTCCGGGTTTGTCGATAGAGTAAGTGATATTTGTACCGGCACGGAACGGATTCGGATGGTTTTGAAATAATCTGATGCCCGTTTCCAATTCGTTTAACCGGATCGCAGTCGTAAGCCCATTGATTTTGCCTGCATTCAGAAAATATTTGCTTTTATCCTGATCATAGGTAAGATAGATGATCGGGTTAACAGATTGTTCCGATACTTGAAGATTATAAAATTTCACATCACCTGTACTTGTCTCCAATGTGGATTGAGAGACAAAAGCCTGATCGTTTGTGTATTTTACCAACATACTTTCATTGTTTGTATCATCACTCCAAACCAGAAAAACATAGGTTGTATCCTGCATAATAGAGGGATTAACAATACTATAAACATGCGGTAACATCAGGGTGTCCACACCCCAGGATTGACCGGCACTTTTTGTCAGCAACAACAATTCATTAAAATCTGTTTCGGGAGCTCTGAACATGGCAATCCGGGCCTCGGTATCATCAGAACAACTGCCCACCCGCACATTGTAGGACGTGGGTTTGGGGGCCGGATACACCACATCATTATACACAATTTGTAAGGGCGACCAGGTGGTACCTGCGAATGTTTTCATCTCCACACGGCAATTTTTTCTTTGATACCACAAGGCAAACAGCGAATCGTTATTGATAACCAGTGAAGGTGCCATCAGTATGATATTATCATATTCTCCCAGATCGAAGGTGTGCAGGGTATCCCCTTTCGACCAGTCGCCTGAAACATTGCTGGAATAAACAATGTTGTATTTTGTGGCCCACCAGGCATAATCATCGCTGATAAAATGCTGCTTGTTCTGATAATTGACAATTTGATTGTTATTCAGGTAACTTACGGTTGTCCCATTGCCCTGGTCGGTTTGCACCAATGAGTCGTTGATGACATTCACACGGGTGGTCCACTTGCCGCTGGTATTGGTAACGTAGTTGACGTGATTGGGGGGGTAACTTGCCCAGCTGGAAGCATACAACGGTTCACCAGTATATTTGCACATGATGTGAAAGTAATGCTGATCGTCAAGGGTTACCGTGGGTTGGTTCAAATGATATCTTGCCGTAGTACTGTGGGCATGTACCGAGATGGTATCGGGAGTAGTCCAGGTAGCCCCATTGTCTGTTGTGGACCGCATGATCAGGTAATCTACTGACGTGTTCATCAGAGTATAAAATAAATAAAAGGTACCCTGATCCTCAACAATGGACTGTCGGCCCATGAGAATACTATTGCTACTGGAGTCAATAACGCTTAAACGATTGATAATGCTGTTTTGTGCCCAGCTGTATACAGTGCCCGACATCAGGAATAGCATAACAAGTAAATACTTTAGTGTTTTCATTTTGAGTAAATTTTATTCATTAAAATATTTTAGTTCGAAAAGGCTTTATGATATTCCAAAGGGGTTTCACTATAGCCTGAAATGCTATTCCAGTTGTACAAAGGGAACAACCTTACTCATTAATAATGTAGAGTGGTGCATTAGGTTAATTTTTGGTTAACAAACTGGCTATAAGATACTCATAAACTTTAAAAAAAGCAAATTTTTATATCCGGCTGTTGTGAACAGGACTCTGATATACCTGATTGCTATAATTTCCACTGATTTCAAAAAAATCGTCAGACATAGCGAAACAGTTGTAAAACCGTGGTCAAGTAATAGGAAAACATTAGACAGACAAAGGTCAGGTAGTTGCAAATCGTCGGGCAGACGATAACGAAAGGATGATCAGGCCAGTTTGAACCTTTGAACATATAAGCTTCTGATCCCGAAGCGTTAGTAACCTTTTTTTTCAGGGATCTTACTCATGGTCCGTTCGGTCATGGCGGTGATGGTGAGCGAAGGGTTCACACCCGGATTAGCAGAAATAGCTGAGCCGTCGCAGACAATCATGTTTTCATAGCCAAACACGTGTTGGTCGGCATCAAGCACTCCTTCTTCCGGTGTTTTACCAATGACCGAACCGCCCAGAATATGTGCCGTGGTGGGAATACCAAACAGTACCTCCGTCGTCATTACAAAAGGTGCCCCTTTGATGACTTTCGCTGTTCGTTCGGCCAGTTCCTTGGCCCGCGGGATAAAAGATGTAGGCGCCTTACCGGTGGAAACCGTAGAAGTCAGGTTAAACATCCCGCGTTTAAACCGCAAGGTACTGTCGAGGTGCTGCATAAACAGCAGGATCATGGATTCTTTGGAGAAGTTTTTCGAGAACAGAATCCTGGGCATTTCCAGCGGATGGGTGATTAAATGGACCAACAGTTTACCGATGCGCACCCAGGCATTCTTACCGTAAATCATGGGGATGCCCAGCAATTTAAAGAAGCCGGAACCCGAACCGTAGCGTACCGGTTCCACATGCGAATCGTCGTCGGGCGGGAAGATGGAGCCGATGGCCACGCCCTTGGAGAAGTCTTTTTCCTTATCTCGCGAATGCACCAGCACCAGGCTTTCGTTGTTGGTACGGATGTCGTCGCCTATTTTATCACTGATGTTGGGCAATCCCTTGGCTTTCATATCGAGTAACATACGCACCGTTCCCAATACCCCGCCGGAAAACACCACACCTTTGGCCCGCACCTGCTGCTTCGGTCCCGCAAACCAGGAAGTGGAATGCTGATAGGTAATCACATAACCTTCCGAACCATCGGCTGCACCTTCAGGGCGAACATCCACCACTTTTCGTTCGGCCAGCACCTGTGCTCCCTTTTTCTGTGCAAGGTACAGATAGTTTTTGTCGAGGGTATTCTTTGCATTATAGCGGCAACCGGTCATACAACCACCGCAATGGGTACATCCTGCCCGGTCGGGGCCTTTACCCTTAAAGAAGGGATCGGGCACGGTGACTTCCGGTTCACCGAAAAACACAGCCACATCCGTAGCCTCAAATTCCGGCTCATGCCCCATGTCTTTGGCCACCTGCCGCAGCGCCACATCCGAATCGAACAACCGGGGATTGCGGTCGGCACCCAACATGCGTTCGGCTTCTTTGTAAAACGGCTCCAGTTCTTCTTTCCAGTGGGCAGCGCCGGCCCAGCTTCCGCTTTGAAAGAATGCGTCTTTGGGTCGCGGCAAGGTATTGGCATACACCAGCGAACCGCCACCCACACCCACGCCGCTCAGGATACCCACATGCCGGAGAAAAGTCATTTTAAAGAAGCCCTTCAGCTGCAGCGAAGGCAGCCAGAGCCACTTGCTGAGGCGCCAGTTGGTTTTGGGGAAGTCCTGCGGTTTCCACCATTTTCCCTTTTCAATGACCAGTACCTTGTATCCTTTTTCGCTCAGTCGCAGAGCCGACACGGAGCCGCCAAAGCCCGAGCCGATGATCACATAATCGTAAAACGCTTCCGGTTGTTGAGACATGGTTTAATTTTTCGGGATGAACGCGTAAAGCTATAAAAATTTGTTTTCACATCTGATGATTTTTCACAACAATCTATAGCCCCGTGCAAGAACAATATTCGGGCATTAAGTACTAACTTTGCCCATTCGTTCAATGTTTCCGGGCAACCGGAAAGAAAAGATATAGAATAATGAAGGACTTAAAAACAGTAAGTCAGGCGTTTCGTGATAAACTGAAAATGGAACTTTCTCCGGTCGGTGTGATGATCACCGATAAATTACCGGAGGATTCGTTTCATTTTAAGAAAAAAGGTT
>JAFGYB010000053.1 GCA_016936355.1 Bacteroidales bacterium | reverse complement strand
TTAAGATTTCCCGAAAAGAAACGCTGGATCTGCCAATAAGTGTCTTAAAATCCGTGATTCTGAAAGAAATTACCCGGCATCTGTATTTATCTGAAAAACAAAAGGATAGTATTAAAAAACGGAAGTTGAAGTCGAAAAAAGGAAAGAAGTATTAATTTATCAGAGGGAATTTTGGTTTTAACGTTCAATATTCATTCCAAAAAGATAATTACATTGGCTATTGCTATTTAACCGTACAATAAAATTCATACATTTAGCTTTGCAAAAACCAATTCAACACTGATGGATAAAAAAAGCCTGTCGGAAAGGGATGTCTGTACAAAATTCATTACACCGGCAATTGAAAAAGCCGGTTGGAACAAACTGACGCAAATTCGTGAAGAAGTCACTTTTACAGACGGTAAAATTTACGTGCGTGGAAAGTTGACAGCCCGGGGAGCCCGAAAACGCGCAGACTACATTCTATATTATAGGCCCAATATTCCAATTGCAATCATTGAAGCAAAGGATAACAAGCACTCGGTTAGGGCAGGAATGCAGCAAGCGTTGAATTATGGAAGAATTCTAGACATCCCCTGCGTTTTTAGCAGTAACGGCGATGGTTTTCTCTTTCATGACAGAACTGCAACTGACGTAAACCTTGAAACGGAATTAGATAATGCAAGCTTCCCATGCCCTGAGCAGCTATGGGAGAAATACAAAGAATACAAAGGAATTGATACCAGAGAGCAAGAGCAAATTGCTTCGCAGGAATATTATTTGGATGGCAGTGGCCGGAGTCCAAGATATTATCAGCAGATTGCCATTAATAGGGCAGTCGAAGCCATTGCCAAAGGAAAGGACCGTATTCTGCTGGTTATGGCTACCGGAACTGGCAAAACTTATACTGCTTACCAAATCATCCACCGACTTTGGAAGAGTGGCGCAAAAAAGCGCATCCTTTTCCTGGCTGACCGCAATGCCTTGATTGATCAGACAAAACGAGGTGACTTTAAACACTTCAAGGATAAAATGACGGTGGTAAAAAACCGGATGATTGACAAAAGCTACGAAGTTTACCTGGCTTTATACCAGGGGCTATCAGGAGCGGATGAAGATGCCAATGCTTACAAACAATTCTCCAGGGAGTTTTTCGATCTGATCGTCATTGACGAGTGTCACCGGGGAAGTGCCAAAGAAGACAGTGCCTGGCGTGAAATTCTTCGATATTTCGATAAAGCAACGCACATCGGTTTGACAGCAACACCCAAAGAAACGAAGGAAGTTTCGAATAGTGAATATTTTGGCGATCCGATTTACACCTATTCACTCAAGCAAGGAATTGATGATGGTTTTCTGGCGCCCTACCGCGTTGTTCGTGTGCACTTGAATGTGGATGCCGAAGGTTGGCGCCCTGAGCAGGGGAAAAGGGATAAAAATGGTTTTGAAGTGGAGGACCGCATCTATAATCGTAAAGACTTTGACCGGAACCTGGTCATTGACGAGCGCACCATGACCGTGGCTAAGAAGCTGACCGAGTTTTTAACAGGCTATGACCGTTTTGCTAAAACCATTGTTTTTTGCACCGATATTGATCACGCCGAACGCATGCGCACGGCACTGGCTAACTTAAACAGCGATCTGGTGAGCCAAAATTACAAATACGTGATGCAAATAACAGGTGACAATAACGAGGGCAAACGGGAGCTGGACAACTTCATCAATCCGGAGGAACGATACCCTGTAATCGCCACGACTTCAGAATTAATGACTACCGGTATCGATGCTCAGACTTGCAAAGTCATTGTATTGGATGCCGAAATTAAGTCGATGACCAAGTTTAAGCAGATTGTAGGACGAGGAACCCGGATTAACGAAGAATTTGGAAAGCATTACTTCACCATTCTGGATTTTCGAAACGTAACCGACCTGTTTGCTGACAAGGATTTTGATGGCGATCCAATACGTGTGAAACCAGTAACTGAAGATACCGACTTGACCACGATTGTGGATGAAGAAGAACGGGATGACGCGCCAATTGTGGACGAAGAAACCGGTGAGGAAATTTTGGTTGACCCTCCTATGGGAGGAGAGCCGATATTTCCACTACCGCCTCCGCCATCACGCGTAAAAGTCTATGTGAACGGAGTGGATGTATCGGTGCTGGTTGTTCGCGAAATGCATTTCGACAACTATGGGAAACCCATTACCGTCAGCTTAAAGGATCATACCAAAGAAATTATTAAAGGACATTTTGCCACCATCGATGATTTTTTAAGCCGCTGGAACAGTTCAGACAAAAAGGAAATCCTGATTAAAGAATTGGAAGAACAAGGAGTCTTGGTCGAAGCGCTGAGGGATGCCGTTAACCGCGAGGTCGATTTATTTGATTTAATTTGCCACGTGGCTTTCGACCAGCCGCCATTGACCCGGAAAGAACGGGCCAACCAGGTGAAGAAACGAAACTACTTCACCAAATATGGCGAACAGGCGCGTAAAGTGTTGGAAACCCTGCTCGATAAATATGCCGATGAAGGTGTTACCGATATTGAAAGTATGGAAGTGCTGAAAGTACAACCTTTCACCAATTACGGTTCGCCCATCGAAATCATCAAACATTTTGGCAGCAAAGCCAAATACCTGGAAGCTGTAAAAGAATTGGAAAGAGAATTATATCAAACAGGAGCGTAATGAATAATAAGGTAAGAAGTTTTTTAATAGAAATCGCCCGAAAAAAAAGTGGATATATTCACTATCAGGATTTATCTGACCAATGTGGTTTAGGATTATATTTTCGGGATAGCCCTTATGACAGAAAGGTAATTGGAGAAATTTTAGGGGAAATTTCAGCATTTGAATATAGTCAGGGAAGACCATTGCTTTCCGCTTTAGTTATATCAAAGTCGGGGGAGGAAGGAGATGGTTTTTTTAAGCTATGCGAAGAGTTAGGTTTAGGAAATGCACGTAGATTGAAAAATGATCCTGCTTTTCCTGCAATCCAAATGAACAAGTGTTATGAGTTTTGGCAAGACGACAATAACTATTCAAAATACAGAGATAAATAAATGAGCAACTTAAAAGGAATTATTGACAGCATCCGCAAGATTATGTGGCAGGATACCGGGTTGAACGGTGATGCACAACGCATTGAACAGTTGGGATGGATGTTGTTTTTCAAGATATTTTCGGATAAAGACAAAGAACTGGAACTGATGAACGACGACTACATCAGTCCTGTGCCAGCCGAACTGCATTGGGATGCCTGGGCGGGCGACGATGAAGGCGTTACGGGTGACGAGCTGTTGGAGTTTGTGGACCGAAAGCTGTTTCCAATGCTGCGGAACATTCAGCTCATCCCTTCGGAAGATGTGCAGTACAAGCGGGCTTTGATTGTTCGCGAAGTATTCGAGGGAAACAACAACTACATGAAAAGCGGCATCAACATCCGCAAAGTGCTGAACAAGCTGAATGAGCTGGACTTTAACATTGCCAAAGACCGCCATGCGTTTGGTGAGTTGTACGAAACCATTTTGAAAGAACTGCAAAGCGCCGGTAAAAGTGGCGAATTTTACACGCCCCGTGCCATTACCCATTTTATTTGTGAAATGATCAATCCGCAGTTGGGCGAGAAAATTCTGGATCCAAGTTGCGGAACAGGTGGTTACCTTACTGCCGCCATCGAGCATATGAAAAAGCAGGCCAACAGCGTGGAGGACCACCAAAGTATTGCCAAAAATGTGATGGGTTGGGAATACAAGCCATTGCCATACTTGCTGGCAACGACCAACCTCATTCTTCACGATATGGACGTGCCCAACATCCTATTCCGTGACTCCCTCGATCAGCCCTTGAGCGCCTACACCGAGAAGAACCGGGTGAATGCAATTCTGGCCAATCCGCCTTTTGGTGGCATCGTGGCCAACAACAACGAAAATAACTTCCCGCAGAACTTTCGCACCAAAGAAAGCGCCGACCTGTTTCTGGTACTGATGATTCACTTGCTGAAACAGGATGGCCGTGCCGGTATTGTACTGCCCGATGGCTCGCTCACTGGTGACGGGGTAAAACAACGGGTGCGCCAAAAGCTGTTGGAAGAATGCAACCTGCACACCATTATCCGCCTGCCCAACTCCGTTTTCCAGCCCTACGCTACGGTGGCTACCAACCTGTTGTTTTTTACCAAAGGCGAACCCACAAAAGAGGTTTGGTATTACGAACACCGGCTGCCAGAAGGACAAAAAAGCTACAGCAAAACCAAAACTATTCAGCGAAAGGAATTTGAGCCCATTAAAAAATGGTGGAGCAAGCGCGAGGAATCCGACCAGTGTTGGAAGGTGGATATTCAAACCATTATCGAACGAAATTACGACCTTGATATAAAAAACCCGAACAAAAAGGAAGAAACCATTGAGCACAGCAGCAGCGAGCTGATGGCCATGCTCGAACACTCATTTGAAAAAAGCGCAGATTTGTTGAATCAGTTAAAAGAAGCCGCTCAATGACGATTAAAAAAATGAAATTGGGCGAAGTCTGCACCATAGAGAAAGGGAAAATTGGTATTAAGAAAGCAATTCCCGGAGAATTTCCGTTGGTAGTTACCGCCGAAGAAAGATTGTCGCATAACGAATTCCACTTCGAAGGTAAAGCCGTTGTAATCCCGCTCGTTTCTTCGACAGGACACGGACACAAAAGCTTAAAACGGATTCATTATCAATCTGGCAAGTTTGCAGTCGGCAATATTCTCTGTGCGATCATGCCCAAAGATGAATCGAAACTGAATGCTGAGTTCTTGTATCGATTTCTATACTTGAACAAGGAAAAAGAACTGGTAGGCCGTATGAAAGGAATGGCAAATGTAACTTTGCCGATAAAAGAAATCGCTAAAATAGAGATTCCTGTTCCTTCAATTTCTGAACAAAAAGCGTTTGTAGAGGAATACAAGATACTTGAAGAAACAAACATTGATATCTCGACAGAGCTAACCCACCAACTCACCCTTATAAAGCAACTCCGGCAGGCCTTTTTGCGAGAGGCCATGCAGGGCAAATTAACCAGCAATTGGCGGGAAGAAAATCCTGATGTTGAGCCAGCCAGCGAACTCCTCAAAAAAATTAAAGCCGAAAAGGAAAAACTAATAAAAGAAGGCAAACTCAAAAAACAAAAACCGCTTCCACCCATCAAACAAGATGAAATTCCTTTTGAAATTCCGGAAGGTTGGGTTTGGTGTAGGTTGGGAGATTCTTGTATAAAGATAACTGATGGCACTCATCATTCACCTATAAATACCGCATCTGGCAATTTTATGTATGTTACAGCTAAAAATATTAAAGATGATGGAGTTGATTTGTCGAACATAACATATGTGACACGATCTGTTCATGACGATATCTACTCAAGGTGTGACCCCAAATTTGGTGACATACTCTACATCAAAGATGGAGCAACAACAGGTATTGTAACTATTAATAACATACAAGAGCCTTTTAGTCTTCTTTCAAGTGTAGCACTAATAAAAATAGATGAAAATATTTTTAATAGATTTTTAATGTATGTTATGCGAAGCCCTGTATATTACGAGGCAGCCAGGAATAATATGTATGGTGTGGCTTTAACAAGGGTAACACTTGCAAAAATCAACAGCTCAATTATGCCCCTTCCTCCACTATCAGAACAACAACGCATCGTTTCCAAATTAGATAAACTCATGACCTACTGCGACCAACTGGAAGAAAGCATCAAAAAAAGCCAGCAGCAAAATGAAATGTTATTGCAACAGGTGTTGCGGGAAGCACTTGAACAGAAAGAGGAAACGGTGTCACAATTATAAACCAAAAATAAAACTGAAATTACTAACCCAATCAATCTAAAAAAAATCCGAAAAGGATAAGAAAATGCGAGATCAATTTAATGACGATGAACTAGCAGAACGATAACTATTAAACTTTAATTTTCAGTTATGGCTAACCTGTGGAATCAAGAAGGCATTCCACACAAAGGCTGGCAATTGGAGGATGTGATTGATGTAAGAGAAGAAGGTCAGTCGGAGTGGGAAACGGAATACGAAACCTGCATGATGTGCGGACAACCGAAAATACGGTACGTTCATGTCGTTACACACAAGGACGTAGCCGAAAATTTTCGGGTTGGTTGCAACTGTGCGGAAAAGATGACCAACGATTACCTGAATCCCGGAAAGCGCGAAAAAGAGCTTCGCAGCCGAAGTAATCGACGAGTGACATGGCTCAATAAACAGTGGAAGATTAGTAAAAATGGCAATGAGTACCTTAATTTAAATGGTCATCACCTGCTAATTTACAAGGACAAGTCGCAAAAATATAAGATCAAGATTGGCGACAGGTTTGGGCGAAAGGCGTACGATGATCGTACTCAAGCAAAAATCGCCATATTCAACAATATTGAATATTTAAAAGAAAAGGGGAAATGGTAGTTCCTGACACTGTTTATGAGATAGTGCTATCGACGATTAAAGGATTGGATGAATAGATATCCCCTACTTTATCCCCTACTTTATCCCCTACTTTATAACCAACCAATATCCAGTTTTTCTGGAACCTACTCTTTCGATACGATCCTCTTTTTTTAGGGTGGAAATTATTTTCTCAACGCCTTTAACTGAGATTCCAATTTTGTCTGCAATTTCAGGAATAGTAATATGCCCATCTTCCTCAATTAATGTCAAAACTTTTTCCGGATTCTTCATCGGTACGACAAAGGTCGCTTCCCCTGGGGTTATCGAAAATTTTCCAGTTTCAGCTTTGAGTGTTTTGATGCTTTGGTATAAAGCATCAAAAACAGTGACGCCAAACACACCTATCTTTTTGTAATCGAATATTGCTTCAGAATTCCCGTTGTCTGCAAGTTCCTTTTTCACCCTGGCAATTCCCCGGTTAAACCGGTTTACAAATCCCAAAACTTTCATTGCCTCGGCAATGACAGGGTTCCGGTAATCATTGACAGTTGGAAAATTTTCGGGGCGGGCATTCCCATATAACCCACCTGGATTAATAATCTCAATCCGGTCTTTATATTGATAAAATTTAATAGGTGCATTCGA
>JAFGYB010000013.1 GCA_016936355.1 Bacteroidales bacterium | reverse complement strand
CTGTGCTGAATAATTGGGAATAACCATACCGTTGGTAACAACAACCCTGGGAGCGTCTTTGTGTGACGGAAACAGCCCCTGCGGATGGCCCGAATACATCACCAGCGTTTGTTCATCGGTCATGGTGGCGAGGTACTGCATGGTGAGCAGGTATTGCGCCCAGTTCATGAACACGGCGCCGTTGCCTCCGTAGGTGATCAGCTCATGCGGATGCTGTGCCACGGCAGGATTCAAGTTGTTCTGAATCATGAGCATGATGGCTGCTGCCTGTTTCGATTTCGCCGGATATTCTGAAACCGGACGGGCAACCATTTCATAATCGGGACGAAAACGATACATGTAAATACGGCCGTATTTTTTGAGCTCATCTGCAAATTCAGGGGCCAGTTCGGCATGGAATTTCTCAGGAAAATAACGCAAAGCGTTTTTCAGTGCCAGCTTCTTTTCTTTATCCGAAAGAATATCTTTCCTTATTGGTGCATGACTTATGCTTTTATCGTAGGGTTTGGGGGCGGGAAGTGTTTCCGGAATTCCCTGTAAAATAGCTTGTTGAAAACTGTTGTTGTCCATGTTTTAAAGTTTTGCCATGCAAAGGTAAAAAGAAGTCGGAAGTCGGGAGATTGAAGTCGGAAGTTTTTCAATAGGAGTAAAATAGTACTTGTGATTTTTGTAAGCTGGAGGTTACTTTTACCTATACCCTGAAAGAAGTATTGAGTATCTGCCTCCTGTGCAACTCCCACCTGAGACTATGTTAAATACATAGTAAAACCGTAAATAAACCGTAGTTTGTTCAATTTCATACGTATAAAGTACGAATGAACTACGAGTTAACTTCGAAGGAACTTCGAAGGAACCCTTGACTTATGTAGAAGGCAGACAGGAGGAAGTCCGGCTTTGAACCACGGAAAAAAACCTGTCATCCTAAGTGGAGTGAAACGAAATAAAGGATCTGTATTAGGAAAGAGATGCTTCAATACTTTCAGCATGACAAAAGAAGGAGATTTCTTCCTTCAGTCTAAATGACAGGCTTTTTGCTCAGGGTATCGATTAACGGTTAACGATTAGAGTTTCTCCCTCGCATTCTTCAGGATGTTGTACAGCAGTTCGCGGGCGCGGAACAACTGGGCCTTAATGGTGCCCAGGGGCAGGTCCAGTTCCTGCATAATCTCATCGTACGAGCGTTCCTTAAAGTATCGCAACTCAATGAGTTTTTTGTAGTGGGGTTTGAGTTTGTCCACCACTTCGTGAACGAGGTCGATTTTCTGGGAGCGGATAAACTGTTCTTCGGGATCGAGTGCCTCTCCGGCTACTTTCGAATGCTGGTGCTCATCGGTTTCCTGGTCGAAGTCCTTGTTGCTCATCACCGATTCTTTTTTCCGGTTGCGGATGAAGTCGATGGCATTGTTGTTGGCAATCTTGAACAACCAGGTACTGAAAGCGTATTCGGGTACGTACTGATCGAGGTTCTTAAATGCTTTGGCAAAAGCTTCAATGGTCAGGTCTTCGGCATCCATGGGATTTTGGGTCATCTTAAGCATGGAAAAATAAAGGGCATCCCGGTAGTATTTAAGCAGTTGGGTATAGGCCGACTGATCGCCTTCCTGTAAAGCCTGCTGTATGAGCTTGTAGTCTCTTTTTCCTTTACCGGTTAATTTTATTTCCATTGAACTGACTTACTTCTTCTGATTGCAATCAGGGGTATGATGAGGATGTATACAGGTTCCCACCAAAGCGAAAATAGCAATAAATGTTTTTCGTGCAATCGGGTGAGCACTTTTTGATGAATCAGCAGGCGGGTGAAGAAGCGTAGCACCAGGGCCGCTGCCGGAATGATCATCCAGAAATTCAGTAAGGGGAGCAATGCGATCATGGCAAGAAGCGCTGCATAATACAGCGCCATACTTGAGCCGTACAGCCCCAGCAGAAAACGGGTGCCGCTTTTGTAGTGACTTCCGGTACTGAGATGTCTTTTTTTCTGGGTCATCCAGGCGCCCATGCTGTGTTTGGGTTCCGAATAAACAAAAGTATCAGGAGCCAGTTCGACCACCGTATTTTCTTTGTTGGCCACTTTGCTGACAAACAGATCGTCATCACCCGAAACCAGGTTGTAGTGCGAAGTAAACCCTTTGTTTTTGAGGAACAGTTCTTTTTTGTAGGAAAGGTTCCTGCCAACTCCCATATAAGGTTTCCCTGCCAGGGCAAACGACAGGTACTGCAGGGCTACCATAAACGTGTCGTAACGTACCACCCGGTTGGCCAGTCCCTTTTCGGTGAAATAGGGTCCGTAACCCAACACCATTTGTGCCTTGTTCTGGTATTGTGCCGCCATGGTTTTGATCCATGATTTGGAATTGGGACGACAGTCGGCGTCCGTCAACAACAGGGTTTCGTGTGTGGCTGATTTGATGCCCAGCGACAAAGGGAATTTTTTGCCTTTGAAGAAATTCAGATCCTTTTCAATGTGCACCACTTTCAGGTGTTTGTATTTTTTCTGAAAGTCTTTGAGCAGTTCCTGAGAATCATCATCGGAAGCGTGGTTCACCACCACGACCTCAAAATTAGGATAGTCCTGTTCCAGGATTACCGGAAGGTTTTCCGACAGGTGGCGGTATTCGTTGCGGGCGGCAATGACAACAGAAACCGGAATGTTTTCTTTTGGTGTATCCGGAGCCTGCATTTTCTTAAAGGCCAACCGGGAAAAAAATCCCCAGTAGTAAATCATTTGGATAAGAAATGCCAGCAGAAAAAGACTGATGAAGCTGATCTCCAGAATACCGGGTGTTGCCATGTTATTGTTTTGATGAAAGATGCAAAACTATTGAAAAATGTGGCGTTATGACGCAGAATTTTTAGGGAAATTTTACCGGAATGAAGAATATAATGGCTAATTTTACTAAGCTTAGAAACTGGAAATGAACCTGTGGGAAATTTTTAGGAAGACAATTTCCAATAAATTAATAACCTAAAAAGTACCTGTATGCATACAGCCAATACTTTGTTTGAAGGTGTTGTCGTCATGTTTGCCATCATTTTCCTTGCCTTTTTCCTGAAAAGGATGGGGATACTGAAAAAAGACGACAGTCTGTTATTCAGCAAAATTGTACTTCAGATCACTTTACCGGCGGTTATTTTCTCTTCGCTGGCGGTTCAGAAATTCAACAAAGAATTCATTGTCATGGCAGGAATCATGGCTGCTGTGGAATTGGGGATGATCGGGCTGGCCTGGATTTTGGGAAAGATACTGAAGCTGGGGCGCGGTGAAAAGGGGGCGCTGATCCTGGTATCGGCTTTTGGCATGACTTCCATGCTGGGTTATCCGATCATCAGCGAAGTGTTCAACAACAGTGCACTGGCCATGGAAGAAGCGGTGATCACCAGCGAAATAGGAGTAGGGTTGCTGTTGTTTGTACTGGGTCCGCTCATCGCCATGTATTACGGAGACTCGCACGTGGAAGGAAAGGACATCATGCAATCGGTGCGTTCGTTTTTTATTTCGCCCATTTTTATTGCGCTGGTGGCCGGACTGGTGGTTTCTATTCTTCCGGTGAATGAAAAGAGCCCGGTTTTTGCAGGGGCCATGCGCTTTTTCAAACTCATCGGAGGTGCCAACCTGCTGATGGTGGCCTTGGCCATTGGCCTGTTGCTGGAAATGAAACACCTGAAACATGCCTACATCATTGTGGGGATTGCCATCTTACTGAAGTTATTTATGAAGCCTTTGCTGGCTTTCTGGTTGACAGGGGGTGCCCAGTTCACGGAAATGATGCGCGAGATTGTTTTGATCGAAACGGCCTTGCCGTCGGCCATTTTAACAGCGGTATTTGCTAACCATTACAAATGCCGGCCTGACCTCGTTTCGCTTTCCATTATGACCACGCTGGTACTGAGTCTGGCCAGTATGAGTCTTCTGTTTGTCTTTTTGTTTTGAGTGCTTAGACGGTGATTTCGATATCGTATTGATCCAGCAGTCCGATAGCGCCGGGAAGGGAGAATTTTGCTTTTTTAATTCGGTTGGTTTCGGGATTGATGGAATAACCTGTTGCGGTTCGGAGGTCGGTTTTTTCCAGAATTGAATGGTCAAAAAGGGCGTCTGTCAAATCGGAATTTTCAAATACAGAACCCGTCAGGTCGCATTCGCCAAAATCCGTTTCCCTTAAAGAACAGTTTTTGAATGTGGTTTTCCTGACTTTTGTTTCATAAAACGAGCAATTGTTCAGTGTACAGTGTTCAAAATCCATGGAAAGTCCGAACGGATTACAATGTTCGAAGTACATCCCCAGCATCTTGCACCCTTTAAACTGAACATCGCGGAAAATGGTATTCGAAATTGTGGTCAGGCTGAGGTTACAGTTTTCGAAGGAGCAGTCCACGAATTTTATTTCCGACAAGTCGGAACCGGAAAAATCACAATGCAGGAAACGACAGTTTTCGTATTCCCCTTTGGGCAAAGCTTCAGACGTGTAATCCATTTTCCCGAAACTTTTTCCTTCGTAGTATCTTGTTTCCATTTAATTATTGTTTGCCAAAATATTTTTTAAATTGCTTTTCCACAAGCGGAACACTTAAATTTTCAGGAGCAATCTGACCGCTTCCGATGCACAGGCCACCGAGTACATGTCCGTACCGCAGGCAGCTCTGAATAGAATGGCCTCTTTTGTACGCATACAAAAAGCCGCTGAAAAAACTGTCGCCGGCACCGTTGGAATCCACCAGCTGAAAATCATCGATGATGGGTTCCTCGTACCAGGTACCGTCTGCTGTTAACGCTGTGGCTCCTTCCTTGGCATGGGTGCAGATGATGAGTTTTTTCCCGCGATCCAGCAGGTCTTTCATGGCGGAACGATAGTCTTTCAGGTTGTCTGAACTCAGATGGATGTACTTGGCTGCATCAATGAAATCTTCATGATAAGGATTGCCTTCGTCGTAATCGTGCAGATCGGTCCATACTTCTTTGTTGTGCTTTTTCAGGAGGGGAATGAAGTTGCGGGCATAATTGAAAATATTCAGCACTACAAAATCGGCTGCGATGATCTCCGGTTCCAGAGAAGCATAATCAAAATCCGGTTTATCGGAAGTGGTGTTCACAAAAATGGAGATGCGTTCCCCTCTTTGGTTCATGATGTTCACATGGCGCTGGGTGCCTTTCTCATCAAAATCGTACAGCAATCGAACGGGTTTTTCTTTGAAAAAGTTTTTGATCAGCTCACCCTGTGCATCCTGTCCGAGCAGGATATGCAATGTGGTTTCAAAATCAAGAGATCCCATGTTGGCTGCTTTTCCGATGCCTGTGGATCCCGGTTTTTCGGCAAAAACGGATTGATGGATGGTTTGCGGCAGCGGTTGGGGAAATTCATCCAGGTAGATGATGGAATCGACGGATGCGCCGGATAAGATGAGTGCTTTTTGCATGCTATTATTGATATTCCGGTTTGTTACTTCGGCGTTCCAGCAGAAGCGTGTCGCGCCATTTTCCGTCCAGTTGCGCGATTTTTTCGCGGGTTCCGATGATCCGGAAACCAAATTTCTCGTGCAGCCGGAGTGTGGCTTTGTTTTCAGGAAAAATACTGGAGTAAAGGGACCAGATACCGTTTTCTTCTGAGGATGCGATGGTACGTTCCATCAGTTGCGAACCGATTCCCTTCCTGAAAAAAAGGGGGTCGATGTAAATGCTGATTTCGGCGACACCGCGGTAGGCGTGCCGGGACGATACCGGTGACAAGGCAGCCCAGCCCAACACTTTTTCATGCTCCACACAAACGAAACGGGAATGGTTTAAATGTCTGTTGTCCCAATCCTGCCAGGACGGCACCTCCGTTTCAAAGGTAGCATTGCGGGTTTCCAGTCCCATTTTATAAATGTTTAGTACGGCCCGGTTGTCTTCTGTTTTCATCTCCCGTATCATAGACTGATTTTATGGCTCGCAAGATAATTATTTTAGGCTGGATATTTCATGGTGCCTGATGTTTTCCACCAAAACCGATTTGGACTATCTTTGCCGAAAATTTGGAAAACAGGTATGCAGTTCAGCTTAGAGAAAACCGACACCAAGACAGCCGCCCGTGCCGGGACCATTACAACAGATCACGGGAAGATTGAAACGCCGATTTTTATGCCGGTGGGAACCGTTGGGTCGGTGAAGGGCATTCACATGAATGCGGTGAAGGAAGACATCAACGCCCAGATCATTCTGGGAAATACCTATCATTTGTATTTACGTCCGGGTACGGACATCATTGAAGCTGCCGGCGGTTTGCACAAATTCAATTCCTGGGACCGTCCCATTCTGACCGACAGCGGCGGCTATCAGGTGTATTCGCTTTCGGCCAACCGGAAGCTGAACGAAGACGGGGTATTGTTCCGTTCGCATATCGATGGTTCCAAGCACCTGTTTACCCCGGAAAATGTTATTGACATCGAGCGCAGCATCGGTGCCGACATTATGATGGTGCTGGACGAGTGCACGCCTTATCCCTGCGATTATACCTACGCCAAAAAGTCGTTGGAGATCACTCATAACTGGCTGCATCGCTGTGTGCAGCACATGAACGAAACCGAACCCAAGTACGGGTATGAACAAAGCCTGTTCCCCATTGTACAGGGAAGCACCTATCGTGATCTGCGGACGCAATCCGCTGAAAAGATCGCTTCCTACGAAGCTGATGGCAATGCCATTGGTGGACTCTCGGTGGGGGAACCGCATGAGGTAATGTATGAAATGACCGAGCTGGTGTGCGGTATTCTTCCCAAAGACAAACCCCGTTATCTGATGGGCGTGGGAACGCCGGAAAACATCCTGGAAAGCATAGCGCTGGGGGTGGATATGATGGACTGTGTGATGCCCACGCGCAACGGCCGCAACGGTATGTTGTTTACGAAAAACGGCATCATCAATATAAAAAATAAAAAATGGGAAAACGACTTCAGTCCGCTGGATTCTGAAGGGACTTCCCATGTAGATCAGGCTTATAGCCGGGCTTATGTGCGGCATTTGTTCTCGGCCCGCGAATTTCTGGGCAGTATGATCGCCAGTCAGCACAACCTGGCCTTTTATTTGTGGCTGGTAAACGAAGCGCGTCAGCATATTCTGGCGGGTGATTTCGACGTATGGAAAGAACAAATGGTGAAACAGGTGAGTCAGCGACTGTAAATGTGAGTTTTTCTTACTTTTAAAATCAGAAAAGAGACAACAACAGATGAAGATACTCGATTGGTATATAATTAAAAAGTTCCTGGGAACCTTTTTCTATTCCATTGCGTTACTCATCGTGATTGTGATTGTTTTCGATATTTCCGAAAAGATCGATGCGTTCATTAAAAACAATGCTCCTTTGCATGAGATCCTTTTCCAGTATTA
Source organism: Bacteroidales bacterium (assembly GCA_016936355.1). Classification (GTDB taxonomy): domain Bacteria; phylum Bacteroidota; class Bacteroidia; order Bacteroidales; family F082; genus Sulfidibacterium. The sequence continues at coordinate 27,437 of JAFGYB010000013.1, read as the reverse complement.
TTTGAATTTTATTCCATATTTCATCAACCTGTTCATCTATCTCTTCACTTTTATTTCGGTAGTGTTTTTTACATCGCGTCTGGCATCCAATACGGAGATTATTGCCATACTGAGCAACGGGATCAGTTTCCGTCGTATGCTGGTTCCCTATCTTATTTCCTCTGTTTTCCTGGCGGTGCTCTCTTTTTATATGGGTAATTTCCTGATCCCCATCACCAACCAGGGAATGCGAAAGTTTATGGATAAGTATATTGACAAGCCCCCCGTCAACAACAAGCGAAACGTACATGTTCAAATTGCTCCGAACACTTTTGCCTATGTGGAATCCTACAATCCAGTAAGGAGCACCGGGTATCGATTTTCGCTGGAAAAATACGACGGCATTCGGTTGATCTACAAGTTGAACTCCAGTACCATCCGTAAAGATACTGTGGACAATAAATGGATCCTGACAAATTACTGGGGCAGAACGATCAGTGCCGATGGGGAACAACATATTTTCAGTGGCAGGGAAATGGACACGACCCTGGCTTTGAATCCCCGGGATTTGTATAAGGTACGGCACCGGTTTGATGAAATGAATTTGTTTCAGCTGAATGGTTTTATCGAAGCGGAAAAAGCCAAAGGCTCACTGGCATACCGGCGTTACGAGGTGGAGAAATACAAACGGCTGGCCGGTCCTGTGGCCATTATTATTCTGACCTTGATGGGAGTGGCGCTGTCGAGTCGGAAATCGCGGGGAGGGATTGGCTTGCACCTGGGGATTGGAATTACTTTGGCGTTTAGTTACATTTTGCTGATGCAGGTTTCCACGGTGTTCTCCACTCAGGGGAATCTGGATCCGTCGGTGGGGGCGTGGGTACCGAATGCGATTTTCCTGATTATTTCCATTTATTTGCTTTTCAAGGCTCCGAAGTAAACGGGGTTACGATAGAACGACAGTCATGCACAGGAATAGTATTGCCACTGTGTTGCAACTGTATGACTATTGTGTAACAATGAATGTAAAGCCCCAAATAAAGCTGCAGACAATTTTTGCAAAAATATAGCGGGACCTTGTACGGATTAAAATGAACAAAAAAGCTGGATAACTTATAGGGCAGCCTCTTCCAAATTTGTACTTTTGCACGTTCACAGGTAACTGAAAAATCAAAATATGGCACAAAAACCATCCACACCGAAAGGAACCAGAGATTTTGGTCCCGGCGAAATGAGCCGGAGAAATTATATTTTTTCCACGATCCGTCAGGTCTTCGAAAAATACGGCTATCAACCCATCGAAACCCCGGCCATGGAAAACTTATCCAGTCTGCTGGGGAAATACGGCGAGGAAGGCGATAAACTGTTGTTCAAGATTCTGAATTCGGGAGATTATTTGTCGAAGGCCGACGGTCAGTTGCTGGAAGAAAAAGACTCGGTTAAACTGAGTACCCAGATCAGTGAAAAAGGATTGCGGTATGACTTAACAGTCCCTTTTGCCCGCTATGTGGTACAACATCGCGATGAAATCAGCTTTCCTTTTAAGCGTTACCAAATGCAGCCTGTATGGCGTGCCGATCGTCCCCAGAAAGGACGGTACCGTGAGTTTTATCAGTGCGATGTGGATGTGATCGGTTCCGATTCGTTGCTGAATGAGGTGGATCTGATTCGTATGATTGATGAGGTGTTTGAAAACCTGCAGATCAATGTGGTGGTGAAACTGAACAACCGTAAGATACTGAGTGGTATCGCCCAGGCCATCGGGGCTCCCGAACAGATGACCGAGATTACGGTGGCGATGGACAAACTGGATAAAATAGGGGAAGAACCGGTGTATGCCGAACTGCGTGAACGGGGAATTTCTGAAGCATCCATCGAGATGCTGAAACCGGTTTTGAAACTTCGTGGTACCAGCGAGGAAAGGTTGCAAAGCCTGGAAAGTCTGATTGGAAAAACCGAAGAGGGAGCCAAAGGACTGGAAGAATTAAGGACTATTCTCCGTTATTTGAATGCTTTTGATCTGAAAGCCGTGCTGGAAATTGACCAGTCGCTGGCCAGAGGGTTGAATTATTATACCGGTGCCATCATTGAAGTAAAAGCCGCCGATGTTCAGATTGGCAGTATATGTGGCGGAGGACGGTACGATAACCTGACCGGGATTTTTGGTATGCCGGGTGTTTCGGGTGTGGGCGTTTCCTTTGGAGCTGACCGGATTTATGATGTGCTCACCGAACTGGAACTTTATCCGGAAACTACCGGGAGTTTTTCCCAGGTTCTGATCACTAATTTCGGGGAAACAGAAGAGCCTTTTGCTCTTGAGGTATTGCGAAAGTTGCAACATGCAGGCATCGCTGCCGAATTGTATCCCGATCCTGTTAAGCTTAAAAAACAAATGAAATTTGCCAACGACAAAGGGATTCCCTTTGTTCTGCTTATCGGTGAAGAGGAACGGGTATCGGAACAACCCACGCTGAAAAATATGCAAACCGGCGAACAAACACGTACTACGGTAGATGAGCTGATTCGCCGCATCCATCAATAGAAAAAAGATAATATGGACAATTATCACATTATTGACGACCAAAAACTGACGTTTAAAGGGATTTTCGAAATTCTGAAAAAGAATCAGAAACTCAAGCTTTCTCAGGGAGCTGCCGATCGTATACAGAAATGCCGAACCTATCTCGATCAAAAGATTGCGGATAACAAAGAACCCATTTATGGGATTAACACCGGTTTTGGAGCTTTGTACAATCGGAGTATTTCGCAGGATGATCTGGGCAAACTCCAGGAAAACCTGGTGATGTCGCACGCCAGTGGTACGGGCGATGAGGTGCCTGTCCCGGTAGTTAGACTAATGTTGTTGCTGAAAATCCAGGCTTTTGCCCAGGGTTATTCGGGTGTTCAGTTGCAAACCGTACAGCGGCTCATCGATTTTTACAATGAGGAGGTTACACCGGTTGTCTATCAACTGGGATCGCTGGGGGCTTCAGGTGACCTGGCTCCGCTGGCACATATGTCGTTGCCCCTGCTGGGAAAAGGAATGGTTTATTTTGACGGGAAAAAGCAGGATTCATCGGTTGTTTTAAAGAAGCTGGGTTGGGAGCCTATTCAGCTTCAGTCCAAAGAGGGACTTGCCCTGCTCAACGGAACACAATTTATGTCGGCTTACGGAGTTTATTCTGTTTTGAAAGTATTCCGTTTGTCGGATATGGCCGACATCATCGGGGCCGTATCGCTGGATGCCTTTGACGGCCGGATTGAGCCTTTTTACGAAGGTTTACACACCATTCGCCCGCATTTGGGTCAGTTGCAAACGGCCGAACGGTTTCGTTCCATGCTTGAAGGCAGTCAGTTGATTGGTCAACCCAAAAAACACGTTCAGGATCCCTATTCGTTTCGCTGTATTCCTCAGGTGCACGGAGCTTCCAAGGATGTGTTCAACCACGTGGCTTCGGTTTTATCCAGGGAAATCAATGCGGTGACAGACAACCCCACTGTTTTCCCGGATGAGGATCTGATCATTTCGGGTGGTAACTTCCACGGGCAACCTCTGGCGCTGGCGATGGATTATCTGGCACTCGCTGTGGCCGAACTGGGCAACATCTCCGAAAGGAGAACCTATCAGCTGATCAGTGGAAGCCGTGACCTGCCTTCGTTCCTGGTGGCCGATCCCGGACTGAATTCGGGTTTCATGATTCCGCAATATACGGCGGCTTCCATTGTGAATCAAAACAAACAGTTGTGTACGCCGGCTTCGGTGGATTCCATTGTTTCGTCGCAGGGACAGGAGGATCATGTGAGTATGGGTGCCAATGCGGCCACCAAACTGTACCGTGTGGTGATGAACCTGGAACGGATTCTGGCCATTGAGCTGTTCAATGCCGCCCAGGCACTGGACTTCAGAAAACCGCTCAATACCTCACAGTATCTGGCCGATTTTGTTGAAAAATACAGGAAAATTGTTCCTTTCGTGGAAGAAGACAAGATCATGCACGAAGAGATCGAAAAATCGGTACAGTTTTTACAAACTGTGGATTACGAGCTCCCCGATGCGCTGGTTCCGGGAATTTAGTTGTCAAAAATCAATTGATACGGTCGTTCAATTTCTGCTGAAAGCTGCGGAATGGAGATGTATTTGCTTTCGCGACGGTATTCTTTACCGTCGAAAAACAAAATAATTGTAGGGTTGGAAAATACACTGAACCGGGCAGGCAATTCGGGAAATTTTTCCGAATTCACAAAGGCCAGTTTGATTTCAGGAAATTCTTCTTCCACCAGCTTAATTACCTTGGGGCGTAGGCTGATACATGGGGCGCAATGGTCATTGTAAAAATAAAGAATACTGGCCATCTCCGTATGGATAAGGTCTTCCAGTTGGTCCAGCGTTGTCAATTCGTTTTGCATTGCTTTATTTTTTGGGCGCAAAAATACTATTTCTGTTTTAATTTACGCCGGTTAAAAAAGTTTTTTGTGAAAACTTAACGGTAGCCCTTTCCGGGCTTCATTTTCAACAATCTCCATCGATTAAATTTTTTGAACGAAAAAACCAGACCACTTTTTTACTACTTTTGTGACAGACAATGGTTAAGGGAATCCTGTGAGAAACAGGAGCTGTCCCCGCAGCCGTAAGTCGCAAGAAAGTTTTGACAAAGGCCACTGTTGGTCCCCCGACCGATGGGAAGGCGTCAAAATGCGACGAGCCGGAAGACCTGCCATTTTCGTTTTTTCGAAGCTTTCGGTGGAAGAGCTGGAGAAATCAATTCTCCCCCTTTTTGTTCCGGTTGGCTTACGAAAATTAGGTATTAATTTTTGTAATGTTTAACTAACTTATTTCAAATGAAAAAAACGTACTACTTGCCTCTGGCGCCGGCAGCCTTGTGTCCCGGCAGCTGTAAGGCCACGATTCAGGGAAAGAGACTCCTGGGGTTTACCTGAATTTCCTACGGTGAATTATTTTACCAAAATAGGGCTTTTATTTTCGGCATGGATGCTGATCAGTCAGTTTTCTATGGCTCAGAGGGTGCCGCCGGATACACTGTCCATTCGCGAAGTGGTGATCAGTTCGTACAAACCGCTGCAGGAAGCCGGGAGAAATGAGACGACCATTGACACGCTGATTATGAAAAGAGAAGCGGATGCTTCGCTGTCGGACATGTTGAGTCGTTATGCTACGGTTTTTATCAAAAGTGAAGGCCGGGGGGCCCTGGCTTCGGCTTCGTTCCGGGGAATGGCTGCTTCACATACCAATGTGGAATGGAATGGCATCAGTTTGCAAACACCCATGTTGGGGCAGGTGGACTTTTCGCTCATCCCGGTTTACCTGGTAAATCAGATCAGCCTGTTGCCCGGTGCCGGTTCGGTAACCACCGGAAACGGTGCGCTGGGCGGAACCATACTGTTGAAAAGCGATCCTGAAATTTTCGATGGGATCCGGCTGCAGGTACTTTCGGGCGTTGGAAGCTTTCATACGTTTAATGAATTCGTGCATTTTCAGGCAGGGATCAACAAACTTCAACTTTCAACCCGGATTTACCGCAACAGTTCCCGTAACGATTTTCAGTTTTACAATAAAAGCATCGCCAACATCGATCCGCAAACAGGGACTTATATTTATCCGCTGCAGCGAAATACCAATGCCCGGTATGAACTGGAAGGAGTGATGCAAAGTGTGAACTGGCAACCGACGGTTCATCTACAGGTTCAGGCTCATTACTGGTTTCAGCATTCCGACCGGGTGTTGCCCCGGCTCAATACCTATGAAGGGAATGAGCATGCCAACATCAGCAGGCAGAAAGAAAATGCACACCGGGCGGCTACTGAAATTTTGTGGACGAAAAACCGAAGCAAACTCAGTTTTACCAGCGGATTGAATGCGGAAAAGATGATCTTCTATATGCAGAATCCCGTGTACGGAAGCGGATATTACAATGTGTATTATTCTGTTTCGTCAATCACCAGCAACAACAACAGACTCCAGTACCGTTTTGAGGCGGGAAAAAACACGCTGTTTAAAGTCGGATACGGATTTGACTTTCATCATGTGGTGACAAGAGACACGGTGTTGCACACCGGATACGACCAGTACCGGAGAAACAATAAGTTGTTTTTTTCGTGGCAGCAGAAGTGGAAAAAACTGTTTTCGATGCAGGTGTTTGTGCAGAAGGAATGGGTCAATAACGTTGCGCTGCCCTGGGTTCCTTACCTCGGTTTCGAGTGGAAAATGCCTTTTGAACATAAACTGGTTTTGCATGGCAATATCAGTCGTGAAGTGCATTATCCCACGTTGAACGACCTATTCTGGCAACCGGGAGGAAATCCTGATCTGTTGCCGGAGGAAGGGCTGGTTTCTTCGCTGGGTATCCGGTATGCGACCGAATGGAAACGAATGCGCTGGTCGGGTGGAGTCACCTGGTTTTATAACGACATCAGAAACTGGATTATCTGGTTGCCCGGACTGAATATGTCACCTACAAACATCCGTCATGTATTATCACGGGGACTGGAAGTGAATCTGAAAACGGTATTTCCTGTCAGAAAACTGTGGGTTTTTCTGCGGGCTGATTATGCACTGAACTTCAGTACCAATCTGGGCGATGCCAGTCGTTGGGGAAACGGTTCCATCGGCAAGCAACTTCCGTACACACCGGTGCATTCAGGGAATTTTCTGGCCGATGTGCGCTGGAAGAACTTTTCTGTTACCTGGGTAAACCATGCTTATTCGGAACGCTATGCCACTTATGCCAGTAATCTGACCACCCGCGACAGGCTGTATCCTTATTTTATGAACGATCTGTATGCGGGAAAAAAGTGGTCCTGGCAAAAGAACAGCATATCGGTTCAGGTGAAAATTTACAATTTGTTTAACGAACAATACTGGTCGGTTTTGCAGCGGCCCATGCCGGGAAGAAATTATATGCTGCTGCTGAATTATCAATTTTAAACTTAGTTACGATCATGAAAAGAATTACGATATTATTGGTTTTTGTCTCTCTGTTGTTTACTTCCTGTATGAAAAATCATGCTCCGGTACCGGGCAATGTGACTACGGATACGAATCAGGGAGTGTTTGTAGTGAACGAAGGAAATTTCACTTACGGCAATTCGTCGCTGACCTATTATGATCCGGGCGATGATTCCGTTTATAACAATGTCTTCTTTAATACCAACGGGTTGCCTCTGGGCGATGTGGCTGTTTCGATGACCATTCAGGATTCGCTGGGGTATGTTGTGGTGAACAATTCGGGAAAAATTTATGTCATTAATGTCAACAACTTTCAGTATGTGGGAAAGATTACCGGGCTGGTTTCGCCGCGCAGGATCTATTTTGTGAGTGCCACCAAGGCTTATGTAACCGACCTGTACTCCAAAGCCTTATTTGTTGTGAACCCCGAAACCGATTCGGTTACCGGACAAATATCACTCGATAACCACAATACTCAATTTTCGCAGCACAATTCGGAGCAAATTGTTTTTTACGGCAACGACGCATTTGTAAACAGCTGGTCGTACGATGATAAAGTGATGGTGATTGATACACATACCGATCGTGTGGTGGATTCCATTACTGTAGCCAAGCAGCCCAACAGTATGGTGCTGGACAAAAACAACAAACTCTGGGTGCTTTCTGACGGGGGCTGGTCGGGCAGTCCCTACGGACAGGCCATGCCCGCACTGACCCGGATTAATCCGGTTACGCGGCAGGTGGAAAAAGTCTTTCAATTCAACGATATGGATGCTTCTCCCGATCATTTGAGTCTGAATGCCGCCGGCGATTCTTTATTCTACCTGTATCGTTCTTATTCTGCCGGCAGTTTGATAGATGCCGGCGTTTATGGAATGTCCGTATCCGCCAACTCACTTCCTACGCTGCCCATCGTTCCGGAAAACAGCCATACTTTTTATGGTTTGGGGATCGATCCCCACAACAGTCGTATTTATGTTACCGATGCCCTGGACTACCAGCAAAACGGAACGGTGTTGATTTATTCACCTTCAGGTGTCCTCAGCGACAGCATTACAGCTGGAATCATCCCCGGGAGTTTCTGTTTTAAATAATTTGAGTAGAATACATTTCAGAAATAAATTACAGGCATTGGTGGCGGGAAAATTATACCTTTGCTTGTAATTTATTTTTGAATTAATGACACGATCAGATCACGACGAAAAAGTCAAAATAGCCATTACTCACGGGGATTTTAATGGCATCAGTTATGAAATTATTATCAAAGCGCTGAACGATACACGCATGCTGGACCTCTTTACTCCGGTTCTTTATGGTTTGCCCAAAGTGATGGGTTACCATAGAAAAAACATGAAATTGAACGACTTCAATTATCATGTTGTAGATCATGCAGGGCAGGTTGCCGCTCAGAAGGTGAACGTCATCTCCATGTCCAATGAGGAACTGAAAATTGAGTTCGGGCAGCAGTCGAAGACCGCGGGCCAGATGGCGTTGAAGGCGCTTGAGGCTGCTATTGCGGATATTAAAAAAGGGAAAGTGGATGTCATGGTCACGGCGCCCATTAACAAAGCCGGAATTCATTCGGAAGAATTTCCCTTTGCCGGTCATACCGAATACCTGACCCAGCGTTTTCATGCCGATGATTCCCTGATGTTGCTGGTAGCTGATCAGCTACGGGTAGCCACGGTTACTAACCACATTCCCGTTAAGGAAATAGCTGCCCAACTGACGGCAGATCTGATTTTTAAAAAACTGAGTATTCTGAATGCTTCACTACAAAAAGATTTTCTGATCGACCGCCCGAAAATAGCAGTTCTAGGACTGAATCCTCACGCCGGCGACAACGGTTTGATCGGATCGGAAGAAAAAGAAATTATTCAAAAAGCGCTGGATCGGGCCGAAAAAGAAGGAATTCTTGCCTTTGGTCCTTTCCCCACCGACGGCTTCTTTGGTATGGGAGCGTATAGAAATTATGACGCGGTTTTGGGGATGTACCACGACCAGGTGCTGGTTCCCTTTAAGCTGATGGCTGTAGAAAAAGGAGTCAATTATACAGCCGGTCTTCCTTACGTACGTACTTCTCCCGATCACGGTACTGCCTATGAAATTGCCGGTAAATTCGAAGCCTCGGAAGAATCCATGCGCCAGGCCCTTTATCTTGCCGTTGATATCTTCAGGAATCGGCAGAAATGGGACGAAATGAATGCCAATCCACTGGCATTTGGACAGGAAGAAAAAAACAATCGCTATTCTGCCTCCGATTCTGAAGTTGATTCACTGGCTGATTAGCGACTATTCTTAAATTCTAAACTATGTTTCACCAGATATATTCCGGAGAGGAGATACGAAAGATTGTCAAAGCTGATCTGGTTTCTGCTCGTCCGGAATCCATTTTAATTCGCGATATTCTTATTGACAGCCGCAGGCTGATCTCTCCGGTACAGACTTTGTTTTTTGCGTTAAAAACCAAGAGAAACGACGGACACAAATACATTGCTGAGCTCTACCAGAAAGGGCTCAGAAATTTCGTGGTTTCCGATCTGGCTGACTTGTCTGCGTTGTACACGGATGCTTCTTTTTTTGTGGTTTCAGACACCCAAAAAGCTTTGCAACAACTGACTGCGGCACATCGGATGTTTTACGATATTCCCGTCATCGGAATAACCGGAAGCAACGGAAAAACCATTGTTAAAGAATGGCTGTTCCAGTTGATGAGCAAAGACAAAAAAATTGTGCGCAGTCCGAAAAGTTACAATTCTCAGATTGGAGTTCCTTTGTCGGTTTGGCAAATGAACGAGCAGCACGAACTGGCCATTTTTGAAGCCGGTATTTCCGAGCCGGATGAAATGGATGCCCTGCAAAGCATCATAAAACCCACCGTTGGAATTTTTACCAACATCGGGGAAGCCCACAGCGAAAACTTCATCAGCCGGGCTCAAAAGATAGGGGAGAAGCTGAAGCTGTTTACCCGGGTGCAAACCCTGATTTACAACAGTGATCAGAAGGAATTGCAGGAAGTGATCATCCGAACCGGTATTCTGGAAAATATTCAATCCTTTACCTGGGGCATGGACGAGAACTGTGACCTGCGCATCACCGGAAAAGAAGTAACGGCAAAGACGACCCGGATTTTTGCGCTGTACCGGGATGAAGGTGTTTCCATAGAAATTCCGTTCACGGATTTTGCCTCCTACCAGAATGCCTGTCACAGCTGGAGCGCTATGTTGGTATTTGGATATGCACAGGATGTTATTACACGGGCCATGAAAAAACTGGCTTCCGTTGCCATGCGGTTGGAACAAAAAGAAGGGATTAACAATTGCACGATCATTAATGATGCCTACAATTCTGATTTCAATTCACTGGCCATTGCGCTGGATTTTATGAGTCAGCAGCAGCAGCATCGTGAGAAGGTGGTAATACTGTCGGATATCCTGCAAAGCGGCCGAAGTGATGTGGACCTTTATGCTGATGTAGCCCAGTTGCTGAAACAAAAAGGGGTGACCAAGCTCATTGGAATTGGTCCGGTGATTTCGCGTTTTGCCGATACCTTTGAGATGGACAAGGTGTTTTTTGCTTCAACCCGCGAGTTTATTTCGGGATTTTCAATGGTTTCGTTGCGGAATCAAACAATTCTGCTGAAGGGAGCCCGGGTGTTTGAGTTCGAACGCATCAACCGGCTGTTGCAGCAAAAAGTACACGAAACGGTGTTCGAAATCAATCTGAATGCCCTGGTGGAAAATCTGAACTTTTACCGGTCAAAACTTACTCCGGATACGAAAGTCATGGCCATGGTGAAGGCTTTCTCTTACGGCAGTGGTAGTTTTGAAATAGCCAATATTCTTCAGTTTCATCAGGTGGATTATCTGGCAGTGGCCTATGCTGATGAAGGCGTGGAACTGCGCAGGGCAGGAATAACGGTTCCGATTATGGTAATGAGTCCGGAGGAATATGCTTTTGACCTGATGATTACCCATCAGCTGGAACCCGAAATTTTCAGTTTCAGAGCGCTGACTATGCTGGAGAGAGCCATTGATCGCAATGTGCTGCCTCCCAATAAACCGGTGAAGATTCATGTTAAACTCAATACAGGCATGCAACGATTGGGCTTTCAGGAAGAAGATATGCCCGAATTGATCGAACGGTTGAAAAAAAGTCCGCTCATTTATGTGCAGTCGGCTTTTTCCCACTTGGCAGGCAGCGATAAACCCGAGCTGGATGAGTTTAGTAAAGAACAGATATCCCGCTTTGAGGCTATGGGCAATCTGTTGAGAAAGGAAGCCGATCATCCGATTTTACTGCACATACTGAATTCAGCCGGTATCGTCCGTTTCCCGGAAGCCCGGTTCGATATGGTGCGGCTGGGCATTGGGTTATACGGAGTCGCTCCAGAGAAAGAAACACAGGGCCAGTTGCAGCATGTAACGAGTCTTCGATCTGAAATTGCACAAATCAGGTCGGTTAAAAAAGGAGAATCTGTAGGGTACAACAGAAGTTATATTGCCCCTTCCGACCGAAAGATTGCCACGGTATCGGTGGGCTATGCCGATGGGTTGTGTCGCCGCCTGGGTAATGGAAAATTTTCGCTCTGGGTGAATGGAAAACCGGCACCCATAGTGGGCGACGTGTGTATGGATATGTGTATGATCGATATCACAGATATAGAGGTTAAAGAAGGAGATGCTGTTTCTGTTTTCAATAGCGATCATCCGGTGACTGATCTGGCAAAAGCTGCGGATACCATTCCTTATGAAGTCCTCAGCCGGATATCCAGAAGGGTCAAGCGAATCTATTACCACGAATAATGTTTTGTCTTTTTGTGAGATCAATGACTCGGATCCCCTGTCTTTAAAGGTTATCCGAAAAAAATGTACATTCACTACGAAATAATCACAGAAATTGGATAAGAATAATTTTTCAAAACTCATCACAGAATATAAATACACAATCCTTTTTGCAGCCATAGGGATTGTTTATTTCCTTTACCAGTTCGTTGATGTTATGGAAGTGGATGCATCGCAATATGCGTTGATATCCATGGAAATGAGTTTTTCAAAAAGCTTTTTACACGTGTATCAGCTGGGTTCAGATTATCTGGATAAGCCTCCCTTGCTGTTCTGGCTGTCCTCCTTCTCGTTTTTGACGTTTGGAATTTCCAATTTTGCTTACAAACTGCCGTCACTGCTGGTTGCAATTCTGGGAATCTACAGTACGTACCGGCTGGCCAAGCGCTGGTATTCCAGAGAAACGGCCTTGTTTGCTGCTTTGATTGTGGCCACATCACAAGCCATGTTTTTAATGGTTAACGATGTAAGGACCGATACGATGTTGCTGGGATTTACTGTATTTGCCATCTGGCAAATCGTTGAATATCTGAATAACCAAAAGTGGTTGAACCTGATTCTTGCTGCTGTTGGAATCGGAGGGGCCATGCTGTCTAAAGGTCCATTGGGGATTGTGCTTCCGGCCGCTGCTGTGGGCAGCGATTTTCTTTTGAAACGACAATGGAAGAACATCTTTAAATATCAGTGGTTGATTCTTCTTGTGATCGTAGCGCTTATCTTGCTTCCCATGAGTTACGGTCTGTATACCCAGTTTGATTTGCATCCCGAAAAGACGGTTTACGGACTGAAAGGCCCTTCAGGACTGGAGTTTTTTTACTGGACACAAAGTTTTGGACGGATTACAGGTCAGAGTGCCTGGCGGGATGATTCAGGATATTTTTACTTCTTTCACACCATTATCTGGGATTTTCAGCCCTGGATATTACTTTTTATTCCGGCCCTGGTGTTGCGGTTCAGGAAATTGATCCTGCAGAAGTTCAAAGCGACAAGTAAGGATGAATACATTACTCTGGCAGGTTTCGTATTATTCTTCATTGCCTTTTCTTTTTCGCACTACAAACTGCCGCACTACATTTTTGTCCTGTTTCCGTTTGCCGCCATCATAACGGCCGATTTCATTGTCCGGCTTTCCGACCGTTGGAAAACAAGAATTGGTTCCATTCAGTTTGGACTGATGCATGCGTTCTGGCTCCTGATGATCCTCGACTTCCTCTACATTTTTCCGCCGAAAAACTTTTTGTTGCCCGCAATTCTTCTGGTGTTGTACCTGGTTTATGTAACGGTGTTCAGAAAAGCAAAAGGTTCTGCACGGATTATCATCCCCACCGTATTAACAGCTGTTTCGCTGAACCTGCTGATGGCAGTCAATTTTTATCCCCGTTTGTTGAATTATCAAGCCGATTCACAGGCAGGCCAATACATTACCGAGCACAATATTCCTGCTTCGAAGGTTTCCCAAACCTGCAGTGAATGTTATGCATTTAATTTTTATGCCCGAAACATCAAACCGGCCGATACCACATTCACTGATTTTAAAAAAGGAGATGTTATCTTTGTGGATGAGGATTGGTTAAAGAAAATCGAGGCGCAGCACATAAACTTTAAAATATTGAAGTTGTTTCCCGATTTCAGGGTAACTCATCTGAACCCGACATTTTTGTTCAGGAAAACACGAAGTGAAGCACTGAAAACGAAATATATTTTAGAAATTGAATAAGAATAATAACCTGAATATGAAACTATCCGTCATTCTGCCTGCTTATAATGAGGAAAAAACAATCCGACTGATTCTGGATAAAATCAAGTCTGTGGACTTACTCGAAGGAATGAAGAAGGAAGTAGTGATTGTCAATGATTGTTCCTCGGATCAGACAGAAGAGGTAGTGAAAGAGTACATGAACGAAAACCCACAACTGGAAATCAATTATTTCAAGAACGAGGTAAATCAGGGGAAAGGCGGATCGATTCACCGCGGTATTGATTCAGCCAAGGGTGATTTTATCATTATTCAGGATGCGGATCTGGAATATGATCCCCGCGAATACAACGTGTTGTTGAAACCCGTTTTGGAAGGTTTTGCCGATGTGGTGTATGGTTCGCGGTTTATGGGAGGCAACCCGCACCGGATTCTGTTTTTCTGGCATTCGGTGGGCAACAAAATGCTGACTACCTTGTCCAATATGTTCACCAATCTGAACCTGAGTGATATGGAAACCTGTTATAAATTGTTCAGGTCGGAACATCTGAAGTCGCTGCATTTAAAGGAAAAACGGTTTGGTTTTGAACCGGAAGTGACGGCTAAGATAGCCCGTATTCCCAACATCAGGATTTATGAAGTGGGCATTTCCTATTACGGCCGAACCTACGAAGAAGGGAAAAAGATAAACTGGCAGGATGGCTTCAGGGCAATCTACTGTATCCTGAAGTACAACCTGTTTGACCAAAAACACAAAAAGTAACTTATACAGGAACTGTTGCGAAAACATCTAACATATTTGAGTATTGTTTTGGTGTTGGTCGCTGTGGTCTGGACCGATTTGGCAACCCACATCTGGAAAGACAAAAACAGGGTCATCCAATCGGATGTAATTGAATATTACGGCTATTTGCCTGCGGCTTTCATCTATCATGACCTGAGTCTGAATTTCAGATTTCAGGATAAAGGAAAATATACGGTCTGGGCCACGGAATTGCCCAATGGAAAAGCTGTTTTCAAATACACCATGGGTCCGGCTCTGATGTATGCCCCCTTTTTTTTCGTTGCCAATGAACTGGCCGGTCCACTGGGTTATGATACCGGAGGCTATTCGCCGCCCTACAGGCTGGCTATTATACTGGCAGCACTCTTTTATCTGTTACTGGGACTGCTTCTTTTGCGCAGGGTCCTGTTGTTGTTTTTTACAGAAACAATTGCTGCCGCCGTATTGTTTTCCATTGGGTTGGGTACGAATCTTTTTTGGTACAGTACATTTGAGCCTGGAATGCCCCATGTATATGATTTCTTTCTGGTTTCGGCATTGATCTTTCTCACTTTTTCCTGGTACCGGAACGCCACCGTGTGGAAATCGCTTGTGTTGGGAGTGGTAATGGGGCTGCTTACATTGATCAGGCCCATCAACATCTTGTTTGTCTTGTTTTTTGTTTTTTACAGGATATGGCGAACAAAAGATGTGAACAGGAGGCTGCACTATTTTATGAAACACTATGACCATATCCTTGTGATGTTGGTTGCCGGTTTCCTGGTACTGTTACCCCAGTTGATTTACTGGAAAGAAATTACGGGACGCTGGCTGTATTATTCTTACGGAAAGGAAGGGTTTTTCTTTCTGCATCCGCATATAATTGATGTGCTTTTCAGTTATCGAAAAGGATGGTATGTATACACACCGGTTATGTTCTTTGCCAGCACCGGCATGATCTTTCTTTTCCGGAAATACAAAACGCTGGCCTGGTCTGTAGTGATTCTTGCTGTGGTATACCTGTACGTGGTTTCTTCCTGGTGGTCGTGGTGGTATGGCGGCAGTCTGGGGCAAAGGGCACTGATTGATCTGTATCCGGTGATGGCTTTTCCCCTGGCGGCTCTGTTCCAATGGATAGCCCAAAGAAAAACGGTGTTCAGAAAAGCGATTGCAATCCTAATCTTTCTGTCTGTTTTACTGGGAGCTTTTTACAACGTGCAATACTATTTCGGGGCCATTCACTGGGATTCGATGACACGCAAAGCCTGGTTCGACTCGTTTGGCAGATTGCATCCAACCTCTCATTTTAAGGACTTCTTGCAAACACCCGATTACAAGGATGCATTGCTTGGGAAACCGGAACAACTGAAACCGTTGCAAAAGAAAGAAACCTTTGAACAGGTAATTGAGCGCATCAAATCGGATCCCAAGTGGTACGAGCTGATAAAAGACAAAGCGCGAAAGAGAAACATTTCCGTGGATTCCATGTTGCAGCTGGATGCCCGCTATATTTTGAACCGGGAGTCGGGGAAATAAAAATGTCGCGGAAATACTCCCGCGACTTAAATTTCTGATTTTTTTACTTTGATTTACGGAGCTACATCCAGAATGACAAACGTTCCGGGTTTCATTTTGGGCCAATGTTCGCCTTTTTGCAAAGGATAAAACTGAGCGGTTGGCAGATAAATGTGGTGTGTTATCGGATCAACACAGTTGGTGCGGGCACCTTTTTCGGTAGGGAACTGTTCCAAAACCTTAAAATGGTTTCCCTCTTCCTGAACCACGGTTAAGGTGCCGGAACCGTTTGAACTATAGGCTCTTTTCAAGGCCGGATCAAATCCTGCTCCATCTGTATGTCCTCCGGTGGGTAATGTAGCCACAACCTTTTCTTTTTGCGTGTCAAAAACTACCATAATCTTATTCCGGCAAACAGAAAACAATTTATTATTGGCAAAATCGGCTGCCAGACCACTGGGCTCTTCACCCGGTGCAATCGACCAGGAGTTGATTAGTTTCAGGTTTTTGGTGTCGATGCAGGCGAGCATGGATTTATCTTCGATGTTCACGTAGATCTTTCCTTTGTCGTTGGTTACGGCAAATTCGGGTTTGCCAGGCAGAGGAATGGTAGTTACAATTTTCTCTGTGTTTGCATCTACCACGAGGGCTGAATTGCTGTGTCCGTTGAAGGCATATACTTTGTTACTGTAAGGATCGTACACAATGCAATCCGGTTTGGCTCCGGTAGATTTTATTTTGTTGGTAATCCGGTAGGTTTTCAGGTTAAAGACTGCAACCACAGAGTCTTCACCGCTGGTGATAAAGCCTTTGTTCAGGCGGGGTGCCAGTGCAATGCCGTGCACTCCGTGGAGCCCTTTCATAGTGGCAATCACTTTGCCGGATTTTGTGTTCAGAACCTGTACCCTGTCGCCATGCGATACAAACAGATTCCCCTGTGAACCAACCGTCAGATAATCCCAGAATTGATTTCCCTGGACGGGGATTTTTCTCACAATATGATAGGTGTTTTTATTCTGGGCAAATCCCGACAGGGATGCCATCAGAAAAAGGAAAATAAAGATTCTTTTCATTTCAAATGATTTGTATGATTAAACGAAGTAAAAATAGTTTTTATCAATACGGTAGTCTGTTTTACCGGATTAAGTTTATGTTTTTTTATAACAATTTGGATGCTGTTTATCCGGTATGGGGGGCCTCGTAACATTTGAAAGAGCTCCATTCAATAATAATTTAGAAAATAATTGGAAAATATTTCCGTTATTTGATCATTGAATAAGGATGGTTTTCGTAGAGGTGTAGCTAAAAATTGATGTGAATGAGAAAACTTTTACTTGGCATTATTCTCATGCTGCTGTATGCGGGCTCAGCCTTTGGACAGTGTAGTACAACGGCAGACTACAGCTATGCCTATACCGGATGTAGTACGATTCAGTTTTCAGATGCTTCAACAACTTCGGCAGGTTATACACTGGTTACCTGGCGCTGGAATTTTGGTGATGGGGATACTGCGACACTTCAGAATCCAACCCATACTTTTGCTCCGGGTGCCAATGTACAGGTCCGGCTGATCGTACAGGCCCAGGATACTCTTGGAAATTCGTGTTACGATACCATTACTAAAAGTATAAGCCTTCGAACACTACCTGAAGTTTATATTGCCAGTTTACCCAATCCGGCTTGTTTGAACGATTCTATCCGGTTTACAGGAAATTCTAATCATCCCATTCAGAGCTGGCAATGGATTTTTGGTGACGGAGATACGGTGAATATTCAAAATCCGGTTCATCAGTATGCCGATACGGGTTCCTATAATGTGATTTTACACGTGCTGGATGCATCAGGATGTGCCAACGATACGACTGTTGTACAAAAGATAAACCCTGTCCCAACCGTAGATTTTACCTGGAGTCCGAATCCGGTGACTACTGCAACAAACATCCAGTTCAACGCTACAAGCAATGCCACATCCACGGCGACAACAATGTCATGGCACTGGGATTTTGGTGATGGAGATACGGCCAATGTCCAGAATCCAACCCATAACTTTGCAGTGGCAGGGCAGTACACCGTTCGGCTCAATATTGAAGTGGACGGTGTCTGTACCAACACCCTTTCGAAGGTAATCACCATCAATCCTTTGCCGACAGTGAATTTCACTTATGCTTATTTGTCGTGTAGCCGCATCCAGTTTACTGATGCATCTGCTGCAGCTCCAAATTATACACTGGTGAAATGGACCTGGAATTTCGGTGACGGAAACACTGCTACCGGCCCTGATGTGGCTCATACTTTTACCCCGGGTTCAAACGTCCGGGTGTCATTGGTGGTTACTTCACAGGATACATTGGGGAATTTCTATGTTGACTCAACTTTTCAGAACATTAGTATCCGTTCACTGCCTACAGTGGAGATCCAAAGCAATCCCAATCCTGCCTGTGTGCAGATTGCCCCACAGTTTTACGGGACTTCTAATCATATGATTCAAAGCTGGCAGTGGATTTTCGGTGATGGCGACACCGCCAACGTGCAAAACCCTGCCCATCTGTATGCTGATACAGGTTCTTATACGGTTAGTCTGCATGTGATGGATGCATCCGGTTGTGCCAACGATACGACCTATCCTCAGCGGATTGATCTGAATCCGTCGGTTGATTTTACCTGGAGTCCGGATCCTGCGACGACAATGGATAATATTCAGTTTAACGGAACAAGTAATGCTGCTTCAACGGCAACAACCATTGCCTGGCACTGGGACTTTGGTGATGGGGATACGGCCAATGTACAGAATCCTACCCATAGATACAGTGTGGCAGGACAGGACACTGTTACACTTACGGTGACGGTGGACGGACTTTGTTCTTCAACGATACAAAAAGTGGTCACGGTATATCCTTACGTTATTCCAAACTTCACATACTCCGTTTCCTGTTTGAACGATATTACTTATTTTACTGATTCTTCTGTAACCGCTACCGGTACCACCATTGCAACCTGGAAATGGTATTTTGGCGACGGAGACAGTACCATCATCAACAGTCCGAACAGTCCCAATACAACGCATGTTTATGTTACCGCGGCGACTTACCCCGTCACGCTGGTTACTGTAACAACGACCGGATTTGAACGGAGAGTGACCAAAGATGTAACGGTGGTTCAGAAACCCACGGCCTTTTTTACTTACGATACAACGTGCTACCGAACGCCCACCAGTTTTTACGACCGGTCCTCAACCAACGGCGGGTCTGCCATTAATTCGTGGCACTGGACTTTTGGTGACGGTGACTCAGCCAATGTTCAAAATCCCATGCATACCTATGCTTATCCGGGAAGTTATCCGATTACGTTGTACATTCAAAACACTGACGGGTGTAGGGATACGGTGCAAAGAGTTATGGTGATGGATACCCTGCCGGCAGTTGATTTTACCATGAGTACGGATACGGTGTGCCAGAATGGAAGCATTACTTTTTCGGGACAGGCAACCAATATTTCGTCGTGGTACTGGGATTTTGGAAACGGAACTACTTCTATTTATCAGAATGCAACGGCTCAATTCACGACACCGGGAATCGATACGATCACACTTACGGTAACGGATCTGAAAGGTTGTACCAGTTCGGTATTTCATACGGTCTATGTACGTCCCGGGCCGGCTGCCGGATTCAATTTTGACATCCTTTGTCATAATGATACGACCTGTTTCTGGGATACGTCTGCCATACCGTTACCCGGATATCTTGCTGCGTGGCACTGGAATTTTGGTGATGGTGACACATCCAATATTCAGAACCCGGAACATTACTACGTTCCCGATACAAATTATACAGCCAGACTTACTGTCACTTCAAATGAAGGTTGTGAAAATACAGCCACTCACTTGATAATTTTCGACTCGTTGCCGGTTCCTGATTTTAACATCTCGAATGCCTGTATGAATGACAATACCCACTTTACCGATGTGAGTACTAGTCCGGGTAGTCCTGTAATCAGTCATATTACCACAAGGAAATGGTATTTTGGCGACGGAGATAGTTTGATTGTTACCAATCCCAATGTATCTACGGCAGATCATATATACCGTGTTACCACTACCTATGATGTGAAGCTGGTGGTGTCCAATTCTTTTGGAAAAACCGACAGCATTACCAAACGGATATCGGTGCATCATAAGCCGCTGGCAGACTTCACATTTAATGATACTTGTTTTAATCAGCCAATCTCATTTACCGATCTCTCAAAAACGGATGGCGGTTCTGCACTGGCTGCCTGGAACTGGAATTTTGGGGATCCTCATTCGGGGATACTCAACACAGATACGCTGCAAAATCCAATGCATGTGATGACCGATACCGGAAGCTATCAGGTGCAGATGATTGTCACAAATACGGATGCCTGTTCCGATACACTGATGAAGACTGTTGTGGTAAATCCGTTACCACCGGTATCCTTTACGGTGCAAAAAGATTCCATGTGTCTGGGTGATCAGGCCTATTTTTATGGTGTGGGAAGCAATATTACCTCCTGGCACTGGGATTTTGGAAACGGAGATACTTCCCTGTACCAAAACCCGGTGTACAAGTACCCCCATCCCGGTACGTATGTGGTAACCCTGACAGTGAAAGATCTGCAAGGATGTACCAATTTTGTAGCAGATACCGTTTTTGTAGATGGCGGACCGAAAGCGGATTTTACTATCGGTGCTTCCTGTATGGGGGATTCCGTCCATTTTAATGATGCTACGACTCAACAGGGTTTTATTACTCAATGGCAATGGAATTTCGGGGATACGGTTTCAGCATCCAATCAGTCATCTTTGGAAAATCCGGCACATTATTTCACTGCTGCGGGAACCTATACAACCCGGCTTGTGGTGACAGATAATTATGGATGTAAAGATTCAACCTCTCATTTTGTCAATGTTTACGATCATCCCAAAGCTGCGTTTAGCTTCCATCAGGCTTGCGACCCGACTACTCAGGTTGACTTTACCGATCAGTCGGTGAGGAGCACAAGCAAGAGTCCGATCACTTCTTATTTGTGGACCTTTTATCAGGCCGATACCTCTCATTTACAGAATCCATCATACCAGTTTCCCCATTATGATTCCTGCTTTCAGGTAACGTTAGCGGTTACCGATACCAACGGCTGTCAGAATACGGATACAGTGCAGGTTTGTCTGCGGGACAGCCTGACGGTTGACTTTACCATGACCCAGGTTTGTCAGGGAAATCAGACGATGTTTGCTGCTGCCTATAATCCATCAAATGACTCCATTTCAGCGTACACCTGGAATTTCGGTGATGGTAGTTCGGAGGTAACTACTTATAACGATACGGTTTATCATGTTTTTCCGAGACCGGGAACTTACAATGTGGTATTGAGTGCCCTGGATACGAACGGATGTACCGTTTCCATTTCCCATACGGCAGTGGTTGATTCTTTGCCTCAGGTTGATTTCACTTATTCAAAGCCGAGCTGTGATCAGCCGCTTTCTTTTTACAGCAATTCCAGGAGTGCCAACGGATATATTATGCAATGGAAATGGGACTTTGGTGATACGGCTTCGGTGGATAACCAATCGACTGTTGAAAATCCTGTTCATCGATTTACATCGGTGGGGGCATATAGCACCCGGCTTGTGGTAACGGATAATTATGGATGTACGGATACGGTTTCTCATTTTGTAGATGTATACGGACGTCCGAATGCTGCTTTTACTTACAAACAAGCCTGTAGTCCTGCGACACAGATCGATTTTACAGATCAGTCGACCCGAAGTGTAAATAACAGCCCGATAGATTCCTATACCTGGGAATTTTACCAGGGTGACTCTTCCCATTTGCAAAATCCATCGTACCGGTTCCCCATGGTTTCGTGTTATCAGGTTATTCTGACCGTTGCCGATACAAATGGATGTACCGATGCGGATACCGTACAGGTTTGTCTGCGGGACAGTTTAAGCATTAATTTTTCTACGTCTTCTCCAAGTGTTTGTCAGGGAAACCGGATGGGATTCACGGCTAACTACAATCCGTACAATGATTCCATTGCGGCCTATACCTGGAATTTCGGGGATGGGAGTGCCGGGGTGATAACCTACCACGATACCGTTAGTCATATTTTCCCGCGGCCCGGAACTTATAATGTGGTGTTGAGTGCTTTGGATACCAATGGTTGCACTGTTTCAGTAAGTCACCAGGCAGTAGTAGATTCACTTCCGCTCCCTGATTTCACCTATACGACTCCCAGTTGTGACCAGCCGACCTACTTTAATGGTACTACATTGAGTGGTGGCAATTTCATCCGCTCCTGGAGCTGGAATTTCGGAGATGTTACTTCCGGCACGGCCAATACGGCAACTGTCTGGAACCCCAATCACCTGTATCCTTCAGGCGATAGTACCTATCAGGTGAAACTGATTGTAACGAATTTCAACGGATGTACCGATTCAGTTACCAAGCCGGTGGTGCGTACCTCCTGTCTGGATGTTTTCTATACCGTGAATACTCCAACCGGATGCGCCCTGAATCCTGTCTATTTCAGAGATCATACTGTGCTGGGATCGTCGCTGGGAAGCATCAACAATTGGTACTGGGATTTCGGTGACGGACAAACAGAAACCTATACTGCGTTCCGTGATTCGCTCCTTCATGTGTACAGTTCGGCAGGTTCTTACAATGTCATACTCAGAGTTACGGCTACGGTTAATGGAGTGCCGTTCACTACCACCTACGATTCTACAATTCATATCTACCGGCCTCCGGTTGCCGATTTCGTGTTCAGCAAAGCCTGTACCAATCAACTGGTTCAGTTCACCGATTCCACGAAAATATACGATGCCAACCTGAACCAGTGGCAATGGTCGTTTAACGATCCTTTTTCCGCAAGCAACACCTCGGGCGTGAAAAACCCGGTGCATCTTTACGATTCTACAGGCACCTTCAATACCCGGTTAATTGTGACCGATAACAACAATTGTAGCGATACCGTTACGAAACCGGTAGAAGTGCACATTACACCTGTTGCGGCATTTACTATGAATTATAATTACGATGGTGTGACGGGTCAGATCTTGTTTGACAATACATCCACGGATGCCAGTACCTATTTCTGGAACTTTGGTGATGGCAATACCTCCACAGAAGTTAGTCCGGTGTATCGTTATTCTTCGGTGGGTATTTTCACGATCTTGCTGACGGCTACCAGCGATTATTATTGTGTGGACACTGCTTCCGCAGTTTACGATCTGACTTCGGGACTTTATGTACCCAATTCCTTTGCCCCCGGGTTGGATAAACCGGGGGTGAACACCTTCCTTCCCAAGGGAATTCACCTGAAAGAATATGAAGTTCAGGTGTTCAGTCCCTGGGGGAACCTGTTGTGGGAAAGTACAAAACTGAATGCCAACGGCGAGCCTGTCGAAGGGTGGGACGGTACCTATAAAGGTCAGCCCATGCCTTCAGGAGAATACATCTGGCGGATTAAAGCCAAATTCCTCAACGACAGTGTGTGGAGAGGTTCCGATAACGGTGATGGCAATGTGAAACCGTACGGTTCGGTCTTCCTGATCCGATAAATCAATTTGTTAAATATTCTTTAATCGCCGACCGGGACAAGAAAAAATTCACAGATTATATTTATTTTGGCCTCTGTTCTTTCAAAACCATTAAAAGGAGGATGTCATGGAATTTAAAATCTCACCAGAAAATACGGCTGTAGTAGTGATTGATTTGCAAAAGGGAATCACTGCTTTTCCTTCAGCACCGCATAATCCACAGGATGTCATTCATAATGCCGTAAAGGTTATTGAAAAAGCCAGAAAAACGAATATGCCCGTTTTTTTGGTTCATGTAACACCGTCGTCTGATTTCAGGGATGCCTTGCGTCCGGATGCCGACAATGTGATGGCTTTTTCCAATCTCCCTGCAGACTGGGCCGAGTATGTAACCGAATTGAACGTGCAACCTACAGATATACAGATTACTAAAAGACATTGGGGGGCGTTTTATGGTACCGAACTGGATTTGCAGCTCAGAAGAAGAGGGATTAAAACAATTTTGCTTTGTGGTATTTCGACCAATATTGGCGTGGAAAGCACGGCAAGAGTGGCTTACGAACTGGGGTATAATCAGGTTTTTATTGAAGATGCCATGGCTGCCCGTTCCGAAGAAGAACACACCTTTCCATTGAAAACAATTTTTCCGCGGATGGGCAAAGTGCGCTCCACAAAAGAAGTCTTAGAAGCCATCACAGAAGCTTAAATTTTACGGAAAAAAGCTGAAAATTCACTTTTGAGTTTTAATAGAGAATTAATTGAAATAGATTTGCAGGGAATTATTGCTTTGTTGTTGCTGAAGATATTTTTATGAAAAAAACAATTATACTTCTGTTTGTCGCGATTTTGAGTCATTCGTTGTTTGCTCAAAACAACCATGAAATTGTCATTAAAATAAAATCTTATCCCGAAAAATCTCTGTTGCTTACTTCTTATTTTGGAGATAAAATAAGGATTGTGGACACTGCCCGGGTGAAAAGTCCGGGTGTTTTCGTTTTCGAAGGAAAAGAAGCCCTTCCGGGGGGTATCTACATGGCAGTAAGCCCCGCAAAGAGAAAATTGTTTGAGTTTATAATCAATAAGCAGCAGCATTTTACATTGAGTACCGATACGACCAACTATGCCATGGACATGGAAGTCGAGAATTCACTGGAAAACCAGCTCTTTTTCCAGTATATGAAGTACAATGAAAAACAGTACCGGGCTTCATTGGCCATTGACAAAGAAAGAGATAAAGTAAAAAAAGGCACCGATGCCTATAAAAAGTATACCCGTGAAATGGATTCTCTGCGATCACTGTCCGGCATGTTTCGCGACCAAATAATTCAGGAACATCCGAATACCTTTGTGGCAACAATTTTCAGAGCCATGTCAGAAACTGAGAAAGAGAATACGGAGCCACCCAAAACCAAAGAGGCTTTTCTTCAAATGAGAAAGCACTACTGGGATCATTTTGCCTTGAACGATCCGCGTCTGTTTCGGACTCCTTTGTATGCGAAAAAGATAGACACTTATTTTCAGAATTTTGTCCCGATGCAACCCGATTCCGTGGATCAGAGTATCGATAACGTAATTTCCAGAGCACGGTCCTGCTCAGAATGTGTCAGTTTTCTGGTATGGAAGTTTACCATGGATTACCAGAATCCAAAATACATGGGCTTCGACAAGGTATTTGTTCACCTGGTAGACGATTATTTTGAAAAAGAGCACATCCAGAATACCACACCGTCGATCATCAAGTTATTGAAAAAAAGAGCCGATGCCCTTCGTCCGTTACTCTTGGGGAAAAGAGCACCTGAACTTGTTTTGATGGATACTACCGGAAAATATGTGGGCTTTGAATCTTTGCCTAACCGCTATACCCTGTTGTTATTCTGGGATTACAAGTGTGGAGTTTGCAAACAGGAAATGAAACAACTGGTTCCTTTTTACAATAAATATGCGAAGACCTATGACCTGGCTGTGTACGGTATCAACATCAATCCGGACCTGGAAAACTGGAAGAAAGCCGTACGGGAACGAAAGCTTCCCTGGATCAATGTGAATGGAACCAGAAGCATCAAGGGAGATTATACCAAAACCTATGATATTCATGGAACTCCCCAGTTTTTTCTGCTGGATCGGAACAAGAAAATTATTGCCAAACAGTTCTCTGTAGATCAGCTTAAAATGATTCTGGATGACTTCGTAAAAAGAACCAATTCTCAGAAAAAATAACGGCCAGATTCTTAGTCTTTCCTCTCTTTTTATGTACTAAAAATCAGTATTCTGAACCACGATTTCAGCAGCTTGCCTATATAACTACCCTTCCTTAATATCTACTTTTACCTCCTGCGAAAATTATTTTTTTCGATATGGAGGGATTGCGGATGAAGAAATTTGTACTCGTTTTTATAACAATATTATCCAGTCTTACAGCATTTAGTCAATGTGATGTAACAGCAAATTTTACTTATTCCAGCACAGGGTGCAGAATCTTACACTTTAGTGATTCTTCTTATTATGCTACAGGATATTCGATCACTAATGCCGTTTGGTACTTTGGAGACGGGGATTCGGCAACAGGATTATCGGCGACACACTACTACAGCAATACCATTAAGAGTTTAAGTGTGGATGTAAAATACAAGGTCACCGTTAAAAACATATATGGTGATTCCTGTACCAATACTTTTACCAAGACTATTCCGCTTAGAACCTTACCTGTAGTCAATATCACTTCTGACCCGAATCCTCCGGTATGTCTCAGTGATACGGTACAATTTTACGGGTTGACATCCCCCAGTGTTGCCAGCTGGCAATGGGATTTTGGTGATGCGGTATCAAGTAATGTTCAGAACCCACTGCATCATTTTGCCGATACAGGCACCTACAATGTAACACTGTTTGTAACCGATAGCTCCGGTTGTTCCAATCAGTCAATTTATCCATTTAAAGTGGAAAGCCCAACAGTAGATTTTTCTGTAAGCTCCAATCCTGCTTCAATACTGGATACACTCCAGTTTAACGGTACCAGTGGAGTCAACATCCTGAGCTGGAGCTGGAATTTTGCTGATGGGGCAACATCCAGCGTGCAAAATCCCTTACATACCTTTTCTACCAAAGGAGATTATGCTGTAACGCTTTCTGCATTAACGGATAACTTGTGTACTCCAACCGTTACGCATACAGTATCCATTCAGTCTTTACCGGTGGCTAACTTCACTTATTCTGGACGTTGTTTGGGTGATCCCATAACTTTTACGGATGCCTCTTCCTCCCCCAATGGCATTAAAAAATGGGTGTGGTATTATGGAGACGGTGATTCCACTGTTTTAAGGATTTCAGATGTCAGTGTGACCCATCCCTCGGTAAATCATACCTATATAACTTCAGGTACTTATTATGTGACATTGAAGGTTACCGACGCCAATGGTGATGAAAGAAGCAAGACAAAAAATGTTGTTATCGATGCCAAACCCCAGGCTGATTTTTCCATCACCCAGGCTTGTTTGCAGGATACAACGTTCTTTCAGGATCAAACCGTTGGGACAGTCAATTCCTGGAAGTGGAATTTTGGTGACGGACATACTTCCATAGCTCAGGATACAGCGAATAAATACGTCACTCCGGGAAGCTATTCAGTTAAACTGGTGGTAATGAATACGGATGGCTGTAGCGACAGTATCGTAAAGAATGTGGTGATTGATTCTTTACCAACGGTACAAATTTCGATGGCTAAGAATAAACTCTGTTTTGGGGAACAGGAACAGTTTTACGGAAACAGTCAGGATACTGTTACCTGGCATTGGGATTTTGGTAACGGGGATACATCAGCCTATCAGAATCCGTTGCCCTATACTTATCCGGGTATTGGGACTTATCAGGTTACCCTGAAGGTAACAGATATCAATGGATGTCAAAGCTCAGCATCGGATACTGTTGTGGTAATGGATCATCCTCAGGCAGATTTTAGCTTTTCTTCTCAGAGGTGTGTGAACGATTCGATCAGTTTTGTGGATAAGACCACGTCCTCATTCGGTATACTAACCTCTTTTAACTGGAGTTTTGGGGACCCGACTTCTACAGCGAATAATTCTTCGCAGCAAAATCCGAAACATTACTTCAGTGGCGGACCT
>JAFGYB010000052.1 GCA_016936355.1 Bacteroidales bacterium | reverse complement strand
GTGCCCAGGACAAGAATCGAACTTGCACTCCAGAAATAGGAACATGGCCCTCAACCATGCGCGTCTACCAGTTCCGCCACCTGGGCTTAAAGAGGGTGCAAAAATAGCATTATTTCTTATTTAACAAATCATTTTTTGAAAAAAAATCACCCCTTTTCCATCGATCGTTCCTCCCTGTCCTGTTCAGCGACACTTTACAACAAGACGTCCAGGTTTTCCATTCCCATCGCTATCCCCTCTTTGAAGCCCATGGAAAGGAGTTGTTCCAGGTCGGAACCGTTTTCGAATTCAATTTCAAGGTTCACCCACGTGCCCGTTTCGTTTTCCAGCTTTAGTGAATTCACGGAATGTTTTCAGGAATTCCCGGGAGCACCGTTTACTCCATCCATTTCATACGCACCACCCGGGTATTGGCAAAGGCATCCAGGTCGACAGAATACACGCCAGTTGAGGCTGTTTTAGTGTACATACCGGCCTCGGATCCGCCCACGATGTACAACTTGTTCTGATAACAATGCATCCGGGCACCTTTGAGTTCCAGATCGATTTTGTATTCCGTCAGTTTCCGGGTCTTCACGTCATAGGTCAGCAGCTTACCCTGCTGAAAAATGTAAATCATATTCCCCTTTCCGGCCAGTGCCGGGAACTCCATCCCCTCAAACAAATCGCCTTCCTTATGCCACTCCCCGCTGGTAAAGTCGTAGCTTTCGATTTCCTTCAACGCCTCGTTCGCAAAGCCGCCAATAAGATACACCCTATTGTGCACCAGCACACCGCACACTTCTTTGGGCCTGTTCATTTTGAGCAGGGCATACCAGTAGCCGGTGGTAATATTGTACAGATGCGACCGATCGGTAAAGACTTTGGTTCCGTCGTTTTCCTGTTTGACGGATCCGCCCATCACAACGAGGTTGCCCTGATAGGCAAAAGCCGCGGAATTCACAGCCTGATGAGGATTGATGTTGTCCACAACGATCTGACCGGTTTTCAGGTTCAATACCTCTATTTGGTTGTCCAGATACTCATGAATCCGGTCGCCCGAAAGGGTTTTTCCGCCCAGAATATACAGTGAGGGACTGATAAAGAGTACCTGGTGGTACGCCCTTTTCTGAAGTTTCAGTTTGGAGGCGACCCATTTATTGCTGTCGATATCGTAGATCTGCAGCTTACCGCTGAAACCGTCAAAGGTCAGGTTGCTGGAGGCTTTCTTCAGGAAATCCTGAAGTGTGGGGTTGGCCTGCATACTCGTTTCATCCATGGCTCTTTTCGGGGCTTTGTCCACCGAAGATTCATCGCCCCCAACCACGTAAATTTGATTCCCTATCAGTACCGAACCGAAATGGTACACTCCTCTTTTCAACGAAGCCAGTTTCTTAAAGGGCAGTTCCTTCTGAAGCCGGTTTGCTTTCACCTGCACTTCGCTGAGGATTTCCGTCTTTTTAGCCAGTAGGACGAAATAGTTGTTTTTTTGAAGCACTGACAGGGGCATCCCCTCCGTGCGATAGCCTACCATCGAAAACCGCAACGTATCGGTGGGCTTCATGGCGGAGGGCAGTTTTAATACAAATTCTCCCTTTTCATTGGTAACCGTTCCAATTTTTCCCTTTTCAAAATAAACGGTCACGTTGTCCAGGGGCCGGTTGGTTTCCGCTTCCAGCACCGTCCCGCTGATGTTCTGTCCCTGCACGGCAGCAACCGATAAAAACAGGATCAGGAATATTTTGAAGGATTTCATCTTCTCTTTTTTTACGAACCAATCATTCAGGTCTGATACTTCCGTTTGATACGGATCAGCAGCTTCAGGTCCGGCAACAGGGAGTCGTCTTTCACATCGATCCGGATGCCGTTGCCGATGGATATCCAGTTGTTCCCCTGACGGTCCCTGATCACATTATGGCAGTGGGTAGGTTTCAGTCCATCCGCCTGTCCGAAAAGAAGTGCAGGAATAAAAAAGAAAAAGCTGAGCGTTACTCTGTTAACTATTTGTTTTACATTCGAATGATTCTGCATAAGCTCAGTTAGGCTATATATGCTCATTAAAACAGCATATTTAAAAACCAGTATCAAAAATAAGAAAAGAGATGGAAATCTGCCCATTAATTTGCATTAATTATCCTCATTATTTCCGCCCTGCTGGTGAAACATATTTCTTCATTAAGATTCATTTATTTACACACTCCAATCTGTTGTAAGTTCACTGCTTATCAATTCTTCAGCCCTGTTTTATCATGTTCAGATTCTTATTATCTTTGATTCAGGTTCAGTGAGAAAAGAAACCTTTTTGTGAATTCATCCTTATTGCATTGTGAAACCATTATCCCGACTCTTTTTCATTTTGCTTTTCATTACAGGCTTGCAGGCCCGGAGCCAGTGTTCTTGCAGTACTTACACCACGGACCATAAGCAGCTGTCAATAGGAGTCAGCTATTCGCATTATGCGTCTTTCAGTCAGCTGAAAACCAACACACCGATGCATGCCGGCTACCCCTCTTTTGATGCTGCAGCACCTGAAATCCAGGGCTCTTTTATCTGGAAACGCCCCCGTTTAACACATCACTTCAGGATCAGTACCGGCTTTTATGGGGGATTGCGGTCAGATGACGGATTGGGAAACAATGAGCTCCTGGACCCGGACAAAAGTCATCTCTATTCGGTTTTCTTTCAGTATTACTTTCTGCGCAACCTGTTTCAGCTGTGGAAGATCCACACCCGTTTCGGATTTTCTTCCGGCCTGCTGTACGAAAACCGATTGCTGGACTTTAAGGGAGCATCACAAACCAAAAAAGCGGAAATGACCACAGCACTGGGTGTTATTCTGAATGGAAAATACCCCTTTTCCCGATCCTTCGGCATCACCGGTCAGTTCAATGCACTGTTCTTTATTCCTTACCTCGGTTACGGAAAATACCGCATGTATGATGCGGGAAAGGAAATTTACCAGTCTGATTTTTATTCTTTTGCCTACAATACCATTGTGAAAGTAGGGTTAAGTTACCAACTGAACAACCGGGCGGTCCTTACGGCCGGATACAGCCAGAACAACCGCTTCGGTTTTTCCAACGGGCGTCCTTCGTTCGTAATAGACCATCTGATTACCTATAGAATGGAACGCATTCACCAGATTTTTATCGCTTACACTTTTGCTGCACGATGATGAAAAAAACAACCATACTGCTCCTCATTTTCCTGACCGGTTGTACCAAATTTATGGTAGACATCCGCAAGGACAACCACTGGCTAGTGAAAGAAAAAGGGAACATTGTGGTGTATTACAGACCTTCAGGAACTGCGGAAGCACCGGCCCCGACAACCAGACAGGCTGAAAAGATTGCCGACAACCAGAACCGGTATTTACAGGATCTTAACGATACACTCCATCTCAACTTTAATGAAAAGGTGCTGGTGTACCTGTTCAACCAGTCGGAGGCGAAAGAACTGATCGGCACTGATGGCGGCGGGCACGCCGTCCCTGATGTGAACAGCTTTTATTTTACTTTCATCAACCTGGGCTTCTTCGACGGCGTGGATACGGCCTACATCGGCAGTCACGAGCTCGTGCATGTTGTTACACACAAACTGCTGGGTTTGCCGGGAACCAGGATGATGAGCGAAGGATATGCCGTGGCGCTGAGCACAGGCTACGGTTATACCTATGACAACGACTCCGGTATTATCCGCAAATCCATCGACCGGTGGATGCAGCAATATTATGCAGAAGAAAGGATCCTGTCTCCCTATGGATTGCTGAACCAGGCCGATCTGCCCGAAAGGATTTTTTACCCCAATGCCGGCAGCTTTGTCCGGTACCTCATAAATCAATACGGTACGATCCGTGTCAACAAACTATTTCCGGTGGAAAAAAATGCCTTCGACAAGGCCTGTAAGGAATTTCTGAATAAAGACTTAAGTACCATAGCCGATGACTACAGAATCTACTGCAATCATCGCTACGGACCTCAGAACTAACCCTTTCACATAGAACCGGTCAAGTGTTCTAATGATGTTATCTCTTAAACTGCGGCAGGGGGATCACCGGCAGGCTCTCATGCCCCCGGCTGTCCACTGACTGCACCGCAAAAATATAGTTGTCTTTCGAGTAGGGCAGCGTAACCTTGTTTCCGGTGACGTAGTATTTCCTTTGCCACATGGGCTGATCGGTGGCCCGCATCAGCACGTAATATCCGGCCGGCTTCACTCCTTTATCGGGGGTCTTCCAGGTCAGCGTCGTGCTGTTGGTCAGGTCGAAGATCTGCACCTGCGTGTGTTGGGGTTCGTACGGTGCCTCGGCCAGACTGGCCAGTGTGGCCAGGTTAATGCCCGTGTTCTTGCGGACGTATTCGTAATCGACAAATTGAGGCAGATCGCCCAGTTGCACGCCGTTTTCCATCCGCGGAACCTTGTGGGTACGGTCGTAGTTTTCGTGCGACTCGCAAATGCGTACGGCCGTGAATCCCAGTTTGCTGAAATAAAACTGATCGCCTCCCCTGCCGTACCGGTCGGGACGGTAGATCAGGTTCACTGTCAGCTGATCCACATACCGTTCACCCACTTCCTTAACGTAGCGTGCCAGCTCGCGGGATTTGCTGTCGTTTTCACCGGCAACAAAGGCTCTCAGCCGGGCCATCTGTTCCGTTTCATAGGCCGGAACGCCTTCACTGAACACCCGTACCGTGGTGTTGTTGCTGAGCTCCGTACCACTGGACCGGCTCTGTCCGATCATGTCGTTGTTCAGCATGGCCACCAGATTCCAGTTTTCTTTCTTTGCCTTTTCGGCGATGTGTCTGGAGCCATACAATCCCTGTTCCTCACCCGTCACCACCGTAAAAATAAGGGTCCCCGAATAAGGATGCTTCGACATGATGCGCACCATTTCCAGCAGTGCGGCCACCCCCGAACCGTCGTCGTCGGCGCCGGGTTCATAGGACGTGCTGTCGTTGATGTCGTCGCCCCGGGAGTCGAGGTGGGCACTCACCAGAAAGATCCGGTTGTCCTCCGGATTGGTGCCTTTCAGCACGGCAATCACATTCTTCAGGGTCACATTTCTTGTTACGCGCCGGTTGTTGGGACCGAGCGGGTAGGAATCAAACGAAACCGACAACCGTCCGTCCGACTGCGGGATGGATTTTTCCATTTCGGCTTTTACCCAGTGTAAGGCAGCCCCCACGCCCTGCTTGGTACCGGTCTGATTGCTCAGGGTGTGCCGGGTATGGAAACTAACGAGCTTCTCAATGTCCTGTTGAATCCGGGTCCGGGACAGTTCCTGAATCATTGATTCAATCGTCGGATCGCGGTGGATGGTTACCTGTGAGAAAAGCGGAGAAAAGGTGAGCAGGAAACCTGCCAGGAGTAAAATATGTTTCATGTTTTAACTATTAATTAACGGGTTACTACGCAAGACTACGAATTTATAAATTCTTTAAATACCTCCCCAGGTATTCCGAAGGATTCACA
This sequence comes from Bacteroidales bacterium, assembly GCA_016936355.1. Taxonomy (GTDB): domain Bacteria; phylum Bacteroidota; class Bacteroidia; order Bacteroidales; family F082; genus Sulfidibacterium. The sequence continues at coordinate 10,828 of JAFGYB010000052.1, read as the reverse complement.
GCTCGGGAACGGAAGATCCGAACAAAACGGGCTGCCTTACCCGGAGATTCCCCTAATTGATGCGGAAATAGGTATAGTGGTATCTCAGGTTGGTTACGTGTTCGGGCGGGTTCGGATCATTGTATTCAATGCGGAACTCTGTAATCACATCATCCACATGTTTTGCTTCAAACAGGTCGTAGGGTTGACTGGCATCGGCAAACCGGACCTCTCCGTTAAAACTCCCGTAAAAAGTACTGGTCACTTTCCAGGTTCCCTTTCGAATGGCGGGATCGGTGCAATTATTACCGGAATAGTCCAGCTGCTGAAAGGTACCGTCCGATCGAATCTCAATAGTTGTCTGCAGATCGCAGGCTCCGGTAATCAGGTCATCCGACTTTGAATACACTCCGGTGGCATCGGTATAGGTGTAGGACGTGATGGCTGAGGTTAGTTTATAAATTCCGGTAAGGGTCCGGTGCTTTAACCCTTCATCCTTGGCGCATCCGATTCCCAGCAGGATGAGTGTAAAAAGGATTAGCTTACTAAGTATGCGTTTGTGCATGGTATAAATTGTTTCAAATTACTAGCTTATCTTGCTATTAACCCGAGACAGCCCTGACGCAACTGGCATGAAACCCTGCATAACCGTACTTCATTTTACACAAAAACGTCGCTAGGGTATAGGGGAAGTTCGATGAGCAGACACACAGGTAGTTTCCTTTTGGGTTAACAGGATACTAAATTAAAAAATTACTACTGAAACCACCTGATAGGCTGTCAATTTATTTAGATTCTGAATAAGAAACCGGGTGATGCCTGCGGATCCGGACTGAGGGTTCCAAGCTTGTGAGCGTTCGCTGAGCTCACCGCACTTTGATATCCATCACTTCTTTCCGCGACCTGATGTTCAGTTTGGAAAAGATACTGCTCACATGCGATTTTACGGTGCTTAACTCAATATTGCACTGATCGGAGATTTCCTGGTTGGTAGCGCCCTTTTGCAGCAATTCAAAGATTCTCCGTTCCTGAACACTCAGTGTTTTCAGGCGCCGGCCGTGCCGGTTTCTGAAATACAGGAAGGCCGCAACCCCACCGGCCAGCAACAGGAAGAGCACCGCCCAGGGCCAGAGCAACCGTTCGGATAGGGGGAATTGACGCCGGAACGATTTAAAATACGGGCTCTGGTTACTGCTCCACCGGGACAAATACTTTTTATAGTAAGCCGGGTGCTTTGCGTAATCGGCCGCAAAATCGGTCTGATACAGGGCATACAGTGACACCAGCGGATTCGTACAGGTATCGGCAATGAATTTCAGTTTTTCCGTTACCACTTCCTCCACAAATTCTTTTTTGATGGGTGAATGCGCGTAATCCAGCGAATTGGGATAGTCCGACAGATTGGTGATGTATTCCATCGTCTTCAGATACGGGGCTCCGGAAAAGGACAGGTTCTGGAAAACCGGCTTTCCCAGGGTATTCTTCAGTACGATGCGGGAAGACCGGTTGGCTACGATGAAACAGAAATTCTCATCCAGCCCGCCAATGATCAGCGAGGCCGGCGGATCGCCTGCTTTCACCACGTGCAGCCGAAGCAAACTCCATCCGGCAGGCAACGAACCGAGGGGGAGGAAGAACCGGCCCAGACTGTCGATGGGGGCACTGGCGATGATCATGTTGTCCGATACGGTATATTCCTTTTCAAAAGTGCCCACCAGGGAAACATACACCGTCCGGTCCCAGCTGCGATCCAGCAGCAAGGTGCCCCGGATACTTCCTGAGGTGTCAGCAACACCCTGCGGGATGATGCTGACACACAGGAACAGAATAAGGATGCTATTTCGAAACAATTTCCCCATTAATTCTCCGGTTTCGTGAATTGGGTTGCCGACAGATGCAGGTGCCCTTTTGATTTTTTGGGTTTTATTTTCACCACCCACTCCCCTGTTTGCGGTGCATTGATGATTTTATTCAGCGATCCGGAAGTGCTGCCCGAAAACGGTTCGGGTTTCGCATTTGACCCATGGCGGTGTTCCAGCGAAAGTTCGCCCTCTTTTTGCCCTTTGGGATTGAAAATTTCAATCAACACATTCCCGGCACTCACATTTCCGGCCACATTAAAAAACAGGGTATTGGCCTGGTTTACCATTACTTTTACGGACTGGCTTTTGGAATCCTTCCCCATCAGGGTGATGTCTTTATTCAGCAAACTGTGCACGTTGGTCCGCAGCTCCATGGTTATTTTTTGCTGTTTCGCCGCCAGTTTCTTACGAACAGCGATCATTTTAACGCGCACTTCGGCCATTTGCTTCTGAAATGCTCCCGATTGATACTCCTTTCTGAATTTCTCCAGTTGCTTTTCGGCTATTTTCCGTTGCTCGTCCGAGAGCTGCATTTGTTTTTCTGCCGTTTTCAGCTGATCGTTGAGGGTGACGAGGATATGAGTCTTCTGTTGTTCAAACTCCTGCATCTTTTTTTGGATTTCCCGGTCGGTGAGCCCCTGGGCCTTCAGTTGCTTTTCGTAGGCTTCTTTGCTGATCTGCCAGCTTTTTTCCGGTGAAAAATAGATCTTCACCTTCGTTTGAAGGGTGTCATTCGGAATCGTATCCTTCACGATTTGCCCCACAGCAAAACTGCCGCAGATGAGGAAGGAAAGGATGAATAAAATTGCTCTGCTTTTCATGATGATTTGATTTAATGATTCATAAATAGTAACCGGGCAAAATTATTCCCTGAAAGAGAATATAAAGGTAGGATATTCGTAGGAAATAAGTAGGATTCGGGGATGAAATATGTGTTTCGCTGTTTTTGGACAGAACCATCAGCCTTCGGATAGTTGACGCTGAGGAGTCCTCCTTGACAAAAGCTTCTATTTTACTTTAGTATAGCTGTAGGGACCGTCTTTTATTGTCAGACGACCATCCATTAGAGTGGCAAAGGGCTTGGAACAGATATCACAAAAAATTCCGTTGTTGTCAACCATGTAGGGATGGGGTCCGTCTATGATGCTGTCCGGTGCCACTGTGGCACCGTAGTTATCGATGTAAAGAATTGTATATTCTTTTTTGCTTTCCGAAAATTCCAACTGCATTCGTTCTTTACCCGTTACAAAATACGGTGTTTGCCGGGTGTCATAAGCAACGATGATCCGATCGGCTTCCCATTTCCCGTTGAGGACATCCGAAGGGTGGTCCACCGGATCAAAAAATCCTGTTTGGGTCAGCAACAATGTAGTATCAACCCGTTTGAATTGATAATCCGGGAAGAGAAAAAGAGAGGTCCGGTAGCCTGACAGGTCCCTTAATTGGGAAAATCTTAAATCCCTGAATTCAATTAAACTGTCGTTCAGACTGTATTTACCAACAATCACATATACCGGGAGCTCCGTACGACTCTCCCCAAAAACAGAATCCACATAATTTCCGTTTGAATCAAACGTAAGAGAATGACTTCCTACGTCAGCCAACCACGTGCCAGCTAACGGATTCAATGTTTCATTGCCGAAACCATTTTCCTTACTACAACCGGTGCAAAGAAGGAGTGTTGCTAAAATCGCGGGAAAAAATAAAAACCGTTGCGTTGGTCGGTGTATTGACAGGAATCCAGGCATTTTCGTAGGGTTTAATAACCTCTAAATTAGTAAAAAAACAAACATTCCTGATTTTTAGCACTCTAATTACCAACAAATTTGCGGGCGGGAATAAAAACCCGCGGGCAGCGGGATTGTCATTCTGAATCCCGAGCATTCGGGATGAAGAATCTCATTTACTATTAAGATCCTTCGTTTCACTCAGGATGACAACCCAGTAGGCAGCAAAGGAATGAACAGAAAGAGTTTTTTTAAAATGAACCCGTCACCAACAAGGCTATACCCAAAAGAGCCAGCACAATACTCAGTAAAATCATACTCATCTGCATCCGCTGGTTATAAAACAGGCTACCGTCTTTCCACACCCTTTGCTTTTTGATCAGAAAATAATAAAAAACAAAGCCTCCCACCAACATGAGTAACAAACCCAGTAACCTGATCAGTAATTCGTTTCCTGACATATTTAATTTCTGCTTTTCCTGATTTTCAACTGGAGTGCATTTGTAACACAGCTCTATTTAATATCAGCCCCTGTTGTTTCCAGTCTTTCTTTTTCATCCTGTAGCGATACAACAGCGGTCTCAGCCCATAAGTCACCTAGCCTTTGATTATGCGCGGAGTTACGAATTGATATTATTGCAGGAATTCCCCAAAAAAACAGATCAACAAGATCGGCCAGTCTTCTTTTAAAGGTTTGGATAAAGTCGGCTTTCATACACGACACTTCCACCACTTTCAGTCCTACCAGCCAATGTCCCAGCGTTTTTGAAAACAAGGCTTCGGACCCGGGAAGCATTACATACCAAAAGATGATCGGGGGTAGTGCATAAATACCGGTTACGGTGTATCCGCCCTCGGCATTGGGTTCTCCGTATTTCACCATCCATAAAAATGTTACGGCAAATAGCAATCCGTAGTCGAGTATTGTTGCTATTACTTTCCTGAAATAGTAGGGCTTGTTTTTAATGTTGTAAATCATTCTGTTTGGGGTTCAATTGATTTTAGGTTTCCGTCTTCACCAAATATAATTGAAAATGAATTCAGATTAATTATAAGATCTGTTCCTTTTTGAATACTGTCATATTTCAAGTGATAAGTATTCAGAAAAACCAAAGTCTCTACTTTGTTTTTCTGAGTCTCAAAGATTTTCCTGAACTCAATAGCATCGTTGTAATATTCATCACAACTAACTTTTTAATAGCTCTGTCCAACAGCATTGTCAACAGTCTGATAAATCCAGAAAATATTTGATATAACCAGAACCGCTAAAGTTACCCAGAATAGTGTTTTATATTTTGTCTTCATCTTCTTTAGTGTGACACCATTTATTTCAATTCTTCAACCAGCCCAGCTCACATTTGTACTTACATTTAAAATACTGTAAATGTTTTTTAAAAAACAGAATGAAAGAGAAATGTTTATTGCAGCCAATTACGTTCGTATGCGAGCTTAATAGTAGAATAAAAAAGTTCAAAAATATTTATGTTTAAACATGTTTGATTCCAATTTAGATCATCCGTATTATCAAAATCTACTCGATAAAATAAGCCCGAAAATTGACTTGAAGATCTTCTTAAGTGTATAAGTTTGCTTTGATCTTCCATATTATTTAATGGTATTGTAACATTTAGAATACCATTTTTTGACTGAATTGCAAAAATTGGATACAATAAATAGCTAATAATCCATTCATTTTCAAAATCTATTTTTATAGTTTGTGTTCGAAGTTTTTCAAATGCTTTTATTAAACTATTGTAATCTCCAAAAACAGACTTCAGAAAATTAAATATACAAATCCCCCAGAAATCTCTATTGGAAAATGTTTGAAAGGAATAAATTAAATAGTCTTGCAAAATAAATTTACTCTGTCTCAACTTTACGATGTTCCTCACATTGATCAAATCTTTCTCGGCAAAGACAAATAATAAATCCTTGACAACATTAAAACTATAATTCTTGTCCCTTTTTAAATTAAATAATCCATCAAGGCTATCATTTCCACTAATAGAATCCAACAAAGATGATATTTCGTTTTTAATCTCTTGTTTAATGCTAAAATGAAAAACATCCACGGAAAAGAATTTATCAATATATCCGTTGAAATCAGTATTTGCACCATATCTATGATGGAATATGTTGCGAATATTATCTATGTCACAAACAACTATTACTTTATCAAATCCGAATTTGTTACCCTTTTCATCTAAATCCTGATGAGCTGCGAAAACATTTAGAATCCTAAAGACATGGTCAGGATCAATTCTGTCAAAATCATCTATTACTAAAACTGTTTTTCTTTCATTACCATCATCATTCGACGATCTGAGTCTTCCAACAAGATCATTTATCAGAAGTGTATAAAAGTTTTCTTCATATATACTTCCTTTTTCTTCTGTAAATTTTTCCAGAAATTCGACTATGATATCAGTCTCATTTTTGCTTTTATTTTTTAAATGAGACAAGAACTCATGGGTTAAATCAATAATTTTTTCAGTTGTTCCCTGAAGCCCTTTACCAATTAGAGGAATCATACTAAGAAATGGAGTTAATATTTTAACTGCATCTTCTTTATTCGTGATTATAAAGTCCTTTGCAATTTTCAATAATGATTCTTCGCTCTCATCAAGATCAATCTTCGTTGCCAGCAGTTCAAATAATATATCATACTTAATCAGCTCAAAGATATCTTCATTCCTTGCTACTGAATAGTTGACCGGATAAAGATGAATTGCATTATAATCAGGATTTGACTCAAAGAAGTTCTTTAAAAACGTCGTCTTCCCATTTCCAAATTTGGAAGAAAACATGATTCTCTCATTTTGTTCCAATTTCAGGTGTTCAAGAAATTGGTCCTTTAGTCTACTAACGTCTATCAAATATTGGTCCTCAGGCATTTTCATTTCGGTTTATTGATCACTAAATTAAAAATAAATCCGGCCACACACTGATTGCCAACCAATTTATTCAAATTCTTAATTATAAAACCCAGTACTCCGCCCGGGTATCTGTCGGGCATCCCTCTCCTATCGGTCGAAGGTTCCTTCGGTGTTCCTTCGGTCTTTGTTCGGTTTTTGTTCGGTTAAAACCGTCTGAACTTCGGTTAAATTTGGATTTACCAGCACTTTATATTACTTTTAACCCTTGACAACTGTGGGAGTTATCCCCGGGCGAACCCCTTAAACAAACAATTATGGCACGATCAGACGCAAGTATTTTCGGCGATTTCAGCGGCCGCATCGTCAACCTCGTCGTTTACAAACTCAACGGAAAAACGGTTATCCGCATCCGTCCCAACACTACCAAAAGAAAACCTTCGGTACTGCAAAAGCAAAACCGTGATGATTTTGCACACGTCATGCACTACATCAGGGGCCTGAGACAGATTGTCGACTCAGGGTATTATGACATCAGTGAGGCGCATTATGCTTTTCACACGGCCCTGTCGGCCAACCTGAAAGCCTACAAAGCAGCCGGAAGACCGGAAAGTGCCGAATGGCTGAAGCTGAGTGAGGGTACGCGGCTCGGAGCCCCGGACCTGCAACTGGAAGCCCTTGAAAACAACCGGTACAGGATTACCTGGGGAAAGCCCCTTAGAGACTACTGGCAAGGCCGCTACGACAGGGTTATTATCGTGGCGCTCAACAACAGCGACGACAGTCACCGCTATACGGAAAGCCAGAGTACGTTAAGAAGTCAGGGTGAAGCCATACTGGAAGTGCAGGTGGTGTCGCCGGGCGATGAAATTTACTTTTTTATCTTTTTCCAGGATGTGGATGACAGCCTGCGCAAAAAGAATGCGGTGAATGTGTCCTGCAGTCAGTTTATCGGTACAGCGATCATAGCGGAATAGCTTTTCAACACCATTCATTGAAAGGAATCGTAAGGACAGATGCGGGAGGTCCGCCCATTCAGGGGTTGGGGGCCGGAAGCAGATCGCTTCGTCGCACGCTCCTCGCGATGGGGATGTTGAGTTGGAGGATAAACACTTTAATTTACTTGAGTCACTTTCCGCAGGATGACGATCGTGAGCCCTTCGGCTCCCTGTGGAAAACTTTAAATACTACTTATATGTATTATTTAAAAAACAATACCTATATTTGCAGCAGATTCAAAGACTATTCAGATGAACCTGTCCAATACGGCCCGATATGCGATACGAGTGATCAGCTATATGGCTTACAACAAAAAAGAACTGTATACTGCATCCGAATTGGTGGAAGCTTTGCAGATCTCTGATAAATATCTGAAACGGATCCTGACTACCCTGTCGCAACATCATATTATCAGGTCCATTCAGGGAAGACATGGTGGTTTTGCCATTACCGGCAGGCCTGAAGATATCACCATCTACGACATTGTTGCCGCTATAGAAGTCATCGACAAATATTATGGTTGTGTATTGGGCTTTGAAGTCTGTTCCGATGAGCATCCCTGTGCCCTGCACAAAAAATGGGCCCCCATCCGGGATGAACTCGTACAGTTTTTAAACAACAATACCATAGCGGATGTGATGACAACTGAATTTAATAAATTCTGATATTTTTTTACACTTAAATACTACATTTAGGTAGCATATATTAATCAATTTACCATGAAACACAGAAATTTTAACACAGAACCCTTAGTAGAAAACCCACATAAAGTAAATCTCAAGAAGCTCTATGCCGGTAAAAACGTGAAAGCCATGCATATCCTGCTCGAGCCGGGTGAGTCCTTAAAGCCTCACAAAACACCGGTGGATGTTTTCTTTTATGTACTGGAAGGCAACCCCACCATCTCCATTGGTGATGAATCAGCAGTCTTTGAAAAAGATACGTTAATTGAAAGTCCGGCCCATATCGTGCATTGGATCAGTAATGAATCGGAAGCTGCGGCCAGAATACTTCTGGTCAAAACACCGGACACAACCACCTTATAATCAATCATTTTAATTCTTAAACTCATGAGTGAATTAATCAACAACTCCCGATACAGAAAAGAGCGTCTGAAAGAGCTCATCTTAAAGCTTCATGAAGGGGAATCGGCAGCACAGGTCAGAATGCAGCTGATCGAATCGTTGCAGGAAATTCCCTACGGTGAAGTGGTGGAAGTGGAACAGGAACTGATGGCGGAAGGGCTCCCCGAATCCGAAGTACTCAAACTGTGTGATGTACACGGACAAGTCCTTTCGGGACACATCGACCTCAGTCAGGCCCTCATCGTGCCTCCCGGCCACCCCATTGATGTTTTCAAGAAAGAAAACATTGAAATCAGGAAAGTGGCCCAACGCGTCAGTGACCTGCTGGAGTCGCTGGACCGGATCGATGAAGAAGGATTCAAGAACTATGTATTTACCGTCCTGGGACACTTCTATGAATTGATGGATGTGGACAAACATTACAAACGAACCGAATACCTTGTTTTTCCGTACCTCGAAAAAAATGATATCACCGGGCCGCCCAAAGTACTGTGGGGCAAACACGATGAAATTAGGGAACAGTTGAAAGGCTGCATCGAAGTACTGAACACAACGGAACTGACAAAACAGGATCTGAGTGATGCGCTGGAGATTTTGTTTTTCCCCACACTTGATACGTTGACCGATATGGTTCAGAAGGAGGAGGAAATACTCTTTCCCATGAGCCTGGATGTACTGAACACGGAAGATTGGTGGCACGTTCACCAGCAAACACTGGAATTTGGATTTACGCTGTATGATCCGGATGTGGAATGGAAACCGGAAGGACTGGTTCAGGAAGAGGAAAAAACCACGCTGACGTCCGGCGGAGGAATCCAGCTTCCTTCGGGCCGTTTCACAGCGGCAGAAATCATGGCCATTCTGAATACCGCTCCGTTTGACATGACCTTTGTCGACAAACACGACAAGGTGAAATATTTTACTCAGGGAAAGGAACGCATCTTTACCCGAAACCGGTCCATTCTCAACAGAGATGTGAGGTTGTGCCATCCCCCGGCCAGCGCGCATATTGTGGAGAAAATACTGGATGACTTTAAAACGGGAAAGGCTTCCCATGCCCCTTTCTGGATCCAGATGAAAGGGAAATTTATTTTAATCGAATATTTTGCCCTACACGACGAAAACGGGGCCTACTTGGGTACGCTGGAAGTTTCACAGGACCTGACGGCCAACAGAGCCCTGGAAGGCGAACGACGCATTTTATCTTACACAGACAAATAAAACAATCGAAATGGAAAAACTCATCATCACACCCAAAACAAAAATATTCGACCTGCTGTCGGCTTATCCTGATCTGGAAGAGGTTCTGATTGAATCGACTCCCCAGTTTAAGAAGCTAAGAAATCCTGTGTTGCGCAAGACCATCACCAAAATCACCAACCTCAGTCAGGCGGCTGCCATTGCCCACCTGAAGGTAGAAGATCTGGTGAACAAGCTCAGAGCACAGGCAGGACAAGACCGGGTAGAGCACATGGAAGATCAGGACGTGCATTTTACACTGGAACAACCTGACTGGTTCGATGAAAGCCACCTTGTTCAGGTAATCGACATCCGGGATATGCTGCATACAGGCGAACAGCCGGTGCACGAAGTACTGTCGGCACTGAAAAAACTGGAGGACCGTCATATCCTGAAAATCGTGGCCCCGTTTATTCCGGCCCCGCTGATTGACAAGGCCACCAGTTTGAATTTCCAACACTGGCTCGACCAAAAATCGGGAGAGGAATACTGGATTTATTTCTCACAATAGAAATATATTAAAGGGGACTGACAATAACCCAAAACGTGATCTTTATTTCGATGAGTCGTGGATTTGGGGCGTTCACCCCTTCAGGGGTTGGAATCAGATCGCTTCGTCGCACGCTCCTCGCGATGGGGACGTTGAGTTTGAGGATAACCACTTTAAATTAGACACTTCACGCGGGATTATTTCATGAGCCCTTCGGCATCATGCCGCAGTCTTTTTTTGTGCCAATTAAAACATCTCCCGTTTAATTCTGAGTCCCGAGCAATCGGGACGTGAGAATCTGCTCTCAATATGAAACTGTTTTAACGAAGTACTCTATGGGCGGGATTATTTCATGAGCCCTGCGGCTCCATCATGAAATACACAAAGCCCTGCGGCACTGCCACAGCCTTTTTTTGCATGCTCAAAAGCTCAAAGAACTTTGGCTTTCGCATGCAAAAAAAACCTTGCCCGAACGGGCAAGGCTTTGGTCTTATCTGTGATCCGGGCGGGATTCGAACCCACGACCCGCAGCTTAGAAGGCTGCTGCTCTATCCAACTGAGCTACCGGACCAGT
>JAFGYB010000051.1 GCA_016936355.1 Bacteroidales bacterium | reverse complement strand
TCGGTGAAGCCATGGCAGGAGTTCCGCTGATCACCCCGTTCTTCTTATTAAAGCTCAAGCCGGAGGGTAAGACAGGACTGATGGTCATACTATCCACAATACCGGTGACTGTGGCAGTGTCATTAGTAATAGCTGTATTGTAAATAGTGACAACCGAATCGTTTTGGTAACTCAGGCCACGAGGTGGGAACGGTATATTATCCAGTATGGACGTCGTGTTGGAAGCATAATTTGTTACCGCCAGATCTGTTTTTCCATCTCCGTTAAAATCCCCTGTGGCCAAGCCTTCAGGCCAAGTACCCGTGGCATAATCTACTTTTGCATGAAAGGTGCCATCCCCTTTTCCTATCAGTACCGACACAGTGTTTGAAAACTGATTGACTACAGCCAAATCCGGGACTCCATCGCCGTTTAAATCACTGGCAGTAATAACCCAGGGATCCTTACTGGCGGGGTAATCCACCTTAGCAGCAAAGGTTCCATCCCCCTTGCCCAGCAAAACAGACACCGTGCCCAAATAATTACTGTTGGCCACAGCCAAATCCAATTTCCCGTCGCCATTGAAGTCACCGGTTGTTATCCCATAAGGAGAGTCACCAGTGGCATAATCCACTTTATTATAAAACGTACCATCCCCTTTACCCAGCAGAACAGACACCGTGCCGGGAGAATAGTTATTGACCACAGCCAAATCGGGTATCCCATCCCCGTTAAAGTCTCCTGTGACCAGAGCGTAAGAATGAGAACCCGTAGCGTAATCCACTTTATTTTTAAACGTACCATCCCCTTTTCCCAGCAGAATTGAAACCGTGCCCGAAGCATTAAAATTGACCACAGCCAAATCGGGTATCCCGTCTCCGTTAAAGTCTCCAGTGGTCACCCCAACAGGACTATAACCTGTAGCATAATCAACCTTAGCAGCAAAGGTTCCGTCGCCCTTGCCCAACAACACCGAAACAGTATTGGAACCAGAATTTGGCACGGCCAGGTCCTGAATCCCGTCGCCGTTAAAATCGCCGGTGGTGATGCTGAAAGGTTTCGAACCCGTAGCGTATGCCACTTTATTTTTAAACGTGCCATCCCCTTTGCCCAGAAAAACCGACACCGTGCCCGAAGCATTATCATTGACCACAGCCAAATCGGGTATCCCGTCGCCGTTGAAATCTCCCGAAGACACACCGTGGGGACGGGTACCTGAGTTATAATCCACTTTCCGGGCAAAATTGCCACCATTCTGGAAAGTCACAATAAAGGGCTTTGCCGACGAAGCCGTAAGACCAGTGGTTGTATCGGTTACTGTTATGTAGCGATAATCTGAGCCAACGGGTACAGTAACTACCAATGTAGTATCGGTAGCAGCGGTAACAGTAGCTTTGGTTGCACCAAAATATACCTTGTTGTTCGTAGCTGTTGTATTAAAATAAGTACCCTTAATCGTGTCTGTTGTTCCCACAGGGCCTGAAGTCGGACTAAAAGAAGAAATAGTAGGAATAGATTGTGAGTTCCTGAACACCGACACGGTGTTGTCACCATCGTTTGCCACTACTATATCGGTTCTGCCGTCTCCGTTGAAATCAACAGTATTCACACCGATGGGTTCACCGCCTGTGGCATAATCTCTTTTAGTATTAAACGTTCCATCTCCGTTACCGGTAAAAACCGACACGGTGTTGGAACTGAAATTGGCCACGGCCAAATCCAGTTTTCCATCCCCGTTTAAATCACCCGTAGTGACACTAAAAGGAGTACTGCCCGTGGCGTAATCTACTTTGGCAGCAAAAGTTCCGTCGCCCTTACCCAGCAATACCGACAGGTTGTTGGAACCTCTGTTCGTCACAGCAAGATCGGTATATCCATCTTTGTTGAAATCACCCGTAGTTACACTATAAGGAGCACTGCCCGTGACGTAATCTACTTTGGCAGCAAAAGTTCCGTCACCATGGCCAAGCAACACAGATACTGTGCCTGAACCTGCATTGGTTAAAGCCAAATCCGGTTTCCCGTCCCCGTTAAAGTCACCTGTAGTGACACTATTTGGTTCGGTACCTGTTGTATAATCTACTTTCGCAGCAAAGGTTCCATCGCCATGACCTAATAATATAGATACGGTATTATCATTTATATTGGTCACGGCCAAATCCGGTTTCCCGTCCCCGTTAAAATCACCCGTAGTTACACTATAAGGAGCACTGCCCGTGCCGTAATCTACTTTGGCAGCAAACGTCCCATCACCATTGCCTAATAATACGGACACAGTATTGGAACCATTATTAGCCACCGCCAGGTCCTGAATACCGTCGCCATTAAAATCGCCTACCGCAACACTTTGAGGAGCGGATCCGGTGCCATAATCGGCCTTGGTTGAATAACTTCCGTTACCCTGACCCAATAGGATTGAAACACTATTATTGTTCAGATTGGGTACCACCAGATCAGGAATTCCATCCCCGTTGAAATCGCCTGTAGCAACCGAAAATGGATTATGTCCGGTTCCGAAATCTACTTTCGGCACGAAAACAGACGGGCTGGAAAAGGTTACAATAAACGGTTTGGCAGAGGACGCAGTAAGCCCTGTGGTAGTATCCGTTACGGTTATGTAGCGGTAATCGGCCCCATCGGGTACGGTGACAATCAGGCTTGTATCTGTGGCCGTTGTAACAGTTGCCTTTGTGGCACCGAAGCGCACAATGTTATTGGTAGCCGTTGTGTTAAAATGCGTTCCCTTAATTGTATCTGTTGTTCCTACCGGGCCTGAAGCCGGGCTAAAGGAAGTGATGTTAGGAATAAAAGGTATATTATCCAGTATAGACACCGTGTTAGAACCCTCATTTGCTACAACAAGATCTGTTTTTCCATCGCCGTTAAAATCCCCCGTGGTAACACTGGCAGGATATGCTCCGGTTGTATAGTCCACCTTGGGAGCAAACGTTCCGTTGCCCTTGCCTAAGAAAACCGACACCGTGTTAGAAATCTCATTTGCCACGGCGAGATCGACTATCCCGTCGCCGTTAAAATCACCCGTGGTGACACTGTAAGGCTGTGATCCGGCAGTATAGTCCACCTTCGCAGCAAACGTCCCGTCACCTTTACCTACGTAAACCGACACCGTGCCAGGCCCCTCATTTGCCACGGCGAGATCAGGTATTCCATCCCCGTTAAAATCGCCCGTGGTGACACTTTGAGGATACGATCCCGTAGGATAGTCCACCTTGGGAGCAAAGGTTCCGTCGCCTTTGCCTATCAAAACCGACACCGAGTTGGAAGAAATATTTGCCACAGCGAGATCGGGTATTCCATCCCCGTTAAAATCCCCCGTGGTAACACTGGTAGGATTCGTTCCAGTGGCATAGTCCACCTTCGCTGCAAATGTTCCATCTCCCATGCCAATCATTATGGATACTGTGTTGGAAATAGAATTAGCCACGGCAAGATCAGATATCCCATCTCCGTTAAAATCCCCTGTGGTGACACCGGAAGGATTCGTTCCCGTGGTATAGTCCACCTTATTATTAAATGTACCATCCCCTTTGCCTATGAAAACCGACACCGAATTGGAATTATTATTTACCACGGCGAGATCGACTATTCCGTCTCCGTTAAAATCGCCCGTGGTGACTTTGTAAGGTTTCGATATGGTTCCGGTCGTATAGTCCACTTTCGGAGCAAAGGTTCCGTCGCTCCTGCCTATGAAAACCGACACCGATTTAGAACCCGTATTTGCCACGGCGAGATCGGGTATTCCGTCTCCGTTAAAATCGCCCGTGGTGACGCTGTAAGGACTCAATCCGGTGGGATAGTCCACCTTCGCAGCAAAGTTTCCCCCCTGGGTAAAGGTTACAATAAAAGGTTGGGCCGAGTAAGCTTTATAACCGCTTGTTGTATCAGTCACCGTGATGTACCTGTAATCGGCCCCATCAGGAACGGTTACTATCAGGCTCGTATCTGTGGCTGCTGTAACGGTTGCTTTGGTAGCACCAAAACGCACGATGTTATTAGTTGTGGTTGTATTAAAATGAGTTCCCTTAATGGTGTCCGTGGTGCCCACCGGCCCCGATACAGGACTGAAGGAAGTGATTGTCGGAGCATTATATTGCCACGACAAATACGGATAGCCCTGATTGATTTTATACATGATTGTCCATGTATTGGTAAAATCCCAGCCTGCATTGGTGAAGGTGGATTTGGTCTGCAGTTCAGCTGAGGTTTTACCAGTCCCCCCCGCATGGGTTGTGGGCGACTCTGTATCGGTATTCCAAAAACTGTTTTGTACTGTACCGTAATTGACACCTATCAGAGTCCCGGCATCTGAAGTACCGGTAACCTTTCCGACAGCATAACAATTGATAACAGTACCAACACTTAATCCGGCAAGGGCACCTGCTCTTGACCCCCCGGTTATCTCTGCTGTAGCATAACAGTTTTGTATACGACCGCCATTCATTGTTCCGGCAATTCCGCCCAGGGCATCACTGGCTGTAATACTTCCGGTAGTGTAACAGTATTGAATTGTTCCATCCACCAGGTTACCCACGATACCACCTGTATAAGAATTTCCTGTAAAGTTCACATGTGCTAATCCCAGATTTTCAACCTTAGCACTGAGGTACAGGTAGCTGAAGAAACCAACATTGCTCGTTGAAGGCCGGTTAATCTTTAGGCTGTCGATAATATGATTCTGTCCGTTATAAGTACCGCTGAATTTTGTTGTACTGTTTCCAATGGGCCAAAAACCTTTTCCGGAATCCCAGTTTTTTGTTGCTCCCGCATCAATGTCCGCTGTCTGGATGAAATTATCTGACCACACATACGGGGACTGAGAAAGCCAATAAAGATCGCTGAGCGTGGCAATTTGATAGGGATTACCTGCACTGCCGTCTCCGGCTGAAGGAGGTGTCTTTCCCATATCGGAAGGATGCTGCCACGACAAAAACGGAAGACCTGAATTACGGTAGGTATTCATGTTCCAGGTATCGGATGTTCCATTGGTGGTTTCTCCTTTGAAATCCCAACCCTCATGGGTAAAAGTAGTATCTGTCTGCATTTCAATATTGGTTATACCAGTTGCACCGGTTGATGTCCCGTAACCAATACCTTTGCTGGTGAGATCGCTGTTCCAGAAAGAAGCAGTAATACTTCCTCCACCGAAGAAACCGACCAAAGCCCCCACATTGGTAATACCGGTAATAGTTGCAGAAGCATAAGCGTGGCTTATTGTTCCGTAACCTGCATTAAATCCAATCAGCCCTCCGGTATTGGGTTTACTTCCTTCAACATAAGCAAGTGAATAAACATTGCTTACCATTTGGTTATTTGATCCAATCAGCCCACCGGTATTTAACCCTCCCTTAACAGTACCTGTCGTAAAGGAGTTACTCACATTACCATAAGGATTAGATCCTGCAAGACCTCCCACATAACTGTTTCCTGTTATTCTCACGTTGGTCAGTCCGATATTTTTTACAGTAGCACTCAGGTAACCAAACAAACCGATATAGTTTTCGGTGCTCCGGTTAATGTATAGGGAGTCAATCGTGTGCCCCTGTCCGTCATAACTTCCCACAAAAGGTTTGGCAAGTGATCCAATGGGTGAGAATCCACTACCACTGTTCCAACCTGAACTTGCTGATGCATTGATGTCGGCAGTTTGTATGAAGTAGGCATTGGCAGTCCATACTGTATCTGATACACTCAGCCAGTACAGGTTGTTCAGGTTTGCAATTTTGTAAGGGTCGGAGGAAGTACCCGAACCGGAAGGTGTTACAGGTGTATAATAGCTGTAATTCCCTTGCCACGAAAGGAAGGGATAACCGCTGTTTACACTGGCATTCATTCCCCAGATATCGGCTGTTCCGTTGGCAGTTTCCCCCTGGAAATCCCAGCCTGCACCGGTAAAGGTGGACAGGGTTTTCATTTCGGCGGTGGTTTTACCCGAACCGCCGGAACTGGTCGTTTGCCCGGAAGTTTGTTGATCCCAAAAACTGTTGCTGACTGTAGATGAACTATTCAATCCCACCAGGCCGCCCACATACCTGGTGCTGCCCGAAACTGAACCCGTGGAATAACTATTGCTAAGTTTAGAGCTGGCAATGTTAACTCCCACCAGACCACCTACATAGTAGCCGCTGCTCGAAACAGAAGCCATGGAATAGCTGTCACTAATTGTAGAAGAAGAATTATTATCTCCTACCAAGCCGCCCACATAATTGTCGCTTCCCGAAACCGAACCTGTGGAATAGCTGTTGCTCACTATAGAAGAAGCATCATTCATTCCCACCAGGGCGCCGTCATAGGCGCTGCCCTTAATATCTACATTTATTAACCCGATGTTTTTAATAATTGCACCGGATGCATTACCAATTAAACCGACAAAACTTGTACTGCTGCGGTTGATGATTAATCCGGTTATTGTGTTCCTGCTGCCGTCGTAAGTACCGGTAAATTTTGTAGCACTGTTTCCGATAGGTTTAAATCCTTTTCCTCCGTCCCAGCCGCTCGTTGAGGAAGCATCAATATCGGCCGTTTGAATAAAAGATTTTCCCCATACAGAGGAAGTGTTTGATAACCAGAACAGATCGTGCAGGTTGGCAATCTGATAGGGATTCCCGGCGCTGCCGTCTCCGGTTGCAGGGGGTGAGATGGAAATAGAAACGGTTGAAGTAATAGAGGTTGTTGTCGTATTGTTTCCCCCGTTAGCAGTGCCGCCATTGTCTTTTATGGATGTAATTTTAATGGTCCTGCTTCCTGTTGCGTAGCTGTATGTGTCTTTGTATGTGAGGCCGTTAATAATATTTTGAATAGCAGCGGTACTCACTCCGGTTGATTTTAAAACTGTAACTGTGGCCGTTGTCCCGGATACACTTACCGAAACACTCAATCCGTTGGTCGAAGTTGTGGAAGTATTCCCATTGGTAAGCGCAACAGTACTTCCATCAATACCTAATATTTCAGCGGTTCCATCCGCCAGGTTGGATACGGTCAGTCCCAGTGATGTGATCGTCTGACCGCTTTCCACGGTGGAAGCAGTGGCACTTGAAAACAGGGTTACGGCACTGCCTCCTTCCGTAAAGGTTGGATTGGATGCGGTGGCAGTCAGCGTTGGCGGATCATTCACCGGGGTCACACTGATTTGCCTGGTCACCGCCGTACTGTTCACCGTACCATCGTTTACGACAAAACTGACGGTTCTGGTTGAAGAGGAAGGGTCCTGGCCGGTATTGTTGTATTTTACCGCCCTCAGGGCTGCCTGCCACTGGGCTACCGTAGCAGTGGCACCACTGGAAGATAAAGACAATACGCCAGTTGTACTGTTATAACTGGCAGCAATATTCCCGTAAGTAGAGGAACTGGTATTGGTAAAACTCAGCACATCCTGCCCGCTGGTAAAATTTCCTGTTATCGATACGGTTCCACTGGCTAACGTGGAATTATTGGCATCGGAGGCCGTGATGGTGTTGGTTATTTGTGTGGCGACATCGCCTTCCTTATAACTTAAAGTAGTCGTCTCGATATTGGAGAGAACCGGAGCACTATTCCCGGTTGGCAGCGTTACAGTCCAGTCCTGGGTTTCACCAACAAATCCGGCATCACACGGACCGGAAATTGCTGTATTATCTTCAACAATAATTCTCATCCTTGTATTGCCCCCCGTTAAACCGGAAGGCATTGTTATATACAAGGAAGTAGAAGCTGCCCCTCCACCTGAACCAATAGGGACGCTACCAGAAGCTGCTTTCTCACCTAATTCAAAACTTCCGTTTTTATTATAATCGATATATACAGCATAATATTCTGTTTTACCTGATTCACTTGCTGGCAATTGCACTGCAAAGCTTACTCTATTCCCATCCAGTCCGAGCTGGTTTGTATAGGTAAATGTTTTAACCGAACCCTGGCTCGTACCATCATAATAATTAGCAACAGGCGTATTTATTGCATTTGCAAACGGGGAAGTAGAAGTAGGAAACCAGACTTGACTAATATAAATGGTTGTACTTGAGCTGGATGATGAACAATAAGTCTGGGCGTAGGTTTTATTGATCAGAAAAATCGTTGAAAAAACCAGGAACAATAAGTTAAGGTGTAAGGTGTGTTTCATTTTATCACTTTATGTTGATGAATTAGCGGATAGCATAACTATTGGTTACAAAAAACTCACGATCCAACTCCGGAACAGGAATTGAATTTTGATCGGAAAAAGGATGTCGGGAGGCAACCGGATTGAGAAACTGAAGGACATACTTTACCCGAAGGAGCAAAGCAGCGAATCGAATATGGGTGTCAGGTAAAATTTGTTTCATTCCTTGTTTTCATTAAATACACAGCGGTAACCATTGTGGACTTATGATAACGTTAACTGCTGTTTCCCCAGCCGTTCTTTTTGTAGGAAAGTTGTGCTTTATTGAATTGAAAACCGAAAGATTGTTGTTTTTTTCGTTTCATAAATGGGAGCTAAATAGTTGATATGTTCTATATTATGAACGTCCTTTATAATTTGTTTCCCCATTTCCTACTCAAACCAAAAAACTCTCGGTATCCACAGAATCGGATTTATCTATTTTGGTTTTTGTACTCAGACATCAGAGGCAAATATACATATTTAGGTATATAATTACCTTTTAATAAACGGTAGGCACCTGGTTTTAAAATTTTTTAACTTTTAAAAACATCTAAGTCAACACCCTTAGAATGGAAAGAAAAAACTCCCCTTAACCCAAATTTACTTTACCACGAGAAAAATTACAGGTTAACCGGGGAGTCTTAAAGTTGAATTAAAAAACTAAAAGCTGTATTTCACTTTAAATACCAGCATATTGTATCCGTTCAGGTTGGCAAACAGGTTGTCGCCTTTGCCTTTGAAAAACACAGCCGAAACAGAGAGCTCTGCATTATCGGTAGCCATGTACGAAACCTCCGGCATATAGGCCACCGCGTAATTGTTTTTGACCTCTTTCCAGTCGGAAACAATAATTGCACCGCTGAGCGGGATCACATTCAGTTTATCGTTAAGGAATTTCTGCTCATACCGGGCAAACAGATAATCGTTCAGATTGCCCCGCCCCACTTCGTTCACAAATCCGTGTAGAAACTGCACATTCAGGTACCCGCCGTTGGCAAAGAAGTAATCGCCGCCAACAATGTATTTAACATAGGCCTGTTTTTTCAACAGTGTGGTTTGTTGCGTTACGGGCACCGGACTCGTGGGATACAGGGCAGAGAGGTTGTTGGTCATCACCACATCATTGGCCGGCAGAAACAACGCTGCTTCCGCCCAAATTCCCACACCACCGATGTTGCCTGCCAGGTCGGCCCCGAAAATATGATGCCGGTGGAATGTCAGAGTGGACCGGATGTTCACGCTTCCGGTTGTATCCACAGGAATAAAAGTATTGTAAATATCATCCGGAAGACCGTTCCATCCCCATACATAACTGATCGAAACGTTAAATCCGCCGATCAGTCCCTTCAGTTTCACCCCGTAGGTGGAGCTTTCTCTGAAGTTGTATTGGGGCATCTGTACGCTGTCGGAAAAACGGTTTACCGACAGTCCGGCCGGCAGCATAAACGGCATGGTAAAGATATTGGCAAACATGCCCACAGGCAGGTTATCGGGCCGGAAAAAGGGAATGTATACTGCTTGCAGTGAAGTGTTCGTGTTAAACCAGTAGTTGAGGTTCAACGCGTCGGAACCGCGGTGACGGCCGAAATCGAGAATATCCTCAAAATCGTAAGGATTGAGGTTATCGGTGGGATTCATTTTGTCGGCCGTTCCCCAGGCAATGCGCTGGCGACCGATGGCCATGTCCAGGTTTTTGGATAAAAAACCCGTCACCTGTACATAGGCTTCGCGGATCTCCAGATTCCACGGATCGATGATGTTCAGATTGTACAAATCCGAGGCGGTGGAGATGTTGGGAATGCCCATATTCCGCAGCCACACTTCCGAATGGAATTTGGCCTTGCCAGAGACTTTCTTGTCCAATTGCAGGCTCAACCTGTTTTCGTTCCAAACCCAGTCGTTGGGCGATTGTAACAAGATGCGCTGATCGGTTTGCAGATAGCCCGAAAGCTTCAGCTGATTTTGTGCACGGATCGGACTGATGTGAAAAACCATCACAATTATGAGCAACCCGATGATGACTTGAACACGTTTCATTTTCTGAAATTTTATTGCCTGACTTCTATTTATTCTTTCACGAAAACCCAAAACTACTCCTGAAGTTTTCGCACGGTAAAATCGTTTTTGGTCAATCCGGTATCGTATTTCACATCCGACATGATCATGGAAGTGGTGTGATCCTTTTTCAGGTCCTTCAAGGTGATCTTTTCGGTGTTCCAGTACTTTCCGATCTTTATAAAAGTGTACTGTGCCACTTTGATTTCATGATTGCCCCGGTCGTAAAACTGCATTTCCACCGGGTAGAAATTTTCCTTATTTACAGACATAATGACTTTTGAATAGGCCGACCGCTGAGATTTGGGTGTCAGCTGCAGTACATAGGTATTCCCTTCCGTTTTCAGGAGTTTTCCATTATATTTTTCGGTCAGCGGTTTGGATTCCATGTCATCGTATGAAAAATCTGTTCCCGCGAAATTCTGGTTCTTGATACTGGATGAGATGCGGCGCACTTTCCCGAAAGCGGGCATGTACAGATACATCACGTCGTCGGGCAGCGAAAGCACGGAAATCCCTGCCTGGGAAGCGGGCTTGGTAAAACGGAAAATCCGGTAGTTCGTCCCCATCTGGGCAATGGTGGCTTCGCGGGTGTCGGTCCGCCCGTTGCGATCGGTGAGCACGATTTTGTTCACTGCCCTCATATCTTTCGGTGCATACATTACGTCGTCGACTTTTTTCATGATGGTTGTGGCGTCCTGTGCGTTCACGGTACCTGTAAGTCCTGCCAGCAACAGCACCCCGATGGTCAGCATTTTAAATTGAATTGTTTTCATGTCTTTGAATTTTATGTGTTATTAATTTTTGATTTTGTTTTGTTTCCGCGTATTCAGAATCAACAGGATCGGCAGGATGGTCAGCGCGGCAAAGCCCGAACCTGCCATACTCAGGGCGACCAGCAAGCCGAAATTCTGAATGGGCACAATGTGAGAGAACAGCAACACCAGAAATCCGGCAGCCACGGAAGCCACATTGATGATGATGGCTTTTCCGCTCACACGGATGGTTTCGTTGATGGCGGCTTCCACATCATGGGTTTCCTTCAGATCGTTGTAGAAATGGGTGATGATGTGGATGGAATAATCGATGCCCATCCCCAGTGCCACACTGGCTACCAGCACAGTGGCGATGTCGAGGGCAATGCCGGCAAATCCCATAAATCCAAACAAAATGATGATGGTGGCAAAGATGGGGATGGCGGCATAGAATCCCTTTTTGAAGGATTTAAGGATCAGCCCTACAATGAAGATCACCAGCAGAATGGCCAGACTCAGACTGGTAAACTGACTTCTTATCAGACTGTTGTTCATCTTCACATACACCGAGGGCATCCCGGTTAGTTCGATCTGACACTGAGGCGTTGAATGTTTTTTAATGTATTGGTTCATATACTTCGCAAACTCTTCCATCTGTTTGCTGTCGGAGGAAGCAAACCGCGACTGGATGATGCCTTTGTTCAGGTCGTGATTCACCAGCTGCGACATAATGTCCTGTCCCTCCAGCAAAAACCACAGTTGCTGGATTTTGATTTTCGTGTCGGGAATGCGCTTGCCCTCTCCCATCACATTGTTCATTTCTTCAATGAGATCGGCGACGGATTGCGTGGTACTGATGTCGGGAAAACGTTTCATGTAGTCTTCGGTGGCCATCATGGATTTCAATACTTCGGGATTTTGCATGTCGCCTTTAAATACGACGAAGACAGGCGATGAACCACCGAATTCCTTTTGCATAATCCGTTCAGAAACCCGGGTCTGATTGCCTTTCTGGAAGTAGCTCATCATATCGACGCTTGTCCTGATCCTGAAAATCCCGATGCTGCTGATGAGGATTAAGGCAACGACAACCCAAAGGAAAGCCTTGGGGTGATGCAACACCGTTCTGGAGAGGGGTTTCAGCATCCAGCGACTCAGCAGTGATTCTTTTTTTTCTTTTGTTTTTTTGGCACGGTCTTTCCTGTAAAAATTCAGGAGGGCAATGAATGCCGGGACGAACACCAGCGAAAGCCCGAGGGCAAAGATCACGCCCAGCGAGGTAAAGATGCCGAAGTTTTTGATCATGGTCAGGTAGGCACCGAAAATGAAGGAGGCAAACCCAAACACGGTGGTAATTCCGGAAAGAAACACCGGGATAATGATGTAGGTCAGTGCCCGGATCATGGCTTTCTTTCTGTCCTTTCCTCTTTCTTCGTTGATGCGGTTGATAACGTGTATGGTGTAGGCACTGCCCACTGCCAGCAGCACAATGGGCAGCTCATTGGTAATCAGGTCCAGGTGATAACCCATCAAATGCATCAGTCCCAGTACCCAGACGATGGAAATCCCCGACGAAAGCAGGGGCATAATAACCCCTCTGATGGTCCCGAAACTGAGGAATAAGATCAGCATGATAACGATAAAAGTTACCGGCAATAGCTTGGTCATATCGGCCCGCATCAAATTACTCATATCGTCCATCATAATGGGGGTACCGGCGAAATACACCTTTTCGCTCAGATGCATGGCCCCGATCTTGTCTTTAATTTTTTTCGCGATCAGTTCCTTGTTTACCCCTTCCTGCAGTTTAAACATCACGATGGTGGAAGTACTGTCGGGAGAAACAATATTGCCTTTGTACATCTCTTTCGACATCACGCGTTTGGCCAGGCTGTCGAGTTGCGGCTGGGTTTTGGGCAGGTCGTATTCATCCAGCAAATGCCCCACATCAATGCCGAAGTCCCCGCCCCGGATCTCGATGATGTTGGTCAGACTCGTCACCGTTGAGATGCCGGGCATCAGTTGCAGTGAATCGGTCACCCGTTTCACATCTTCCAGCACTGAAGCTTTAAATATATTCTTGGTTTGCAGGATAACCATTCCCATGGAATTCCCGCCGAACTCATTTCCTATGTTTTTGTACAACACGGCAGTGGAATCATTATCCGGTAACGAGTTGATGATGTCAGAATCCATCTTCAGATTGGTGATCTGATAGCCCAGGAATGCCGTTATTCCCAGTGTTAGCAATACAATCAGAAGCCTGTATTTGATGATCCGTTCTGATATTTTGTTCATCTTTACTAATTTAACTTTTAACCCATTTCGTTTTTTAGTCAAATTCACAGTAAAAAAAATCACAAAACTAATTTGTGATGGTGACGAACCGTTTACATCGATACTGCCGAACTCCGGCTCATTTACCTCATGGTTTGTTTTTCTTCAACCCGTTGAACAAAATCGTTGTCATTTCGAAAATGATGTGCTCATACTGATCGTAGAGTCCTTTCAGGTAAAGGGGCACTTCGATGCTGTTGAGTAAGATCATAATGACGTCCACCATCCGGTCCAAATCCGAGGCGCTGTCGTATCCTGCTGCCTTTCCGTCGACGAGAATCTTTTTGATTTCCCTTCGTTCGTACCGATCAAATTCCTCGCGCACCGGATTTACAAAATCATAGCTTTCGCGGAAATCGGCACGAATGGTCTCATGATAATTCACACATTGATTCATCGTCTTGAAGCGAACCACGAAATAATTCTCCAGTCTGACAAACGGATCCGCATCCTGCCGAACCACTTCATCCAGGGCACTCCGTACCGTATCAAACTCGCGTCTAATTACTTCGGTGTAAAGTTCTTCCTTTCCCTTAAAATAATAGTATAAGGCACCTTTGGCTTTGTGGATCTTCCGGGCTATTTCGTCCATGGTGGTTTTCTGAAAGCCGAAACGGGCAAAAAACTCATCGGCGGTAACAATGATTTTCTCTCTGATACCGTCCTGATCACCCAACTTATTTCGACTTGAAACCAGGTTCATTTGATGTAAATTTGACTCTTTTACTTTTTTGGTCAAAAGTATAAATTATTAGTACAAGTTGTCAAGTTTTTTACCTGATTTTTCTAACAACACAATCTGCTATCAGATAGTTGCTTAACAAAAAGCTGACAAAAATATCTTTTCAACCCCATAAAAATACTACAAAAAAACCAGTCGGGAGCTAAACTTCCGACTGGTTTTTCGTAAAAATAATCACAACGATTTGACTTCTTCGATCAGTTTCTGGAGTGAATCCTTGGCATTACCGAACAGCATGCGGGTCTGGTCGAGGAAAAACAGCGGATTTTCAATTCCGGCATAGCCTTTCCCCATACCGCGTTTCATCACAATGATGTTCTTCGACTGATCGGCACGGATGATGGGCATCCCGTAGATCGGGCTTCCCGGCACATTCACAGCTGCCGGATTCACCACGTCGTTGGCCCCGATCACCACCACCACATCGGTTTGCTCCATTTCGGGATTAATGTCGTCCATTTCCACCAGTTTGCTGTAATCCACATCGGCTTCGGCCAGCAACACGTTCATGTGTCCGGGCATACGACCGGCCACCGGGTGGATGGCATACTTCACCGTAACCCCTTTGCTTTCGAGCAGTTTTTCCAGTTCGTGCACCGTATGCTGTGCCTGTGAAACCGCCAGTCCGTAACCGGGGACTACCGTCACTTTGGACGAATACGCCATCAGTACGGCAGCATCACTGGGCTGGATTTCCTTAATAACACCGCCTTCACTGCCCTGGACTCCGGAAGAACCGCCAAAAGCGCCTACGATTACATTCAGCAGGGAACGGTTCATGGCATTACACATCACAATGGTTAAGATGGTTCCTGCTGCACCCACCAGGATACCGCCCAAAATCATCATATAATTGGCGTACAGAAAACCGGTAAAGGCAGCAGCAATCCCTGTAAAGGCATTCAGCAATGAAATCACCACCGGCATATCAGCCCCACCAATGGGCATCACAAAGAGTACCCCGTACAACAGAGCAATGAACAGGAAGCCAAACATGAGCCAGGTGACCGTCACACTGTGCGTGGTGACCATCATCAGGAAGACAATGAAGGCTACTGAGATAAGCAACAGCAACATGTTCACATACCTCATGATTCCGGAACGGATGTCCCCTACTTTTCCTTCCAGCTTGCCGTAAGCGATCATACTTCCCGAAAAGGCTACCGCACCCACCAGCACCCCCAAGAGTGAAACGAGGATGGTACCTTTTTGGGAGAGGCTGGTTTCAAAGAATCCCATAAAAGAAATCAGGGCTGAGGCCAGACCACCCGTAGCATTGAAAAAAGAAACCAATTGGGGCATGGCTGTCATTTTCACTTTGCGGGCGATTAACGCACCGATCACACTGGCCGCACCGATACTCAGGAAAATATAGCCCAGGTTTCGGATCCCGTGCCCCTGATCATCGGTTTGCAAAAGTATGGTCATGAGCGAAGCGAGAAACATCCCGGCAGCGGCCCACAGGTTTCCCCGGCGAGCCGTATCGGGCTTGTTTTGTAGTTTCAGTCCCACCACGAAAAACACCGCCGACAACAGATAACTGTATTCCAGGATGGTTTTGGCTGTGGTGAACTCTATATTTTGTTGTAAATGAAAAATCTCGTTCATTATTCCTTGGTTTTTTTCTTTTTAAACATTTCAAGCATACGGTCGGTGACCACAAAGCCTCCGGTTACATTTAGAGTGGCCATAAACAGTGCAACACTGCCCACAAGAATATCGACCCAGTGGGTGGCATGGCCTGTATAAATAATGGCACCGACAATCACCACACCACTGATGGCATTGGCACCCGACATCAAAGGCGTGTGCAACACCGAGGGCACACTGGCAATAAGTTCAAATCCCAGGAAAGTGGCCAGAACCACAATGAAAATTTCCTGATGATAGGCATATAAAAATTGAATGACTGCATCCATAGTTCGGTTATTTGATGAGGTTTTTAATTCGTTCACTGATTACTTCGTGACTGCGTACCACGCAGCTTTCGCGGATAATCTCATCGTCAAAATCAAGGTTGAATTTACCCTGTTCCGGGATCATCAGCTTGAGGAAATTGATGAGGTTGTTTCCATACATGGTACTGGCATCGATGGGCATGGAAGAAGGATAATCCGACTGACCGACCACTGTGACGCCTGTGTGTTCATAGGTTTCACCGGCCTTGGTTACTTCACAGTTTCCTCCGGTGGAAGCGGCCAGGTCAACAATGACAGATCCGGGCTGCATATGCTCCACTGTGTCTTTGGTGATCAGGATTGGAGCTTTTCGTCCCGGAATTTGGGCTGTAGTAATGACCACATTGCTGTTTTTGGCATGTTCCTGAATGAGTTGCTGTTGTTTTTGTTTGTATTCTTCGGTCTGTTCCACTGCATATCCTCCGGCACTCTGATCCTCGGTAGCGCCTTCCACTTCCACAAACTTGGCTCCCAAACTCTGTACCTGTTCTTTTACGGCCGAACGCACATCGAATGCTTCCACCTGAGCACCCAGTCGCCGGGCTGTGGCAATGGCCTGCAATCCGGCCACACCGGCTCCCAGAATCAACACTTTGGCCGGACGAATGGTACCGGCTGCTGTCATGAACATGGGGAAAAACCGGGGCAACAACAGCGCTGATTCCAGCACGGCCCTATAACCGGCTACTGTCGCCATGGACGACAAAATATCCTTGTCTTGCGCCCGGGTGATCCGCGGAATAATATCCATACTGAAGACCGTTACTCCTTTTTCTTTCAGGTAGTTTACAGTATCCAGTTCACCCAGCGGGTTGACAACACAAATGATCACTTGCTTTTCATTCAATGTATCCAACTCTTTCTTTTCAGGAAGGTGAATACCTAAAATCACTTCCGAATCCTTCAGTAAAGCTGACCGGGATACAATCCGGGCTCCGGCTGCCTGGTAGTCTTCGTCGGATGAAAACGACAGCAATCCGGCTCCTTTTTCCACCCATACTTCATGCCCCAACTCCACAATCTTCTTCGCATGAAAAGGTAAAAAAGCGACCCTTTTTTCAACAGAAGGTTCTTTTAGAATGGCTATCTTCATAATAAAGTATTTAGTTACCGAAATCGTTTTAAACGGGGTAAATGTATGGATTTTTTTTTTGAATATTCTGTTAAAGAATATGAAAACCAACCGATTCATATGGACAGCGTTGAGAAAAATGACGGTCACAGGAAAAGCAATTGCTATATTTGCATTTCAAAATTGACCTGTATTACGATGCTGATTCTACTTTCTCCTTCCAAGACCATGGACCTGTCACAGAGCGCAATTCCGAGCGTTTTTTCACAACCCGAATTGCTCGACCGCGCTGAGCAGCTGGTACATCTGATGAAAAAGAAATCAGCCCGACAGCTGGCCACCTTATTGAAAATCAATCCGCAACTGGCGCAGCTGAATTTTGAGCGGTATCAACAATGGAGCCTTCCTTTTACGCACAGGCATGCCGGGCAGGCCGTGTATACCTTTAAAGGGGAAGTCTTCAACGGACTCGATATGGACAGCTTGACCGAAGACGATGCATTGTATGCCCAGGACCACCTGCGAATTTTCTCCGGCTTGTATGGTATTTTAAAACCGCTTGATCTGATCCTGCCTTACCGGTTGGATATTGCAGACCCGATCACGGTGAACGGAAAAAACCTGTATCAGTTCTGGAAAAAAGCAATCAGCGAAAATCTGGAACATCAACTTTCACAAAGCAAGACGCCTACGCTGATCAACCTGGCCTCCAATGAATATTTCAAAAGTGTAGATTTAAAAAAGATCAGGGCACAAGTCATCACTCCCGTGTTCAAAGAATCAAAAGGAAACAGTTATAAAATTGTGACGATGTATGCTAAAAAGGCCCGGGGAATGATGACCCGGTTCATCCTTCAAAACAGACTTCAGAGTCCCGATGAAATTAAATTATTTGATAAAGAAGGTTATTACTTTAACGAAAAACTATCCTCAGAACAGGAAGTTGTTTTTACCCGCTGATATTTTTTCACATTCATTTTCCTGATCCCATTTTTCCCCTTCCCCGGAATTTCTGATCATTTTCAGGAATTTACCTCAAAATCGACCCGTTTTTTCTCATAAAAAACGGATTGTTTTCAGAAAAACAATCTAAAATAACGCCAATCACATGATCTTTTTTCTGATGTGATTTTTGTCATAATTAACTTTTATTTAAATATTTTAATTTTTTTTAACAATTCATTGTTACACAACAAACTGTGCAACAATCTATTATAAGCTATCAGACAGTTTATCAACGTTTTAAATCGATACCAGGGGCCGGCAGAAAGGAAAAAACGACACTATTATTCTTTAATTTAGCGCGTAAAATTGAAAAAAATTCATTAATCAAATTTTTTATTTATGAAAAATGTTAAATTACTCTTCATCATTTTAATGAGCTTTCTCTTTGTCGGTGCCGGCATGGCTCAGGGAGTAGTGAAAGGTATTTTAAAAGATGCCCAAACAAACGAAACCCTGATCGGAGCAACCGTGTTGGTAAAGGGAACCAATGTGGGTGTAACTACAAACCTGGACGGGAGTTTCTCCCTGAAGGTTCCTGCTGACAAAATCACATTGCAGTTCAGCTATGTGGGATATGAATCGAAGGAAATGTCGGTTTCCCTGAGTACCGGATCAACCAAAGACCTGGGAACCATTACCCTGAAACCCAGTTCCATCGGTTTGACTGAGGTAAATGTTTTGGCTTCCATAGCCGTGGATCGTGAAACTCCGGTAGCCGTATCCAACATTCAACCCCGTATTATTGAGGAAAAACTGGGGAACCAGGAATTTCCTGAAATTCTGAAAACCACTCCTTCTGTATATGCAACCAAACAAGGCGGTGGTTATGGTGACTCCCGTATCAACCTTCGTGGTTTTAGCTCCAACAACATTGGGGTGCTGATCAACGGAGTACCTGTGAATGATATGGAAAACGGAAAAGTATACTGGTCAAACTGGGCCGGTCTTTCCGATGTTACCCAGACCATTCAGGTTCAACGTGGTTTGGGAGCATCCAAACTGGCTCTTTCTTCTGTGGGGGGTACCATCAACATCCTCACCAAAACCACAGATGTTCAGGAAGGTGGTTCTGTGTACAGCGGTATCGGAAACGACGGAATGCACAAATTCATGTTTACCCTGTCTACCGGTCTGATGAAAAACGGCTGGGCCATCACTATTTCCGGAGCCCATTCTTACGGAAACGGTTATGTTGACGGAACCAACTACGATGCTTATTCCTACTTCTTCAACGTATCCAAACAGCTGAGCAACAACCAACGGTTGTCCTTTACCGTATTTGGTGCTCCTCAATGGCACAACCAGAGAGGAAACCAGCACTTCATCAAAACCTACCGCGGTCAGAACGACGAAATTCCTTATCCCGTACAGTCAGGTTATAAATACAACAGCGACTACGGTTACCGCGATGGTAAAGTGTACGGTGGTGCTTATGCCTACAATGTATACCACAAACCCCAGGCTTCTTTGAACCATTTCTGGCAGATCAACGACAAAACAATCTGGACAACGGCTGTGTATGCATCCATTGCTACCGGTGGCGGACGTCGTGTAGACGGAACCGGAATGCAGATGCTGAGCTGGGATTACAAACTGGACAAACCCTACAGCTCAACCAAACTGACTCCTGAAGGATACTACGATTACAGTGCCGTTATGGACATCAACAAAGCTTCACTCAACGGTTCACAGGCAATCATCGGGATGAGCGTCAACTCTCACCAGTGGTATGGCGTTCTTTCTACGTTGAATACCAAAATCAATAACATCAACGTGACTGCCGGTATAGACGGACGTTACTACATTGGTAAACACACCAAAGAAGTGACTGATTTGCTGGGTGGTAAGTTCTTTATCGACAATTCTGACATTAACCGTACTGCTTATACTCCGCTGCACAAAGGCGACCTGTATTCATATTATGACGATGGTATTGTACGCTGGATCGGAGTATTCCTGCAAGGTGAATACGTGAAAGATAAATTCTCCGCATTTGTTTCCGGATCGATCTCTTCCAAAGCATACAACCGGAAGGATTACTTCCTGTACACACCCGGCAACCAGTATTCAGGCTGGGTTAACTTTATGCCCTGGAGTGTAAAAGCCGGTGCCAACTACAACCTGTCAGAACACCACAATATATATATTAATGGTGGTTACTTTACCCGTTCACCTTATTTTAATGTGGTTTTCCCCAACTATACAAACGACATCAACCACAATGCTAAATACGAGCGGGTTCTTTCCACTGAAGTGGGTTATGGCTATACTTCCAGCAAGCTGAACATTCGTCTGGGGCTGTACAGAACCCTCTGGCTGGACAAAGGGCTGACCGTTACGCTTGGTCAGATTCGTTCAAACATCAGTGGTCTGGATGCTTTGCACCAGGGTATTGAGTTGACCACTACCTACAAACCTTTCTCCAAACTGGTTCTGAACGGTATGTTCTCTCTGGGTGACTGGAGATGGATGAACAACGTATCCTTCAAAGCATACGACGACAACAATGTTTACCAGGGAACCTACAATGCATACCTGAAAAACATTCATGTGGGTAATGCTGCACAAACTACTGCTGCTCTGAGCGCACAAATTCAAGTAGTCAAAAACATGAAAGTAGGGGTTGATTTTACCTATTTTGGAAGAAACTACGCAGAATTTGATCCTTCCTACAGGACAGACTCCACCGACGTGGCCGATGCATGGATGATGCCGAATGTTGGCCTGATTGATTTGAATGCCGATTACCGCTTTAAAATCGGAAAGTTCAATGCCTCTTTATATGCTAACTTGAACAACTTCCTGAATACCCCTTACATTGCTGATGCTACAGACGGTGCAACCCACGATGCTGCTTCAGCACTGGTATGGTACGGATTTGGTCGCACCTGGTATTTTGGTCTCAAAATCAGGTTCTAAAACACAAAAATTCAAAACTTAAAACAATATAAGAATGAATAAGTTATATAAATTTCTGATTATACTGATGGTGGGGCTCTCCTCATGTAATCCTATGACGGATATTTACACCCAGCTGGATAAAGAAGTGCAGCCCCCGAAAGCCACTTTTGACTACACACTGACCGATGCAGACTATTCCGATATCTCATCAGCGGCCATGAAAGTTGCCGCAACACATAATGATTCATTGGTAGCCAGCAGCATCGGATCCACCAATACCTTACCTGAAGGTTATGCTGCTACTTACGTACCGGCTTTGCTGAAAGCCATGTACCCTGCATTAGGTAAAAATTCAACGGCCAATGTCACCTATAACTTTAACAATGGCTATGAAACAACCATTATTGATAGTTACACGTTAGGCGCTACGGACTATGAATCCATGGGAGGTGCTGTTGCTGTTTATAAATATTTCTCACCTTCCAACCCTCCCGGAGACTATTTACCTGACTTTTTGACTACCAAATATCCCACAGCTGCTGACGGAACCTATGAATTTGTTACCTACGATTATTCAACTACGGATCCTCAGGTAGGAGAAGTCACTGTATTTAGCGATGACTTTAGTAACGGTTTGGATAATTTCGACTCTGTTAGTGTTGTTGGGGATCAGAAGTGGTATGGATCCTCCTATAATTCAGATTATTTTGCAAAAATTTCCGGCTATTCAGGTGGGGCACAAGACAATGAAGATTGGCTCATTTCACCTGCAATAAACCTGAGTGGGTATACTGACGCTAAGATTGAAGTCAGTCAGGCAGCCAAATATTTGAATGACCAATGGGATCAGATCCAGGTTCTCATTTCAACAGATTATTCAGGAGATGTCACTACAGCTACCTGGACTCCGGTTACTATTGACACTCTGCCTTCAGGATCCGATTATACCTTTGTTTCCTCCGGAAAAGTAGATATTTCTGCTTACGATGGAATGACAATTCATGTAGCTTTCAAATACCTTTCCACCACGACAAATGCTGCCACATGGGAAATCAACTACTTAAAAATTTATGGTACTGTTCCCGGTAAAGTTTCTGTTAATGCGGGTCCGGAAGCTACTACTGCTCTTTACAAACTTTCAGGATCAACCTGGGGTGAAGTAAGTACAAGTGATTATTACATGCTCACAGCAGATGATTATAACGCTATGGGGAACCCGGGACCTGGTAAGT
>JAFGYB010000012.1 GCA_016936355.1 Bacteroidales bacterium | reverse complement strand
AAGTGAGGAAATGAAAAAACAAGGCTGGAAAGCCCTGGGTTTTGTTGTTTACCCCCTCATTCAGAATCAGCGAAGCTAATTCTCTTCATTTTTTAACTTCCCGTTTTGGACTTCCAACTCCGCCTTCCTTCTTCATTTTTCGTTTTTCATTCAGCATTTCCCCATGACATTGGTTTCAAAATTCATTACTTTTGCCATCCTATTCAAAAGATATATTTTGAAAAAAACAGCATTATCTCTTTCCCTTGTTCTGATCTTTTTCTTCGGTTCCCATCAGGTTCGGGCCCAGGAATATTCATTTCTCCCCTACGAGCAAATGAAACTGGAAGCCTACTACAACCTTGGGCCCTTCTGGGTGCATGCCGGGAATGTGGAACTCACCGCAGACACCGTCACCTACGAAGGCCAAAAATGTGCCCGGCTAACGGCTGTTGGCTATTCGCTTAAGAAATGGAATTTTATTTTCTCACTGGAAGATCATTATTCTTCTATTGTCCGTCTGAATGGATTTCTTCCGCTTACGTACGAAAAGAAAACCATGGAAAACGGGTTCTGGATCCATAACGTTTACCACTTCGACTGGCACAAAGATTCGTTGAATGTCTTCACCCAATCCATCAGGGATGCCGCAAAAGATACGACCTATTCGCTCCAAAACAAATTGTACGATGTGCTCACCGCCTGTTATTACCTGCGCACGCTTAACACAAAGAACTATCATCCGTACGATACCATTCCCATTCCCATCATAACCGATGGTAAATTTTATTCTTTCAAAATCATTTACCTGGGAAAAAAATCGCTGAAAAGAAAAAAAGACCGGGTAGAATGCGATGTGTTTACCATCGATAATATGACGAGTACTTTCTTTTCCGGTAAAGAACCGTTGAAAGTATACGTATCCGACGATCCGAGAAAATTCATTATCTACGTGGAGGCCAACATTGTGGTGGGGAGTCTGAAAGTATACCAGGAAGGATATATTAAAATGCGACCGGTTAAAAGTTCAATGCAATGAAAAGCGGCCGGGTACATGCAGCAGCCCTGATCTCCATGTTTTTTTGGGGCATTTCCTACATCTGGTCTAAAATTGTCTTTGAAACCTATTCACCACTCACCACCATATTTTTACGGTTGACGGTATCTTTTGGCTTTCTTATCCTGGTGTTGTATCTCGGCCGCCAACAGGAAAAAATCCGTCGCGAAGACTACCTGCTTTTTGTTGTCAGTGCTGCTTTGAATCCGTTTTTGTATTTCATTGGTGAAAATTTCGGACTGAGTATGTCTTCGGCTTCACTGAGTGCCATCATTATAGCAACCATTCCCCTGTTCGCCCCTATTGCAGCCTGGTATGCATTTAAAGAAAAACTAAAACGGGTTAACCTGCTGGGACTTGTACTCTCTTTTGCGGGCTTACTGGTTATTATCCTGAATAAAGATTTTGAATTAACCGCCAATCCGCTGGGGTTGATGTTTCTTTTTCTTGCCGTGGTTTCAGCTGTATTTTATTCCATTTTGCTCAAAAAACTCACCGACCGGTACAAACCGCTCACCATCATCACCTGGCAGAATATGTTGGGGCTCCTTTATTTTCTACCTTTCTTCCTGATCATGGACGGCAAACATTTTATCTCAGTCGTCCCAAACTTCCGCACCCTCGGAGCCATCGTTTTGTTGGGGGTTTTTGCTTCCTCTGTTTCCTTCATCCTCTTCACTTACACCATCAAAAACCTGGGCATCATCAAATCAAATTTATACACCAATTTAATTCCTATCTTCACAGCTGTGTTTTCGGTCATTATTTTGGGTGAAGACATCACTTTTCAAAAAATCATCGGGATCTTTATTGTTATTTCCGGTGTGGTCCTGTCCGAATCAGGAAAGGTGATCTATGCACGCAGGCAAAGAAACCGGAACAAAAGTTTTTAATTTAAAAACAGTGTGTATGAAAACAAAAGTACTGGTACTGGGAGCCGGCCTGATCGGTAAACCGCTGGCCATTGACCTGGCAAAAGATTTTGACGTGAGTCTGGCGGACATCAGCCCAAAAGCCTTAAACTCGGTTTCGTTACCCGGGATCACCAAAATTCAATCCGATTTAAGTGATACACTTGCCTTAAAGTCGCTGGTAGCTCCTTTTGACCGGGTAGTGAATGCTGTTCCCGGATTTATGGGTTTTAACACACTGAAGAGCATTATTGAAGCCGGAAAAGATTGTGTGGACATCGCTTTTTATCCTGAAGATGTGTTGTCGCTGGTTGAACTGGCTAAGGCAAAAGGGGTTCGGGTTATTTCCGATATTGGCGTGGCTCCCGGTATGAGTAATTTACTGGCGGGGTATGCGGATTCCCAACTGGATGAAACCGATCAGATCGATATTTTCGTAGGAGGACTTCCCAAAGTACGAACCCTGCCCTGGGAATACAAGGCCGTCTTCTCTCCCACCGATGTGATCGAAGAATATACGCGTCCGGCACGGTTGATGGAAAACGGAGAGATCGTGGTAAAACCGCCTTTGACCGAAATTGAAACCATCGATTTTGAAAAACCGGGCACACTGGAAGCCTTTAACAGCGACGGTCTGCGTTCCCTTTTGTTTACACTGAAAGCAAAGAACATGCGGGAGAAAACCCTGCGCTATCCCGGTTATGCCGCCAAGATCCAGTTTCTCGCCGACAATGGTTTCTTTGGAACAGAGCCGCTAAAAGGAACGGACATTGCTCCGCTGGAACTAACCAGCCAGTTGCTTTTCAAACAATGGAAACTACAGGAAGACGAAGTCGACCTGACAGTGATGCGTATTGTGGTGGAAGGCCAAAAAGCCGGAAAGAACCTGCGCTATTCTTTCGATCTCTACGACGAGTATGATTCCGAAACCCACACCCACAGCATGGCTCGAACCACGGCTTACACTGCGTCCATGGCAGTACGTTTGCTGCAGTCAGGACTGGTGCAAGAAAAGGGGTTGTTTGTGCCTGAACAACTCGGAAACCGCGAAGACATTGTTGATTTCATGCTTTCGGGTCTGGCTGAACGAAAGATAATCTACCAAAAGAAGATCACCAGCCTGTAATTACCGCCTATTGCTGCTTTCAAAAGGCTGCCGGTGCAGGATCGAACGTCCCAGTGTCACTTCATCCGTATATTCCAGCTCATTGCCCACTGCTACGCCCCGGGCAATGGTAGTGATCTTCAAATCGAAAGGATTCAGCAGCTTGTAGATGTAAAATCCGGTGGTATCCCCTTCCACGGTGGCTGGTAACGCCAGAATAATTTCGTTGATGGTTTCCGTTTTCAGCCGTTCCACCAGATCGGACAGGGTCAGATCATTCGGACCTATGCCTTCCATGGGGTTGATGATGCCGTTGAGTACATGATACAAGCCGTTGAATTGCGACGTATTCTCAATGGCCAGCACATCCCGGGTATCCGACACCACACACAATGTATTTTCATCACGTTTGGGGTTGTTGCAGATATCGCAGTACTCCTGATCGGAGATGTTGTGGCATCTTTTACAAAATTTGATCTCGTTTCGCATCTTATCCAATGCATGAGTCAGGTTGCGCGTCACGGCTGTTTCCTCCCGCAACAGAAACAAAGCCAGCCGCAAAGCCGTACGTTTCCCGATTCCGGGCAACCGCGACAATTCATCCACTGCCTGTTCCAATAATTTTGAAGAATATTCGTTCAATTGTTACTACTTTTGGAGCGTAAAATTAACACTTATCGACAAACGATCATGAACAAAGGTAACAACATCCGCATCCTACTTATTTTTTCCTTCATTTTAATGATTACATCCACCGTTTTTTCCCAGGGGAAAACGGACGAACAGGGAAGAAAACAGGGGAAATGGATCAAGGAATACAGCAACGGGGCCATTCTGTACAAAGGACAATTTAAAGATGATGTGCCCTACGGTACTTTTACCTATTATTTTCCCACCGGTGCCGTGAAAGCCGTCTCGGTATACAGTGACCACGGGCATACGGTTCATACCAAAACTTACAGACTAAACGGCAAATTGCTGGCAGAGGGAAAGTTTGTTGATAAGAAAAAAGACAGCACCTGGACGTATTATGATGATCTGACCGGTAATCCCATATTGAAAGAATCCTACAGAGGGGGGCTGAAGAACGGGAAAAGTACTGTTTTCTTTCCCGACAAAGGCAAACCTGCTGAAATCCAGCACTACAATAAAGGGACGAAAACCGGTGTCTGGATCAAATATTTCCCCAACGGGACGATCCTTTCCCAGGGCACCTATGTGGATGACACGCTGGAAGGTCCGTTCAGGATCAATTTCCCCAATGGAATTACCCAACTGAGTGGTGATTACTACAAAGGACTCCAGGAAGGGGTTTGGGTTACCCGAGACTCTACCGGTGTTGTTACAAACAAACAACGCTACCACAACGGTGTTCCCGTGAAAAAGTAAGACTCTTTTTCTGATAAATTTTTTATATTTGGTTGACAGAAAGTTTGATACACTTCTCAAAATATGATGATTTTCAGAACAAAAATCTAACCCATGAAAAAAAGTACATTCCTCCTCCTCGCGTTCTTCTGGATCACTGCGGCAGTGCAGGCACAAAACCCTGCCGACACGGCCAAACTCTGGAAAATTAAAGGCAAAGCCAGTCTGAATTTCAACGAAACCTATTTCTCCAACTGGGCTGCCGGGGGGAACAATGCCTATGGCGCCATTGGAAAATATGTAATGAATATCGACTACAACAAGGGAAAAGTGTTTTGGACCAACAATATCAACCTGGCGTTGGGCTATTCGCTCATCGGCAATTCCAAACCCATGAAAACCGATGACCAGATCCAGATTTATTCCACGTACAAAATGCAGTGGAAAAAAAACTGGCTGTTTACTGTATTGGCCAGCATCCAGACTCAATTTGCCAACGGATATAATTATGCCGTGGATTCCACTACTCCCATTTCGGGTTTCCTGGCGCCGTTAACCGTTGACCTGGGTCCCGGTATTCAGTTCAAACCGGACAAACACCTGGAGATCAACTTTTCGCCCGTCACAGCCAGAGTGGTTTATGTAAACAACCAGCGTCTGGCCGATGCCGGGTCCTTCGGACTGACACCGGCAGTAACGGATACAGCCGGCTACATCGTCAAACATGCCCACAAGGCTTATTTTGCCTTTGGAGCCCGTTTGTTTGCGAAAATTGATTACGACATAGCCAAAAATGTAAACCTGAAGAGCCAACTATCCCTGTTCTCAGACTATTTGCACAACCCGCAAAACATTGTGGTGGACTGGCAGACGTTACTGGGCATGAAAGTCAACAGCTGGCTGAACGTGGACATTTCCACCCAAATGCTCTATGATGACCGGGTAATGATTACCGATAAGAACGGTAAAACCGGTCCCCGACTGCAATTCAAACAGCTATTACTCGTTGGTTTAAGTTATACATTTTAAAGTTCCGATGATCAAAATAGGTCTCCTTTCCGACACCCACGGCTCCATACCCGATCGGGCTGTTTCTTTCTTTGCCGAATGCGATGAACTCTGGCATGCCGGTGATATTGGTAATTATTCTGTAGTTGAAAAGCTGAGGAAAATAAAACCGTTGAAAGCCGTTTATGGAAACATTGACGGAGGCATTCTGAGACAGGAATTCCCAGAAGTAGCTCTTTTTGAAGTGGAAGGACTCCGTGTACTAATGATGCATATTGGAGGATATCCCGGAAGATATACCCAGCAGGCCCGCCCGCTGATTGAGAAATACCGGCCCGGACTTTTTATTTCCGGTCATTCGCATATTCTGAAAGTAATCTTCGATAAGAAACATCAGTTGTTGCACATCAATCCCGGGGCTGCAGGAAACTCGGGCTTTCACAAAAACATAACCATGGTTCGGTTTCAGATAGAAAAAGGCCGCATCAGCGACCTCGAAGTTTTCGATAAAGAACGAAACAGGGAAATCTAACGCAACCGATCGGCACTGCGCACCAGTTTTTCGTCGCTGCGTACCCCCTGATAAGATAAAAACAGCAAAATCAGAACAACAGGAGGGATGATGGCTCCCACGTTGTAGTCAGGAACACTGCCGGCCGCTGATTGCAATACACGAACATCGTAAAAGAAAAACAAAGCAATCATTACCACTTCCACAAACATATTCAACTGAATGATCCTCATCTGAAGTTTGCGGTTTTTAAACAGAAAAATAGCCCCTACCGAAAAGAGGATCACAAAAATATTGGGAATCAGCAAGGGCAACAGGAACGTGATACCGTATTCCAGTTTATTATCGGGAACCAGGCTGAAGATCTTTTGAACATACAACACAATGGAATCCTTTTCGCCAATGAAATGGGCCAGGGGAAAGAAAAACAAGACTACTGAAGCAATTACGGCCAGCAGTAAAAAAACGGTTTGCTTACGCTGAATCATTTTGTTTTCAATTTAGATTTTGAGTTGCAAAAATAGAAAATTCACAGGCAGTAAGCATGAAATTTACTAATTGATCTCGAGAAATTCCTTGATGCGGCCCAGGTAATATTCTTCCCAGCCTTCGGTAATGTCTTCATAAGCCTCGTCAGGAATATTGGTATGCCGCAGTTCCAGCGATACTTTTCCCTTATCGGGATGAATTTTGAAGGTCACGATGGAAGGCTCTTCCTGCTCACCGAAATACCACTGCTGCACTACTTTCTTATTGGTTTCCAGTTCCAGCATGCGTCCCGAA
Organism: Bacteroidales bacterium; assembly: GCA_016936355.1. Lineage (GTDB taxonomy): Bacteria > Bacteroidota > Bacteroidia > Bacteroidales > F082 > Sulfidibacterium. Next base: position 49,469 of record JAFGYB010000012.1, on the reverse strand, counting down.
ATACTGCCGTCGAACATCTCAAACTCAGTACCCGGAACCGCTTCCATCTGTGCTTTCATATCCGACCACAACTCAATGGTAAAAGGATTTGTGAGGCAGGCATAAACATCTTCCGGTTCCGCATCAATGGTGATGTATTTTTTAAAGTCTTTCATGATAAAAAAGATTATTCAATAGAACGTTGAATATAAGATGTATAATCCTTCAACTTCGGTTTATATCCGGTATTAAACAGCTTGGAAGTAATCAGAAAATCGGCGGTAGCCCTGTTGTTTGCCGTGGGCACGTTGTACATAACGGCAATACGAAGCAGTGCTTTCACATCCACATCATGGGGCTGCGGTTGCATGGGATCCCATAGGAAAATCAGCATTGAAATCTTACCTTCGACAATCATGGCACCTAGTTGCTGGTCGCCACCCAGTGGACCCGATTTTAAAATGATCATCCGGTCTACGGCTCCGGCCCCCAGTTTTTTCTCCAATGCCTCGTGCACCAGTCGTCCGGTGGTACCCGTACAAACCAGCTCGTGACCTCTCAGTCTTTCATAATTGTATTCCACCCATTCAATCAAATCCTTTTTCCGGTTGTCGTGGGCTACCAATCCTATGGTCTTCATATGCTTTCTATTTGAAATTTTTCAATACAAAGGAAACACTTTTAACGGCACCGTTCAACAGCCTTCGTTTATTTTTTCATTAATCCTGCACAAAATTGCATTTGATTAACTGATTGAATTTTAATGTCCTGACGAAAACGTTTTCCGGTGTAGGAAAAATCGGTAAGAATCATTAAATTTGTATCAAATAGGTTGAAGATGTACCAGCATGTAAGGGAATTTGTGAATCATTTGGTTCCCCTCACCGAAGAGGAATGGGAGGCTGCCTATCCTTTCATTGATGTACTGAAATTGAAAAAAAACGAATTTTTCGTGGAAGAAGGAGATATTGCACGGTACATTTCCTTCACCAACAAAGGGTATTTAAGGGTCTATTATAACCACGACGGGACTGAGATCACCCGCGATATCTCACCGTTACACTCTTTTGTCACAGCCTTACCTAGTTATGTTTCCCGAACCCCGTCGTTTGAAATTATACAGGCGATCACCGACTGTGAGTTACTGGTCATCCGTCGCGACCACCTGGAAGAACTGTTTGAGAAGTACAACCACTGGCAAAAGGTCGGACGTCGAATCATGGAGGAAATGTTCGTAGATACCCAACGCAGAATTTATGCCTTCATCACCCAAACTGCTGAAACGCGATATAAATTGATGATGATGCAGTTCCCTGATATTTTCCTTCATGTGCCGCTTCAGTACATTGCTTCATACCTGGGCATCACTTCCCAATCGTTGAGCCGGTTGAGGAAAACCGTGTTGTTTGACGAAGAATAGACGTATGGTATACTTCCTTCATTTTTTACCATTTGTTAAAAATATTCTCCTCTGAGTCAGCGAATTTTGTAGGAAAGAACAAAAACAAATGAAACGAATTATTCAGCAGCAGCCATCCGGCAGTTTCGACATCATCATCGTGGGGGGTGGAATTACAGGGGCCGCATTGGCATACGAGGCTTCTTCCGCAGGGCTTCGCGTGGCATTATTCGAAAAATCCGATTTTGGCGGAGCCACCTCTTCGGCTACTTCCAAACTGATTCATGGCGGGCTGAGGTATTTAAAGAACCTTGAGTTGGGACTGGTGCGCGAATCTTTGAAAGAGCGCAAAACCCTCAGCAACATCGCTCCCAATTTTATCTACCCGGTGCCCTTTATGATCCCGACCTATAAAGATTCGAAAAGCGGAAAAGTGGTGTTGGGAATGGGGATGGTGATGTATGACCTCCTTGGTTTTGACAAGAAATCTACCAACGATCCCTCGAAAAAAATACCCAATTTCCGGTCCCTATCGAAACAGGAAACCCGCAGTCTGGAACACATTGTTCCCACAAAAAACCTTACCGGTTCCCTGATTTTTTATGACTACCAGAACATTTTTCCCGAACGCCTGACCCTGGCTTTCCTGAAATCGGCTGAGGCCAATGGAGCAGCCCTTTCCAATTATGCCGAAGTAACCGGATTTGTGAAAAAAGATGAAAAAATCAACGGGGTGGAAGTATGGGATAAAATTCAAAATAATACTGCTACTTATACAGCGCCCCTCGTTGTCAACTGCACCGGTCCCTGGGCCGACCGCACCATCCAAAGGGCTTCACAGGAAGAAACACACCACAGCATAAGACGTTCTGAGGGGATACACATCCTCACGCGGAAGCTGAGTGCCAATCATGCCGTATCGCAGGTCACCAAAAACGAGCGACACATCATGGTGATTCCCTGGCGGAATCATGCGCTTATCGGCACTACTGACAAAGAGTATCTGGGTGATCCCGACGATTATCGTGTGACTAAAGAAAGTATTCTGGAACTTCTTCGCGACGTCAACGAAAATTATGCTGTTGCTCTGGAATACGAAGATGTTGCGTTTTATTACGGTGGTCTGCGCCCATTGGCAGATACTGAGACAGAAAACTCGTACGAATCTTCCAGGAAATACGAAATTTTCGACAATGCGGATGAAGGCCTCGACGGACTGATCACCGCGGAAGGCGGAAAATACACCACCAGCCGTCAGCTGGCAGAAACGGTGATGGAACTCATTAAAAAGAAAACAGGAAAAGAACTTCCTGAGTCCAACACTTCACACCGATTTCTTTCGGGATGCGAGATCCCCGATATGGATGCTTTTTTGGAAAACCTGGCGCATGACCATCCTGATTTTTCTTCCGAAACCGTAAGCTTTCTGGGTAAAAATTACGGTACGGAAGCCCAGCGCTTGTTTGAAATGGCCCGTAAACATCCTAACTTAGCGGAAGTATTGAATAGTGACGGAGAAATCCTGGCCGAAGTGGTTTATGCTGTGGAACAGGAATCAGCGCTGTTTCTTGATGATGTATTATTCCGCAGAACTGGGCTTGGAGGGCTGGGACATCCCGGAAAAGAAGTGTTGGAGAAAATCGCATACACCATGAAAGAATTACTGCACTGGGATCGAAAAACAGTTCATGAACAAATAGAAAAAGCAGAGCAGCGTTTTGCTTTGCCCCAAGACTAATAAATTATGTCTGAACAAAAAAATACCTACCGTTCCATTTTCCTCTGGGGAGACAAGAAAATCCGCCCCCTGGAAGAAGGAGTGCGGAAACTGGTGAAAAACAAGTTCGGTCTCACCGACACCGACCTGGACCAATCCCATCTTTTCGCCGATGATGAGGTCCGGCTCGGAACCTCTCCTGCCCTTTCGGAAAAGCAAATCAAAGAATTACAAAACATCTGCGGCACGGAAAATGTCAAAACAGATGATTACAGCCGGGCACGCAATGCCCATGGATATTTTTTCGGTGAGCTCTTGAAGTTGCGAATGGAAACGATCGATTCTCCACCCGATGTGGTGGTGTATCCGAAAAGCGAACAGGAAGTGGCTCAACTGCTGGCTTTCGCCGAAAAAGAAAACATAGCCGTCACACCGGTTGGCGGACGATCATCCGTAACCCGGGGCGTGGAAACGCCCCAGGGCGGCATCAGCCTGGATCTGTCGGGGAAGCTGAACCGCATACTGGAAGTAAACGAAACCAATCATACCGTAACAGTGGAAACGGGAGTCATGGGACCGCAATTGGAGGCGCACCTAAACAAACTGGGTTATACCTGCGGGCATTTCCCGCAGTCGTTCGAATATTCCAGTGTAGGCGGCTGGGTGGCCGCCCGTGGTGCCGGACAGGCATCCACAGGTTACGGAAAAATCGAGGACCTGGTCCTGGCCATGCATGTGGTTACACCCGTCGGCATCATCCAAACCAAAGACTATCCGGCCACTGCCGAAGCCTGGGACCTGAACAAAACCTTCATCGGTTCCGAAGGCTGTCTGGGCATCATCACCCGGGTCACCATGAAAATCAGATCCTACCGGCCCAAGAATACAGCCTATGCTTCTTTTATCTTTAAAGATTTTGAAACCGCCACATCAATGATGCGGAAAGCCATGCAATCGGAAATCGGTGTACCGCATTTGTTCCGTATTTCCGATCCGGTGGAAACCGAAACTGCGTTCAGCATTAACGGTTTCGAAAACAGTGTCAGTGACCGTTTCCTGAAAGCCATGGGTTACAAAACGGGTTCCCGTTGCCTGATGTTTGTTTCCGTGGAAGGAGACAAAGGCTATACGCATCTCGTGAAGAAAAAAACAAAACAACTCGCTAAAAAACACCACGGTTTTTACATCGGGGGAAGTCCCACCAAAAAATGGCTGAAACAGCGGTACGAAAGTGCCTACCTGCGCGACCCGCTCATGGATGCCGGCATCATGACTGATACGGTGGAAACAGCCGTACCGTGGGATAAATTGATATCTTTGTGGAAAGCAGTAAGAACGTATCTTGAACACAGGGAAAAGTCGCATGTAATGGTGCATATTTCGCATGTGTACGAAAACGGAGCCAATTTGTATTTCACCTTTCTGAGCCCCATGAAAAAGGGTCACGAACTGGAAGATTACAAAGCCTACCACAAAGGCCTGATTGACGCCATTCATCAGAACGGCGGTTCGCTGTCGCACCACCATGGCATCGGCAGGGCACTGGCACCGTGGATGGAAGAAGAGATCGGCAGTACCGCCATCGGATTAATGCAGGCCGTGAAAGATCATCTCGATCCGAAAGGCATTCTGAATCCGGGCAATACGCTGGGTTTACGTGCTGAAGCTTAAAAACAATAAAATGAACCACTCAGAAAATACGGGACCGTATGTACTGGTCATTGACGTGGGTACCCAGTCGATCCGGGCTTCTTTCATCGACCTGAAAGGCACCATTCTGGCCATCGAAAAAACGCACATCGAGGCCTATTTTTCCACCCAGCCCGGGTATGCCGAACAGGAACCTGACTATTTCTGGGAACAGCTGTGCCTTACCACAAAGAACCTGTTCAAAAAGCATCCTGCCGATGCCGAAAAGCTCAAAGGCATGAGCATCACCACCCAACGGGGGACGGTGGTCAACCTGGATAAAGATGGCAAACCGTTGCGCCCCGCCATCGTATGGCTCGACCAGCGCATGGCTCAGGTGGGCAACTGGCCCTCAAGCATCACCAAAACCGTGTTTCAAATTGCAGGAGCCTACGATCCGGTGACCTATGCCATTCAGCAAAGCGAAGCCAACTGGATCCGTCAGAACCAGCCCGAAATCTGGAAAAAAACGGACAAATACCTGCTGCTGTCGGGTTATCTGACCTACCGTTTGTCCGGCGACTTTGCAGACAGCGTGGGCTGTACAGTGGGCTACATTCCCTTCGATTATAAAAAACATGAATATTCGAAAACATCTTCCATCAATTATAAAATGTTTCCCGTGGGAAGGAAAAAACTGGCCCGGCTGGTTCATCCTTCCGAATTCATCGGAAACATCACTGCCGAAGCCTCCCGGCAAACCGGTATTCCCGAAGGACTGCCCATCATTGCAGCTGCAGCCGACAAAGCCTGCGAGGTGCTGGGGTCCGGCGTTATTTCTCCCGAAACCGGCTGCCTGAGCTACGGAACCACCGCCACCATCGAAACGGTGAGCAACCGCTATCTGGAAGTGGTGAAGATGTTTCCCTCCTATCCCAGTGCCATTCCGCATCATTTCAACACCGAGGTGATGATCTACCGCGGCTACTGGATGATCAAATGGTTCAAAAATGAATTTGGTTATAAGGAAGTGGAACTGGCCAGGGAGCTGGACAAAGAACCCGAAGAACTATTCGACGCCATGATCGATGACATTCCCCCCGGCTCCATGGGCCTCATGCTGCAGCCCTACTGGACTCCCGGAATCAAACAACCCGGCATCGAAGCCAAAGGGGCCGTGATTGGGTTTGGCGATGTCCACACCCGGGCCCATTTGTACCGTTCCATCCTCGAAGGCATTGCCTACGCCCTGAAAGACGGCGCCCAAAGAACCGAAAGAACCACCAGGGTGAAGATGCAGAAGATCCGGGTTTCGGGTGGCGGATCCCAAAGCAAAAATGCACTGCAACTGACAGCCGACATTTTCAACCTGCCGGTGGAAAAACCACATACCTACGAAACCTCGGCCCTGGGTGCCGCCATCAACGCAGCCATCGGATTAAAACTCTATCCTGATTTTGAAACAGCCATCGAAAACATGTGTCATGTGGGCGAAACCTATCAGCCCATTCCGGAAAATGTAAAGATTTATGATCAGTTGTACAGGAAAGTGTACAGTAAAATGTATCAACGGCTGAAACCTTTGTACAACGACATTCGGGACATCACCAATTATCCGAAAAAATAATCAGGAATTCCGCTCGTCCAGCTCCATCCAGCGGAAAGTTTTTTCATCGATCAGTTGGATGAGTTCTGAAATACGGGAAGATGCTTTTTCCAGCTCCTGATAATCGTCGCTGCCCGAATTGAGGATTGCTTCACACTGAACTTTCTCTTCCTCCAGCTTATCTATTTCCTTTTCCAGGGCCTCGTATTCCCGCTTTTCCTTGTACGAAAGTTTCGCTGATTCTGCTTTTTTCTTTACCACCGGTTGTTTTTCGGTCACCAGTTGTTGCCGTTTTTCTTTTTCCTCTTCTTCCCTGGCAAGCTTGTATTCGTTGTAATCTCCGTAAAAATCCTTCACCTTCCCATCCCCTTCAAATACAAACAAATGATCTGCAAGACGATTCAGAAAATACCGATCATGAGAAACCAACAACAAACAGCCTTTAAAATCTGTAAGAAATTCTTCCAGCTTGTTCAACGTTACAATATCCAGATCGTTGGTGGGTTCATCGAGAATAAGAAAGTTAGGGTTTTTGATCAGCACGGTCAGCAAATGCAGGCGACGCAATTCACCGCCACTGAGTTTCGAAACCGGTGTCATCTGTACCTTGGGAGGAAATAGAAAATAATTTAAAAACTGTGAAGCTGTCATGGACCGGTTTTTCCCCATCACAATGACCTCTGCAATGTCTTTCACTACTTCCAGTACTGTTTTGTCCTGATTGACATCCAGCCCCGACTGAGTATAATACCCCATCACCGTAGTGTCACCAACAATGACCTCACCCGAATCGGGTTGCTCCTGTTGAGTGAGCAGGTTCAGAAACGTACTTTTGCCCACACCGTTTTTTCCCACAATACCGATGCGTTCCCCTTTCTTGAATAAATATTCGAAGTCCGTAATAATTTTCAGATCACCGTATTGCTTGCTCAAATGGTGTACTTCAATGATCTTCCCACCCTGACGCGACATATTGTTTTGCAAAACGATCTCCTGTTGACCTGTCGGGATATTCTGCAATCTTTCCTTTGTTTCATAATACGCATCAATACGTGCTTTGGACTTGTGGGTTCGCGCTTTGGGCATACGCCTCAACCATTCCAACTCTTGTTTTAGCCTTTTGGAAGTTTTGTTACGTTCTACCTGAAGAGCTTCCATTCGCTGGGCCTTCTTTTCCAGAAAATACCCGTAATTTCCCTGGTGCAGATAAACCTTTCCCTGTTCGATTTCCAGAATATGATTGCAGACCCGGTCCAGAAAGTATCGATCGTGGGTCACCATTAAGAGGGTCAGGTCGGAAGCACTCAGGTATTGCTCCAGCCACTCGATCATTTCCAGGTCCATATGATTGGTGGGTTCATCCAGCAACAACAGCTCCGGATTATCCAGTAATGCCAACGCCAGTGCCAGCCGTTTGTTCTGTCCTCCCGACAAGGTTTCTGTAGACTGCGTCAAATCGGTAATTCCGAACCGGGTCAGCATTTCTGTCATGCGGCGTTCGTAATCCCATGCATTCAGCTTATCCATCAGGTTTGTATACCATGCCACTTTTTCGCGATTCACAGGACTGTCGTCTACACTTTGTTCTTTCAGGGCCTCTTCGTATTCACGAATCGTGTTTTTAATTATCGAATCATGTTGGTGAACCACTTCCCTTACCGACATACCGGAAGGGAAAACAGGCTGTTGTTCCAGATACCCCAAACGAATCCCATCCTGAAAAACAAAGGATCCGTCATCAGCCATTTCCTTACCCATCAACACTTTCATTAAGGTGGACTTCCCACTTCCGTTGCTGGCAATGAGCGCCATCTTGTCTCCTTTCTGTAAGCCGAAGGAAACAGACAGAAACAACGGCTTGTCGCCATATTGTTTGGAAAGATTGCTGACTGACAAATAATTCATCGAGGACTGATTCGTTAATTTTTGCAAAAGTAAGGCAATCGCCTGATTTTTTCTTGCAGAATGATGCCGAAGCATGTAAATTTGTAGAAAACCGTGTGCCATGAAAATATTACCCGTTGAAGAAATCAGGCTTGCCGATGCCTATACTATAGAGAATGAACCCATTGCTGACATCGATCTGATGGAACGGGCTGCAGGACAACTGTTCAGCTGGATCGTAAAACGCATAAACAACAGCCACCGGTTCCTGATTTTTGCCGGTTTGGGCAACAACGGCGGTGATGGATTGGCTCTGGCCCGCATGCTGTACAATGCTGAATATGATGTAGCGGTTTATGTGATCCGTTTTTCAGAAAAAACCTCAGAAAGTTTTGATGAAAATTACAAGCGGTTGAGTGAATTGGATGGGGAGCACATTTTTGATCTGAATCCATCGGATGCTTTTCCAGAAACAAAGGAAAAAGACATTCTGGTGGATGCTATTTTCGGTTCCGGATTAACGCGTCCCGCTACCGGCTATGTGGAAACCGTCATCAAAAACATTAACCTTTCGCCGGCTTTGAAGATAGCTATTGATATACCCAGCGGTTTATTTGCCGACTCTTCAACGAAAGATTACGAAGAAGCAATTGTTCAAGCTGACTACACCCTCACCTTTCAGTTTCCCAAGTACGCCTTCCTGATGCCTGAAAACGATCCGTTTGTGGGAAACTGGCACATACTGGACATCGAACTTCATCCCGAATTTATTGAACAAGTCAAGGTACACAATCATTTCATTCTGGAGGAAGATGTGGCCGGTTGGATTTCTGCACGTACTAAATTTTCCCACAAAGGCACGTATGGACATGCTTTGCTCATTGCCGGCAGTTACGGTAAAGCGGGTGCTGCTGTGCTGGCAGCTCATGCCTGTTTGCGTTCAGGAGTTGGGTTGCTGCACGTACACATCCCCAAAGTAGCATACAGCATTCTGCAAACCGCCTTACCCGAAACGATGCTGAGCATCGACCGATATGACGAGTACATTTCTGAAATTCCCGACCTTGATCCCTACGATGCCGTTGGCATAGGCCCCGGTCTGGGTATGGAACCCCAGTCACAGATGGCATTTAAACTGTTGATACAGGAATACCGTCGCCCGTTGGTGATCGATGCCGATGCGTTGAACATACTGTCGGAAAACAAAACCTGGTTGTCGTTTCTAACCCCCAACAGCATCCTCACACCTCACCCCAAAGAGTTTGAACGACTGGCAGGAAAATGGGGCAATGACTTCCAAAAAATGGATAAGTTGCGTGAATTTACCCGTAAATTCAACATAATTATGGTTCTGAAAGGAGCCCATACAACGGTCTGTCTTCCTGACGGTACCTGCTATTTCAATTCCACCGGAAATCCGGGCATGGCTACTGCCGGCAGTGGTGACGTGCTCACTGGCATCATCACAGGTTTACTGGCGCAGCACTACAGTCCGGCCCATGCTGCCATTCTGGGGGTATTTCTCCACGGCAAAGCCGGCGACCTGGCAGCTAAAAAACTCAGTGAACCCTCACTTCTTGCAGGAGACATCATCCAGTATCTGGGCAAGGCCTTCAAAAAACTTTGATCATTGTCGCCCTCGTCACTAGTTTCCTGATTTAACACTGAATACAGTTTTTTAGCACTTGTTAATACTTCCCTGACCTATCTTTGTAATGTCATTTTTTAATGATTAACAAATTAAAAACAAAGAGGTATGAGAACATGCTTATTCTGGAGATAAACGGAATCATAACGCATGAAAATTTTAAATCTCAGAAAGGCGCTTGAATTAACCAAAAAAGAACGTTGATCAACACCTGAAAATATTCAAAAGAAAGTGTTTTGTGACTTCCGACACAGATGTTCAACATCGTCCTTCCGGGAGAACGCAAAATGGGTTCTGGTGTTTTTTCGGAATCACAAATCAAAAGATTTCAAGAACCCATTTAAAAACACTGATATGAAACCATTAACAGTTCTTTTATTCCTACTGATGCCCGCATTTAGCTATGCTCAGTACCCACAACTTCCGACAGCTGTGGTCGATTCTTTTAACAAAGATTTTCCCGGTGGGATCATTATTTCGTGGACGGGTAACAATTACTACAATTACACATCCGACTGGAATAACGATGCCTATTTCGATGACTTCAATCTGGACGGCTATGCCGATGGATATTATTACGACGATGAGCCGTTTTTCAGCGCCATGGGCGATGACATCCCCTTTTATTATGATGACGATCTGGATTTCAACTATTTTGTTCCGGACAATTATCAAATGGGGTATGTGGGCTCGCCCAGTCAGTACCAGTTAAATTTCCGATACAAAGGGTTAAAAATGACCGGAATTTTCAAACCAAAAGGTACGCTTGTTCTGGCGAAAGCCCGTGTTGTACTGTTACCGGAAACCATTGTCGGAGCCATCAAGAATACTTTCAAAGGAAAATACATCCGACTGGCACACGCCAAAGAGCTTCTGATGACGCCGCAATACCTGCATAATCCCGTTTACAGGGTGAAAGTATTCATCAGACACGATAGATATTCGATCCTTAAGATTGACTCTAAAGGTCGTATCTTATCCAATGATCATTATTAAAAAACCCAACCAGACTTATCACTTCACAAGTCAGACAGAGAACTAAATTTTGCCGATTGATGTTTGGAAGGCTCTTTTCCTTGATGGACAGGAAAAGAGCCTTTACTGTTTTTATCCGTATAGTACTTTTTTACCACACGCTCCTATTTCCGGTTTAAGCATAAAATACTGATTCCCTGTCTAAGGGCTCATTTTTTTTTTAACTTAGCATTATTAACCTAAAAATGATTGACATCAAGGAATCATGAAACATCCAGCAAAATTCATGTCCCTGACTGTACTACTTCTCATTTTAGTACTAGGCATAGGACAATCCGCATCCGGACAGGGAAAGGCAGTGATCTCGGCCGGATTTGGCATCCCTGAGTTACTCAATGTCGGGGCTCAGTATCAATTTCATCAATGCCAGCTTGGCTTCAGCGTAGGCACTTTTCCTGTTTCCGGCCGGAAACTAATGAGTATCTCCGGTGATTTTCGTTACCATTTTGCCGGATACTCAGACGTAACAAGCTTACGAACCTTTTACGGTAAGCTGGGTTTGACTTATCTGAGTAATGATGTAGCAGGAAAAATCGGACATTACGTATATCTGAATACGAGGATAGGGAATGACTTCAACATCACTCATAAATTTGGTATTACCGTTGACATTGGAGTCCTGTACGAAATAGACCAAAAAATCATTCAGGTTTCCAACGACTGCTGGTATTTACCAATGAATTGGCGTATTTCACCCAGTGTCGGTATTGGATTATTCTATAAATTATAATACAGGTTCTTGATTCGGGTTCAGAGCCGGTCTTGCAGTAAAATCATATCTTTACTGCAGGTTTATAATCTGTCGATCAAAAAATACGTTTTACAATGAATCTGGATCTACCATTTGTGCGCTCCCAATTTCCCGAATTTTCGGAACCTGCACTTCAAGGCTGGGGTTTTTTCGAAAATGCCGGAGGTTCTTACCCTTGTATTCAGGTGGTAAACAAACTAACCGACTTCTACACAAAAAACAAAGTACAGCCTTACTATCCATACCCGGCATCCGCCTTCGCCGGTAAACAGATGGATGATTCCTACAAAAGACTGACCGAATACCTGAATGTGCATGAATCGGAAATTCATTTCGGCCCGTCCACTACACAAAACGTTTATGTACTGGCCCATGCCATGCGTCCCATGTGGGATGAAGGCGACGAGATCATTGTTTCGTGTCAGGATCATGAAGCCAATGCAGGATCCTGGAGAAAATTAGCACAACATGGCATAAAAGTTATTGAATGGCATGTGCACCCGGAAACCGGAATGCTGGATCCGGAAGTTCTCGAATCATTATTTTCGAAACGAACCCGGATGGTAGCTTATCCGCACTGTTCCAACATCATCGGTTATATAAATCCGGTACAGGAGATCAGCCGGATGGCCCACGAGCACGGAGCACTTTCGGTAGTGGACGGCGTGGGCATGGCACCGCACGGTTTACCGGATATCAAAGAGATTGGGGCCGACATTTACCTGTTTTCAACCTACAAAACGTTTGGCCCTCATCTGGGAGTGATGTATGTGGACAAAAATCTGATCGGAAAAATGGAAAACCAGTCCCATTTTTTCAAGCAAGGCATGACCCGTAGTATGCTGACCCCTGCAGGTCCCGATCATGCTCAGATTGCAGCAGTCAGTGGTATTCTTGATTATTTCGATGCCCTTTACGATCATCACTTCGATACAGAAGCTTCGCCCCACGAAAGAAACAAAGTACTAAACGGACTCTTTCGTGTACACGAAAATATGCTCCTGGAACACCTTTTGGAGTTTTTAAGAACACGGGATGATGTTCAAATAGTGGGTCCTGATCAGGCCGAAAACAGGGCGCCTATTGTTTCAATTATCCCGAAAAACAAACCGATAGAGGAAGTATACAGCAGATTGACGAAACATAAAGTAATGCTGGGTATGGGTAATTTTTATGCTGTTCGTCCGCTCATGGATATGAACATTCCTACTGAACCCGGCGTATTACGAATTTCGTTCCTGCATTACACTACGATGGACGAAATCGATCAATTGATTGAAGCGTTGAACACGGCTTTGTAATTAGTATTTATTTGGATAACCTAATTATTCGTACTCCATCGGATTCTTCAATACTTTCAGTAAGTAGCTATACGCTTTAGCCAGCACCACACTGTACGATACTCCTTCAAACTCCTTTTGTGTACCTCTGTTTTTGTCTGTCAGCTTTAAGTTGAAAATTTCATCCTCATCACGGTCCAACGTCACCGTATATTTTTGCAACAGAATTTTCAGTTTAGTCGTATTACGCATGCTTTCTGTATTGATACTGCAAATAGAGCAAAATTAGCGATACCACCGGCAGAAAAATATCGGACCAAAATACGACGCCTGCGTTGCCCGGGGCAAAGTTATGCTCACTCATCATCTGGTACACATGACCTCCTGCCGCTCCCCATAGGAAAAATACCGGTCCCAGAACGGCTGCGGCACGAAACCCCAGACTGCCACGAAAGGCAATCAATCCCAACACGGCAAATCCCAGACTGGCAAATCCAACTTCATACTGGAACGGACTGTTGGCCCAGCCAATAAATTTTGCCGCCATATCCGCGAAAAAAACATGCATTACGAAATTGTAAAAAAAGCTGATACCTATACTGAACAAAAGGAAATAGGAAAACAAAGCTTCCACCAGCGTTTTTTTATCCCAGGGGGGACGCTTCCTAAATAAGGAAACAAGCGAAAAAATCAATCCAATTACAAAAAATGACAGTGAAAAATTGCTGAGGACAAATTCGATGAAGTACTCCATGGCTATTGTTTTTGGATGAACATTCAGGTCTACCATCCAAATTTAACCAAAAACTGATTGGAATACTATACTTTACGACTTGAATTATTATCCACTAAAAGAACAAGGCATGCACTCTCCATCCGTCTTCCCTGTTGTATTCGATGGCTGGTGCCGGTACCTTCACAAAACTGATGACTTTAAACATAAAACGCAAAAAATGAGAATTGGTTTTAATCTTTGTCCAATCCACATCAACAGAGAGATAATACTGACGAACCCGGGGAAATTCGGGGATGGGCTGTCCGTTTACCGAAGAAGGATCTCCATAGGCGCCGGTCATTCCCTTAGCCCCATAACCCACTGCCACATTAAGCCAGGCCGGGAAACGGGAATCCTGTTTCAGGAATGAATGAATATTAATGGATAACCAATTGGTTTCCCCGTTGTAATCTTTGATAATCCGCTGATAGAAATTATCACCCAGCACACTGGGATTGTACTGGGCATACATAGTCGGGTGATACGAAAACTTCAAACGGATACGCTGATCATGCCAAACCAATTGCTGACTGATAAACAGAGCAGATCCGAGTGTATTAGCCAACAGGTCTGTTGGCGATGCTCCCCACTCTGCCGAAAGACCGTCGAAAAATTCTACCGTAGTCAAGAACATCAACCCCGATGTACCTCCCCACCAAACAGCCTTTTTCTCACTCACTCCGGCCCACCGCAACGCCCAGTATCCGTAATTACCAACTTCATAGGCAGTCGTTAAATGACCAAACTTATCTTTTTGCAACCACTCTCCGGCATCGTCGGCCCAGTGAAAAGGCGCTTGTTTGTACCCCTTATACCAGGCTGTATACAAAAACGACATGGATCCGATATACAGCGCGCCCGATGTGTAAAGCAATGTTTTCAGCCTTTTTTTATCAGGCTTCTGGGCCATGAGGGTATCCTGTGCCTGTGCCTGTGCAAAGCAAAACAACAATACTCCTATGATCCATATTTTTTTCATCTATGGTCCTGAAAGGGTTTCAGCAGCTCATATACCTTTTGGGCTTTTTGATCCAGCAGTTTGTGTGATTTTGCCTCCGCAATAAAACGAAGATAGGGTTCCGTATTGGAAGGTCTGATATTGAACCACCAATCGGGGAACTCCAAACGAAAGCCGTCAAAATCATAAAATGCGGTAGGTTTTTCCATTTCATTGAAATACTGCACCACTGCCAGCATGGCTTCTTGCTTTTTGCTGATCACAAAATTTACTTCTCCTGTATTGGCATAAGGTGAAATTTCCTTTATTACTTCAGATACCGTGCGTCCCTGAGCTTTCAGTTTTTTCACAATATTGAGCATAATGAGTGCAGCCATCAGGCCGCTGTCGGAATAATAAAAATCACGGAAATAATAATGACCGGCCAGTTCACCCCCGTAAATACCATCAACTTCCCGTAATTTGGTAGCACCATAGGCACGGCCCACCCGCCAGATATCCACTTCTGCATTAAATTGTTTCAGATACTCCCCCACGGCCTTGGAAGTCCGGATGTCGTGAACCACAATTTGTTTTTTTCTGGTGTCTGTTAAAAAATACTGTGCAAACAGGGCTATAATCAAATCCGGAGAAATGAACTGTCCTTTTTCATCGATAAACATGACCCGATCGGCATCTCCGTCGAAGATTACTCCCAGATCACTATCGTGTTCCTGTACAGCAATTTTGATTTGCTGTTGGTTTTCCGGTTCCAGCGGATTAGGCTCATGTCCCGGAAAAGTCCCGTCTCCTTCTGCGTTCAGTGCAATATACCGGGCACCAAACAAATTATTCTTAAACAGGGATGCCATTCCGTTGGAAAAATCAATGCACAGCCTCAGATCGGAATAATCCTGCTGGTACCTGGAGAGAAACTCCAGGTAATCCGGTTTCAAATCCAGTTTCCTGATGGTCCCTTTTATTTTTTCAATTACCGGTTCTTCAGATTCTACTAATTTTTCCAGTCGCCCCAGGCCGGTGTCGTACCCAACGGGTAATACATGACGGGCAGAAACTTTCATTCCGTTATGGTCTTTGGGATTGTGTGATGCCGTGATCATCACAGAAGCATCAAAATCATATTTTCCGGTTCCCCAGTACACCATAGGCGTGGTGGTCAGTCCGGCATCGACCACATCTACACCGGCATCCGTTAACCCTTTGGTGAGTGCATCAAACATTTCATCGGATGACAACCGCACATCCCGGCCCACTAAAATCTCTTTCATGGGTAAAACCCTGGGCAAAAAATATCCTATTCTGTAAACAATATCCGGATCAAGGTCGCGGCCGTATACACCACGAATATCATAAGCTTTAAACGCTTTCATGCTTTATTACAATTAAATTTTCACAAAGCTAAGGAGAAATTGGCTTTTTTCAGAAACAGAAAGCCTATTTAAAATCAATTTTCTGTTTCTGTTCTCCCCTCTTCCGACAAACTATTCCAACAGAACTATGCATCAGGCCCCAGACGATAAAACCAAGTTAGGAGCTTTCGTACTAAAAATTACTGCTGTTGGTGTTGTTACCGAAGTTAAAGACCAAACTAAACCGAAGGGTCTTTTCCAGAGGGTTTTGTTGCGTCACCGTGGGAATTAAGTATGAAAAATCAATACCAAATACATTATAACGCAGTCCCAGCCCCAGCGTTACATACTGACGATCTCCCTTGTATTTGTTTTCATAAAAATAACCCCCGCGCAGGGCAAACACATTGTTGTACCAATATTCGGCTCCAAACGACAAATAGAACTCCTGCATTTCCTCTTTGAATCCTCCGGGAGCATCGTAGAACGATTGAAAAATTCCTTTGACTACCGATACATCGGGATTCATTCCTTTGGCAATGACATAGGTTCCGTCAGGATTAATCAAAGGGCTACCCGTACTGTCAGTAGCATAAATCGGAGGTGTGGGAACCAACAGTTTGTTGATGTCCAGATTAAAGGAAAGTTTGTTGTACTGATCCAGGTTCAGGGTCAGTCGCGGACCAAACCGCAGATTGGTGGGGATAAAGTCTTTTTGAATATTGGAATGGCTGTAGGACACCTTCTTTCCAATGTTTGAAATCTGGAGTCCCCAGGCAAACTGGGCGTCCATGGAGGGAAACCAGTTCACATCCTTCTCCCAGTATAATCCAACGTCAACTGCAACCGAATATCCGGCTGTATTGTCGACACCCTGTGCCGAATAGCCTGCAGTCAGATTTGAATAAATAAATTTTCCGGTAACGGCCAGCGAAAGATAGTCCGATAATTTCCTGGCATAGGCACCATCAATGGCAAATTCGTTGGGCTTGTAAACACCAACCGGATTGCCCATCTGATCCGTAAAAGTGATGTCTCCCAAAGAGAAATAACGCAACGAAAAAGCCAGAGCCGACTGATCATTCAAACGGTGAAAATAAGTCAGGTAAGCCAGGTTAATATCGTTGACCAGATTTTTCAACCAGGGGGTATAAGAAATAGAAAAACCATCATTCTCTGTAATAAAAGCGTACTTGGCCGCATTCCAGTGCATGGAATAGGCATCAGGACTGGTGGCCACACCACCGTCACCCATACCGCCGGCACGGGCATCCGGGCCAATCATCATAAACGGAACGGCCGTCCTGATCACGTTACCTGTGGTTCCCTGACCGCTCACTTCTCCAATAGTCTGACCCTGCAATCCGGTAAACATTCCAGCCAGTACAAAAAGTAAAAAAAATCTTGTTTTCATATAATTTCTGATAGTTGTAAATCTAACGAATAAAATTCATCCTTAGTATGATACAAATATAAAAGAACTAATTCATCAATGAACGAATGAACCCTTCTCTTCAGGGAATAAACACCATTTTTGACTGCAGTCTCCTGCTTGCTCCGTCAGAAGTGGTGATAATTGCCTGATATACATACACCCCCGCGCTCACTCTACTGCCGTTGTCTGATGTCCCATCCCAGTGAATCCTTCCGGATGTAAATCCTTCGGGTTGCAGTGTGGTTTGAATGGTTTTCACCCGTCGTCCATCCAGCTGATAGATATCAATTTCCACCTTCATTTCCTGTCCGGCCAGATTGTGATCAAACACAAAGTCTGTGGATCCCCTTGCCGGGTTGGGCCAGTTGCGCAGGTTCTCCACCACCACCTTCCCCGAAGGTTGCACTACAAAATCGATGGTTGCAGTGGCTGAGTTATTATACAGATCCCACACCTTCAACCGAACCGAGTGTTTTCCCGGACTCAGATTCTGGAACGGATAACTGACTGTCCCCCGGGTAAAACTCCCCTCGGCTGCCGTGTAAAAAGCATTCAGGTTGTATGTCTTCGCCGGATCATCATCCAGTGTAGCCACCATGTCATGCCCGATACCGATTCCCGAAGTATTGATGCCATTGGAGTCGCTTACTACCGCATAAAGAGAAGGATTTTCATCTGTCACACCTCCCGACATAAAAGTGGAATCATTCATATACAGTTTGATGTGCGGTCCTGTGGTATCCTCCACTGCCTGCTGATCAAACCCACCCACAATAATGTTTGGAGAATATCCATTACCATCGATGGAACCGTTGGTAAAGTAATAAGCCATCCGGCCCGGACCATACTGGTATGCAATATCTTTAGGAACCACAAAGGAAAAATCAAATCTACCATTCGTTACCGGAGCCTTGCCATTGAACAATATATTTTTCCATAAATAAAATGCAGTAACCCGGCTGTCAGCATCCGTTCCCAGGGTATAAATCTTCGATTCTTTATCGTACACGGTTGGATAGATCAGTCCGTTGTACGTTGGGTCAAACTGTCCGGCACCGTTCAGGATTTCCCCCTGAATGTGCACTTTGGCCAGCGCTTTTAAGGTATCGGGCTGAGCCGAATCTACCGGTTGTTCGTTAATGGCTTTGGTCTGCGCCGACCATTGGGGATAATTCAGCCTCAGTGCCGGGTCACCAATCAGGGTGAATTTCTTATCGTTGTCACCTCCAAGCACCTTCGACTTTCTGATCACATCCCCAAACCGGGGGTAGAGGCCCCCTGTTTTTTCCAGCATGTTGTGGTTGTAGATTGCCGTATTCAGAGCTAGGTTAGAACTGGCATAGGTAGCACGTGTGGTCGTAAACAAAGCGATAGCTCCACCGTTGGGATTCAGAAATGTCCATTCACCGGCAGAAATCAGTTCAGGATTATCAAAAGCTGAAAACTCACAGGTAGCCGTAATAAATACTGCCAGTTTGTTGTAATTATCCCACGAATTGATATCCGACAATTGCATGAACCGTTCGTGCCCCAGACCATTAACCCCACCGTGCCCCGAATAATTAAAGATCAGCGTTCCATTATCGATACGTGTGTCAATGGCTTCATTCAGTGCCGGTGCCCGTTGACCGCTGGGGGTAGACTCCTGAGGGAAGGCGTCCAGATACAGTTTATCAATATTCAGTGCAGGGTTCTGGTTCTGAACCAGATTAGCCAGTTTCTCCGCATCATTCAGGTGAGTGTTGTTGTCGCCGTCGTCTGCAACAAATGTGATCAAATTCCTCCAGGGCCCCATATTATCTGCCGACTGGGTCTCGTAACGAATTACTTTATCCACCGCCATTTTGGCTTCATCCAAGTTGTCAACCGGAAATCTACCGATCCCGATATCCACCCGGTCGGTACTGTTGTTGCCTTCTCCGTCATCGAGGTAACCGTAATAATCGTCTGTGGCAATCGAGCTAATCAAATTTAGTGAGTTCACCGATTCCCAGCAGGGTACAAAATCAGTATTGTCTTTCAACCGGTTCTTGTAATCGTAGGAAGCATCCCCGAACAACAATAAATATTTGATTTTCTGCCCTGCATCGCTGATATCATACAGACGTTTGATAAAATTCCGAATAGCCGAAATGTCCTGGGCACCGGAAGAAAACTCGTTGTATATCATTTGGGGTGTGGTAACATACACCTTCATATCGTCCTTTTGCTCATGGTACGCAGCCAGCCTTTCGGCCTGGGGGAGAAATTCGGGATAGGAAACGATGAGGTAATCAATGTTTTTCACAGCATGCAAATTCTGATTCTGCACCTGCTCTACAAATTCAGGAGTGTAATATTCTGTGCCATTGAAGGCAATAAACTGTTGCACCGAAGAAACCGGTTCTGTAAACTGATAGGTTGCTGATTGCTCCGTCAGGGGAACACTGGCGGCATTCAGCGGATTGGTGATGTCCCAAACCTGCACCGGCTGGCTGGAAATTAAATTATACCGGGCCAGGGTTCCTCTGTTGAACACATAGGTAAAAGTCATCTGATTTCCGTTAAAAATCAATGCTCGCTGTGCATTCACATCGATGCAATCAAGGTAACCTACCGAAGCAGCATCGCTGCGCAGATAACGAATATTCAAGGATACGGTTGACCCGGACGGATTGTAGGTAAACTCTGTACCACCACCTTTACCCACATCATAGCCACTGGTTCCCGTAATCGGCATACTGACCTGGCTTTCCAGTACCCCGTTGCCGTAGATCTGAAAACTGTTGGTTGACTGGGCAGTGGATGCCAGAGAAACTTTTGCAAACACACTGGTAGTATCCAGACGATGGGGAAAATCAAAATTAAAATCATAGCTGGTGGTGAAATCAAAAACCTCGCCATACCACGTACGGCCCGTGCTGCCCAGATTCCGCTCATCCAGTTCGTGATAGGCATAGTCAGTAAAGCTGTTCACCTGAACATCGGGCGTTCCGGTTGGTTCTGTCTGTGTCTGAATTCGTTTCCCGGGAGCGCTTTTCAGTGTCAGAAAATAATATGCATAATCGCTGTAATAGTTGTCCTGATGCAGAAAATGTCCCGTTTGGGAATTGTAATTCCAACTTACCGGACCCTTCCCGTAAAACAAAATATAATCGCCTGGATTCATGGTTCCGTCACCACCGTCAACTACTTCGATGGGATTTTCTGTCAGGTCCTCCGGAACAGGAATATTATTTTGCTCGGGCAACACTCCTCCCCCGTTACCGTAGAGTGCGATATCGGCCGAATTTCCATCCAATGGGAAACCCATATTTTTCAGCTCTTCATAAGTGATTTTGTAAATACCGCTTTTACTGATACGGATCTTAAACCACGAACCCGAAGCCAGTACCGAGTTTTCTGTTGCCGTCGCATTTTGTGATTTATACGCATTCGGCATATCCCGAACCTGAACAATCAGGTGAAACGACACGAGTTTTTCATATTGTTTTGTTCGGGGATTCCAGCGAATCGGAACGAGACTCATCTGAACCAGAGGCTGACTGCGTGCCACAACCAAGTTTACTTTTGTCAGAAAAGAAGTATCATGAAAAGACATCCGTCGCAACAGAACAGTTTCCATGGAATCGGCCGGCACCACACTTCCGGGAATCAACTTCTCCGAAAGGACAGCTGAGACCGTATGCACCGGCAAACTTGACTGATAAACGGGTATGCTTCCTGCCCCCGGATAATGAGCTCCATCAAAGCGTACCCGGAAGAATCCGTTTCCCTGAGTCGTGGTCACAAATTGCACAGGCTGCCAATCTATCTTTCCCCCGAAAGAATAGTCAATACAAAATCCCTGAAGAGGAATAAGTAAAAATGAAGTGTAGAGTAAGAATTTTCTGAATTTCATATTAAGTAACCACGCAAATATAAGAGATTCAAAGTCACCTGAAACAAGAAACGAAAAACCAAATGATTTATTATTGAGGGCTTTGGCTTACAAAAAGCATGTCAACAAAGCAGTTACAAAAAAAGCTTCCCGGATTTCCGGTTGATAATTTCTTCTCAGAACCGTAAAATAATAAACAGAATCATTATTTTTGCTGTTTGAGGAGTCAACTCATTGGCCGGGGGGAAGGGAAAATACGAACACATTGAAAAGATTTTTTCCAGAACAATAAAAAGGGGCATAATGAGTTCTTAACTTGAGAAAACAACAAACAGCCAAAGTATGCGCATGAGAAGAAATTTATTGTTTGTGATGAGCATAGCTGCCGGTCTGATGGCACTTACCACTGCCTGTAACAAAGGCACCAAGGACGTCAGCAAGGTAAGTCCTACCACAGGTTGGGCATACAATGATCCGAAAAACGGGGATTTTCAGGTAGCTCCTGCCAAAGAACAGATCACCGGTCCCGGTCTGAAATTTATTCCAGGCGGAACTTATACCATGGGTGCCACCGAAGAAACGCCGTTTTATGAATGGGACAATCAACCCCGAAAAGTAACGGTAAACAGCTTTTACATGGACGAAACAGAGGTCAGAAATATTGACTACCTTGAGTACATTCACTGGCTGCAAAGAGTTTACGGACAGGATTATCCCGGAGTTGTACGGAAGGCGCTGCCTGATACCAATGTATGGCGGAACAAACTGGCCTATAACGAACCTTTGGTGGAAACCTATTTCCGACATCCTGCTTACCACGAATACCCGGTAGTTGGTGTCAGCTGGATTCAGGCCAATGCTTATGCTTCCTGGCGTACCGACCGGGTCAATGAAATACTGTTGATCAAAGCCGGTTATTTGGATTACAACCCAACTCAGAAAGACAGCAACAGCTTCAATACAGAAGCCTATCTGGCGGGCCAGTACAAGGGTAAAATCCCTGAAAAAAGAAAAGGCCTGCTTCATTTTGGCAAAAAGGGGAAAAATGAACAAAACGACACTACTCTTCAGCGTGTCAGTTTCGAGAGCGGTATTCTTCTGCCGCATTACCGGTTACCCACCGAAGCCGAATGGGAATATGCTGCCCTGGGCCTTAGGGGCAATACTGTTGGAAACCGCGTTGTGGAAAGAAAAACCTATCCCTGGAATGGCAGCAGTTTGCGCAACGACAACAAAAAATACATGGGCCGGTTTATGGCCAACTTCAAGGATGGCAATGGTAATTACATGGGGGTAGCCGGTGACGGAAACGATGGAAACGCCATCCCTGCACCGGTAATGTCTTACTGGCCTAACGACTACGGTCTCTACAATATGGCTGGAAACGTCAGTGAATGGGTTATGGATGTTTATCGTCCGATGTCCTATCAGGAGGTCAACGATATGAACCCTTTCAGAGGCAATGTATTTAAAGACATCAAAAGGACAGCTTCCGGAAGCATTGCTCCCAAAGACAGTCTGGGCCGCATCCAATATGTTCCGATCAGCGATAAAGAAGCTGCCAGCCGGAACAACTATAACCATGCAAACAACATCAACGCAGGAGACGGGGATTTTGAATCCACCATTCAAAGCGACTGGGGCAACCCCAGCAGAGATGAAATCATGAACAGTACCCGGAAAATGTACGATTACGGGGTGACCACCTTGATCAGCGACAAATCAAGGGTAATTAAAGGGGGTTCCTGGGCCGACGGTCCCTACTACCTGAGCCCCGGAGTGCGCAGATTTATGAACGAAAACAAGGCTTCTGCAACGGTTGGTTTCCGCTGTGCCATGACCCGTGTAGGTGATCCCAACGAAAGCAGACAGAAGAAAAAATAAACTGTAAAAATTTCATACTTTTAAGGACTGTTTTCGCAACAAGAAAACAGTCCTTTTTTTATACGCCTATGATTGATGCACTCTACAAAATATTTCTGAAATACAGAAAAATAAGCACCGACACACGGAAAGAAATCAACGACTCGCTGTTTTTCGCCTTGTCGGGAGAAAATTTCAACGGGAATCTGTTTGCTGCTGATGCGCTATCCAAAGGAGCTGCACTCGCAGTAGTGGACGATCCTTCCGTGGTTCCCGAAGACGACAAACGATATTTTTTGGTCGGCAATGTACTGGACACATTACAAGCTATGGCAAAATTTCACAGGAATCAGTTTAACATACCCGTTTTGGGAATTACTGGCACCAATGGAAAAACCACTACCAAAGAACTGGTGTCGGCAGTCCTTGAAACGGAAAAAAACATCCTGTACACCCGTGGAAACCTGAATAACCACATTGGTGTTCCACTGACGTTGCTTCAGTTAAATGAAGAGATTGAAATTGCAGTGGTTGAGATGGGGGCCAACCATCCGGGAGAGATTGGCGAGTTGTGTGCTCTTGCCCGACCCACCCACGGCATTATTACCAATATCGGCAAAGCCCACCTGGAAGGTTTTGGAAGTTTCGAAAATGTAATCCGAACCAAGAATGAATTGTACGAAAGTGTACGCACTGATAAAGGAACAGTCTTTGTCCCACAAGAAAATCCGCTGTTAATGGAGCTTTCGGAAGGAATCAACCGGATTACTTACGGCAGTTCCGGAACTGTAGCAGGTAGTCTGGAAGCAGAGAATCCATTTTTATCGGTGCGGTGGATGAAAGAACACAACCTGGTTCACCTCAATACCCGGATGTACGGCAGCTATAATTTTCAGAACATTATGGCAGCTGTGGCTGTAGGCAATTATTTTGGCATTTCCGAATCTGGTATTCAAAAAGCGCTCGCTGAATATTCTCCTCAGAACAATCGCTCACAAATGATGAAAACGGATCGTAATACTTTACTTATGGATGCCTACAATGCCAATCCCGATAGTCTGAAACTGGCGATTGAAGATTTTGGAAGGCAACAACTTCCCAATAAAATGGTCATCGTCGGTGATATGTTTGAGCTGGGAAAACAAGCCCGGGAAGAACATCAGCATATGGTGGAACTGATCCAATCACAAAACTTCGAAAAAGTCATTTTGGTGGGAAAAGATTTTTGCGCTACCAGCTTTCCCACTGAATTTCTCACTTTTGCTACAACCGATGATGCTGAGAATTATTTAAAAGCCAATCCGGTTAAAGAATCCACCATCCTAATCAAAGGTTCTCGCGGCATGCATCTGGAACAACTCATCAAACAACTCTGATGTCCGGAAAAAACCATACTGTACTGGGCATGATGTCGGGAAGTTCTCTCGACGGCATCGATCTGGCTCTGTGTAAATTTAAGTACAACACAAAATGGTCCTACGAATGGATTCAAACCGAAGTCCATCGATTTTCAAATGAATGGGTTCAAAAACTCAAATCACTACCCACGGCCGGAGCTGAAGAACTCGTCCGGCAGGATATTCTTTTTGGTCAATACCTTGGTCAGGTCGCTTCAGCCTTCCTCAGCAAACATAACTTAAAAGCCGATTATATTGCCTCCCACGGACACACCATCTTTCACCGTCCCGAGGAAGGCTTTACTTTTCAACTGGGTAATGGTCAGGTGATTGCCCAATACAGCGGCATTCAAACCATCAGCAATTTCAGAGCCAAAGACATCTCTTTTGGAGGTCAGGGAGCCCCTTTGGTTCCCATTGGCGATTTATTGTTGTTTCCAGAGATGGAATGCTGTCTGAACCTTGGGGGCATTGCTAATATCTCTATCAAACAAGGTAATCAGATCACCGGATTTGACATTTGTCCTGCCAACCAGCTATTGAATTATCTGAGTCAACAGCTTGGTTTTGAATACGACAACAACGGTGCAACAGCAAGGAAAGGAAGGATGATCCCGTCACTTTATGAAGCGCTGAATGCCCAGACATATTATCAAAAACCCTTTCCTAAATCTTTATCCAATGAAGAAGTACAATCGGAATTTATACCACTAATGGATCAGTTCAGGGAATCCAATGAAGATAAATTATTCACAGTCATCAGGCACCTGGCTCATCAAATCAGTCGGGTCGTAAGAAAAGAAGCTCATCAAAAAGTACTGGTAACCGGTGGAGGAGCACACAATGATTTTCTCATAGAAATGCTTCAGGAAGAAAGTCCGGTTACCTGGATTATCCCCGACAATCGTCTGATCGACTTCAAGGAGTCGCTCATTTTCGCTTTCATGGGCGTTCTGAGAGTCGAAGGGCTCAATAACTGTCTGGCCTCAGTGACCGGAGCCCGACAAGACAGTTCAGGCGGAGACATCTTTTTCCCCTGACAACAAAAAAAGCCTGCCGATAACGACAGACTTTTTTTTGTTTTATACAATTCAATTACATTACATGGAATATGAATAATTCCTGCAACCAGTAAATTGCGATCCCTCCAATATAGCCGATCAAAGCGAGCCAGCTGATCTTTTTCATATACCAGATAAAGTCGATTTTTTCCAATGCCATGGCAGCCACACCGGCAGCGGAACCGATAATCAGGATACTTCCACCGGTACCGGCAGCATAGGCCAGCAATTCCCAGAAGGGTCCATCCTGAACAAAGTTCATCATGTATTGGGGTTCAGCCGAAACAGCGGCCAGCGAATGAGTCATAATCGGGTACATCCCCATGGCACCGGCTGTAAGCGGTACGTTGTCCACAATCGAAGAAAGGACGCCGATCGCCGCATTGATGTAATAAATATGATGGAAATTCTTATCAAGCCAAAGGCCTGCCAAAGACAAATGCCCAGCCGATTGCAACGCAGCTACGGCAGACAAAATTCCCAGGAAGAAGAAAATCGTGGGAACGTCCACTTTGCGCAATACGCCGACAACCGTTAGTTTACGGCGATCTTCGCTGGGTTTGTTCTTATGCAGTAATTCCGTAATAATCCATATTACGCCCAAACCGAAAAGCATTCCCATATAAGGAGGCAGATGGGTAATCGTCTTAAATACCGGTACAAACAAAAGGGCTCCCACACCGACAAACAACATCAGCTTTCGCTCAAATTCAGTGGTAAACTCTTTTGACTCATTCTTATCCAGCACCGGTCTCTGAACATCGCCTTTCATCATAAACGAAACCACTGCGAGGGGGAAAAGCATGTTGAAGAGGCTGGGTACAAATACCATGGTAATGATGTTTCCGGCCGTTACCTGACCACCAATCCACAACATGATCGTGGTAACATCTCCGATAGGCGAAAAAGCACCACCGGCATTGGCAGCGATAATTACCATACTGGCAAAGAACCAGCGGGTTTTCTTGTCATCCACCAGCTTACTTAACAAAGTGACGATTACAATAGTTGTGGTCAGGTTATCCAGAATAGCTGACATGAAGAAAGTCAGAATACTGAGGATCCAGAGCAACTTTACTTTTTTGGTTGTCTTGATCCGGTCGGTGATCAGTTTGAATCCTTCGTGTTGGTCTACGGTTTCGACAATGGTCATGGCACCCAGCAGGAAGAATAGAATTTCACTGATGTCACCCAAATGCTCGATGATCTGATTGTGAACAATGAAATATTTGGTCTGCTCCATAAGATCGGCATGCGGATGCATCTCGAGCAAGTCTTTCAGACCGGTACCATTTTGAAATTCACGCCAGGCATCGCTAAAACCAAGAGTCAGGATATTGGTCGAATCCAGAATGTAGATCACCCACACCAAAACTCCAAGCAGCAATGCTGAAGCTGCCTTGTCTACCTCAATTGAGTGCTCCAGGGCAATGGCAGTATAACCCAAAATGAATACCACCAACATCAAAGTAAATCCTAACATTTTTTCTGCTTTTGTTAAAAATTCTTAAATTTTTTTAACCGCAAATGTAACCAAACTATATCACTAATATTACAATATTTATAGGGCAAAAGAAATTTATACCTCGTCTAAACAAAGTGGACGCAAGATATAATAAATCGCTCATATTCCAGTTAAACTAACAACGCTGTGTTTAAAAACAAAATACGAACACAGAGGTATTGTGCAGACGTTTACCGTACTTTTACCACTTAATTTTTTTATTTATGACAGCATTCATTCTTCTGCAAATAAACGAGACTGCCAAGGCTTTGACAGCTACCGGTACCGTAAAACACGAAATTACGCTTCCCATCATCGATTTGGTTATGAAAGGCGGGTGGATTATGGCCATTCTCGGTCTTCTATCTCTTCTGGCAGTATATATTTTCATCGAAAGGTATTTGGTGATTGGCAAAGCTTCGCGCGAAGACAAAAACTTCATGAACAACATCCGGAATTTTATTCTGGACGGGAAACTGGATGCTGCCAAAGACCTGTGTATCACCAACAACTCACCCATCGGGCGCATGATCCACAAAGGGATATCCCGATTAGGCAAACCATTAAATGATATCAACGCGGCTATTGAAAATGTCGGAAAGCTGGAAATTTCGCGATTGGAGAAAAACCTGGCGGGGCTGGCAACCATTGCTGGTGCTGCTCCCATGTTAGGGTTTTTGGGTACCGTTATCGGGATGATCAGAGCCTTTTACGATATGTCCATGGCCGGAAACAACATCAACATTGAACTTTTGTCCAAAGGCATTTACCAGGCCATGATCACCACGGTGGGTGGTTTGATTGTCGGTATTATGGCTTATATTTTTTACAACGTACTGGTAGCCAGGGTTCAAAAAATCGTGTACCTGCTGGAGATCAGAACCTCTGAATTTATGGACCTGTTGCACGAACCGGTAAAATAAATATTATGGCTATTGAAACCAGAAATAAGATCAATACGGCGTTCAGTATGGCTTCCATGTCGGACCTGGTATTTTTGTTGCTGATCTTCTTCATGCTTACTTCCACACTGGTAGCTCCCAATGCCATCAAATTGTTGCTCCCCAGCAGTCACAGCAAAACCATGGCCAAACAAAGCCTCACGGTTTACATCGACAAGAGTGGGAACTTCTATGTGGGAGAAAACAAAACCAGTTCCGATGCTTTGCAAAACGCCATTTTCTCGAAGATTGAAAAGAATACCACCGCTACCATTGTAGTCAGGGCTGACAGATCCGTACCGGTGCAGGATGTAGTCCATGTGCTGGATGTGGTGAATCAGATCAATGAAAAGAACAAAACCCAGCACAAAGTCATTTTAGCCACTAAACCCCAATAAGCTGAACGGATGGACTGGAACAAAAACAACAACAAAGCCCTTATCGGCACCTTGCTTTTCCACGCACTTCTGGTGGTAGCACTGGTATTTCTTGCCTTAAGGACTCCCCTGCCCCTTCCGGGAGAACAGGGAGTTGAGGTTCGTTTCGGTACCGACGAACAGGGAATGGGAACCAAACCTAAAGCTGCCATTTCTAAACCCCAGAAAGTAACTCCCCCGCCTCCGGAAAAAAAAGTGGTACAAACCAAACCGGTGGAGAAAAAAGTGATCACACAAAGTACGGAAGAAGCTCCTGCCCTGCCCAAAAAGCAACCCGAAAAAGAAAACAAACCCAAAGAAGTTAAAAAGCCGAAAGTACAACCGGTTAAAAAAGCTCCCGTGAAGACTCCTGTAAAAAAAGAAGTCAAGAAGGTTGTAAAAAAACCGCAGCCTGTAGTCAATCAGCGGGCGTTGTTCAAAATGAACAAAACACAGACCGGAGAAAGCAGCGGACTTCAACCCGGCATGGGCAATCCCGGGAAACCGCACGGAATCACTGAAAGCAATAAAACCGAAGGAAAAGGCGGCGTTGGAAACGGGATTTCCTATAACCTGGGCGGACGCGGATCGGCTTACCTCGACAAGCCTTCAGCCAATTTTACCGAACAGGGAACTGTCGTAGTAAAGATATGGGTCGATCCGTCGGGGAATGTGATCCGGGCTCAGGTTTATGCCAAGGGCACCACCGTGGTAAACGAACAACTGCGCAACATGGCACTGGAAGCTGCCAAAAACTCCAAGTTCGTCGCAGATCCCACAGCACCGGCCCAACAAACCGGGACCATTACCTATACATTTATACTGAAAAAATAGGTTCACTTTTTTTATGAAAAGAATAGCTTTTCCCCTTTTCTTCATTGTGGAAAGATTCTAAATTTGTTGCATGAATTACCACGATACTGTTCAATGGCTGTTCGGTCAGTTACCCATGTTTCAAAGAGTGGGAAGTGCCGCCTATAAAGCTGATTTGTCCACCACCGTCACACTTCTGAAAGAACTGAACAATCCACAGGATCATTTTACCGCTGTCCACATTGCCGGAACCAACGGCAAGGGCAGTGTATCCCATATGATCGCAGCTGTTTTACAGGAAGCGGGATACAAAACCGGATTGTACACTTCACCGCATCTGAAAGATTTCAGGGAACGCATCAGGATCAACGGGGCAATGATACCGGAAGAAAGAGTCGTATCCTTCGTCGCTAAATACCGAACGGCCTTTCAAAAAATCTCCCCTTCCTTTTTTGAAATGACCGTAGCCATGGCCTATGAATATTTCCAGGAGGAAAAAGTGGATTTTGCCGTACTGGAAACCGGAATGGGTGGTCGGCTCGATTCTACCAATATTTGTAACCCTGCTCTTTCCGTTGTCACCAACATTGGGCTTGACCACCAGCAGTTTCTGGGTAATACACTGGAATTAATTGCCGCGGAAAAGGCTGGCATCTTCAAAGAAAACATCCCCGTGGTCATCGGAAGAAAGCAATTGGAAACAAATCCGGTCTTTGAAGAAACGGCCCGTAAAGTTAAAACTACGATTACCTATGCAGAAGATTATGTGGATGTCAAGAAAATACATACTTCCAAACCTATGGAACTTTTGGTGGACGTATGGGTTGACGACCTGCTGTTTCTGGAAGAACTGAAAAGTCCTGTAAAGGGAAATTATCAGTTGGAGAATATGGCCACGGCTGTACAGGCAATAGTGAAACTTAAAGAATCGGGTAAAATTGAGATTAATGCCGACCAGATTAAAGAAGGAATTGAACGAACCATTCAGTACACGGGATTAAAAGGCCGCTGGCAGGTGCTCAATACCAATCCTCTCACCATTGCTGATACGGGCCATAACGTGGACGGCATCAAAGCCGTTGTGTCGCAAATCAGACAAATGGATTTCCGCCAGCTGCATTTTGTATTGGGTATGGTTTCCGACAAGGACCACGACACGGTATTGCAACTATTACCCAAAGGTGCCAAATATTATTTCTGCAAACCCGATATTCCCCGAGGGCTCGAGGCAGAAAAACTGAAAGAAAAAGCAGAGCCTTTCGAATTGAACGGCATGACCTATTCTTCGGTCACCCATGCCCTGGCTTCGGCAGTGAACAGTGCACACTCCGAGGATTTGGTTTTTGTTGGAGGAAGTACGTTTGTGGTAGCAGAAGTAATCTGATGACAAGACAAAAAGCGATACGAGATTCACTGAATATTGCTGTTTTCAGCACATCTCTCATTCTTTTTCCCGATAACTCAGGCCTGTTTTTTATAAATTTGCAATCGTTACAGAAAAATTACAAAAAATACTTATCATGAGCGTCAAACACAATACCCAGGAAATTCTTGAAAAACTGGGGATCGAAAAGATCAATCCGGGTGTATGCACCGGTACCCAATGGCATAGCAGTACGGGGGATATCACCTCCTCCCTCTCTCCCATCAACGGCAAAGAAATTGCGCAGGTGCGCAACGCCACCATGGACGAATACGAAATGGTGATCCAGAAAGCGGAAAAAGCTTTTGTGGAATGGCGAAAGGTACCCGCCCCCGTCCGCGGCGAGCTGGTACGTCAGATCGGTCTGGCTTTGAGAGAAAATAAAGAACTGCTGGGGGCGCTCGTAACTCTTGAAATGGGTAAAATTTACCAGGAAGGTCTGGGCGAAGTTCAGGAAATGATCGACATCTGCGACTTTGCCGTGGGACAGTCAAGATTGATCAATGGTACCAACCTTCAATCGGAACGGGTAAACCACCGTCTGTCGGAACAATACCATCCACTGGGCATCGTCGGACTGGTTACTTCCTATAATTTCCCCGTAGCCGTTTGGGCCTGGAACACTGCCCTGGCCATCGTAGCCGGCGATGTAGTGGTTTGGAAACCTTCCTCTAAAACGCCTCTTACAGCCATTGCCACACAACGAATCATCAGCAAAGTATTAAAAGACAACAACGTTCCCGAAGGTGTCTTCAATTTGGTGGTGGCCAAGTCATCCGTGATGGGCGACAACTACCTCAGCGATCCGCGGGTACGACTGCTATCCGTAACCGGCTCCACCGCCGTGGGAAAAAGAGTCGGAGGAATTGTGGGGAAACGGTTGGGAAAAACCATTCTGGAACTGGGCGGCAACAATGCCGTGATCATCACACCCAGCGCCGACATCCAGATGGCAGTAATGTCTACCGTATTTGGAACTGTGGGAACTGCCGGACAGCGCTGTACCACTACCCGACGGGTGATCATCCACGAAGACATTTACGATCAGGTACGGGATAAGTTCCTGGCTGCTTACAAAAACATCGTTCCCAAAATCGGGAACCCG
The DNA here is from genome assembly GCA_016936355.1 of Bacteroidales bacterium. Taxonomy (GTDB): domain Bacteria; phylum Bacteroidota; class Bacteroidia; order Bacteroidales; family F082; genus Sulfidibacterium. The sequence goes on along the minus strand of JAFGYB010000012.1, from coordinate 17,642 downwards.
CTGGACGAAGACTACCTGGTGGGACCGCTCATTGATCAGTATGCAGTGGAACTGTTCCGTAACGCCGTGAAAAAAGTTCAGGAAGAAGGCGGAAAAGTGCTGTTTGGCGGCGACGTACTGTCAGGTCCCGGATACGAATCGGGCAACTATGTGGTTCCGTGTATTGCGGAAGCTGAAAACCACTACCAGATTGTGCAGGAAGAAACTTTTGCCCCCATCGTGTATTTCATCAAATACAAAGGCGACATTACCAACGCCATTGCCATTCAGAACGATGTTCCGCAGGGACTTTCATCTGCCTGCTTCACACTGAATATGCGCGAAGCCGAGACCTTCCTTTCCTATGCCGGTTCCGACTGCGGTATTGCCAACGTGAACCTGGGAACATCGGGAGCTGAAATCGGTGGTGCGTTTGGTGGCGAAAAAGATACCGGTGGCGGAAGAGAATCCGGTTCAGATGCCTGGAAAACGTATATGCGTCGTCAGACAAATACAGTTAATTATGGCAGCGATTTGCCGCTGGCACAAGGAATCAAATTCGACATTTAATTTTAAATAGTATGTACATGAATACAAAATCATTCTCTTGGATACTGGCTGTACTTTTTATGTTCGGTCAGCTGAGCCTGTCGGCCCAGGAAAAAAACAACAAAACCGAAAAAGGATATCATTTTACTGATGTAGTGGTGGTTCCTCATACTTCTGTGAAAAACCAATACCGTTCCGGTACCTGCTGGAGCTATTCCGGTATCGGACTGGTGGAAGATGAATTGCTGCGCACTACCGGAAAAAAATACGACCTGTCAGAAATGTTTTGTGTGAATCATACTTACGCTGACAAGGCTGTAAAATATGTTCGATTGCACGGTAAGTTGAATTTCGGACCGGGTGCCGAAATTGGTGATGTGTTGAGAGTAATCAAAAAATACGGAATGGTTCCCCAGGAAGCCTACACTGGAATGCAGTACGGAACCAAACTACCGGTCCAAAACGAACTGGATGCCGTATTACAGAGTTTTGTAGATGCCATTGTAAAAGATCCCAACCACAAAATCACCCCTGTTTGGCACAAAGCTTTTGATGCTGTACTGGCCAGCTATTTGGGCCCTTTACCCAAAACGTTTACCTACGATGGTAAAGAATATACGCCCGAAAGTTTCAGAAAAATGACCGGATTCAACCCGGATGACATCATCAATTTCACTTCCTTTATGAGCCATCCCTATGATAAACCGTTCCAATTGGCCATACCGGACAACTGGCTGTGGGCCGATTATATGAATGTTTCCATGGACGATATGATGGCGATCATTGATCATGCCCTGAAAAACGGATATACTGTTGGCTGGGGTGCCGATGTAAGCGATCGCGGGTTTAACTGGAAAAAAGGAGTAGCTATTGTTCCTGCCCAGCATCCCGAACTGAAAGGCAGTGATCAGGCTAAATGGGAAGCCCTGAGCCAACGTCAGCAACAAAAACTGTTGTACAATTTCGACTCCATTGTCCAAGAAGCTACCATCACACCCGAAATGCGTCAGGAACACTACAACAATTACCAAACCACCGACGACCACGGCATGGTGATCGTAGGAATCGCTAAAGATCAGAAAGGGGATGTCTTTTACAAGATCAAAAACTCCTGGGGCACCGACCAGAAATACCACGGTTATTTCTACGCTTCCAAAGCCTATGTCGAATTACAAACCATGTCCTTTTCAGTAAACAAGAAAGCCGTTCCGAAAGCTATTCTGAAAAAACTGGAAGAGAAATAATCATCCAATTATCCATAAAAAAAGCGCTGAAGTTCAGCGCTTTTTTTGTTATGTTTTTCGAAGCAGACTTCCGAAAGTCATTGACCGGGAGTAAAATCTATAAAGACCATACCTTTTTTTGAATCCAGGTTTGAGAAAAAACATACTAATTTTCCCTGATCCCATGGGCTTTGAACTCAAACCGGATAACCAGAATAATATTTTTCAGTATATCCAAAACCGCGGGCAGCTCAAACGTTTTGTCATTCTGAACGAAGTAAAGAATCTAATTTTTTGTGTTATAGAGATCCTTCTTTTCACTCAGGATGACAGGCAATTTCCGGAGGGTGAAAAGAAAGGAAAAGGATGTTCCCGTAGAGTAGATTCTCACGTCGTTAGACTCCTCAGAATTAAACGATGATATATATTAAAGTTCAACCTGAGTCATGGTGAGCCGGGGCGTGAGGGTCTTTCGTTCGGTAGTAACGGTTCAGATCTTTGCTTATCGGGGTTGCAGACCTGGACCACGGGCTCCAGTCTGTTATTTCTCTTTCTTAGCCGCCGGAATGATGCGCACATCAGGTCGCAAGAAAACTGATTTCTTCGGGAAAATACCTTCCGATACAAAACGGATATCCTCTACCGTATAAAACGCCTTCGGGTTGTACTTTTTAATATAGCCCACCACTTCATACAAACGGGTGCGCTTGATGATGGTAAACAACACGTGAACGGGTCCGGTGGCCCCTTCGGCAGGAATGACCGTAACCCCGAAGTTGGCGCTTTTTAAAAACCCGATCAGATCATATGCTTCTTTTCGGGTAACTATTCGTACGGCCACTATGCCCAGCGCCAGCTTTTGTTCAATTTTAATGCCCACATAATTTCCAATGGCAAATCCAACAGCATAAGCTAAATAGTTTACAATATCGGTCAGGTTTTGCATGACCTGTCCGATGGCCGTGAGCCAGATTAAGATTTCAAAGAAACCCAGTACGGGGGCAATTAGTTTATAACCTTTTGTAAGGAAAATGACCCGCAACGTTCCGATGGAAACGTCGATAATTCGCGCCAGACAAATTAAAACGGGAATGGCAATATAGGACATACTTTCCCAGTTCAGTGTGAGATCCATCTTGAGTTAATTTTTAGGATGAGTTCAATGATTATATATTCTGTTTGCTGCACTTTTATCCTCATCAATCTGTTCTACTAATTTCCAATAAGAATACCACAATTCCAAGCACTTTGTTTTCGTTGGTTTTGGGGACAAAGAAATAAATAGAAGGATTTTTTTATTCCCGTTGAACACCTCAAGATTCTCACGTCTCCGCCTGAAACGGATCCTCATAAACTTTGGAAAGGTGCCTGTAAAACCAGGCACCTTTGTCATTCAATTATACTAATCAGTCACAGTAAGGTTCTTTTTGTAGGTTGTTCCCTTTTTTACCGTAACGCCAATTGTTCCTCTCACTTGATATGTGTTTGTGGAAACTTTTTTCAAAATTGTAAAATAAAGCGTTGTTTGTGTACTGACAGGATCCAGATCAAACACTTCCTGCAAATCAAAACCAGCGACTCCATTTTCATCGGTTACCGAAGTTTTTGCAGCATAAATCGGTTTGCTTCCAAACGTTTCAGTGGAAGGGTCAGTGAACATATAAACCGTTTCATTCGCAACGGGTGCTCCTGACAAATCATTTACTGCAATTTCAACCTTTGATGAAACAGTTCCATCTTTTTTTTCACAGCCGGTTAAGCCAACAAAAATTGCCATCAAAGCAATTAGGTACATTGTTTTTTTCATTAAAAAAATTGTTTAACATAATTCCTACTTCGTATTTATAGAGGATATTCAGAATATTCCCTCTTTTATTGTTAAACACACGAATACCCGGCATAACAGCAGGAAACTGAAATTGCTAATGAGGCTTCAACAACCTACGCTATCAGCAAAAGATGTATTGTATACTCCCTGAATCAAGGGGTAACGATACAAATCATTTTTTTAAAGCAAACTTTGGAAACAGGTTTGTTAGGTATTTCGGCATTTTCATTTTTGTTTGGTCTTACAAAATTAATAATTTTCCGAAAATATCACTCTGGAACGACATTTTTTTGGTTTTTATCCCTTTGAAAGTTTTTTCAGGTTTTCATCAGCAATTGTCTCTGCTTCATCAGCAGGTGAACAGGAGCACGACAGTAAAAACTGAACTACGGTCCACAGGCTAAAAGCACATGCCGGATTATTGGAACAACATGAAGAGCGGATAGGCAAATCCGGCCAGCAACAACACCAGCAGGAACGGCCGGTTGATGTTCTGCCATTTGTAGTTTTTGTGACGGACGGCCTCCAGTCCGTGATTTACTGCAGACAAGGCAAAGAAAAAGAGGAAAACAAACAAAACCGTCAGTTCGGCCTCGGTGCCCCAGCCCGCGAAATACACCCAAAGGGCGCCAAAGGCATAGGACAGCAGTGCAAAAGCCGACTGCTTCTGATAATTACTTCCTGTTTCATACCCTTTTTCAAGGGCCGCCTGTCTGCCAAAGAGCAACCCTTCAACACCGGAGATCCCCGCTATGGCGACAACAACGACAGGGATCATAAAATGAAGCTGGGCAGCAGGATTATACGTCCCGTTAAAACCGATGGAATAGCCAAAATAAAAGGCGATCCCCACCAGCACGATTCTAAGGACATCTAGGATCTGAATAAACATGAGATTGATCTTTTTGTTCTAAAATTTTCAGGTTTAATTACTAAGTTTCATTTTTTCGCAACAAAGCCCACACTGCAAACGCTAGAAGTTGAAAGTACCGACAACCCTGAACTGTATCCATCAAAGCTCCACAAACCTGTATGTCACCCCTTTAGTTCCTCCGGTAAGCATTAAATAAGATGCATCCGGATCATCATCCACCAAAGCATCCAGAGTGATATAGGTGGTATTTCCGAACCGTTCTGTGTAGCGGGCATGGTCGTGTGCCATAATTACCATGGAAATTCTGTTTCTGGCAAATAGATCCAACAGGGCATTCATTTCCTGAACCAGTAGATTTGTGGTTGAAGTCATCAGATTACGAATGAGATTAAGATGGGTTACCACTACCACATTCCGGTAATTGTTGCGTTTCAACAATTCATCTTTAAGCCATGCATACTGAAGCGACCCCAGCGTACCACTACCTGTATCCAGAAAAATAAATAAGTCCGTATTTTGAATATAATGAACTTTTAATGTATAGACAGAACTGCCAAAATACCGGTAATACCATTGCCACCCTCCGAAAAAGAGATCATGATTCCCCGTTGTGAGTGCCACTTCATAGGGTGCTGTTGCGTTCAGCAGGACAGCTGCCCGGGCAAAATCATCCGGTCTTCCCGTTGTAATGTCTCCAGCTATTGCCAGGCAGACAGCTCCGGAAGCAGCAGCTATCTCCATAACTTTATTTAAATTCGATACTCCGCCAATATGTGTATCGCCGGTAAAGATCATTTTATAGACCGTATCCTGTACCGTTATTTCTCTGGAATGGGCCCGGTTCCATACCATTGACTCCTCATAACGCAGGTTCACCGCCGATTCGGAATAAAAAAGTCCCTTGTAGTCAAGGTTCTTATCACAACTTGTTCCAAACAGTAACAACAACAGTAAATGATTTCTTTTTAAAATTGCCATCGGATTCCTGTTTTAAAATAAAATCCAAAATAATCAGCCTGCAGGTTGAACATGCCCGCTCCCTGATACCACAATTGGGAGAACAACTCCAGATCCGGTTGGAGCACTTTTTCGAAGCCAAAGGCCAGCATCGGATTGGTTCCCCGCTGGATCAGAAAGTCATCAAAATCGGTCAGCGAAAGCGAAAGATTCCATACGGACCCGATGGGTTTCAGATACCAGGTCAGCCGATACACGAGGTTCCTGTATTCCGTAATCCCCAGGTCCGTTGCACCACTCATTCCCAGTTGCCGCATTTCGTTACGCGACAGCCTCCAGATACGGATATTGTTCCCCAGTATCAGCTCAAGGTGTTTCCACCGATGCTGCACTGTGAGACTGAAATTGTTTTCACTAAGCAATCTGCTGTAAGGCCTTCGAAGAAAGAGCAAGGAAACGACTACCGGAAACCGGTCGGCAAACAGGGTTGTTGTTCCTTCCAGCAATAATCCGGAAAGCAGTTGCTGATCGGAATAACCGGCCGTAAGCTGTACACCCGCACCCAGCGAAAACTTCCCGTACGCATACCTGGCCAGTATATTATCCTGAAAATAAAGTCCTTCGCTCACAGCGTTGCTGCCAAAAGTATAATAATCTGAAAAGGCAATCTGTCCTATCGAGCCCGGTGGGAACAGGAATACTATCAACAGATATAATAGTATGTGTTTCATTTTCCTTTCGCCTGACCTAATTTACGGAAAATATCATTCCGCCATACACTTCACAGCGAATCCTTTCAGCTAACTAATTGCTTATAAGAACATTGATATCCGGTCACCCGGAAAACACCGTGCGCCGGCAGGGATTTTTGTAATTTAGCCACAAATCATCAGGATATGTATGTCAAATGGATGGAATGCCGGGTAAAGGAAGGGAGGAAAGCTGCTTTTTCTTCGGCCCAGGAACAATGGGACTCAATGGCCCGCGCTCCCGGTTTCATCGCCCAGGCCGGTGGCTGGGATACACAGGAAGAAAACCTGGCATGTATTGTTGCCATCTGGGATAATGAAACCGCCCTCTCGTTCTTCATGAAAGGGCAACACGACCTCATTTTCACCAGGAACCGTCAGAATGAAACCTACGACAGCATACAAATCAGTCATTTCCACACCCTGTTTGGGATGAAAGGCAGCAGCCAAACGCTTTCCAAAGCCATCCGGCAAAGCAAAGTGCTGCGGATAGCCGACTGTATCGTTAAACGCGGCCGCGAAGTTCATTTTGAAACCATGCAGCAGGAAGTGTGGCTGCCCGGTATGCTATCGGCCGGGGGCATGACGGGCGGTTGTTTTTCAAAAAACGACAACAATTCACGGAATTACCTTGTCTCCACATTTTGGGACAACGAGGAAAATCATGAACGATACAAACAGGAAAGGCTTCCTGCATTGCAACAGCAAGCCAATATTCGCCAAGATCTTGAAGAAATGAAAGGCCGGCTCATTCACCTGGAAGACCGGTGGAAAATTTAATTCACACAATCAAAAGAGCATTATCTTTGCAGCCTTAATGAGTTTTTATGGCAAGGAAGAAAACACCGCTCCCGTTACTGAAAGAAGTCGAAATTACCGATGCCGGCGCCCAGGGAAAATCCGTGGCCCGGGTTGACGACCGGGTCGTATTTGTTCAATTCGGCGCACCCGGTGATGTGGCAGACGTTCAGGTAATCAAGAAAAAGAAAGGTTATTTCGAGGGTATAATTACCAAGCTGCACAAAAAATCGTCGTACAGAACAGAGCCCAAATGCGAGCATTTCGGTTTGTGCGGTGGCTGTCGCTGGCAGCATCTCGATTATGAAAACCAGAAGTTTTTCAAGGAAAAACAGGTAAAAGACAGTCTGGAACGCATTGCCCAGGTTGAATATCCCGAAATCAAACCGATCATCGGGGTTAAAAATCCTTTTTATTACCGCAACAAATTGGAATTTACCTTCTCAGATAAGCGCTGGCTCAATTCTGCTGACTTTACAGAAGGTGAAAAAAGTGCCGATGAAATGAAGGCACTGGGTTTTCACCTGCCCGGAAGATTTGATAAGGTACTGGATGTGAACCATTGTTATTTACAGAAAGACCCCTCCAACGCCATTCGACTGGCTGCCAAAGAGTTTGCCCTAGAAAAGGGGATGAGTTTCTACAATCTGAGAGAACAGCATGGCTTGCTGCGGAACCTGATGATTCGAACGGCATCCACAGGAGATTTAATGGTTGTGGTGATCTTTGGACACAACGACGAAGAGGCTATCCAGGAAATGCTGGCTCATCTGGCCGAAAAATTTCCGGAAATCACTTCACTGATGTACGTGATCAATACCAAGGTAAACGACTCCATCCATGATCTGGATGTTCATTTATTTAAAGGAAAAGACTACAATCTGGAGGTCATGCCAGCTGCCGTTCCGGAACAAAAGCCGCTGCAATTTAAAGTAGGGCCCAAATCATTTTACCAAACCAACCCCGAACAGGCGTATTATTTGTATAAAACAGCTTTTGACTTTGCTGCGTTCACAGGAAATGAAAAAGTATACGATCTGTATACCGGAACCGGTACCATTGCCCTGTTCATGGCTCCTTTTGTTAAGGAAGTCGTGGGAATTGAATTTGTGGAGGAAGCCGTCCGTCATGCAAAAAAGAATGCGGAGGAGAACGGCATCACCAATGTATCGTTCCATGCAGGCGATATGGTTAAACTACTGGATGAAGAGTTCATCGCAACGCACGGCAAACCGGATGTGATCATCACTGATCCGCCCAGAGCCGGAATGCTGCACAAAGTTGTCAAACAAATCATCAAAGCCGCACCTGAAAAGATTGTTTATGTCAGCTGTAATCCGCAGACCCAGGCCCGCGATATTGCCGAAATGGACAAATATTATGAAGTCAAAAAGGTGCAGCCTGTGGACATGTTTCCCCAGACGCACCATGTGGAAAATGTGATCTTGCTTCAAAAAAGAGATGGTGTAGAATAAAGTACGCATCTGATTCCCCACTTTTCAGTTCGATTTCCTCCGGAAAGCGCAAATTTCATGTATTTTTGAATCATCAAATTTGCATCCATGGAATTCACATCACTCACTGCCATTTCACCCGTTGACGGCCGGTATCACAGAAAAACTGCTGCTCTATCGGAATTCTTTTCTGAATACGCCCTGTTCAAATACCGGGTCAGGGTTGAAGTAGAATATTTTATTGCGCTGTGTCAGCTTCCCTTACCGGGACTGGTAGATTTCAATACCCAGCATTTTGATTTGCTCAGAGACCTTTATCGGAATTTTACTCCCAAAGATGCGGAAGAAATTAAGGAGTTGGAAAAAACGACCAACCACGATGTAAAGGCAGTAGAATATTTCATCAAGAAGAAAATGGATGCCGCTGAGTTGAGTCATTTCAAAGAATTTATTCATTTCGGACTCACTTCGCAGGACATCAACAACACAGCGCTGCCACTGTCCATCAAAGAAGCACACTGGCAGATATTAATGCCTGCTCTGAAGGAAGTGATCAATCATCTCCGCAAGCTCGCTTTGGAATGGAAAGAAGTTCCCATGCTGGCCCGAACTCATGGGCAACCGGCCTCTCCTACCCGATTGGGAAAGGAAATTTATGTTTTTGTGGAACGTTTGGAAGAGCAACTGGAATTATTGCAGCAAGTTCCCTGTTCCGGAAAATTTGGCGGTGCTACCGGAAATATGAACGCTCATGTGGTTACTTATCCGGATATTGACTGGGCTGATTTTGCACACAATTTTCTGGAAGAACAACTCGGATTGGTACGACAGAAAACTACTACACAGATTGAGCATTACGATCATCTGGCCGCTTATTTTGATGCACTGAAACGGATCAACACCATTTTCATTGACCTGAGCCGGGATGTCTGGATGTACATTTCTATGGACTATTTCAAACAGAAAATCAAAGCAGGAGAAGTGGGATCATCTGCCATGCCCCACAAAGTAAATCCCATTGATTTTGAAAACGCAGAAGGCAACCTGGGGATGGCCAACGCAGTTCTACATCATTTGGCAGAAAAACTTCCGATATCAAGGTTACAACGCGACTTAACCGATTCCACGGTGACCCGGAATGTGGGTATTCCTATGGCACACATGCTTATTGCACTGGATTCGTTGCAAAAAGGATTGGGAAAACTGATTCTGAACGAAGACAAGATCAGGCTTGACCTGGAGAACAACTGGGCTGTAGTTGCCGAAGCCGTTCAGAGTATCCTTCGCCGGGAAAACTATCCGAACCCTTATGAAGCATTGAGGGACCTGACCCGGACCAACGAAAAGATCACACAGGACACCTTCATCCGGTTTATTGATTCGCTGGATGTAAACGATAAAGTTAAACTGGAGCTGAAAGCCATTCGCCCTGAAAATTACACCGGATTAACCCTACTTTAAGCATGACTATCTCAGAAAACAAGGATCTTCTTCACCTGAATACTTTCGGTATATCGGCACGGGCACAACATTTTGCACCCATTCATGACTTACCCGAACTTAAAGAACTAATTCTTCAGGAACACCCCACTGAAACTAGTTTGCTGGTTTTAGGAGGAGGCAGTAATGTATTATTCACCAAAGATTTTGACGGATGGGTATTGCACAACGGGATCAAGGGAATTGAAATTATAGAAGACAACGCAGAAACTGTTCTGTTGAGAGCAGGAGGCGGAGAAAACTGGAGTAATTTTGTGGATTTTGCTGTAGAGAATGGTTGGTGGGGACTTGAAAACCTGAGTCTGATCCCCGGTACAGTTGGCGCAGCCCCCGTACAAAACATCGGTGCTTACGGAACCGAACAGAAAGAAAGGTTTATTTCCCTGGAAGCCTGTAACCTGAAGACCGGAGAGGTCAGAACCTTTGTTAAAGATGATTGTGCATTTGGCTATCGTTCCAGTATCTTCAAAACCGAGGAAAAAGGCAACTGGTTTGTTGTAAATGTAACCTATCATTTACAAAAGAAACCCCATCGCATTCTGAACTATGCACCGCTGAAAGCCGCTTTTGAGAACACTCCACTCTCTAAACTCAGTGCCTCTGAAATCAGCAATAAAGTCAAAGAAATAAGAAATTCAAAACTTCCTGATCCAAGAAAAATAGGTAATGCCGGCAGTTTTTTTAAAAATCCCGTCATTTCAAAGTCACAATTTCAACAGCTGGAAAACCAGTACCCAAATATTCCTTCCTATCCCCAGGATGACGGCACACTCAAGGTTCCGGCCGGTTGGCTGATCGAACAATGCGGATGGAAAGGGAAAAAAGTTGGAAATACCGGTGTTCACAATCTACAGGCGCTGGTTCTGGTGAACCATGGAAATGCCACCGGAACTGAAATACAACAACTAGCCCTGCAGATTCAATCCGATGTACACAATCGGTTCAACATCCACATTGAACCGGAGGTACTGATTCTTTAAATCACAAATTCTTTCAACCAGAAATCGTGTTTGTTACAAAAACTGGTAGCATACAGTTTACCGTGATACCCAACGGGTATGTCAAAGTGTGAAAGTGCTTTTTCGTCGGATGGATAGAATGTTTTACTTCCGATCACTTTCCCTTTCTTATCGACAAGAGTATGACGAACAATGTAATGTACTTCCATCATTGGATGGTCCGTAAACAAGGTTACCGAGTTACCTTTGATGGTAACCTGGGGTACATGATGACTTTGTTTTCCATCCCACATTCCCGGATCGTCTTCCGTATATATGACTCCCGGAAATCTGGGTTCGTGTTCTTTTTTGGACCGGGCGGCCAGCAAGGGAGCAGAAACTACCATTCCCGAAGCCAGCAACACGCCGCTTTTAAGAAAGTTTCTTCTGTTATTCATAAGCCGATTGTTTATAATTTCTTGAATAATTATTCTGCAAATACTCTTTGCCAAAGTTCGTAAAATATCTCAAGGAGCGCAAGAATGCAGCAAAATTATTTGTATTTTTTCTAAATAACTAATCTAACCACCCCCTATACAACTCCTTTCGTCTGTCAGGATAAAATAATTTTCGAGCATGAGATGTCTTGGTTTCCGAAAGATCAATATCACACAAGAGGAGTTCATCAGTATGCTTTCCTGCCTGCTTTAACAACCGACCATCCGGACCGCAGACAAAGGATTCACCGGAAAAATTCAGATTTTGTTCAACCCCCACCCGGTTACAAAGTGCCACGAAATAGCCATTTTGAAAAGCGGCAATCTGCAATTCAGACTCATACAAACCATCGGTCCATTCCCCCGCAGCACCGGCCTGAGGCACCACAACCAGCTCGGCACCAGCCACACCCAAGGCCCTCATGTATTCCGGATAATGACGGTCATAACAAATGGCAATTCCAATTTTCCCGTAAGGAGTTTCATAAATTCTGATGCCCTGATCACCGGGTGTATAATAGGTTTTTTCATGAAAATATTCATAATCAGGTACATGCACCATCCGGGTAATACCCATAATCGTCCCATCAGTATTGATCACTGGTGAGGAATCAAAGGTTTGATTTCCTGAACGTTCAAAAAAATTGGGAATAATCACCACATTGTGTTTTATTGCTTTTTCCTGTAGCGATTTGATGATCGGCCCGTCCAGTGTTTCGGCCAGTTGTTCCTTTTCGGCACCGGCCGGAAATTGAGGATAAAACGGTTCAAACGCCAGTTCGGCAAAAACAATCAGCTGTGCTCCGGCTTCAGCAGCCCGATCTACTGCCAGTAGCCCTTTTTCCAGATTTTTTGGTTTGTGGGGTTCCGCCTTTTGTTGTATCAAAGCAATTTTCATGTCGTAATTTTAAGATTTGTTACCTAATGGCTAAATTAAAAAAGTTCACAGATCATCGAAAGTTTATAATTTTGTCCTCAACTTAATCAAACGTGTACTATGAACAAAACCTGGATTTGTGCCTTTCCCACCAACGACGGAATTCATCTGGTTAACAATCATTTTGGGGAAGCTGAATACTTTGATTTATACCGGATTGGAAAAGAAGAAGTTACTTTCCTGAAACGCATTGAAAATCAATCGCCGGAAGAAAAAGGCCACGGGGACCCTAATAAAGCAAGGAATATTACCCAGATCCTGAAAAAAGAAAACGTCCAGGTAATGCTTTCCCTCAAGTTTGGTGGTAATATCTTCCGGATGTTGTCCCAGTTCTCCTGTGCCCGTGTGCACGATCATGTAATTAATTCAATGGCATTAAAAGTGCAGCAACAGATTGATCGGATCGAAAGTAACTGGGAAATGGGTGAACACAGAAGAATGATTCAGTTTGAAGAAGATTAGCCGATTACGTACTTATAGATGGCCCAGAAATGACTGAAGCTTCCCATTAACACAAAAACATGGAAGGTTGCGTGGTTGAAGGGCATTTTACGTTGCATATATAATACAGCCCCAATAATATAGCTGATACCACCGGCCAGCAACCAATACAATCCTTCCGAAGAAAGGTTTTCCAATAAGGGTTTAATGGCAACCAGAACCAACAGCCCCATGACCACATAAGCGATCGTAGACGCCAGGGCGAATCTTCCCGTATAAAACAATTTAAAGATGATTCCGGCAATGGCGGCCCCCCAGATTACACCAAACAAGCTCCAGCCCCAGGGACCGCGTAAAGTCACCAATAGAAATGGAGTATAGGTTCCTGCAATCAAAACATATATCGAAGCATGATCAAATACATTTAACCGTTGGCGGCGTTCAGGTTTCTTTGCGGAATGATAGAGTGTTGAAGCCAGGTAAAGGATCATCATGGATGCACCGTAAATGCTCACACTTACAATTTGCCATGGATTTCCGGTGAGCGATGATTTGACAACCAGGAGTGCTGAAGCAACAATGGCCAGTACAAAACCCAAGCCGTGGGATGCAATATTTAACGATTCCTCAAGTTGGGAATACGGTTGAACTGATTCACTTTGTTGTTCGGTTTTTTTACTCATATATTTGATTGATTCAGATGATAAAAATAATGCCACAATGGATCTTCCGGTGGCGGTGCAACAATCTCCAACAGTTCGTTCTTCACCGGATGGATAAAAGAAACTTTTACTGCATGCAAACTAATGGAAGCATCCGGATTGCTTCTGGGAAAACCATATTTTAAATCGCCTCTAATCGGGCAACCTATAGCTGCCAGCTGAGCCCTGATCTGATGATGCCGACCTGTTTTCAAATCGATTTCCAGCAAGTGATATCGTTCTCCGGAAGCCAGAAACCGGTAATCCAGCATTGCCTCTTTGCTACCCTCTTTCGCTTTATGGTGAACAAACGACTTATTCTTCTTCTCATTGCGCAGCAAGTGATGAATTAGTGTTGCTTCTTTTTCCTGAGGAGGATTTTTAACAATTGCCCAATAAGTTTTGTGGACAGCACGTTCTTTTACCAGCCGGTTCATCCGGCTCAATGCCTTACTTGTTTTGGCGAATACCACCGCACCACTCACCGGCCTGTCCAACCGGTGAACAACCCCAAGGAATACATTTCCGGGTTTAGCGTACTTCTCCTTCAGGTAGGATTTCAACAGTTCGCTCAACGGTTCATCACCTGTTTTATCGCCCTGTACGATCTCCGATGGGAGTTTGTTTACAATCAGTAGGTGATTGTCTTCGTATAAAATACGTTGCTCCAGTCCGGGAAGCGGCATCTGAAAATGATTAATACTGTTCTTTACTGTTGGGAAAGTCCTTTGATTTCACATCGTCAATATAAGAAACAAAGGCTTTGATCATTTCATCGTGGAGGTTATGATAGCGGCGCAGGAACCGGGGAGAAAACTCCTGATTAATGCCCAGCATATCGTGCAGCACTAATACTTGTCCATCCACATGAGGACCGGCTCCAATCCCAATGGTGGGAATGTTGATTGAATCGGTTACCTCGCCTGCAAGTTTGGCTGGAATCTTTTCCAGAACCACACCAAAACAACCGGCTTCATCAAGGAATTTGGCATCTTCTTTCAACTTCTGTGCTTCTTCTTCATCGCGGGCACGAACCACGTAGGTTCCGAATTTATTGATCGATTGAGGAGTGAGCCCCAAATGCCCCAAAACAGGAATACCGGCACTTAAAATACGGTCGATGGATTCAGCAATCTCTCTCCCGCCTTCCATTTTCACCGCATTGGCACCCGATTCTTTCATAATCCGGATGGCAGAATGCAACGCTTCTTTTGAATTGCCCTGGTACGAACCAAACGGAAGGTCCACCACCACTAGGGCTCTTTTAACAGCCCGCATAACTGACGAGGCGTGATAGATCATCTGATCCAATGTAATGGGCAAGGTTGTTACATGGCCTGCCATCACGTTTGATGCGGAATCTCCGACCAGAATCACATCAATACCTGCTTCATCCAGAATACTTGCCGAGGAGTAATCGTAACCGGTCAACATGGCTATCTTATCTCCTTTTTGTTTCATTTCCTGAAGAACATGGGTAGTGATCTTCGATAATTCCCTACTGGTGCGAAATTTGGTCATGACAAAAATTTTTACAAATATATAATTTATACACGTGATCTGTTTTTAAATCGTACCACAAATAAAAAAGGGAGCCTTTCAGGCTCCCTTTTTTAGCGTATATATTTGAAAACTTATTTCATGTTCACCAAAGCTTTGAAATCCGGATCGTTGAAATATTTCAGGAATTCGCGGTCTTTGGCTGCTTTAGCAGCATATGAAGAATCCATCTTCACTGCTTTGGTCAGATATTCCATTGCCATAGCTTTATTACCCTGACGAGCACCTACGATAGCCAACAGATAATCTGAAGAAGCAGTTTCCTTAGCACATTTTAATGTACTTTCTGCAGCATTGTAGTCACCATTCAACAACTGAGCCAGACCCAAATTGTAATCACATTTTACACCCTTCATCAAATCAAGTGCTTTAGCATAATTACCTTTCAGGATGTTAACCAGTGCCATGTTGTAATCTACATTGGCTCCCATATTCTGTGCGTTGGAGAAATATTTTTCTGCATCGGCAACATCACCTGTTCTGGCTTTAATAATACCCATGTTGTTGGCAACTTCAGCAGCCTTGGGATTCATACCAGCAGCTTTACTCAACAGTTTTTGAGCATTGTCATAATTACCCATAGCAGCTTCAACAGCTCCTGCATTGGCAACGGCTCTCCAGCACTGTGGATATTGTTTCATGGCATTGTCGTAGATCTTCAGCTTGGTGTTCAGATCATTTGTCAATGTTGCTGCATACAAGAGTTCGTTAATCTTCAACTGACCGTAATCGGCGCTGACAGCCATTTGTGATATTTCCTTATCGGTTCTCTTGGGTTCAAAAGCATTAACTTTAATCACAGCGCGTCTCAAAGCAGGCAGAATTTCTTTTGCCATCTGAGGATAGATCTGAATCATATTTTTGATTTCAGCTTCTCTTTTGCTTTCATCAGCTGAGTTGATAACATTCAGGATGGAGTTTTTGTCTTTCAACGTTGAATTTTCAACGGCCTTCATAAATCCGTTCCAGTCAGGACCATTGGCGCTAATGGTGAAATCAACATCTTTTACACTATTGAAAGCAAATCCATTGTTTTTCTTCCGCAAATCTCTTTTGATCTTAGACATCAAATATTTCTTTGCGGTTTCAGCACGCATCTGAGAAAGTTTCTGGTTGAAGTCATAGGCACCTTCAGGAGAAGCCCATCCGGCAATTTCCACACCTTTAACTTTCCAACCCTTTTGCAGGTCACTCAAATTGTTTTTCAGTGCATCATAGTTTTCTTTCATTCTGTTCATGGGCAGGCCCCAGTTCAGTTTGGCACTGTTAACCAGGAAGTGAATTTCAGAAGTATTGGTGGCAATAGTAACTTTCTGGTAGCCATCGGGAGCAAATTCATAAACCAGTGAATTTTCACCCGGTTGAGTAGGTGCCATACCTTTTGAAGCAAGTTCCACATAGGTATCGGTAATAATGGTACCATCGTCCAGTTTCATATCCGGTACTTCAACAGCTTTCTTACCCTGTGCCAGTGCTTCCTTAGCTGAAGTAAATTCCTGACCTGAGTAACCGTAGATTACAGGAGCAGCATGCAGTTCAGCAGCTTCCATACCCGGTTTGTAAGGAATGGTTACGTTGTAATTAAAGGAACCACCGTTTTTGTAAGAGATCAATTCACCGTTGGCAGCTACATCTTCACCCTTCAGTAAAATAGGTTTCAGATATTCCTGTCCGCCTTCATAGGTTAATACAGGCTGAATCATCATCAAAGCCTTTTTACTGAAATATTTGGGAGCCACAGTACCCTTAATGTTCAAAGCCACATCTTCACCTTTCTTAACCAAAGGTTGGGGCAGGGTGTTCAGCTTAACTGCTGAGTTGAATTTTTTGGCCATGGTTTTGGTTCCGGCCATCATTTCACTCAGGTTCAGCTTAACCCCCAGGTTGGCACTGAAAATACCGTCGCGTTGGCCACCGATGGTTTTTTTTCCGTAAACAGCATCCATCATGTAAGTATCAGCCAAACGGTAGGTATAGTCCCAATATACACTCCATTTGTCGTTGAGTTTGTAATTAACATCCAGACCAACAGGAACTGTCATTGCGATCTTTCTTTTGGAGATCCCTTTACCCTGTTGCAGCGGAGGGCTCACTTTAAGACCCCAAATAGCTAATTCCTGTCCGGTTACTCTATTGTATAACCTTGATGTCCATTGCACTTGTCCAAGACCGGCATGCAAACCAAATGAAAGTTTGCGGTCTTTATACCCGGCAAATAAATTGGAGAGGTTCACCCCCAGGTTCACATCTCCTCCATAATAATCAATTTTGGACAGAAGATCCACCCCAGGATATACTCCATAGGTATTATTTTTTGTCCACAGTCTACCGTTGGCAAAACCGCGGGTTAAGTTTCCATAAACATTCAACCAGTTTAAAAACTGATATCCTAAAGCAACATTGCCGTTAAAATTCAGTACTCTGAAATCAGGAACCCAAGTTGTAGTGGCCACTTCTGCATCGGGCCAGCTAACCCCCAGATCTCCCTGTAGAAAGAAATATGGAGTAAAGGTCGTTTTCGTTTTGTCAGCCGTATTCTTTTTGGCAGTATCCTGACCAAAAAACACAAGGGGTAAGCTTACCAAGATACCCATTAACAGCGCCTTTTTGAACATAGAATAAGCTCTTTTCATTTTTTAATTGTTTGATAATAATTT
>JAFGYB010000011.1 GCA_016936355.1 Bacteroidales bacterium | reverse complement strand
TTTGTTTCGTTTCTTTGGACAAGCAAAGAAATGAACAGAAAGGAACTTTCCTTGAGGCTTTGCCTCAAACTCCAAACCCTTTTTGTCTTGACACAAAAAGGATTCAAAAAAGTCAAGGCTGCGTCTGCTTGCGCTCGAAAAATAAGCGTTTGACAGCTAAAATCTATAAACTCCCCAAACTGGCGCTGGCATGTTCTTGTGCTTGCAATTGCTGGACAAAACAGAATCCTGGAACAATATGCCCAGGCGATCTGTCATTCGTGTCTTATCCGTTAGATTTTGAGATGAATTTTTATCAGCAGGTTAAAAAAGTGTGAAAGATTATTTTAAATTTGCGCTCTTATTGCGGCAGTAGCTCAGTTGGTAGAGCATCAGCTTCCCAAGCTGAGGGTCGTGGGTTCGAGCCCCATTTGCCGCTCAGAAAGCTCTCATGAAGATGGGAGCTTTTTTATTTTCTCCTTGTGCTGCTTTTCTGACACCGCATTTTTTATTCCTTCTTTTGATCCCTCTCAATGGGTGGTTCTTAACTTTTTTTAGTACGGTCCGAAAGCTTGATTCTCTGCAATTAGCTTTATATTTACAAATCGAATACGGGGTCAGATCAATCACTGATCCTGAACTTTCAGGAGGATTATGGAAAAAAGCATCGTAACCAAAGAGTTTAACAGAATCGTCAAAAATAAATTCAACGTTTATAACAGCCTTTTCTTAAGCCTGCCTTATCCCAAGGTGAGCCACATCGGAATGCTGATCCCGTTGCTTTATGAAGTGAGTAAAGCCGGTTTGGAGGAGGGAAAAGATCCGGAAGATATTTTAGAGACCTTTTTTACAAGCCACACACAGCTGAAAACAGAAGCCGAAAAAATTGATTTCATGATGCGTGTCATCCAGTATGTGGAACGACAGGTTGTGCTGTACGATAGTGTGGAAGATTCTGCCTTCAGCGAACTGAATAGTTATCAAAATAACCTTTCGCTCAAAGACTACATCAATTTATCGAAGAATAAAAATGAAGCGGCTGAGGTACTCCATAAACTCTCTTCCTTTTCCGTCCGGTTTGTTTTTACAGCGCATCCCACCCAGTTTTATCCTCCTTCAGTGTTGGATATTATCGCCAAGTTGAGAAAGTTTATCCGGAAAAACAGTATTGATGATATTGATATAACCCTGCAGCAGCTGGGGTTGACTTCGTTTATCAACAAGAAAAAACCAACCCCGTTGGAGGAAGCACAGAACGTAGTTTATTTTTTAACTCATGTGTATTATGATTCTGTAGCCCAGCTTTATAAAAGTATCAGGAAAAATCTTCCCGGGGGGGAGTTTCACAATCCCAATATTCTGCAACTTGGCTTTTGGCCCGGTGGGGACCGCGATGGGAACCCTTTTGTGACTTATGAAACCACACTGGCCGTAGCCGATGAGCTGAGGATGTCACTGATGAAACGCTACCACAACGATTTGATGGAACTGAAACAGAAACTTACTTTTCGGGGGGTGGAAGAGGAGGTTTCAGCATTGAGTGAAGCTATTTATGTGGCGATGTATGATCGGGAAAGAATTATTTCCTACGGCGAAATACTCGGGCCGCTTGAGAAAATCTCAGAATTGCTGAAGGCGAATTACAACCAGCTGTACCTGGATGAGGTGGAAACGCTGACAGACAAAGTACATATTTTTAAAACCCACTTTGCCAGCCTCGACATCAGGCAAAACCATATTGTCCACCAAAAAGCAGTAGAAAGTATATTGAAACAGAACGGTTTGATTAAGGAAAGCCTGGATGAACTGAACCCGGAAGCGCTAAAATCAGTTCTGGTCAAAGGAAAGCTGAAGGCAGCGCTCAGTTCTTTTGAAGATCCTGTGGTACGGGATACCGTGATCAACATCACGCACCTGAAAGAGATTCAACGGAAAAACGGGGAGGAGGGTTGCAACCGATACATCATCAGTCATGCTGAGGATGTTTATTCGGTTTTGTTTGTTTACGCACTTTTGCGATGGTTTTCGTGGAAAGAGGAACCTGTTCGCATGGACATTGTTCCTTTGTTCGAGTCCATTGACGGGATGAATCATTCGGGAAACATCATGAACGAACTGTTTCAGATTCCCGAATACCGTCAACACATTTCAAACAGGGCGGAATCGCAAACCATTATGCTTGGTTTTTCGGATGGAACCAAAGACGGAGGCTATCTTCAGGCCAACTGGTCCATTTTTAAAACCAAGGAAAATCTTTCCGAAGTTTGTGATGCTTTTGGTATCAAAGTCATTTTCTTTGACGGCCGGGGAGGTCCGCCGGCCCGGGGCGGCGGGAAAACCCATCGCTTTTATGCAGCTCAGAGCAACCGGATAGCAAACAACGCCATTCAGCTGACCATTCAGGGACAAACCATCAGCAGCAAATACGGAACGAAGCTTCAGTTTATACACCATTCCGAACAACTGCTGACTGCAGGAATTGCCAACAGTCTGTATGCAGGAGCGCACAAGATTTCAGATCAAAACAGGGCACTGATGGAGGAATTGGCCGACATTAGTTATGAAAAATATACCGCACTGAAAAATCACCCCATGTTTGTCCCTTATCTGGAAACGAAAAGTACACTGAAGTACTATGGAATGACGAATATCGGGAGTCGCCCGACCAAACGGGGAGACAACAAAAGGTTAAATCTGGATGATTTGAGGGCCATTCCGTTTGTGGGCTCGTGGAGCCAGTTAAAGCAGCATGTTCCGGGGTATTTCGGGATCGGTAGTGCCTTGAAAGCCATCGCCGATCAGGGTAGGCTGGATGACCTGAAACAATTGTTTACGGATGTTCCTGTTTTTCGGGCCCTGATAGAGAACAGCATGGTTTCGTTGATCAAAAGCAATTTTAATTTAACAAAATACATTACCAAAGACCCGCCTTATAAAGAGTTTTGGGAAATCCTTTTCGGAGAGTATGAATTGTCCAAAAAAATGGTACTTGAAATTTCCGGATACCGGACGCTGATGGAGGAAGAGCCTACTTCAAAAAACTCGATCAGAATCAGGGAAGATATTGTGTTGCCTCTTTTGGTTATTCAGCAAACGGCGTTGCAGAAAATTGAAAAGAATGCTGAATTCAAAGAGGACTATGAAAAGGTGGTCAGACGGTCCCTTTACGGAAATATTAATGCCAGTAGGAATTCGGCCTGACCGCTTCAGCCTGAGTGCATGGATATCAAAGAATCAGATAGTTGAACCAAAAAAGAAAACGATGGTATATGCTTTTGGAGAATCATTGCTGGATGTAATTATTCACGATCTGGATCACGTGGTGGCCAGGCCCGGAGGTTCCATGCTCAATGCTTCGATGTCGCTGAGCAGGGCCGGTGTGGATGTTTCTCTGATCACTGAGTTGGGAAACGATCCGACATCGAAACTGATGATTGATTTTTTACAAAAACATCGGATCCATACAGAATATATCACACGATATCCCGACAATAAAACAGCAGTAGCCCTGGCCTTTCTGGACGATCATAAGAAACCAACCTACACATTTTTGAAAGATTATCCCGTGAACCGAACGATAAATTTCCCTTCCCGTTTTATGTCGCGGGATTTGTTTTTGTTTGGTTCGCTTTATGCATTGGATAAGGATATACAGAATTATCTGCAAGCGGGTAAAAAGGCTGCGCGTGAAGCCGGGGCCTTGATTTTGTATGACCCCAACATCCGTCAAAAGGAGAAACTGAATTCCGAAGGAATGAAAGAACTGGTTTTTGAGCATATTCGTGCAGCACATCTGGTCAAGGGCTCGGATGAAGATTTTGAAGCTTTATTCGGAACCACGGACACGAATGAAATTTTCGAAAAACTGGTTCGTATTAATCCCGAAACGTTGTTTGTGATGACCCGGGGCAGGGAAGGAGCTTCAGCTATGAGGAACGGACATGTGATTCATGCCCCAGCCCAACCTGTTGAAGTGGTGAGTACCATCGGTGCCGGTGACGGATTTAATGCGGGCATGGCGGCATTCTTGTCGGGGAACCCCAAACCCGTATCTGAGTGGGACGATGTGTATGTGGAAGCGTTACTGGAAAAAGGGATTCGTTTTGCTTCTTCGGTGTGTGCTTCGGATGAAAATTACATTCAAACCTCCTTTGGAAGTGCCTTCAGTGAGCTAAAGTGACTAAAGTACTTTATGAACTAAGAGCTCCCCTTTAGGGGTGGCCTGCTGCAAGCAGGCCGGGGGTGGGAAGGTTTCTGTTCATTTCTATGCTATCTCCAGGGAAATGCTTGCCATCCTGAGTGAAACGAAGGATCTCTGTGTGATCATATTCAATGAGATCCTTCACTACGTTCAGGATGACAAAAAAAAATAGCATGCGCCAGTAATAAAAAGATCGTCGAAATGACAGGCAATAGAGCCCCATTCTTTCTTCCTGCGGCAGACAAGTGTTACGCGTGACAAAGACAAAGTTTAATTCTGAGGGATCTTCAGAAAGCCTGTGTGTGTGCATCCCGTGAGAATCTTAAAGTTCATTACGGGAACAGAAGAAATAATTTCCGTTCATTTCTTTGCTATCTCCAGGGAAATGCTTGTCATCCTGAGTGAAACGAAGGATCTCTGTGTGATTATATTGAATGAGATCCTTCACTACGTTCAGGATGACAAAAAAAATAGCATGCGCGCCAGTAATAAAAAGATCGTCGAAATGACAGGCAATAGAGCCCCATTCTTTCCTCCTGCGACGGACAGGCATTCTTCATTTTACAATTTTTTGTACCTTTGCCTCCTATTTACCAATAGGGGTGCCTTAAAATTACGGGCTGAGATCAAACCCTTTGAACCTGTACGGGTAATGCCGTCGTAGGGACAAGAGTTACCACACCCATTAGGCTTTCCTCTGTTGATTTAACAAGTTTTATTTTTAAATCAATCGAGTTATGCTGAAAAAAAGTACGTTGATTATTTTGTTTGCCCTGTTGCCCTGGCTGGCACAGGCGCAGTTTACCCTTTCGGGAAAAGTAGTGGATGCACAGACCAAACAGTCCCTGCCGGGGGCTACAGTGTTTATCAATCATTCGTTGCTGGCAACGGTTACCGATGCGCAGGGGACGTTTTTCTTTAAGCATGTGAAACCAGGCAGTTACGAACTGGAAGTCCGGTTTATGGGGTTTCAGACGAAGAAGCAGACGGTGAAAGTATCCGGAAACACCGAACTGACCATTCCCCTGAAATCCACCTCGTTCATGAGCGATGAGGTAGTGATTTCGGCAACTACGGCCCAGAAAGCATCACCCAACACCTATCAGGACATCAGCGGGATGAAGCTGAATCAAAACAACCAGGGAAAAGACCTGCCTTTTCTGCTGCAGATGACACCGTCGGTGGTGGTGACTTCCGATGCCGGGGCCGGTGTGGGCTATACCGGATTGCGGATACGCGGTGTGGGCCTGAACGGCATCAACGTGACCCTGAACGGGGTACCCGTGAACGATGCCGAGTCGCAGGATGTGTATTTCGTGGATCTGCCCAACGTGGCCTCCTTGGTCAGTACGTTGCAAATCCAGCGCGGAGTGGGAACTTCGTCCAACGGTTCGGCTGCCTTTGGTGCGAGCATCAACATGCAAACCGATGCCTTTCAGCCGGATGCTTATGTGGAAATCGACAACAGTGCCGGTTCATTTCAGACCTTTAAGAACAATGTGCGTTTCAGTAGCGGACTGCTGCACAAGCACTGGATTTTGACCGGCAATTTTTCCAACATCAATTCACAGGGCTATATTGACCGAGCTTTTTCACATTTGAAATCGGCCTATCTGTCGGCCGGATATTTCGGAAAAAAAGACATCTTCAAGGCCATCGTGATGCTGGGTCATGAAAAGACCTATCAGGCCTGGTACGGGGTTCCCAAAGACAGCCTGGCAACGAATCGTACCTACAACCCTGCCGGGGAAATATATGATGCCAACGGGAAACTGCTGGGCTATTATCCCAACGAAACAGACAACTATACCCAGGATTACTATCAGTTGCATTATGCTCATCAGTTTACCAAACAGTTCAACCTGGCTACGGCCGTGTTCCTGACCCGGGGTTATGGATATTACGAATCCTACGACAACAACCAGTCGTTTGCCGACTATGGTTTGAACGATACGGTGATCGGCAATACCACCGTTTCCACCACCAACCTGATCGAGCAGAAATGGCTCAACAATTATTTCTATGGCTTTAACGTGTTCGGCAACTATGCAGGGGGGCGCTCCAAATGGTCGTTTGGCGGAGGCTGGAACTATTACGACGGCGATCATTACGGAAAGGTGATCTGGGCGCAGGTGGCCCTGCTGGGTGAATACGACCGCAACTGGTATTTTAATACGGGGCTGAAAGCCGATTACAACCTGTTTGTGAAGTGGAACTACAAACTCAACGATCAGCTGAACCTGATGGCAGACGTGCAATACCGGGGGATCCATTACCAGATCAAGGGGATTCACGATAATTTGCGCAACATCAGTCAGTCGCATCAGTTTCAGTTCCTGAATCCCAAGGCAGGAATCTATTATACAGTGAACCAGGACAACAGTCTGTATTTCTCATTTGCCGTGTCACACCGCGAACCGAATCGTTCTGTGTACCGCGATGCCGACCCCAATCAGGTGATCAAACAGGAGAAACTGATGGACTATGAGCTGGGGTATCAGTTCCATCGTTCCGATTTCTCAATTCATACCACGTTGTACTACATGGATTACAAAGATCAGTTTGTGCTGACCGGCAAAATCAACAATGTGGGAACCGCCATCCTGACCAATGTGCCCAAAAGCTACCGCGCCGGGATTGAGCTGTCGGCCCACTGGAAAGCCAGTAAGTTTGCGGACTGGAACCTGATGGCGACCTTCAGTCAGAACAAGATCCTGGGGTTTACCGAATATGTGGACAACTGGAATTACTGGGATGATCCGGCTACACAGCCCTATCAGTACAGCAAGTATCTGGGCACTACGGATATTTCTTTTTCCCCGGATGTGATTGCCGGCAGTGTACTGACCCTTCATCCCGTGACCAACGGCAGCATCAGCTGGACTTCCAAGTATGTGGGCCGTCAGTACATCGACAATACCTCCACCAAAGAACGCAGTCTGAATCCTTACTGGGTAAACAACCTGCGGCTGGATTACACGGTGCACAATACGTTGTTTCGGTCCATGACCTTCGTGCTGAGCCTGAACAATATTTTCAATGCACTCTACTCCACCAATGCCTGGGTATACAACTATTATTACAATCAGGTGGAATACGAAATGAACGGATATTTCCCGCAGGCCGGGTTTAATTTCATGGCGGGGATTAATCTGAAGCTATAAAATTGTGTCCGGGGCAACGCCCCGGACACAAAATCCAGCGTTTAATTCTGAGGAGCCCCGGTAAATCGGGGCGACGTGAGAATCTTGCTTTCATTATATGAACCAACCGAAACAAAAGACTCTCACGTCGGCACTTAATATCGTCAAAGCCAGATGAACGATCAACGCCTCCTCAGAGTTAAACTGTTTTTATTGTCATTTCGAACCTCAGGGTGGGCTTGTGGGTGGTGTGAGAAATCTCATATTGTGGAACAAAATTATCCTATCTGTTCCTTTCTTTGCCACCTCCAAAGAAACGAACCAAAGAAAAGAGGCCAAAATCAAATGCTCTGCCCGCTCTGAACTGTTTTAACGATTCGGGCAAAGTAGGTCGATAAAAACTCCACCCACAAATCGTCCCTTCGTTTTTCTCAAAACGCAAGCGCCATTGCTCCGCCTCGTAAACAACTGTCCATTCACTGCTGGCCTTGCTCGCCTGATTTTGGTGGCCTACGCTCATTTTTCTTTTTCGGAAAGGCCTTGTCTGCGTAGCCGAAAAACAAGAGCAGACAGCGTAAAGAAATCTATACTGTCTGAGTCCCGTATGGGACGAGTTTATAGATTTTAGATGTCAAACGCTGGTTTTTCGAGAAAAGCAGACGCAGCCTTGACTTTTTTGAGTCCTTTTTGTGTCAAGTGGTACATCCCGGTTTATCGGGGACAAAAAGTATTTGGGGTCTGGGGTGAAACCCCAATGGAAGTAAACGTTATCGCAGCCATGCAGACTCTCACGTCGGTGCTTGGCGCCTCCTCAGAGTTAAACTGTTTTTATTTTTTCCCGGACCTCAAGGTAGAGCGCACTTTCCTGTGTCGGATTCCCCTTTAGGGGGCAGGGGTAGTGAAGGCTTAATACATTTCATGAAGCAAGTGTTCTTTTTATTATTTTTGCACCACAAAAAACGATAAGACTATGTTCGAAGGATTGAGTGACCGTTTAGACCGGTCGTTTAAGATTTTAAAAGGTCAGGGAAGAATCACCGAAATCAATATTGCCGAGTCCGTAAAGGAAATCCGTAAAGCGTTGATTGAGGCCGACGTTAGCTACAAAATCGCCAAGGACTTTACGAATGAGGTAAAGGAAAAAGCCCTGGGGGCAGACGTGCTGACAGCAGTGAAACCCGGCGAGCTGATGGTGAAGATCGTCCACGACGAGCTGGCCAAGCTAATGGGTGGCGAGCAGGTGGACATCAACATCAAAGGCACTCCGGCCGTGATCCTCATTGCCGGTCTTCAGGGGTCCGGTAAAACCACTTTCTCGGCCAAACTGGCCCATTATCTGAAATCCAAAAAAGGCCGTCAGGTGTTGCTGGTAGCCGGTGACGTGTACCGTCCCGCAGCTATTGAACAGTTGAAAGTGCTGGGCGAACAGGTAGGGTGCGAGGTGTATACCGAAGAAGGAAACAAGAACCCTGTAGCGATTGCACAGAATGCCGTCAAACACGCCCGCAACAACGGCAAGAACATAGTGATTGTGGATACCGCCGGTCGTTTGGCTGTGGACGAAGAGATGATGAAAGAGATCTCGGCTGTCAAGAAAGCCGTCAACCCGCAGGAAACCCTGTTTGTGGTCGACTCCATGACCGGTCAGGATGCAGTGAACACCGCCAAAGCCTTTAACGACCGTCTGAATTTTGATGGGGTGGTACTGACCAAACTGGATGGTGATACCCGCGGTGGTGCCGCGTTGACCATTCGTTCGGTGGTGGAAAAGCCCATCAAGTTTGTGGGGATCGGCGAGAAAATGGATGCGCTGGATTTGTTCCATCCGTCCCGTATGGCCGATCGTATCCTGGGGATGGGCGACATTGTTACCCTGGTGGAAAAAGCCCAGGAACAGTTTGACGAGGAAGAAGCCCGCAAGATGCAGAAGAAACTGGCCAAAGACCAGTTTGGTTTTGATGATTTCCTGAAACAGATCCAGCAGATCAAGAAAATGGGGAACGTCAAAGACCTGATGGGCATGATCCCCGGCATGGGAAAAGCCGTGAAAGACCTGGATATTGACGACGACGCGTTTAAAGGCATCGAAGCCATCATTCATTCCATGACACCGGAAGAACGGACCAACCCGAAAATACTGAACGGTTCCCGCAGGAAGCGCATTGCCGACGGGAGCGGGACCACCATACAGGAAGTGAACCGGCTCATCAAGCAGTTTGCTGAAACCAGTAAGATGATGAAAATGATGACCACCGGAAAAGGAAAGGCCATGATGAACCTCATGGGCGGTGGCATGCGCCGATAACAGCAGCTTGCGGCCCGGGGATAACTTGAAAATTTAAAGCTCATTGAACTATGGCTCAGAAAAAAGGACCGGAATTGATTGACGGCCGCAAGGTGGCGGCTATTGTAAAGGAAAGCATCAGGAAAGAGGTCGCAGACCTCATTGATAACCACGATAAGTCACCGCATCTGGTTGCCGTGCTGGTTGGCAACGATCCCGCCAGCGAAACCTATGTGGCCAGCAAAGAAAAACAGGCACACCAGGTGGGTATGATGTCGTCGGTATACCGTTTTCCGGATACCATTACCGAAGCAGAACTCCTGGAAACCATCGATTTTCTCAACAACGACGATGAAGTGGACGGTTTCATTGTGCAGCTTCCCTTACCGGCACACATCAACGAAGATAAAATCATCAATGCCATTGATCCCAAAAAGGATGTGGACGGGTTTACGCCCGTAAGTGTGGGAAATATGGTGCTGGGCAAGCCGGGATTTTTATCGGCCACGCCTGCGGGGATTATGGAACTACTGAAAGCCTATCACATTGAGCTGGAAGGCAAACATTGTGTGGTGTTGGGCCGTTCCAATATTGTAGGCCGTCCTATGAGCATCCTGCTCTCACAGAAAAATGAACAGGCGAATGCTACGGTGACGTTGTGCCACAGTCGTACCGAAAACATGGAAGAAATAACCCGTCAGGCCGACGTGCTCATCTGTGCCATCGGAAAACCCCGGTTTGTCAAGGCTTCCATGGTGAAAGAAGGAGCTGTGGTAATTGACGTGGGGATGCACCGATTGCCGGATGCAACCAAAGAAAGAGGCTATCGGCTGGCAGGCGATGTGGATTTTGACCAAGTATTCAAAAAAGCCTCTTACATCACTCCGGTTCCCGGTGGGGTAGGACCCATGACCATTGCCATGTTGCTGAAAAACACCCTTTCGGCACACAAAAAAGAATTTCAACAGTAGACATCTGCCTGATTTATTCGGTGGAAAGGAACGGGAAAGCATGAATTATACAGAAACAGCCTTATTGGACGGTGGTCGTTTGCTGCCGGTGATGGAGGAGTTTTATACGCTTCAGGGAGAAGGGTATAATATGGGCAAGGCTGCCTACTTTGTGCGTGTAGGCGGTTGTGATGTGGGCTGTGCCTGGTGCGACAGCAAAGAAACCTGGAATGCCCAACTGTTTCCTCCGGTACCCGTTGCTGAGGTGGTGGAACGGGCCGCAGCCACGCAGGCCAAAACCGTGGTGGTGACGGGTGGAGAACCTTCTTCCTATCCCATGGATGTTTTCACCGAAGCCCTGAAAGAAAAAGGGATTACGGTGATGGTAGAAACCTCCGGAGCCTACCCGTTGACCGGAACCTGGGACTGGGTTTGTCTTTCCCCGAAAAAGAATATTCCTCCGCGCAAGGAGAATTATGCCAGGGCACACGAACTGAAGGTGATCATTCAAAACAAAGGCGATCTGAAATGGGCCGAGCGCAACGCTGCACTGGTGAATGCCGATTGTTACCTGTACCTGCAACCTGAATGGAGCGTAGCCGACAGTATGATGGAAACCCTCACCAATTATGTAATGGAACATCCCCAGTGGCGCATTTCGCTGCAGGCCCATAAGTACATGCGAATTCCCTAAGAGGTGACAACGTGACGATGTGACCAAGTGACAACGTGACGAGGTTTTACTGTTTTGTCATGCTGAACGTTTTTCTAACATTGTTTATTTCTGAGGTCAGCCGGAGGCTGAACGTGAGAATTTTAAGGTTTATTACGGGAACAGAAGAATTTTTTTTGTTCATATCCTCTACTCCCCGCCGTCCCTATCGCGAGGATTCCGATTGATCGGGAGAAGTATCTCTTTCCAATCTTATTTTTGACCTTTCTATTTCAAAACAAAAGCTTTTACGCGTTTTATTTGCTTTTTGCCTGTAATTGTTATATTTGTTATCCGTAAAACCAACGGATGAGATCACTACAACCCATAAAAAACAATCTTTTATTTGGCATTTTGCTTTCTGTGATTCTTACGGCTATTGTGATTCCTTTTATAAAATTAGGAGACAGGTTTGAACTTACTACATTGAAGGATGTTCGTATTGATCCGCAAAAAATCTTTATTTACAAGGATATTGACCACGATGGAACCAGTGAAAAAATTACGGTGATTCGGGATTTTGGTGGATTTTCTGCAGTAATTCTGAATAAAAATAATTACACTCAGTTTGAATGGAATCTCCACGGTAAAATCGGTAATGATGATTTTTTATGTTCTGGAGATTCAAATCATGATGGAGTTGATGAAATATTTGTATTTACACATGCACACGATAGTATATTTTTAAACGCTTTTAACATTAAAAACAAGGCCCCACTTTTTGCCCCTTTATTTATAGCAAAATTTAAATTTTTAAATGGTGCTGTAGATGTCGGAGTCCGGGATCCTCGTCTGGTAGATTTGGATCATGATGGAACGAAAGATTTGGTTTTTATCCTTTTTTCGGGCTTCACAAAAAGTATTAGAGCTATTTACAAAATAAATCTTAAGAACAGAACCATACAGCATACACCAAAAGCCGGCTCAAGTCCATCCTTACAATTGCATTTTTCTGATATAACAGGGAATGGTACCGATGAGATAATGGGACCTATAGAATCGTTTGGTAATTGTTCATTACAATACCCACTCTCTGATTCGCTGTTGTGGTTTTGTGTTTACGATAACAATTTGCATTACCTTTTTAAACCTGTCAAATTTGGCAAATATCCGGGTACGGTATGGATTTCTCCTTTTAGAGAGAAAAAGAAAAACTTAATTGCTTTATTTGTTCACAATAATCATCCTGGTGACAGTTCGTTCCTTGCGTTTGCAAATACAAAAGGGAATTTATTACAATATCGCAGGTTTTATAATGCAAAGAAAGGCCAACATTATTATTTTAAGGTCATTCATTATGGCCATAAGATGAGATTGGCTTTATACAATACAGATAATGGGGTTGTTAAGTATTTTAACGAAAATTTGAAGCTGGTTGATTCATATCAGTCAGTTCCTTTTGAAAGTATAATATACCCGTTTGATTTGGATGGTGACGGGGTAAAAGAGGAAGTCTATTTCGGTCTGGATATGGATCACATTGTGGTGGCCCGGAATGATTTTACTCGTCCAGCAATGGTGAAGTTCAATGGTGAAGTAACTACGTTCTATTTTTCTGAAAATTGGGTGAATGGTAAACCAGCCGCTTTGTGTCTGAACCTGAAAAACAAGTATTGTGAATTTAAATACAAAAGAAATCCCTATTACACATACAGGTACTTGATATACGGAGCGATGTTCTTATTGATTCTTTTGTTGGTCAACCTGATTGGGTTTTACTATCAACGACTGTTGAAAATCCGGTACCGGGCCGAGGAAAAAATGAGAGACCTCCAGCAGCAGGCCATCGAACAACAGCTGACCCCCCATTTCACATTGAATATTTTGAATTCAATTGGGGCCATGTATGAGAATCGGAAAACGGAGACGGCCCGGATCTATATGGGGAAATACAGCAAGCTGTTGCGGGAAAATCTGCTGGCTTCCGGTGACATTACTACCTCTTTTCAGCAGGAACTGGATTTTGTGAAAAATTACCTGGACCTGGAGCAATTCAGATACAACAATAAATTTACCTATTCCATTTCTTGTGCAGCAGTCAGTATCCCGGTTCAATTGCCCCGGTTGTTCATTTATACCTTTGTGGAAAACGCATTGAAGCATGGATTGTTTCACATTATGGGCAGTCAACCGGCACACATTGATATTCACTGTTTGGATCAGGAAAAATATTGGAAGGTTGAAATCTCCGATAATGGAATAGGAAGAAAGGAATCGTCTAAAATAAAGTCGTTTTCCACGGGTAAGGGACTGGAGATTATTCAGGAAACGCTGAAACTATACCAAAGTCTGAAGCACAGAAGGATTACTTTTATCATGGAAGATTTGAACCCGGAGCAGACCTATACCGGAACAAAAGTGACGATATTGATCCAAAAGAAAACCAATGCCAAAAAACGAAACTAATTCTATGAGTATGGAAACCATCAATTGTGTGTTGTTAGACGACGATCCCCGGGCACTGGACCGCATGGAATCATTGCTTCAAATGGTGGAGGGTGTGCTGGTGATGTCAAAATTCAGTTCCGTGAATGACGCCATGATGCACTTGCCTCAACTCGGTCCTGACCTGCTCTTCCTGGATGTGGAAATGCCTGGGATGTCCGGTTTTGAATTACTCAAAGAAATACACAAACAACAGTGCTATCCCGGCGTGATTTTTGTCACCGGTTACGACCGGTATGCCATTAAAGCCATCAAGGCCGAAGCTTTTGATTACCTGGTCAAACCGCTGGATATTGATGAGCTCAAAGCCTCACTCAGACGATTCAAGGAAAAAAAGCAGTCCAACTATTTGCAGGGCTTCGGAAACCTTTCCGACCGTGAAAAAGAAATTCTGCAGCTGGTAGCTCAGGGCAAAACCAGCCGTGAAATTGGAGAACTCTTGTTTATCAGCAAGCATACCGTAGATACCCACCGCAGGAATATTCAAAAGAAGACTTCGGGAATAAAAAAATAAGCCGCTTTTCCACAGCCCTTAAATTTTTTTAATAAAAATACTGATTGATGAGTAGTGTGAATACTCATCAGTACCCTTTATTTTCTGACAAGATGTTTAGAACTTGCAAAGTTGTTTGTGATGGACATAAAGTTAAGTAGTCCAAATAATTGATAAGCCTGTAACCTGAAAGATTCAAAAAATTAACCTTAATATTATGAAAAGATTATTACTCTTTTTCTTTATTATCATTTCATTCTACTCATACGCCCAAACCGAGGTTTCGGGCGTAATTGCTACTGATTCCACCTGGACGGTGGATAAAAGTCCTTTTATCGTTACCGGAGATCTTTTGGTTAATTCCGGTGTTACATTAACCATTGATCCAGGAGTGGTAATCAAACTTGATACGAACAAACAAATCACTATTAAAGGTGGTATCGTTGCAAGAGGGATCCGTGACAATCACATCGTATTCACTTCAAATGCGAAAACTCCTTCAGCAGGTGATTGGGATAACATCTATTTAAAAAATGGGGCTATTGCTTCACAATGGGATAGTGATAAAAACTATACAAGCGGTTCCGTGTTTGAATTCTGTGATTTTACCTATGCGGGATATTCTGCTATTTATACTGATGTACAGCTATTTGTGGGTAATTGTACCTTCAAGTACAATAAAAACTGGGGTTATAATAAAAATAATATTTGGATCCCTGATGCACAATTTGGAGCAGGTGCTATTACTTCGATGAACTATGTTAATTTACTTGTAAAAAAATGTTTTTTCTTCCGTAATGAAGGAAGTTATGGTGGAACGGTTTATTTACGAAATGGGTACATTACACAAAACTTATTTACAGAAAACTTATCAGCAAGCACTGATTATGGAGTAGCTGTAAATGTAGATTGGGGGAATCCAACAATTAATTATTGCAGTTTTGTAAATAACAATGGTAATGGCGCAGGAATTATTAAATACAGCTATTACCAAACAAATAGTATTAAGTTCAATACATTTTATGGCTCTAATGATACGTTAAGAGATGCTTTTATTCGATATGAGAATCTGAGTAATAAGGCTGACCTGGATAGTTGTAACTTTTTTGGCTATGAAAAAAATATAATATATAATAATACCGAATACGAAATCGATGCCAGACGGAATTACTGGTCTCCAAACGTATTGAATGATATTGACTCAAAAATTTATGACCAAAATGATAACATCAATAAAGGTCAGGTAGATTTTTCTTCACCATTAACTTCACCGGATACTGTTGCTCCCATCTCTTTGCCTGCAAATATTGTGAAAAAGCAGTCGGGTAATGATATTATATTAAGCTGGACAGCGAATAAGGAAGCAGATGTTGCAGGCTACAAATTATACTATGGAGATCCGACAGGATATTCCTATTCTCATGTCATTGATTTAGGAAATGTGACCTCTTTTTCCTTGTCTGGTGGAGATATCAACACGGAATATGCAATAACGGCTTACGATCATGATGCCGATGGTACCGATGACCAGGTGGAAGGGCATGAAAGCTGGTTCTCTGTTGCCGGTAATCCGCTTGTTATGGTCAGTATGTCTAAATCTATTCTGAGTGAAAGCAAAGATTCAGTCTATTTGATTGCAAAATCAAATACTCCAGCTCCTGATCGTATCGTTGTAAAATTCAATTACTCAGGAACAGCTGTGAAGGGGACGGACTATTCTGTTTCCGAAGACTCTTTGGTTATTTTACCCGGGTTCTTAAGCGATTCGATTAAAGTTGAACCGATGCAGGACTCGGAAATTGAAGTGAAAGAAACAATTAATGTTACCGTTGATACCATACTAAATGCAGGTCAATCGGGAGATTTCAATAAAACAATTACCCTGATTAGTGATGACGATCCCACAGCCAGTATTTTAAGTGGAAAAGGTGAGTTATCAGAAAATGACAGTGTCGAGGTTACGGCCACATTAAATGCAGCAGCCAGCAGGGATGCGCTTATTGACTTTAAATATACAGGTACTGCTAAGTACGGTGAGGATTATACAGCAGAATTTGAGACAAAAGGACAGGCATCAACTGTAGCAGGTGGCAATGGACAAGGAAATGCTGCAAATCAGTTTCATGGTCCAAACGACATCTTTGTGGATTCAACAGGAAATATATATGTACTGGATTATAATGGTGTCATAAAATGGGCACCTGGCGCTACTGAGGGAACGCTCGTTGCCAACACCAATTATATTTGGTATAATTATTTCACTATGGATAAAAAAGGAAATATTTATGTTGTTGACAACATGAATAATAAAGTACTTGAATATCCTGATGGTGGTAGTGGTTGGATTACAGTAGCAGGTGGGAATGGTGCCGGAACAGATGCAAATCAGCTTAGTAATCCTAGGGGTATTTATATTGATGATACAGGGAATATATATATTGCTGATCAAAACAATCATCGTATCCAAAAATGGGCCAAAGATGCCACTACCGGCGTTACAGTTGCCGGAAGTAATTATGCAGGAATGGAGCCTGATAAATTAAATTCACCCACAGATGTAATAGTTGATGCTCAAGGAAACATATATGTATTGGATGCTAATAATTATCGGGTCCAGAAGTGGGCGGCCGGAGCTACATCTGGAACCACTATTATGAGCCTGAATTATTGGAGAAACTATTTCGAAAAGGACGATTCCGGAAATTTTTATTTTTCAAACCAATCTCAAAATTCAGTTCAGAAATGGTCACCAGATAAAGGCTGGCAAACAATAGCAGGTGGAAACAATGCTGGATCAAACAGCAATCAGTTACAGGATCCTCGTGGATTGTTTGTTGACAACGAAGGCAATATTTATGTGGCCGATAATGGAAATTACCGTGTACAAAAAATACAGGAATCACCTCAAATTCTTGTGAAAGCAGGTGAAACAGAAGGTAAGATGACTATTAAAGCCATCAATGACAGCATAGATGAACCAGATGAAAACATTGTGATGACACCAAGTGTTGGAGCCGATTGTATACTGGGTAATACCGATCCGATTTCTTTGATGCTGAATGATAATGATGCACCGCCTACTGTTACTTTTAAATTAAGTCAACCTTCCATTTTGGAAAATTCACCTACGGCTGTTTTATTATCAGCAATAACCTCTGTACAATCCGGCAAAGAAATTTCAATTCAGTTCAGCATGTCAGGGAGTGCTCAAGATTCTACTGATTACAGTTTGAGTTCTTATGAAATTACTATTCCGGCTGGTGATACTGTAGGAAATATTTCCATTTCAACCCAAAATCTGGACGATAGCAAGGTTGAGCCAACGGACACCATTGTATTTCATGTGGATACGATATATAATGCCACATCAGAGATCAAAAGTCAGACCCTCTATCTGATCAGCGATGATGATCCAACGGCTACGGTTTCTTTTACAAAAAACAACATGCTTGAAAGTGACAGTGCTCTGGTAACGGTTACTTTAAATGCGGCGGCCAGCAGGGATGCGGTTATTAACTTTGGACTTTCAGGATCTGCAAATTACGGTATGGATTATAAGTTGGATTTCGCAACAAAAGGACAAGCGACCACTGTTGCCGGTGGCAATGGACAGGGATGGAATAACAATCAATTTTATTATCCTCAGGATGTTTCCGTGGATTCTGTTGGAAATGTCTATGTTTTAGATTATAAGGGGATTATGAAGTGGGCTCCTGGTGCTTCTGAGGGGGAAATGATGCAAGGGACAAACAGATGGGATAAGTGGAGTTATTACTTTACTATGGATAAAAAAGGCAACATCTTTGTTTCAGATCAGGATAATCAACGAATAATTGAACTGAAAAAAGGGGCCTCAAATTGGATAACAGTTGCTGGAGGTCATGGTGCAGGTACTGATGCCAATCAGTTGAATTATCCTCGTGGAATTGCAGTAGATGATACCGGTAATATTTTTGTTGTGGATCAAAACAATTACAGGGTCCAAAAATGGGTCCCCGGGGCAGATAGCGGAATTACAGTTGCCGGTGGAAATGGCCAGGGATGGAATGAAAACCAGCTCTGGTCACCATATGATATTGGGATAGATAAGGATGGTTATCTATACATATTAGATAATAGTCGCATAATTATGTGGAGAACAGGAGATACAATCAGGACAAGTCTTATCAACATAAACAGTGCCAATAGATTGATGGTTACCGATGGTGGAACCATTTTTGTTTCTGACAATACCAATCATAGAATACAAAAATGGAATCCGGGAGGAAGCTGGGAAACAATAGCCGGAGGCAATGGAGCTGGTTCAAACCCCAACCAATTGAACAATCCAATGGGTCTATATGTTGATCATGATGGTAATGTTTATGTTACCGATTATGGCAACTACCGTGTTCAGAAAGTTCAGGTATCACCTCAGATTTTAGTAAAAGCAGGTGAAACAGAAGGGAAAATGACCATAGTTGGTATTGATGATAATCTGGATGAACCAGAGGAAAATATTATACTAAAACCTTCTGTTGGATCAGACTGTATACTTGGTAATTCGGATTCGATTACTATGAATGTAACCGATAATGATGATCTGCCATTTGTAACACTCAATCTGAATCAAACCTCTATTTTGGAGAATGCAGCAACAAATGTTTTACTTACTGCAAAAGTCTCACCCATTTCAGGCAAGAATATAGAAGTATTGTTTAGTATGGAAGGGAGTGCGGTGGATTCAACTGATTATAGTCTGAGTGCCCATAAA
Organism: Bacteroidales bacterium; assembly: GCA_016936355.1. GTDB lineage: Bacteria > Bacteroidota > Bacteroidia > Bacteroidales > F082 > Sulfidibacterium. Next base: position 45,180 of record JAFGYB010000011.1, on the reverse strand, counting down.
CTCACTATCCTGGCTGGGGACAGTACAGGTTCTATTACCCTGTCAACCAAAGGATTGGATGATGATCTGGTTGAACCCAGGGATAGCATTATTTTTAAACTGGATTCTGTTGTGAATGGTAAGACTAACGATACAATTACCCGGCTTTATCTGATTAGTGACGATGATCCGACGATAACATATTCTGCTACATGTGATACCATTGCAGAACATCAAAGTCTGGATATCACCGCCACACTCAGTGCCCCTGCCAGCCGGGATGCTATTATTAATTTTGATCTAACAGGAACAGCGATAAATAATCTGGATTATACAACAGCGTTTCCAACAAAAGATTCAGCCACAACTATAATTGGAGGCAATGGACAGGGATGGGATAATACCCATTTAGGAAATCCAACAAATGTTTTTGTAGATATGACTGGAAATATTTTTGTTATGGACGGTGGAAAGCTGAGAATGTGGAATTCGGAATCAGGAAAGCTACAATCTGTCAAATCGTTTGGAGGGTATGCCAGTTACTTTTTCATAGATAATAATAATGAGATATATTTATCGGATCCCTCAAATAATAGGGTATTAAAATTGAGTAATGATACTACATGGACTACTGTTGCTGGTGGAAATGGAAAAGGGAACAATGCCAATCAGTTGAGTAATCCTGCAGGATTGTATGTTGATAATGTTGGTAATATTTATATTGTTGATCAGGGTAACTATAGAATTCAAAAATGGGAACCTGGTGGAAGTTCAGGAATTACAGTAGCTGGAGGAAATGGACAGGGATGGGACAATAATAACTTCTCAAATCCTCGTGACGTTTCAGTTGATACATCAGGAAACATATTTGTACTGGATGGTAGTCGAATCATGATGTGGAAAGCAGGGAGCGACACGGGTCAGGTTCTTACTTACACAAATGGGATGGCAAACTATTTTTCTTTAGATAATCGTAATAACATTTATTATGCAGATGAAATGGGTGACAAGATAGTTAAATGGTCATCTCAAAATAATCGCTTGACGACAATTGCTGGTGGAAACGGAAGGGGTGCAAATTCAAATCAGTTTGACTATCCTCAAGGTGTTTTTGTAGATAAAAATGGAAACATATATGTTGCTGACACATGGAATTATCGCATCCAGAGAATACAGGAATCCCCGCAATTAATTATTAAAGCTGGTGAAACATCCGGTAAACTGAAGATACAGGGGATAGAAGATCAACTGGATGACGAAGGAAATGAATCCATCATATTAACACCTTCATACGTTCAGAATGCCCTGGTGGATAACGAAACAACCTTGAAATTCACTTTATTGGATAACTACAAGACGCTTACACTGAAAGAGGATCCTTTCATCGGTTTGAAAAACGGTGCCGTTGCCTGGGGAGATTATGACCGGGACGGAGATTTGGATGTAGCTGTTATGGGAACAAGTCCTTCCACCGGTGCAGTAACAAGGCTGTATGAAAATCAAAATGGGGTCTTTAAAGATACACAGCAAAATTTTGTCAATCTTTACAGTGGAGATATCAAGTGGGCAGATATTAATAAGGATGGCTGGATTGATCTAGTTGTTTCCGGGCTTGACATAACTACACCGGAAACAAAGGTCTATCTCAATATGGGAGGTAAATATTTTGAGCCTACTAATGATTACGGGTTACCTCAACTGTATGATACGAAGATGGCTTGGGGTGATTTGGATAATGACGGTGACATTGATCTGGCTATAGCAGGCCTGGATTCCTCAGATAAATACGTTTTCAATGTTTATTACAGAGTAAACGGGCAGGATAAATTCGAGTTAGAATCTGCCACAAATAACTGGACTGGTTTTATTAAAGGGGATCTTAAAATTGTGGATGTGGACCTTGACGGGGACAATGATATTGTATACAATGGGGAAGGTAGTTCAAAGCAACCGGTTGGAGGGATAATATTTAATACACTCCTGGATAAATCACAATCAAATCGGACCATTTATTACGACTATAATAATTATCTTCATTTAATGAACTCAACAATTGAAGTTGCATTTCTAAAACATTTTTCTGATAGTTCTCTTACTGTTGTAGCCACCGGGAGAGATCAAAATGGGAATATTAAAACTTCTACAATTAATCCGGTAAATGATATGTATACTATGTCGAATTCATTTCCAAAGCTTGAAAATGGTGGGATCGCCATCGCAGACTTTACAAACAACGGATTGAATGACATTGTTTTTACAGGGGTGAATTCACAAGGGATTCCCACCACAAAACTGTACATACAGAATTCTGACGAAACCTTCAGGGAGTCCGGCATTAATCTGAAGGGGCTGCGAAATTCCTCCGCCACCTGGGTGGATTATGACATGGACGGGGATCTGGATCTATTCCTTACGGGAATAGATTCCTCAGGACAGGCGAAAGTCTGTGGTTGCCAACAAACAAAACACGCCACCGGAAAAGATTACCGGATTGAAAACAGAACATCTCGGCAATGGCAGGGTTAAATTCTCATGGGATACGCCCACAGATGATTTTGCTACCAACTTGGGATATGTGATTCGCATCGGAACGACTCCCGGGGGAAATGAGCTAACCAATTCTGAAAGTGATTCTACCGGAAGAAGACTGATTACAAAACCGGCGCCTGTTTATACAAATTTCTTTGAAACACAACTGGATCCGGGAATTTATTACTGGTCTGTACAGGCTGTTGACCCAGGATTAAAAGGAGGTGAATTCTCTGATGAGCAGCAGTATATATTGACCTATGATTGGAAAATACTGAATCAGGGTGGGATTATAGATCGCAGGATACAGGGGGTGAAAGATCCTGTCATCAAGCTGGCAGATTTGGATAACGATGGAGATATGGACTTAATCTATACTTCAGCATCGAGTAATGTTATGACGATGACACCAACCCAGCTTTTCAAGTATGATGGAAAGAGGTTAGTTCCGATAGAGGGAAATAATCCGTTAAGTTATGTATCTAGTATAAGTGACGCAGAAGTCGGTGATGTGAACGGAGACGGTACTTCTGATATTTTAGTAAATAATTATTCCTCAAATGGAAGCTATAATCTTAAGTTATTCTTAAGCGATTCTTCCGGATATCATCAGTCTGATATTGGAAGCGGACTTTATAAAGCTAAAGGCAAGATAATCGATCTTAATAATGATGGACGGGATGAAATCATACTTTTGGGTTTGTCAAGTAATCAGGCTTCAGGTACACTTCGATTTTATGTTTATGATTTAGATACAGCATCAAACGGGTTCATATTGCATGACCTTACCAGCCAAATAGCCTCTTTGAGCGAAGCTTCCTTTGATTTAGGTGATATTGACAGCGATCAGGATTTCGATGTGATTATTAGTGGGTTTAGCCCTGCATACGGAAATAAGAGTTATATCTACAAGAATGTGACTCCCTTGGGGGGAGATTACCAGTTTGAGCAAACAGATAATAATATTGCAGCGGTGACAGACGGTACGTGCAGCCTGATCGATTTTGACGGTGACGGTGATTTGGATGCATTGATTACGGGATCAACCGCTGATGCAGGCGATGTGTTCGAAATATATATGAACAAAATTAATGAAGGGGGTACTGCATGGCCAAGACTTAATAATATTGGCTTAACACCTATGTATGACAGTAAAGTTGATTTGGGTGACTTTAATGGTGATGGATACAGTGACTTACTTTATTCTGGTATGGTTCAGGGTGAAGGAGCTGTAACAAAATTGAGTGAATATGATCCTGTGTCGCAAGCCTATAAGCCAAGCTCATTTGATGTAAGTGATATTATTAATGCAGAAGTTGAATTTGGGGATATTGAAGGTGATGGGGACCTGGACTTTTCTATTTCTGGAGAAAACAGAGCTCAGCTGGGAACTTATATTTTCAGGACTTATGTTAACGTTCGAAACCAGTCAGCGGAGGTGTTGGCTGAAGCAGCTGCGATACAATCCCCCACAGGGCCAATAGACAATTTGAAGCAAATATTGGCTTCGAAAGCACAATATACAGTAAACAAGCCACCCAGTGTTCCGATTGTAAATTCGGTAAAAATTCTGGATAGTTTGATAGGTGATAAACCAGGTATTCCAGTGGAATTTTCTTGGCAATCTGCCACTGATGACCATACTCCGGTAAAGGGCCTGACGTATGCATTAAAAGTAGGGACAACACCTGGTGGAGATGATATAATGTCTGCAAATGCAAATTCAAATGGTATCCGGAAAACTGCTGAAAAGGGTAATGCAGAACATAATTTAAAATGGCGTATTCGTGTTCCTAAAGGGACTTATTATTGGTCCGTACAGGCTGTGGATGCTTCATTTGCAGGTTCCAAATTTTCTGAACCACAGCAATTCATTACATCTGCTAATAATGCACCAACGAATATTGAGCTTTCCAATGGAAGTATTGATGAAAATAAAATCAAAGGCAGTCTTGTTGGGAAATTATCTTCCACTGATCCGGACGCAGGTGATCCACATACTTATTCTTTAATTAGTGGTGATGGAGACAATGATAACAGTAGTTTTACAATTTCCGGAGATTCGTTGTTGAGCAATGCTATGTTCAACTATGAGCAGAAATCATCGTATTCTGTTAGAATCCAGACAAAAGACTCAGGTGGTAAGACATTTGATAAATCATTTGTTGTTCAGGTTAACAACGTGAATGAAGCTCCTATAAATATAGCTCTTTCAAGGGACTCAATAAATGAAAATCAGGCTATTGGAACTTTGGTTGGATTGTTTACATCCACTGATCCAGACTCAGGTGACCCACATACTTATTCATTGATAAGTGGGGAAGGTGACAGTGATAATAACAGTTTTGCTATTTCGGGTGATTCATTGTTAACAGCAAAAGTTTTTGATTATGTAAATCAAAATACTTACTCTATTAGAGTTCAAACGATGGACTCAAGTAATAATACATTCAGTAAAAACTTTGTAATATTTGTTGGTGAAACGACCGGGATAATTCTGAATGAATATCATATAAGATTATTTCCGAACCCATTTCAAAATAAAAGGATTACTGTCGAAGTCCCATTTGATGATCAATTTTACTTGAGAGTAACTGATATTTCTGGTAGGGTACTATTTAATAAAAAGTTAGATCAAAAAATGAATACTGTTGTGTTTGAGAATATTACCCGTGGGGTTTATATTGTTCATGTTGTGAAATCAAATAAAGTAGTATTCAGTAGTAAAATTATTGCCGAATAATTCTAAAAACACACGGCTATTTTCTATGTGAAATAGCCGTGTGTTTAATTATTTTCAGTAAGCAAACAATTCGTTTTGTTTTATAGCTTTGTGATCAAAACAAAGACACTGAAAACGATCCGGCCATTAGTATTAATTGTCTTGTGGGCTGTCCTGTGGATGCCGCAAGTGTTATTGGCTCAGTCCAATAAGATGCTGAAGGATTTCCAAAAAGCGGAAACAGCGTATCAGGAGCAAAAGTATACTGACGCGCTGCAGTGGATCGAAAAGGTGCTGAAAAAGGACGAAACTTTTGCCCCGGCGTATTTACTGAAAGCCACCATTGCCTCTGAACAAAATCAGATGCCACAGGCCATCGATTCCTATAATAAGGTGCTTCAGTTGGATTCGGTGCACTATACCCGTATATTTTATTTGTTGGGAAACATCTATTACCAACAGGGAGCCTACGCTGAGGCTTTGCCATTCTTGAAATCCTTTGTCCAATCATCCAGAGCCTCAGAAGAGTCTAAAGCAAAAGCTGAATTTCTTATTCGTTCGGCTGCGTTTGCTGAAAAGGCCCTTAACCATCCGGTTGTTGATTCGGTTGTTTCTTTGCCCGAAAGTTTGAATACTTCCGATAATGAATATGTCAACTTTGTGAATCCGGAGCAAACGGTACTCATTTTTACCCGGAAGGTATTCCTGGGAAAAGACAATCAACAACGCCCGGTATACCGCGATGAGGTTTTTCTTTCCCGAAAGGAGAAGGGGACCTGGCCGGCTCCGCAGCGGATGCGTTTCCCGTGGCCCGAGCAATGGAATATGGGGGGCGTGAGTTTTTCACCCGACGGGAATACGATGTACTTTACCGGATGCCAGTGGCCCGGCGGACGAGGCAGTTGTGATCTGTATTTCAGTAAGAAGAAAGGAAACGAATGGCAGCGTCCGCAACCTTTTTACAACATCAACACGTCACGCTGGGAATCGCAGGGCGTGGTATCCACCGACAACCGGATGCTGATCTTTGCTTCCCGTCGTCCCGGAGGAAAAGGCGGTTCCGATCTGTGGCTGTCGCTGCGGCAAAAGAACGGGCAGTGGGGGCAACCGGTGGACATGGGCGACAGCATCAACACACCGGGCGATGAAATGGCGCCGTTCCTGCATCCCGACAACCGGACGCTGTATTTTTCATCCAACGGTCGTCCGGGTATGGGAGGATTTGACTTGTATTTTTCCCGAAAAGACAAAAACGGTCACTGGTCGAAAGCCCAAAATCTGGGCTATCCGGTCAATACCAAAAGTAATGAACTGAACCTGGTTGTGGCCTCCGACGGCAGTCGCGCCTGGCTGACATCCGACCGCGATCGGAAAGGGAATTACGACCTTTATACGTTTATTCCGGACAGTACCATGCGTCCCCAAAAGGTGGTGCTGATCAGGGGAGTAGTGCTGGACCGCCATAGCAAACAGCCCTTGCAGGCGCAGATCCTGGTTTCCCGGTTGCCGGAAGGCGTGGTGGTGGATTCGTTGTATTCCGATCCGGAAAGCGGCCGGTTTCTGTTATCGGTTCCCGCGGAAAGAAATTTGTCGCTGCATGTGTTTAAAAAAGGTTATCTGTTTGCTTCAAAACACCTGTTATCAGAAAAGCAGACAGACAGTACAAGACAAATCACTATTTTGTTGGATTCCGTAGCCAAAGGAAAGAGTATCCGGTTAAACAATGTGTATTTTGAGGTGGACCAGGCCAGTCTGCAACCGGCGGCAACACCCGAACTGGAAAAGGTGGTACAGTTTTTAAAACAGCACCCCGCTTTGCGTGTTGAGATTGAGGGGCACACCGACAATACCGGAAGTGCCGCACACAATTTAAAGTTGTCTCTGGAACGAGCCCAAACGGTTTACCGATACCTGGTTCGTCAGGGTATTGATGGGAAAAGGCTTACCTGTAAGGGATACGGAAATACGCGTCCCGTGGCCGATAATACTACCGAAGAAGGACGGGCTGCCAACCGGCGGACCGAATTAAAGATTCTTAACGAACATTGAAGGTGAACTTCTTGCGGATGTAGGTGCGGAAGAAGTACAGCAACAAGTAATAGGGAACGAGCAAACCCATGGAAAGCAGCCCGGCCAAACCCTGATCCATTCCCGAAACGGTGAAAATGATCAGTCCGGCGATCACTACCAGGAAGGGAAAGAAATAGCCCAGTAAAACCGCCCAGATGCCCGTAGTCTCTTTCATTTCCACGGTTACCTGTCCTCCGGTTTTGAAACTCTGTCCGTTCATCAGGTCTACTTCGATGATCTTTTCCTTTACATCACTCAACGTGCAGGAGCCTTTAATCTGGCAGGAAACACAGGCTGATTTGGTGATCACCGAAATCGAAGCTTTTCCGTTTTTTACTTCCTGAACAATGCCGCTGTGGGATACTTTATTTTCTTTCATTTTTACGCTCTTTTTAGGCCGATTCGATTTAAATCGGATTTAAATAACCGCAATTTTATTCTCGGGAAGCAAAATTACTATAAATCACACAAACCGACCAAAAATGTCCCTGGAATACGGGTTTTGTTTTAAGTGATTTTAAATCAGTATTTAGGCACCTGTTTTACTAATGAATTCAGATATTTAAATATTACTATTTAAAATCGTTTTAGATAGAGGGCGTTAAAAAAATCTAAATATTAAGTTTGTACTTTTACGAACAACAAAAAAGAAACTCATGGTAAACCTGGAAACGACATACATGGGGTTAAAGCTGAAGAATCCTTTGATAGTAGGGAGCTCAGGCCTGACACATTCCGTGGAAAACATTAAGGAAATTGCCCGTTTCGGTGCCGGAGCAGTGGTATTAAAATCACTGTTTGAAGAGCAGATCAACAACGCGGCAAGTCTCACTTTATCAAAGCATCTGGAAGCCAATGCCTATCCTGAAGCCGAAGATTACATCCGGAATTATACCCGTGAAAATGATGTGGCCGCCTACCTCGATTTGATCGAAAAAAGTAAAAAGGAAGTAGACATACCTATTATTGCATCGATCAACTGTGTTTCGAACAGCGAGTGGGTGAATTTTGCCAGACTCATCGAAAAAGCGGGTGCCGATGCCCTGGAGTTGAATGTGTTCGTTCTGCCTTCCAATCCGACGGTGGATGCCGTCAAAAATGAATCGGTGTATTTCGATATAGCTGAACGCATTACTAAGGTGGTGAACATTCCGGTGGCTTTGAAGATCAGTCATTACTTTTCTTCGCTGGCTCAGATGGTCATTAAGTTGTCGTGGACAGGCATCAAGGGGATTGTTTTGTTTAATCGTTTTTACAGTCCGGATATTGATATTGAACATTTGGAAATTAAATCTTCCAATGTGTTCAGCTCACCGTCCGATATCGCTACTTCGTTGCGCTGGGTAGCCATGCTGTCCAGTCGTGTGCATTGCGATCTGGCGGCTTCTACGGGGGTTCACGACGGAAACGGACTGATCAAGCAACTGCTGGCCGGTGCTCACGCAGTGCAGGTGGCTTCTGTCCTTTATAAGAAAGGATTTCAGGAAATAGAGACCATACTGGATACACTGGCCGGATGGATGGAAAGAAAAAATTACTCCAATATAAAAGACTTTGTCGGGAAGATGAGTGTGGAAGAAGCCAAAAACCCTGCAGCTTATGAGCGGGTTCAGTTCATGAAACACTTTTCCGGAATTGAATAGGCCATAAGATGAATTTTACTCAACGTTTTATTGTAAAAAGTAAGTATTGTGGATAATATTGTAATCATTGCCGTATCAACACTGGCAGGATTGGGATTGATTGCAGCGATTGTGCTGTATTTTGTTGCCAGTAAATTTAAGGTGTACGAAGATCCGAAGATTGATGAGGTAGAAGAAGCACTTCCCTCAGCCAACTGCGGAGGCTGTGGTTTCCCGGGCTGTCGTGCCTTTGCGGAAGCTACCGTGAAATCGGCCAAAGACAACAAAAACATCGACGGGCTCTTCTGCCCGGTAGGTGGTAACGAGGTCATGCAAACGGTGGGTTCCATTATGGGCCTTGAAGTGGAGACTCAGGATCCATTGATCGCTGTGTTGCGGTGCAACGGATCCCTGGCTCATACGCCGCCCAAAGTGAAATTCGAAGGCGTTTCGTCGTGTGCTTTTGCCCATACCTTGTATTCCGGTGAAGGAGGCTGTATGTATGGTTGTCTGGGTGAAGGCGACTGTGTGGCCGCCTGTGACTTTGACGCCATGTATATGGATCCGGAAACCGGTTTGCCGGTAATCAACGATAAATGTACTGCCTGTAATGCCTGTGTGGAAGCCTGTCCCCGCGACATCATCGAGTTGCGCAAGAAGGGGCCTCGTGACCGCCGTATTTTTGTTTCCTGTGTGAATCAGGAAAAAGGGGCTCCGGCCAAGAAAAACTGCGAGGTGGCCTGTATCGGCTGCGGTAAATGTGTGAAGGCCTGTAAGTTTGATGCTATTACGCTGACTAACTTCCTGGCGTACATCGATTTTGAAAAATGTACTTTGTGCCGTAAGTGTGTGGAAGAGTGTCCCACCGATGCCATCTGGGAAGTAAACTTCAAACCCAGAAAACCCAAGATCGTGGCAGTGGATACGGCGGCACAGGATAAAGAATCTGCAACTGCCGTAGCAGACAAGCCTGCGACAGATGATAAAAAAGAAAATACACCAGAAAATTAAATATCCAGACAACAATGGGGATTTTAAAAACATTTGTGTTAGGAGGTGTTCATCCGTCGGAGAACAAATTATCGGCTGATGTACCCATTCAGGAGTTGCCCGTACCGGAACAGGTGATTGTTCCTTTTGGCCAGAACCTGGGCGCTCCTTCCAATCCGTTGGTGAAACGGGGCGATAAAGTGAAAGCCGGACAGTTGATCGGAGAAGCTTCATCTTTTATTTCTTCCAATGTGCATGCACCGGTTTCGGGTACCGTTCTGAAAATTGACAATGTGGTGGATTCATCCGGATTCAGACGCCCTTCGGCCTATATTCAGGTGGAAGGCAACGAATGGGATGAAGGCATTGACTTGTCGGATGAACTGATCACCAAAGAAGATTATACACCGGAAGAGATCATCGAAAAGGTAAAGAAAGCCGGAATTGTTGGGATGGGCGGAGCTACTTTCCCAACCCATGTGAAACTGATGGTTCCTCCGGGAAAGACAGCCGAATACCTGATCATCAATGGGGTGGAATGCGAACCTTACCTGACTTCCGACCACCGGATGATGCTGGAAAAGGGAGACGAGATCATGGTAGGCATCCGCTTACTGATGAAAGCTCTGAAAGTAGACAAAGCGCTGATCGGAATTGAAAACAACAAACCGGACGCCATTCGTCATCTGACCGAACTGGCCAAAAAATATGAAGGGATTACCGTTCATGCCCTGAAGGTAAAATATCCACAGGGTGGTGAAAAACAACTGATCAAAGCCCTCACCAACCGGGAAGTGCCTTCGGGTAAGCTGCCGGTGGAAGTGGGTTGTGTGGTGCAGAATGTGGGGACTGTTTTTGCCGTTTACGAAGCGGTTCAGAAAAACAAACCGCTTGTGGAACGGGTGGTAACGGTGACCGGGAAAGGCGTTTCTAAACCTTCCAACTTTAAGGTACGCATCGGTACTTCCATCCATCAGCTGATCGAAGCTGCCGGCGGTATTCCGGAAGATACGGGAAAGGTCATCGGCGGCGGTCCCATGATGGGGAAAGCCCTGCTCAATACCGATGTGCCGGTGGTAAAAGGTTCGTCGGGCATTTTGCTGATGCAAAATCATGCGGCCTCCCGCAAGGAAGAAAGTCCCTGTATCCGTTGTTCCAAGTGTACGAATGTATGCCCTATGGGACTGGAACCCTATCTGCTTTCACGACTGGCACGGGTGAAAGAATTTGACAAAGCTGAGAAGGAAAAGGTAATGGACTGCATCGAATGCGGTTCGTGCCAGTACACCTGCCCGGCCAGTATTCCGTTGCTGGATTATTTGAGGCTGGGCAAAACAAAAGTGGGTGAAAACATCAGAAACAGAAACAAGAAATAATCGACTATGAATATGCTTACGGTATCGGGCTCTCCCCACATTCACGGGGATGAATCGACAAAAAAGATCATGTATGGTGTAGTGTACGCCATGATACCTGCAATACTGGTTTCCTTATATTTTTTCGGACTCGATGCCCTCAGGGTATTGTTGTTGTCCGTTGCAGCCAGTTTGTTTTTTGAATGGATAATCCAGAAATATCTGATCAAAGGGTCTATGACCATTACCGACGGCTCGGCGATGGTGACCGGTATTTTACTGGCGTTCAATGTGCCTTCGAATCTGCCTTCCTGGATGGTAGTTGTTGGGGCATTGGTTGCCATTGGTATGGCAAAAATGTCCTTTGGCGGACTGGGAAAGAATGTGTTTAATCCTGCGCTGGTGGCCCGTGTGTTTTTGCTGGTTTCTTTTCCCGTGCAAATGACCACCTGGCCGATCCCGAAGGTGCTGCCGAGCAGCATTGCCGATACCATTTCAGGGCCTACTCCTTTGGGGTTTGTAAAAGAAGGACTGCGTGCCGGTGAAACCATGTCGCAGCTGACGCCTCATTTGCCAACCTACATGCAGGAATTGCTGGGGCAGATGGGCGGATCTATGGGTGAGATTTCAGCACTGGCCATTATCCTTGGGGGGATTTATTTGTTGTGGAAGAAAATCATCAGCTGGGAAATTCCGGTTTCCATTCTGGTAACAGTCGCTGCGTTTTCAGCCATTTTGTGGGGTATTAATCCCGAACAATATGCTGATCCCTTGTTTCAGCTGCTCTCGGGAGGATTGATGCTGGGCGCCTTTTTTATGGCAACCGATATGGTTACCTCGCCTATGACCCGCGGAGGACAGTTGCTCTTTGGTTTCGGTATCGGGCTCATTACCATCCTGATCAGGGTGTGGGGTGCCTATCCCGAAGGGGTGTCGTTTGCCATTCTGCTGATGAATGCCGTGGTGCCGCTCATCAACAGAGGATTCAAGCCCCGAAGATTTGGTAAGAAAACAGGAATGGCAACAGCCGGAAAATAAGTCGGAAAAGAATATTAAATAGAAGAAAAATGGCTTCGAAAAAAGAATCAAGTTTTATCAATATGGTGCTCACACTTTTTGTCGTGACTGCCGTGGCTGCCCTGGCACTGGGGGCCATTTATGTGGTAACCAAAGAACCCATTGCCATCGCTCAACAGAAGAAAAAAGAAGCAGCCATCCGTCAGGTGTTGCCGGCTTTTGACAGCCTGAAGGTTCTCCGCCTGCCCGATGCCAGCGGAAAGGATACATTGGAATTTAATGTAGCTACCAAGGGAGGTCAATTGGTAGGCGTTGCTATAAAAACCTTTACCAATAAGGGCTTTGGAGGCCGTATTGATGTAATGGTGGGTTTTTATCCCAACGGAAGCATCTGCAATACGGCCGTGTTGCAAATGAAGGAAACACCGGGACTGGGAACCAATCTGATGCACAAGAACTCCGATTTTCCTAACCAGTTTGAAGGAAAGAATCCGGCCACGTTTAAGTTGAAAGTGAAGAAGGATGGGGGAGACGTAGATGCCATAACGGCTGCCACCATTAGCTCCCGGGCTTTTTGTGATGCGTTGCAGCGGGCCTATAATGCATTTGAGAAACAAAAAGGTAAATTTTAAGGTCCTTTCGGACAAATGAAAATATAAATCTGAAGACTCATGAATCAGGTAAAGAATTTCACAAAAGGGTTTATCAAAGAAAATCCGGTTTTTGTATTGCTGCTGGGGATGTGTCCCACACTGGGGACCACCACATCGGCCATGAACGGTCTGGGTATGGGGCTGGCTACGGCCTTTGTACTCACCATGTCGAATCTGGTGGTGTCGCTGGTAAAGAGCCAGATTCCCGATAAGGTCCGCATTCCGTCGTTTATCGTCATCATTGCCACCTTTGTAACCATTGTGGAGCTGGTGATGCAGGCTTATGTTCCCGCGTTGTTCGAACAGCTGGGGATATTTATTCCGCTGATCGTGGTGAACTGTATTGTACTGGGCCGTGCCGAAGCTTTTGCTTCCAGTCATACCGTGTGGTCATCGGTGATTGATGGGTTGGGTATGGGACTGGGCTTTGCCTTTGCACTGACCATTCTGGGCTCGGTTCGTGAATTGCTGGGCAGTGCCTCCATTTTCGGTTTCCATATGATTAAAGGAAACTTTATGCTGGTGTTCATCCTGGCTCCGGGTGCCTTTATTGCCCTGGGGTACATCATTGCACTTATCAACAGAATTAACAAAAACGCTTAAAACTTGCAGCCGTGGAATATTTTGTAATCATCGTTTCAGCCATTTTTGTCAGTAACATTGTTCTTGCCCAGTTTTTGGGGATCTGTCCTTTCCTGGGGGTGTCCAAAAACATTTCCACCTCCATTGGGATGGGGGCAGCTGTATTGTTTGTGATGACACTGGCTACCATCAGTACGTGGGTTTTTCAGTATTATATTCTGAATCCGTTCGGACTGGGTTTCATGCAGACCATCGTCTTTATTCTGGTTATTGCTGCCCTGGTGCAGATGGTGGAAATTATCCTGAAAAAGGTAAGCCCTGCACTGTATCAGGCACTGGGCGTTTATCTGCCGCTGATCACTACCAACTGTGCTGTACTGGGTGTGGCTATTCTGACCATTCAGAAACAGTACAATTTGATGGAAGGCGCTGTTTTTTCCATTGCTACCGCCATTGGTTTCACCCTGGCCATGGTTATTTTTGCCGGTATTCGCGAACACCTCGATCTGATGGAAGTACCTAAGGGGATGCGCGGTGTACCGATTGCTTTGGTAGTGGCCGGTATCCTGGCCATGGCTTTTATGGGATTTACAGGATTGGTGTAAGGAAAGATTCATTTTTAGCTGACAAAACATCGTCAGAGTTTGCTACCTGCCTCATTTTTATTTCATTAGGTTGTGCATAATTTTCTGTAAAAAAAGGTTAAGAATTTAACATTTTTTAAGATATTTACCCTCGGATACCAGCCTGTGAAAACCCCGGGAATCCCTGGATTTTCCTGTGTAGTATTCTGTTTTTAATAAACCAACAACCCATCTATGAAAAAACTTGTACTATTATTTTTCACTTTTTTTATGCTTGGCCTTACAGGATATGCCCAATATAGTTTTACTGAGGGGTATATTATAAAAAGCAATAATGACACAGTATACGGACAAGTAGCTTTACGTGTTGTTGAGGCACAAAATTATAAATCCTGCATTTTTAAGAAGGATGATCAGCAAATAAAATACCTTCCGGATCAGATTCTGGGATTCGGTTACCTGGAGGGGAACATCGTGTATAAGTCAACGATTCGGAAAGGATCCTTTGTAAAAGTCTTGGTCGAAGGTGCGATGAGCCTGTATATGTACCAGGGTAATTTTCTCGTTACAAAAAAGGGAAAGGTATACCAATTGGATCATGGAATGAGAAAGGTAAAGGTCGGAGATACCGAAATAATGAAAGAAAATGAACGGTGGAAAGGACTCCTTATCTATTTGATTTCGGACCATTATTCTATTCCGGCAGGTATGGTTAAATATATGAAATACAGTCAGAAAGCTATCTCGAAGCTGATCGTAAATTACGATAAGAAAACCAGGGAGGAGTACAAAGTTTTCCGTCGGGACAAAGCGTTCATTTTTACTGCCGATGCATGGCATCTTGAGGCTAAATATGGTGTATCGTTTGGAATTACAAGATCCGTTATTCAGAATAACTTAACTATCTCTTACAGCGCTTACATGGAAGATCAATACCGTTCTTTTGATCCGTCGTTTGGACTTGTTTTCTCACTGAACTTTTCGCGTTTAGTGAAAGGATTGTATATTCAGCCGGGCTTGTCTTTCAGGAAATCAAGCTATTCAAGTTCAAATAATATCAAGAACTTTTATCAGGAAGTAGATTATAATTTCAGGATCGGTCTAACAACCTTGTCCGTCCCGGTTTCAGTGAAATACTTGTTTGGAAAGAAAAAAACTTTTTTCTATGCCCTGGGCGGGATTACATATGAGTATAATATTAAAGGGGATGCCACGCGTATTGTTAAGTATATTTATCCCTATATTGAACCTGTATTTAAAGCTACTCAGTTTGATATCAATAAAAATTATTTTGTGGCCTTTGGCGGAATAGGAATTGAAAAACGATTTAAGAAGCTAAGTGTTGATTTGGAAATGAGATATTATCAGAATAAAATAATTTCGGGTAATAAAGAATCAAATGCCAAACTGGGATTGCTTGCATTTTCATTTATTATTTTCAAATAACAAACCAATAAAAAAAGTATTTTTTACCCGGGTTCTTGAACCGATGCTGATGATTTGCACAGGCGTTGTGAGCAGTTGATTTTTGGCCGGCCGGTGCTGCCTGTCAACATCTTTTCAACCACATAATGGGAATTGAAGGTCAGTTTGTGTAGCATTTTTTGGGTTCAGTTGCTTTCAAATAAAGCCCTTGATTTTGTAATTTCATTCATGTTTTTCATGGCCCAGTTGACGAGACCATGCAAGTGAGGCAACAAAGTTTTTCCCCGTGTGGTTAATTCATATTCTACTTTGGGGGGTATTTGCGGGTAAACGGTTCGTTTCACCAGATCATCGGCTTCCAGCGATCGGAGCGTAACGGTCAGCATTTTTTGAGAGATGGTTTGAATGGAGGCTGCAATTTCGCCAAATCGCAATACTTCACCTTCTTCCAGTACCATCAGAACCAGTACCGACCACTTATCACCGATCCGGTCGACGACATTTCTCACGGGGCATTGTTCAGGATTTCCAAACTTTTTTAAACTATTTTCTCCCATATCTTTCTGATATAACGATTGCTAACTAAAAGGTTAGTAGGGTACATCCCTGTAAGTACTTGTTTTTGTATAACAGGTATATTATCTTTGACTCTCCAAAAGTAAGTAAAAAACTTAATGATAGTAAATAAATATTAGTAATTGTTAATTTTTTGAGAAAGGAGTTTAAAATGAACATAGGAATCACAGGAGCCACAGGTCAATTGGGAAGATTGGTGGTAAAGAAATTAAAAGAAAAAGTATCTCCTGACACGATTGTTGCCTTGGTGCGCAGTCCAGAGAAAGCCAGAGACTTAGGGGTGGAAGCCCGGAAATTTGATTACACTCAACCACAAGAACTGGTCAATGCACTGAATGGGATTGAGTATTTGTTGCTCATTTCGGGCAGTGAAATCGGACAGCGGGCCCAGCAGCACAGCAACGTTATAGAGGCGGCAAAAAAAGCCGGTGTTCGGTGGATGGTGTACACCAGTTTGTTGCATGCCGATAGGTCTACACTGAGTCTTGCAGGAGAACACCTCGAAACAGAAGCTGCACTCAGGGAATCCGGAATCCCCCATACCCTTTTGCGCAACGGGTGGTACACTGAAAATTATACCGGTTCCATTCCCGGTGCGCTGGCCGGTGGAGCCTTTCTGGGCAGTGCCGGGGACGGGAAGATTTCTTCGGCAGCCCGGCTGGATTATGCAGAAGCAGCGGTAGCGGTTCTGACTGGTGAAAACCAAAAAGGAAAAGTGTACGAGTTGGCAGGGGACACCGCTTATACACTGACGAACCTGGCATCTGAAATCTCAAAACAGACGGGGAAAGAAATACCGTATAAGAATCTACCCGAAAGCGAATATGCGAAAGTATTGAAATCAGTTGGTTTGCCCGAAGGAATTGCTGAAGCAATTGCCAGTTGGGATGTTTCGGCTTCAAAAGGAGATTTGTACGATGACGACCATCAGTTATCAACACTCATTGGCCGAAGAACTACCCCGATGGCCCAGACGGTAAAAGATTCCCTGGCAAAGTCTTGAGGAAAGTCAGAGACAGACTCTCTAGGATTCGTTCGCTTTAGTCAAACTCCTTCTGTTTAGTACAAACGGGAGGAGTTTTTTTTGGAATTTGATCTGATTAATCCCTGGTGTATTTGTATATTAAAATAAAATGCAGAGATTTGCATCCATTAAAAAATAAATCATGAAAACAAAAACCACTGTCGTGTTGGTCATGTCCCTGTTCCTCTCGGTAAGTATGTACGGACAGAATAAAGAGGTACGGGCTACCACACAAAAGAACGACACCGAACAGCAAATACAGGCATCAACGCTGGTAAAGAAGGGGGAAAAGGCACCTGATTTTACGGTGAAGATGCTCAATGGAAAGGAATATACATTATCCAAACTCAAAGGGAAAGTGGTGTTGGTTAATTTCTGGGCAACCTGGTGCCCTCCCTGTATGCGTGAGTTTACAGAAATTCCCGATCACATCATCAAACCGTTTGCGGGCAACAAAAATTTCGTATTCCTGCCCATATCCCGCGGAGAAACCCAGGCGGTTGTTGCCAAAAAAATGGAACAGCTGAAAGCCAACGGCATTCAGTTCAATGTGGGACTTGATCCCACACGGGGAATCTTCTCAGAGTATGCCAAAGCCTTTATCCCCCGTAATTTTTTGATCGATCAGCAGGGAAACATAGTGTACCTTAGTGTGGGGTATACTCCGAAGGAGATGGCCGATCTGGTAGCCAAAATCCGGGAACTGCTTCAGACAGGCAGCCGGTAACTCTTTTGTAATGGCGGGGTAACGTAAGTAATAAAGGGAGTAATACAAACGATGATAAGGAATGAAAAGTTAAAACCAGCGGTTCCCAAAAAAGTATTGTTGGTCACGGCCGGACTGATGTGGGCCGGAGTCGGCATTATGTTGTCCGTGATGGCCTGTCACTGGTTGACGGCTTACAAAGGGAATCCCTGGGCTTTTGCTGTCTTGGGCGTCGTTATTGCCGTGCTGGTGCATCGGTTCGGGTTCTCTAAAATCGTTTATAAAAACAGGAACCGTATTGAGCAGTTGCCCGATAAACCATGTCTTTTCTCGTTTATTTCCTGGAAAAGTTACCTGATCATTATCTTCATGGTGACGCTGGGGATTACCCTGCGACACTCGTCTCTGCCGAAGCAATACCTTTCCATCATCTATATTGGGATCGGTGGGGCGCTTTTCCTTTCCAGTATCCACTATTTCCGCAATATGGAAGTGAGTCATTGACCGGTTAATAATGAGCGGATGTTGGAAATACTGAGAGAGAAAAACAGGATGTACGAAACAGTGTTTATGGGCGTATTAACGCTCCTGAGCCTGGCGCTCTCGCTTTTCAGTTTCCACTATACCGGTTCGTATGCTTTTTTGTTTTTAAACTGGAATTTGTTTCTGGCGTTCGTTCCCTGGGCACTGACCAGCGTGGCCATCATCCGGCCCGGCATACAGAAATCAAAAATCATGATTGTACTGCTGCTGGCTTCCTGGTTGTTGTTTTTTCCCAACGCACCCTACATACTGACGGACCTGTTTCATTTAAGAGGGCAATCCGTTATGCCGGTCTGGTTTAATCTGGTATTGATCCTGTCCTATGCCTGGACGGGACTTCTGTTTGGCTTCCTCAGTCTGTGGGATATGGAACAGATTTTCGGTAAAAAGATGAACCCGGTGGCCGTGAAGCTGATGGTGTCGGCGCTGTTGTTTTTGGGAAGTTTCGGCGTGTATGTGGGACGGTTTCTTCGCTGGAACAGCTGGGATGTGATTACCGAACCCTTCAAACTTTTTTACGACATCAGCGATCGGGTGGCAAACCCGTTCCATCATCCGCGTACCTGGGGCATGACCCTTTTTCTGGGCTTGTTTTTGAACATGATCTACTGGTCGTTTCGAATGGTTCAGCTGAAAGTACAACCCAAAGAAGAATAACCTTATTTTTTCAGACGTATACGGAGTATCTTCACCGGAGGAGTCAGCATTTGCCCTTTGGCCGGTTGTTGCTGAATTTCACGGACTATTTTCATTCCTTTTACCACCCTTCCGAATGCGGTGAATCCTTGTCCGTCCGGGTTGCGTTTGCCCCCGAAATCCAGTGAAGGCTGCTTACCGATGCAAATAAAAAACTCACTGGTGGCACTGTTGGGTTTGTCGCGGGCCATGGAAATAGTTCCGTTCAGATGATGAATGCCTGTTTCTTTGGTGGTTTCTATTTTTATGGGAGGCAGCATTTGAGTGGTGTCGTCTCCCAGTCCTCCCTGGATGACTTCTATTTTTACCTTGTTGTGGGGTTGATTTTGCATCGTAACCGTCCGGTAAAAGGCAGCTCCTTTCCACCGGTTTTCTTTGATGTAACGCAGAAAATTATTTACGGTAAGGGGAGCCTTTGCAGCATACAATTCCACTTCGATGGTCCCCAGTGTGGTTTCGATCAGTACATGGGGATCTTTGTTGCCGGCCATCAGGCTTTTTCCCGTAAAGGTCAGAATCAGCAACATCAAAAAGGATAATCGTTTCATCTGTATTTGTTTTTGGCGAATGTAGCAAATTAGAGAAAACAAGCGGGGAACAAAGAAAGGGCTATGAATCAGACAAAAAATTATTTTACCTTTATGGAAATTTAGCGACCACTATGAGCAGGAAAAGGCTGTACTTTATTCTTTACACTTTGTTTTTTTCCATCTCAATACAGGCCTTCGGGCAGGATCAATACGATCTGCCTGAAAATTTCAATTCTTTGAAGAAACAGGAGCAGGTAAAAATGCTTTCCCGATTGTGCTGGATCAATCGCGAAAAGCAAACGAATAAAGCCCTTGAATACGGACTGCAGGGAATCAGGATTGCCAAAGCCGAAGGGTTCGAGAAAGAACTGGCCACCCTGTATAATTTTGTGGGGGTCATTTATCAGGATTACAAGTATAATGTCCCCAAAGCTTTAACCTATTACGATGCCAGCCTGCCCCTGAGCCTCAAGGTAAGAGATTCGGTTGAGATTGCTTATGTGTATAATAACCTGGGCGATGCCTTTTATGCCATCGGGAACGTTCCGCTGGCTTTTGAATATGGACGAAAGTCACTGGAAATATTTCAGAGGCTTCACAACGCCCGGGGCATTGCCTATGGTTATATCAATATGGGCGAAGCCAACCGGATCAACAGGAAATACGACCTGGCCCTTGATTATTTCCGGAAAGCAATTGCGTTGCGGAAAACGTTTCATGACTCCGTTGGGGTTGCTTCGGCAACACTGGAAGTGGCGCAAACATTGTTTCTGAAGGGCGAGGCCGATTCGGCCATGTGTTATTACCGGCAATCGCTCGCGAGGCACGAGCACATCAACAACAAGAGCTACATGGCCTATTCCATGCAGGGCATGGGCGATGTGTATCTGCAACGAAAGGAATTCGATTCGGCTTTTTATTGTTTTAACCGGGCGTTGGTGTTGTGCACGCAACGACAGAATCCCACCGGTCAAATCAACAGCCAGCTGGGGATCGTTAAAGTACTCGCGCACGAAGGCAAAGAAAAGCAGGGCGAAGCCATGCTGAATAAGGCACTGACTATTGCCACGGAAACAAAACTGACGCCCAACATATTGCATGTTTACAAAGCCAAAGGCGAATTTTATCATCAGCTGAAGAATTACCACAAGGCTTCGGAGAATTATCAGCATTACATCAAAAGCTACGACTCGTTGTATTCGGCCCTGCAGTTTCAAACCCTGTCCCAAATTAAAGACCGGTTCCTGATGACCGAAAAGCTGAACGATGTCAATCAGCTGCTAAAAGCGAAACAACGAGTGGAATTATATTCGGTTCTGATTATTCTGTTGTTGATTGTACTCTCGTTGGTTCTCGTTTTTCGGCACCGGACCATTGCCCGGCTCAGCAACGAACTGATGGAATCGAACCAGGCCAAAGACAAGATCTTTTCCATCGTATCCCACGACCTGGTCAGTCCGTTCAATGTGCTGTTGGGCCTCAGTGACCTGTTAATGGAAGACCTGGAAAATAACGACCTCGAAGCCGCCAAATCCAAAGGACTTTTGATCCTGCGTACTTCCGAAGAAACGTATCATTTCATTTCCAACCTGCTGACCTGGTCCCGTTCACAACGGAAAAGCATCAAACTCAACAAAACGGAATTTGACCTAACCGAACTGGTGGAAAATTTGAAGATAATGTTTGCCAATCAGGCCAAACTGAAGGAGATCACCGTCAAGGTGAAAACCGGGGAAGAAATCAACGTTACAGCCGATAAAAACCTGATTCAGATTGTGCTGGGAAACCTGTTGAATAATGCCCTGAAGTTTACTCATCCGAAGGGCATCGTCGACCTGTTGCTCGAAAAAGAGGGAAACCAGGTAAAAATCACGGTGAAGGATAACGGCACCGGTATTTCTCCCGATCGGCTGGCCTTGCTTTTTAAGAACGAAACCATTGAAAGCGTGCCCGGTACCAACAAGGAAAAAGGGACGGGGCTGGGACTGATGCTGTGTAAAGAACTGGTGGAGATGCACGGCAGCGAAATTCAGGTGCAAAGTACCGAGGGGAAAGGCTCCGAATTCTGGTTTACCCTCCCGCTTGCCTAGATCAGGGGTGCGGTTGCTTACTCTTTCTTTAGTTGATCGTAATCGCTCAAAGCCAGCCGGATACTGGCGATCACCAGTTTCGGATCATCCATTTGCACAAAGTGACCGGAAGAAGCACTGTAAAAAAACATGCCGTATGTCAACGGATTGATCACTTCCAGCCATCTTTTCATTTTGATGTTGTTGTTGATCCGGAACAGTTTTTCTTTGTCGTACATTGTTTTTCCCCGGTCATCTCCCTGTTTGTAACCACCCGCCATAATAAAATGGACCGGTATGTCGGGCAAAGGTTGGCGCACACATTCCGCGAACCCAGTAGCATTGAGTGCCCGCGAAATTTTGACTTCTTCCACATAAAAACGGGGCATTTCTTCATACAGCCTCCGGATGAATTGTTCGTAGGGTTTCCCGAACATGGAATCGACCTGATGTTGGGTCAGTCCGATTTCAAGATAAGGCAACGCGCCGTATCCCTTTTTCTTCGTGAAGTCGACGGGGTCCACAAAAACAAGACCGGCAATTTCCTCCGGATACATCGAGGCAAAACTGCGGATATACGCGCCGCCAAAAGAATGCGATACCAGTAAATAAGGCGGTTTCAGTCCCTTCTTCAGCAACAGAACCCTCAAATTATTTACAATGTGCGCGGTGGTAGGAGGCAGGCTGTCGTCTTCCGATGCTCCGATCCTCGGGCGGTTGTATCTGAAAACAGCATGGGTTTGAGCCATGGCCGCGGCTACCGTATCCCAACTGCCGAAACCACTGGCCATGCCGTTTTCGAAAACAATGACCGGTTGGCTGGCTTTATTGTGTTGCATCCCGGAGGTTAGAACTTCCACTTTGTGACCCTGAATCGTGACGAAGTCGATACGGGTCGCGTGCTGATAGTCTTTTGCCCGATACAGCGAGTCGGCTTTGCTGATGAACGCATCATACGGCTTTTGAGCCATTAAAGCACTGGCAGCCATCAGGAGGACGAGGAACAATGGGGTCTTTTTCATGTGTTTTGTAGTTCATGAGTACAATGATCGGCACTATGAAACGGTCGGGTTTTGGGTTGCGTCTTTTTCCATTGAGGAAAAAGATGATGCGGGAACGCGTGCGCCCAACCCTTGAACCCCTGTGGACGATAGTGCTGGTAAGCGGTTTGTTGTTTTTCTTCAGTTAAATCTGCCCGGGATGATTCGGGTCAAAATCTACCATCCATTCAATTCCGTATTTGTCCCTGAACGAACCAAAATAGGTACCCCAGGGGCTGTCGGAGATAGGCATTTCAACCTGTCCCCCTGCCGAAAGTCCGTTGAATAGTTTGTCAGCTTCTTCTTTACTTTCTGCACTAATTACAATTTTGCTTCGGTTCTCATTTTCGTTTGTTCGTCCCAGTATTTCAGGCACATCATTAGCCATTAAAATACTGTTACCGATTGGTAAAGCAATGTGCATTATTTTAGTTGCTTCATGTTCCGCAACTCGAAATTCCATACTGGCTAAATCTTTGAAACGGATTATTTTTGAGAATTCACCGCCAAATACTGATTTGTAAAAGTTGAATGCTTCTTCTGCATTGCCGTTGAAGTTAATGTGGGGATTGATATGTGCCATAATGTTTAAATTTTAGTTTTGATCGTCTGTTGTTTGCCTGGCATACTGAGCTGCCGGCTCATAATATTATTCAGGGGCACCAACGATCAAAGGTATCATTTTTTAATTTTCAGTAGGGGATGTATTTGGCAATAGCCTGCTACGGAAGGGCTATAACAGTATGCCTTTGGCGGATTGCTTATCAGCCCGCATTGTCATAGGCTGTTTTTAGCCAATTAATAACTTCTTTGTCAATGTCTTTTATGTCAGAAAGATTTATTTTATGAGAGCACATTGCGTTTGGTTTTTCGGGTTCTAATTTCCCTATCGGATCAATTCCTTTTAAGTGAATGCCAATTTCAAAACGTGTTTTGGTCGCCGGGTTCAACATGGCAAATTGTTTTTTACGTCTTAAACTCACGTAAGCTTTTTTAGGTGCAATTTCAATGTCGTTTCCGAAAGTTTGAATTTCTGAAATTAGTTTGTCATAAAGGACTTTAAAATGTTCCTTTCCTTGATATTGTTTGGTTATCAAGTCGTCAAGGTTGTCCGCTGAACCCGCATCTGTTCCCTTAGCTTTGTGTGCAACCAGGTTCGCAAACCCGTGCGTAAATTGATATTGTTCTTTCAAAAACTGAATAATTGCTCCGTGTTTTGAAAAGTTTTGTTGCTTAACAATGTCAATCCATTGTTCTAAAGTTTTACCCGTGTTTTTATGCAGGTTTTCAATCATTGTATGTGTCGCTTTGTCCATATTATTTTAAGGTTTTGATTTCCAAATTTTATCGGAAAATGGCAGGTATTCGGGAAGTGCTGCCGAGCCATACCAAGAAAACAGGTCGTAGTCTAACAATCCGTTTTTTATGGCAGGGTCGGTTTGCAACATCTTTTTTGCTTCCTCTACAGACTGAATATTGTTTAGAATAAAGATACCTCTGTAATGGTGTTCATTCTTTTCCAAAGGTCCTGCTACAATTATTTTGTCTTCATCTACCAAGCGGTTGATATTGTCCAAATGTCCTCTGAAACTTTTGCTTATAAGTTCCTTGTCTTTGGTTGTGTTTGTTCCTGTTTTAAGAATGACTAAAAAATAACGCTTCATTCCATAAGCATCTCCGCCTAATTTATGGGCTAATTCCTTATCATAATTAGGATTAGCGTTTAAAGTATCACTTTCCGGTTTTGATTGTCCAAAAGTTAGGTTTGTTAAAACCAAAAGTGTCCATGTTAAAATATATTTCATTTCGTTCTGTTTTTGTTGTCATTCTACCATTACCCATAACGGTTCCGGCTATGCGCAGTCCCGATTCATCGGGATGGCCTATGAGCCTGCATTAAAAATACAAAGAAAAGAGGATCATCGCAAGGGCACATTTTTTAGTGCCCAAAAAGCCTGTCATCCTGAACGAAATGCAATGGAGTGAAGGATCTCTTCCCGGGTATTCAAATAATCAGCGTCATTGTGCGGAGCCTCAGGGAAGGATGGAGGCAATGCGACAAAGCAATCTGTGTTGAAGAAGCGATAGGGACGAAACGGGGGGAGGTCGATAAGAAATGACAGGTAAATATTAAACTTTACTCATAAAAATGTTCCCGTAAAGAACCTTAAGATGCTCACGGTCTCCCGATGAATCGGGAGACCTCAGCATTGAACTGTGGGAAGGGAGTACTCTTTGCCTTAAGAACTCAAGGCACTTTAGATTACGTGTCCCTCATTCCCTGTACTTCATTTAACCAGCGCTTCATACAAAATGTCCACCGGATGGCTGGCGGTCCGATCGGTGCCGTCCTTGATCTGGTGGCGGCACGAAGTACCGGGCGCTGCAATAAGGGTTTCCGCGCTGCTGTTGCGCACCGCCGGGAACAGCACCATTTCGCCCACTTTCATGCTGAGCTCGTAATGCTCCTTTTCGTAACCAAACGAACCGGCCATGCCGCAGCATCCCGAAGGAATTTCCTCCACACTGTAGTGTTCGGGAAAACTCAGAACATACTTCGTCGGTTCCGTGGAAGCCAGTGACTTTTGGTGGCAATGCCCGTGCAGTTTGATGTGTTTGTCACCATCGGTGAACTGTTTTTTACTGATCTTGCCGGCTTTCATTTCCCGTTCCAGGAATTCGTCGATCATCAGGGCGTGCTGTGCCAGTTGCTGTGCCTGTTTTTTCTCCGTTCCGGTTAGTAAATCGATGTATTCGTCCCGGAAGGTGAGGATGGCCGAGGGCTCGATGCCCACCAGCGGAGTTTGTTCCGTTATTTTGTCCTGCAGCAGCCGGACGTTGGTCCGGGCAATCTTCCGGGCTTTTTTTACCAGGCCTTTGGAAAGGTAGGTACGGGCGCTTTCCAGGTGTTTTGGGATGACGACTTCGTAGCCCAGCTTGTTCAACAGCAAAATGGCTTTGATGCCGGTATCGGTATCGTTGAACCGGGTAAATTCATCGTTGAACAGATATACTCTTCCGTTGGGAAAATTTCCGTTTTGTCTTCGCTGATGGCTTTTGAACCAGCGGTTCAGTGTTGTTTTAGCCAGCAAGGGA
The DNA here is from genome assembly GCA_016936355.1 of Bacteroidales bacterium. GTDB lineage: Bacteria > Bacteroidota > Bacteroidia > Bacteroidales > F082 > Sulfidibacterium. The sequence goes on along the minus strand of JAFGYB010000011.1, from coordinate 19,372 downwards.
AAATGCCGCTGTTCGGCGAAGCCCAGCATATTGGCGTTGGCTTTACTGATGAGCGGATTCTTTTGAATGAAATTATAGAATCCCGGCCATACACTGCCCAGGCGGTTGACTTTCGAGATGTTGGCGATCAGTCTGGTGCGCAGCGGAATACCATGGGCATCATAATAGTGCTGCAGAAACTCGGCTTTCAGTTTGGTGATGTCCACACTGGACGGGCATTCCGATTTACAGGCCTTGCACATCAAACACATGTCCAGCACCTGGTAGATTTCTTTGTGGTCGAAGGGATTCTTTTGTCCGGGTTTGCTCAGAAACTCGCGCAGGATGTTGGCCCGTGCGCGGGTGGTCTTGTCTTCGTCGCGGGTAGCCATGTAACTGGGACACATGGTGCCGCCCATAATGGAGTTCTTACGGCATTCCCCGGTACCGTTGCATTTCTCAGCAGCCCGCACGATGCCCTGGTCTTTGGAGAAGTCAAAATAGGTTTTGATTTCCGGTGTTTCCTGTCCGGGTTGATACCGTAAATAGGAATTCATCCTCGGGGTATCGGTAATTTTTCCCGGGTTGAAAATGTGGTTGGGATCCCAAGTGTCTTTGATTTCCTTGAACAGCTGATAAATTTTGTTGCCCACCATCAGCGGGATAAATTCGCCGCGCAACCTCCCGTCGCCGTGTTCCCCGCTCAGCGAACCTTTAAATTTCTTCACCAGTAAGGCTGTCTCCCGACCAATCTGATAAAACAATTCCACTTCTTCCGGATCTTTCAGGTTCAAGACGGGCCGTAGGTGCAGTTCGCCGGTGGCAATGTGGGCGTAGTAAACGCATTCTTTGTCGTATTTCTTCAATAGGGCGTCAAACGCTTCAATGTATTCGGGCAGCAATTGGGGATGAACGGCCGTGTCTTCGATGAGCGCTACCGGTTTGGCATCGCCCGCCATATTGTTCAGAATACCCAGTCCGGCTTTTCTTAAGTTCCACACCTTTGCCATGTCATTGCCCGTCACCAGCGGGAAATGGAATCCCAGGTTCTGTGCCCGCAGTTTTTCTTCCAGCAGCCGGGCCTTTTCCTCCACCTTTGCCATGGATTCTTCAGCAAATTCCACGATCAGCACCGCGCCCGGATTGCCCTGTACGAAAAAGCGGTTTTTCCGTTGTTCGATGTTCTCGCGGGTCAGCTCCATGATGGTTCGGTCCATGAGTTCCACCGAATGGGGTTGCAGTTCCAGCGCCGTCAGGTTGGCTTTCAGCGAATCGGGAACGGAATCCAGATGCACACACACCAGTCCTTTGTTTTTTGGGGGTAAAGGCTCCAGGTTCAGTTTGATTTCGGTGGTGAAGGCCAGGGTGCCTTCCGAACCCGCCAGCAGCGTGCTCAGGTTAACCTCTTTGCCGTTGTTTTTCCAGGGGTCGGTATGCAGCAGCAGGTCCAGTGCATAGCCGGTATTCCTTCGTTCCAGCGAAAGGTCCGGATATTGTTCTTCGATCTCCTTTTGATTTTCGGGATCATCCAGAATGTTTTTGATTTGAGTATAAATCTTTCCTTCCAGTGTGTCCTCTTCGGTTTTGGCTGCCAGTTCCCGGGCACTTAATTTTCCGAAGGTGACTTCGTGGCCGTCACTGAGCAGAACCGTGGTCTCCAGCGTGTGGTCGCGGGTGCTGCCGTACACCAGCGAATGGGCCCCGCAGGAATTGTTGCCCAGCATGCCCCCGATCATGGCCCGGTTGGAGGTGGAGGTCTCCGGCGCAAAAAACAGTCCGGAAGGTTCCAGGTATTTATTCAGTTCATCGCGGACCACGCCCGGTTCCACCCGTACCCAGTGTTCTTTTTCGTTGACTTCCAGGATGCGGGTCATGTGTTTGGAAATATCCACCACAATGCCGCTTCCCACCACCTGTCCGGCAAGGGATGTCCCGGCAGCCCGCGGAATAAGCGGAACTTTTTGTTTCCAGGCCAGCAGGATCAGCCTTTTCAGGTCCGACTTGTTTTTGGGAAAGGTAACGGCCAGCGGCACTTCGCGGTACGCAGAGGCATCGGTAGCATACATCAGTTTCATGGAATCGTCCAGAACAATTTCTCCTTCAAAATCTTTTTGTAATGCTGTCAGGGCTTTCAAAGCCTGCGACGGGTCTGCTTTCATTCGATTCCTGTTTTTGAGTGGTGTAAAAATAAGGAAAATTTCCCGCGTACTCTTTGAGTGATTGATGAATTGCTTATCACGACGAGGAATACGCGTATAAAACGAAAAACCAGTGTATCACTTAGGTTTTTTCCAGGGCTGAAAAGGGGCTGTTCCGTATTACTTGCTTATTTTTGTGTGGATTTTCAGGGAACGAACACAAAACAGTACTATGAATTTACTCATTGAGAACATCAAACAACTGGTGCATACCGAAGAAAAACCTGTTCAGTGGGCGAAGGGCCGTGCTATGGCTCAGGTCAATGTACTGGATGATGCCTGGTTGTGGATTGAAGGAGACCGTATTTCCGATTTCGGTCCCATGACTGCATTGAATAAGGAAGAATTGTTACAGGGCAAAACTGAGGTTCAGTTTCTGGATGCCACAAACAAACTGGTCCTTCCTTCTTTTGTGGATTCCCATACGCATCTGGTCTATCCCGTATCGCGGGAAGCGGAATTTGTGGACCGCATCCGTGGGCTTTCCTATGAAGAGATTGCCCGTCGCGGCGGCGGTATTCTGAATACCGCCCGCAAACTCAAAGAGGTATCGGAAGAAGAACTGTTTGTTTCGGCCCTGGAGCGACTGAATGAGATTATTGCATTCGGAACCGGTGCGGTGGAGATCAAAAGCGGGTACGGACTGAACTGGGAAGGCGAACGCAAGATGTTGCGGGTAATCCGGCGATTAAAAGAAGTTTCACCGTTGACCATCCGTTCCTCTTTTCTGGGCGCTCATGCCGTTCCGCAGGAATATAAAGGAAAGCAGGAAAAATACGTGGATGTGGTGGTAAATGAAATGATCCCGCAGGTGGCGGAAGAACAGCTGGCTGATTTTGTGGATGTGTTTTGTGATCGTGGGTTTTTCACCGTGGAAGATACCGAACGGATACTGGAAGCAGGGCAACGTTATGGTCTGCGGGGCAAGATTCATGCCAACGAACTGGACTTCTCCGGTGGCATTCAGGCCGGAGTAAAATATAATGCCCTGTCGGTGGATCATCTGGAATATACAGGAGATGCGGAAATAGAAGCGTTGCTGTCGTCTGAAACCATGCCCACCGTGTTGCCGGGCGCTGCCTTTTTCCTGAATATGATCGAGGCTCCGGCCCGAAAAATGATCGATGCCGGTTTGCCGCTGGCCATGGCCTCGGATTTTAACCCGGGTTCCGCACCCTCGGGAAACATGCAGCTGATTCTGTCCATGGCATCTATTGTTTTTAAGCTGTTGCCAGAGGAAGCCCTCAATGCCACGACACTCAACGGTGCGTATGCGCTGGGACTCAGTTCCGAGTTGGGGACGATTGCCCGGGGCAAAAAAGCCAATGTTTACATCACCAAAGAAATTTCAGGTTTGTCCTTTTTGCCTTACGCTTTTGGTAGCAACAAGGTGGAAACCGTGATACTGAACGGAGCGGTACAAACCACTAAAAAATAAAAATCAATTTGTATGAAGCAACTGATCGAATGTGTTCCCAATTTCAGTGAAGGCCGTGATATGGCAGTGATCAAAGAGATTACCAATGAAATTGAAAAAGTAGAAGGAGTCAAATTACTGGATGTGGATCCCGGTGCCGCAACGAATCGGACCGTAGTAACTTTTGTCGGGACTCCTGATGAGGTGGTGGAAGCCGCTGTTCAGGCAGTGAAAAAAGCCCGCGAAGTCATCGATATGCGGCACCACAAAGGGGAACATCCCCGCTTTGGGGCCACCGATGTGTGTCCGCTGGTGCCCGTGGCCAACATCACCATGGAAGAAACCGTGGAATATGCCCGCAAACTGGCCAAACGCATCGGGGAGGAGTTACAGGTTCCGGTGTACTGCTATGAAAATGCAGCTTTTACAGAGGAAAGACGAAACCTGGCCCATTGCCGTTCGGGAGAATATGAAGGGCTGGCTGAAAAGCTGGTCAATCCCAAATGGAAACCGGACTTTGGACCTGCAGAGTTTACTGAACAGGTGCAGAAAAGCGGGGCCACCGCTGTAGGAGCCCGTGATTTTCTGGTAGCCTTTAATGTAAACCTGAATACCACTTCCACCCGTCGGGCCAATTCAGTGGCTTTTGATGTGCGCGAACGGGGTCGGACCAAACGCGAAGGCAATCCCATCACCGGAAAAATCGTGAAAGATGCACAGGGGAAACCGGTCATGATTCCGGGAAGTCTGAAATCAGTAAAAGCCATTGGCTGGTTCATTGAAGAATACGGCATTGCCCAAATCTCCATGAACCTGACCAATATTTCCGTTACCCCGGTACATGTAGCTTTCGATGAAGTATGCAAAAAGGCTACCGAACGGGGCATCCGGGTGACCGGCTCTGAACTGGTGGGTTTGATTCCATTGAACGCCATGCTGGAAGCCGGACGTTATTTCCTGCGCAAACAGCAGCGTTCCACCGGTGTGGACAATGAGGAACTGCTGAAAATTGCCATCAAATCCATGGGACTGGATGATTTGAAACCCTTCAACCCCAAAGAACGCATCATCGAATTTTTGCTGGAAGAAAAAGGCAACAAGCTGGTGGATATGAATCTGACGGCCTTTGCCAACGAAACCGCTTCCGAATCTCCGGCACCGGGTGGCGGTTCCATCGCCGCTTACGTGGGTGCTCTGGGCATTTCACTGGGAACCATGGTGGCTAATTTATCCGCTCACAAACGGGGTTGGGACGAGCGCTGGGAAGAATTTTCCGACGTGGCTGAAAAAGGACAGGCATTGAAAGATCAGTTGTTGCATCTGGTGGATGAAGATACCCGGGCGTTCAACAGAATTATGGAGGCGTTTGGGCTGCCCAAAAAGACGGAGGATGAAAAAACTTCGCGCAGGCAGGCCATTGAAGAGGCTTCCAAATACGCCATGGAAATACCCTTTAAGGTGATGGAGACAGCCTATGCCTCCATGGAAGTGATGGCACAGATGGCTGAAAAGGGCAATCCCAATTCCGTTTCAGATGCCGGTGTGGGCGCCTTGTGTGCCCTGGCAGCCGTGGAAGGGGCCTTTTTGAATGTGAAGATCAACGCCGCCGGTGTGGAGGACAAAGCCTTTGCCGGAGATAAACTGAAAAAGGGCGAAGAAATAAGAAGCAGAGCGCAGCAAAGCCGGGATGCCATCCTCGCGAAAGCAGAAGAGGTGATCAAAAATCTGGGATAGTTTCGTGCTGTTTCATAATTCAGTATTTTTGTGCCTGAATTTTAGCCGATCGATATGACATTTGTTACCACACTGCTGCTGTATTTTACTTCGTTTTTTACCCTGATGAATCCGTTGGGTGCCATGCCGGTGTTTCTGAGTATGACCGACGGGCTGACGCAAAAGCAACGAAAGAATACGGCAATGAAAACCATGCTGACTGCCTTTCTGGTGTTGACTTTGTTTGCCATCCTGGGGAAATACGTCTTTGATTTTTTTCATATTTCCATCAATGGACTGAGGGTGGTAGGCGGTGTGTTGTTTTTTGTGATGGGCTATGATATGCTGAATGCCAAGATCAGCCGGATGAAGATGACCACAGAAGAAGAGGCTCAGACCTATACCGATGATGTGGCGCTTACGCCACTGGGGGTTCCGCTGATTGCCGGTCCCGGTTCCATTACCAATGCCATGGTGCTGATGGGGGATGCCAACTCGCTGGCAGATAAGGGGCTTGTATTGCTGTCAATCCTGCTGGTTTCCGTGGTTTCATTTATTATTTTGCTGGGAGCAACAGGCATCATCAAAGTCATCGGATCGCAGGGGACCAAAATCTTTACCAAACTCATGGGATTGATTGTCATGATCATTGCGGTTGAATTCTTTTTTGCAGGCATCACACCGTATGTTCAGACAATGCTCCACTGACAAGGAGGTAAAATGAATCGGTAAACGGATTTAATTGTCAATAATACAGTGATTTAAAATGATTGTTGATTCCGGTCAAAAATTTTAAAAAATTATTAGGATAATCGGGACGGAGTTTGTAATTTTGCCGTCCAAAAAAATTAAAAGCGATATACAATGGCTAAGAAAAGTAAGGACGCAAGAATACAGGTAATTCTGGAATGTACCGAACACAAGAACAGCGGCATGCCCGGAACTTCACGGTACATCACTACCAAGAACAAGAAAAATACCCCCGATCGTCTGGAGTTGAAGAAATACAACCCCATCTTGAAAAAAATGACCATTCACAGAGAAATTAAATAATATAAGTCATGGCTAAGAAAACAGTTGCAACATTACAATCTCAGGGAAAAGATTACGCTAAAGTGATTAAAATGGTAAGGTCACCCAAAACCGGTGCCTATACTTTTAAAGAAGAAATTGTTCCCACCGATCAGGTGAAAAATACACTGGCCAAGAATTAATATTTAATTCAGGTCGATCTTTAAAGAAGCTTTTTCCCTCAACCGGAAAAGGCTTTTTTTATTTGTGAAACTAAGGTTTCAGGAACGAAGTGAACTGAAAGCTTAGAGTTGAACAAATCCCGATAGAGAAACGTATCGGGATCAATGAAGGTGACGGCAATGGATTATGAAAATTATAAATTTCTATTTTTGTCTCTTGGTTGTTGATCTTCTTCATTTTTGTACTCAAACTGATTCATAACAAACAATTATACAACTATGGGCGTTTTCTCCTTTTTTTCTTCCAAAAAGCAGCAGGAAGAACTGGATAAGGGACTGGAAAAAACCAAACAAAGTGTCTTTTCCAAGATTACCCGTGCCGTGGCCGGCAAATCAAAAGTAGACGAGGATGTGCTGGACAACCTGGAAGAGGTGCTGGTGACTTCCGATGTGGGCGTGGATACAACACTGAAGATCATTGACCGGATTGAGGCCCGGGTAGCCAAAGACAAGTACTTTGGTGTGGAGGAATTGAACACGTTGCTCAAGGAGGAAATTGTTTCGCTGCTGCAGGAAAACAATACCGAAGACGGAGTCAGTTTTGAGCTGCCCGCCGACAAGAAACCTTATGTGATCCTGGTGGTGGGGGTGAACGGGGTAGGGAAGACCACGACCATCGGAAAGCTGGCCTATAACTTTAAAAAGGCAGGAAAATCGGTGGTGCTGGGTGCTGCGGATACATTCCGTGCTGCTGCTGTGGATCAGCTCACCATCTGGTCCGAAAGAGTGGGCGTTCCCATTGTGAAACAGCAAATGGGTTCCGATCCGGCTTCCGTTACGTATGATACGGTGAAGTCGGCCCTGTCGCAAAATGCGGATGTGGCCATCATCGATACAGCCGGTCGGTTGCACAACAAGATCGGTTTGATGAACGAGCTGACCAAGATTAAAAAAGTGATGCAGAAACTGATTCCCGATGCCCCGCATGAAATTCTGTTGGTTCTGGACGCCTCCACCGGGCAGAATGCCATTGAACAGGCCCGGCAGTTTATTGCTGCCACGGAGGTAAATGCCCTGGCGCTGACCAAACTGGACGGCACCGCCAAAGGCGGCGTGGTGATTGGTATTTCCGATACGTTTAAAATTCCGGTGAAATACATCGGGGTGGGGGAAAAAATGGAAGACCTGCAGCCCTTCGACCGGAAAGCTTTTGTTGAAACATTGTTTTCTTAAAGATTTGTTGTGAAAAAACCGGTAGTGAATGTGGTGACGCTGGGTTGCTCCAAAAACCTGGTGGATTCGGAGGTGCTCATGAAGCAGCTGGAAGGAAGCTACCGCATTGTGCACGATTCCAACGATCCTTCCGACGTGATGGTGATCAATACCTGCGGTTTCATTGGCGATGCCAAAGAAGAATCGGTGGATATGATCCTTTCGGCGGTGGAAGCCAAAAAGGAAGGGCTGCTGAAAAAAGTAATCGTCACCGGTTGTTTGTCGCAGCGCTATGCCGCAGAGCTGAAAGAAGAAATCACGGAAGTGGACGGTTTTTTCGGTGTGAATGATTTGCCTGAAGTCCTGAAAAGCCTTTCCGTTGATTACAAACACGAATTATTGGGCGAGCGTTTGGTTACCACGCCGTCTCATTATGCCTATTTAAAAATATCCGAAGGTTGCGATCGTTCCTGTTCGTTCTGTGCCATTCCGCTGATTCGTGGGAAGCATGTTTCCAAATCCATTGAAGAGATCGTTAAAGAAGCCGAATTTCTTGCTGCCAATGGGGTGAAAGAGCTGTTGCTGATTGCCCAGGATCTGACTTATTACGGACTCGATCTCTATCGCGAACGCAAAATTGCCGAGCTGGTGGAACGAATTGCTGCTGTGGAAGGGATTGAATGGATCCGGTTGCATTATGCTTATCCGGCCGGTTTCCCGGAAGACCTGATTGCTGTGATAAAGAACAATCCGAAGGTTTGCAACTACCTGGACATTCCCTTGCAGCACATCAGTACCCGCATTCTGAAATCCATGAAACGGGGACTGGACGGGGCAAAGACACGGGAACTGGTCCTGAAGCTGAGAAAGGAATTGCCCGGACTGGCCCTGCGCTCTACCTTTATTGTGGGTTATCCGGGTGAAACGGAAGAAGAGTTCCAACAGCTGCTGGACTTTGTGCAGGAAGTCAGGTTCGACCGGCTGGGTGTATTTCAGTATTCTCCTGAAGAGGATACCGCAGCCTTTGCTCTGGAAGATGATGTGCCCGGGGAAGTAAAACAGGATCGCGAAAACCGACTGATGGATTTGCAGCAAAGTATCTCCTTTGAATTGAATGAGCAAAAAGTAGGCAAAACATTCAAAGTGCTCGTGGACCGTCAGGAAGGAGACTATTTTGTGGGACGAACCGAATTCGATTCACCTGATGTGGACAATGAGGTGCTGATTGAATCCGGTAATTTACAAATCGGTTCTTTTTACACGGTTCAGATCATCCGTGCCGATGCCTATGACCTGTTTGGAAAAGTGATCTCCTGACATTCCGGACATTCCGATAACGGAAATTTTGGCTTTCAAGCTATACGATAAAGGAGAAAATCAACTTTCTTTTTTCTGATTTCAGCAGACTTATGTAATTTAATACATTGTAATTCAGGTGCTAATGTAAATTGGCATGCCCCTTGTTTTGTATACACATACTGCAAAAAAAAAGTGTTGAAACGAACAATTTTGGTTGACTCAGGCCGGATTAATATCCGGCCTGTTTTTTTACGTATTCTACGGATTGATATTCCCATGATATTGGGGTAATTTTACAAACGAAATTGAATAAAAAAATATTGAGTATGCAGAAGATCAGGAATCCTTATGTGGGAATGGAGGGGTATAAGTGCTTTGGTTGTTCGCCGCACAACGAAAACGGATTGCAGATGCAGTTCAGGGAAGAAGGTGATTATTTGGTTTGCGATTGGGAACCGAGGGGATTTCTGCAGGGATATGTGAATGTCTTACACGGAGGAATTCAGGCCACACTGATGGACGAAATTGCTTCCTGGCTGGTGCAGGTTAAATTGAATACAGCCGGGGTCACAGCTCAGCTGACGACAAAATATCTGAAACCTGTTGCAGTCGACAAAGGCAGTATTCGGTTACGGGCTCATCTGGAGGGGAAAAATCGCAATCTGGTTGATGTAAAAGTGGAATTGTTTGGTCCGGAGGAGGAGCTGTGTTCAGAAGGTATGATCACCTATTATACTTTTCCGGAACGTGTGGCCCGGGAGCGCTTTCACTATCCGGGAGCCGATGCTTTCAAGGACCAATCATAATTAAAACAGGATACTACAGCTTAATTCATACACCATGACCATCATTGAAAAAATTATAGCACAGCATGCGCAAAAAGCGCAGGTGAAACCCGGAGAAATTGTGGATGTGGAAATTGATGCCCGTGTGGCACGCGATTTCGGGGGACCCAATGTGGTTCAGCACCTGGAAAACAATCAACTGTCCATTGATGATCCTTCGAAAACTTTTTTCACGTTTGATACCAATCCCACGGGAAGCGATCAGAAATACGCTGCCAATCAGCAGGTGATTCGGAATTATGCCCGGAAAAACGGCATTAAAATTTTCGACATTGACAACGGGATCGGTACCCATACCTTGATTCGTGAAGGTCTGGCCTGGCCCGGATCAACGGCCGTAACCACGGATTCTCATGCCAATATTCTCGGGGCTATCGGAGCCTTCGGACAGGGGATGGGGGACAAGGATATTGCTGCCGCTTTTCACAAAGGAAAGGTGTGGTTTAAGATTCCTCCTTCGGTGAAAATTACCCTGGAGGGTGTATTACCGGATCGGGTAACGGCTAAAGATATTGTGTTGAATCTGCTGCATCAGTTTGGTGCCCATTCTTTGCTGGGCTACTCGGTGGAATTTTACGGTCCGGTGGTGGAAAAACTGACGTTGGACCAGCGGGTGACGATTTCTTCCATGGGAACCGAGATGGGGGTCATTATTTTATTGTTTCCTCCCAACAACGAAGTATTGGAATATGCCCGTGCCCAAACCGGTCGTATGATCGAACCGGTTTATGCAGATGCGGATGCCGTTTACGATCAGGAATATACGATTGATGCTTCGGTGTTTGTGCCCATGGTCAGTCGCCCCGGTAAACCCCATGATACAGTCAATATTGCTGAAGAAAAAAAGGTGAAAATTGACTCGGCATTTGTGGGCAGTTGCACCAACGGAAGGATGGAAGACATGCGGGCGGTGGCCGGTGTGTTGCGAAATAAAAAAGTAGCTCCCGGGGTGGTTTTGAAAATTGTTCCGGCCACCGATGAAATCTGGAACCAATGCCTTGATGAAGGGCTGATCCGGATTTTTAAGGAAGCAGGAGCCCTGGTTTCCAATGCCGGTTGTGCCGGATGTGCAGCCGGACAGGTGGGGCAAAACGGTCCCGGAGAGGTTACGGTGAGCACCGGAAACAGAAACTTCCCGGGAAAGCAGGGAAAGGGAAAAGTATACCTGGCCTCACCGGCAACGGTAGCTGCTTCAGCAGTGGCCGGTTACATTACAACGGAAGACGACATTCCGGAAATCCCTGCTGTTTTTGAACCGGATGGGGATTCCGCTTTGGTGGCCGCGGAAGCTTCAACGAAGAAACAGGTTTCGGATAAACCGGTGGAAGTTTCCGGAAGAGTATGGATGGTGCCAAAGGACAGTATTGATACGGATATGATTTTCCACAACCGGTATTTGCAAATTACTGATCCCGAACAAATGGGACAGTATATTTTTGATAACCTTGAAGGTTTTGAAGACTTCGCTCAAAAAGTGAAACCGGGAGATCTGGTAGTTACCGGAGCCAATTTTGGTTCGGGTAGTTCGCGACAGCAGGCCGTAGACGGTTTCATGACACTGGGGGTACAGGCAATTCTGGCGCAGTCATTCGGAGCAATCTACGAACGCAATGCCATCAATGCCGCAATGCCGGTACTGACCTACGATTCGCTCGAAGAAGCCGCTGTGGAAGACGGCGACCGGATCCGGGTGAATTTTAAAACCGGTACGATTTTCAACGAAACGAAGAACCGGTCGGGAAAAGTTGCTCCCTTTTCAGAGGTCCAAATGGAAATCTATCAAAACGGCGGACTTTTCTGATTTATCACGAAAGGAATGAGTAATTTTGCCAAAAATTAGTGGAAATGGCGAAACCCGTAATCAATAAAGAAATCTTAATCGAAGAACTGGTAAACAACTATCCTTTTTCCGTCCGCTTTTTAATGGAGCGGGGCATCCGTTGCATTATGTGTGGGGAGCCCATTTGGGGGACACTGGAAGAAGCGTGTCAGGAAAAGAATTTTACGGAAGACGACATAAGTAATGTGGTTGCCGAAATGAAGCAACTGGCAGAAAATGGAGAAAATTCTTCCGGACCGGATGCAAAGATGGATGTGGAAGAACTGGATCTTTAGGGAGCCAGTGCTTGTCTTTTCCAGTCGGAACCTCCCGTGTAGATGTATTCCATCCGGTGGTGGAGCCGGTGGGTTCCGCCCTGCCAGAATTCAAATTTTTCGGGCATCAGTGCATAACCACCCCAACGTTCCGGGCAGGTAATTTCGTTGCCTGAATCCAGTAATTCCTGCCTTTGCTGCCTCAATTCATCCAGATGGTCAATCCGTTGGCTTTGGCGGGAGACATACGCACTCAGTCTGCTTTCCAGCGGACGGCTGTTGAAATAGGCTGTCGACATCGAACGGTCCACCTTTTTCACTTTGCCCTCAATGCGGATCTGACGTTCCAAAACGTTCCAGTAAAAAATAACCGAAGCAAACGAATTGGCTTCCAGGTCGCGGCCTTTGTGACTGCTGTAATCGGTATAGAAGACGAAACCCTCTTTTTCACTGTATTCTTTAAGCAGGACCACCCGTGAGGAGGGTTTGTTGTCGGTTCCCGCAGTGGATAAAATCATGGCATTGGCTTCCTGAACCGGTTTGTTTATGGCTGTTTGCAACCATTCCCCAAAAAGGGAAAAGGGATTGTCGGACCATACCGGACTATCTTTTTGTTGACCGAAGTCTCTTCTCAGATCAGATAAATTCATGGTGTTGTATGCTGAAATCAGTTGCAAAGTTCTTCTTTTTTGTGAAAGAAAAAAGCCCTTCGGATCCGAAGGGCTTTTTAAAAGAACTCAATTTTTCATTAGTTGTGTGCAATGGGATCCGGATTTCCATCGGGATCGTTCAGCACATAACCGTCAGTTTGGATGTTTCCGTTGGTAAGCAGCAACAATCCGCATACATGGGGTGAAGCCATGGAAGTTCCGCTTAACGTAGCATATCCGGCGTCTTTATAAGTTGAGAAGATGCTGACTCCCGGGGCACAATAATCAATGGGAGGATTGCCATAGTTGGAGAAATAGGCAAATACATCGTTCTGATCCATGGCGGACACGGTGTACAGATTTGTTCCGTTAGCCCGTGCGGGAGAATGATTGTTCGCATCATCTGATTCGTTTCCGGCAGCCATAGCTACAAAAATTCCGGCATTACCCAATGCCTGCACTGCCTGATCGATGGGGTCGTATGCACCACCACCCAAACTCAGGTTGGCAGCATCGCCCGGGGATGCATTGGCGGCTACGTAGTCGATACCGGCAAGGATGGAACTGTACGCACCCGATCCTCTTTTATCCAATACTTTTACTGGGACAACGAAGGCACCGGCTGCCACACCGATGGAACCGATTTCATTATCAATGGCGGCCACAATACCGGCACAGTGACTGCCGTGTCCGTTGTCATCATCAAATCCGGTACGGGTGCGGATTCCGGGGGCCAGGTAACCGTATGCAACATCCACATTCAGATCGGGGTGATCCAGATCGATACCGGTGTCAATAATCCAGGCTTTGTGGGTTCCGGTGTAGGTTGCATGTCCTGTTCTGATTACCCCGTAAGGGATTACCTGGGCCGGAGGTGTGCTGGTGGTGGATCCGGGTTTGGCCAGCGTAACCATTTTGTCGGGATAAATACCCTGAACTCCTTTTTGGTTTCTGATGAGGTTGGCCTCCTCACTGGTTAAATGGACGGCTACCCCTTTCACAGCGGTTCCGTAAACCTGATGTGGCTGTGAAAACTGTACTCCTGCAGTTTTAAAAACGACTTTCGATACATTCAGTACCTGTTCTTTTCTTGCTTTACTGTCTGCCGGTGCTGCTTTGAATCCTGAGTCGGTTTTGTCGTACAGGATGATGTAACTTCCGGGTATTACCTGTTCGTTGTTCTGAACCAACTGTTCATCGGCGTTGGCACTGGCCGGAGTTGTTTTTTTCTGGCATGAGCTGAATCCTACAGCTACTGCGAGAACGAATAGTAACAATCTCTTTTTCATAAGGATAGAGTTTAAGTGAATAATAAATACACACCAATGTAGAACTATTTATAGATTTTTTAACATTTTTTAAGTTATTATTTCACAATGAAAACAAAATTTAAGAATTTGTTTCTCCATGCTCAGTATTTTGGATGTACCAACTTCCAATTTCCTTAAATTTGACCGAAGAATCATTTGTACCCAACTTGTTGATTGATATTATTGAGAAAAAGTACTTATTTTGACTATGTTTCAAAACTTCGTGTTGTTTCGAAAAAGGAAATGCTGGCGTCCTACCTTTTGGGGATGGATTCTGTTGCTCTTGGTTCTGGGCATACTGTTTCGCCTGTGGATGGTGACTGTCTCAGTGTATCTTTCCGAGGATCACCCTGTTCCGGCAAAAATTCTGGTTGTAGAAGGGTGGGTTGAAGATGAGGCTCTGACGCATGCTGTGGCGTTGTATCACAAAGATCATTACCGGCATCTGGTTGTAACCGGGTTACCCATCACATTCCGTAAAGACTACCTGCATTTTAAAAATACAGCCCAGGCAGCCGTGGCTCAGATTAAAAAGGATGGCTTCAAGGATACCATTTATGAAGCCGTTATTCCTTCTACCGTTTATATTGACCGCACTTATAATACGGCAATTGCTACCCGTAAGATTCTGGAACAGCACCCGGAATGGGGCAAATCTTTTAACCTCTATTCGGTGGGGGTGCATGCCCGGCGGTCGCATCTGATGTTTGAGCGGGCCTTTGGAGACGGCTACCAGATTGGCATTATTTCCGAGAAGGATCCCACTTTTGATCCCGCGCATTGGTGGCGCACCAGTAAAGGATTCCGTAATGTGAGTAATGAATTTATGGCCTATGTGTACGTTTGGGCTTTCTTTCATCCCGATTATGCTGTGTTTGAAAAAAAACTGGAGGAAGGGTACCAACACGACCGCAGGCTACTGCATACCAGCGATTCTATCCCCGTTGATCTTCCGGGCAATTGAGTGAAAAAAGAATACTGATGCTCCTTATTAACAGCATTTTCAACTATAAAGTGTAAATTTGTGAGCAAATCTGTCCCACAGGACATTTAATAAAACAGAGGAAGGTAGCGTTACCTTCTTGTAGGGCATAAGCAATGAAGATAAAGGCTGAAAACAGACTGAAAACCACAACCCAGGATCAGAAATACAATATTTCGCTGTTGTATGTTGAAGGAGATGCCTCTTCCCGCTCCATTTACCGTAAGATTTTGGAACGGGCTGTTCAAAACGTTTATGTTGCACCCGATGGGTTGCAGGGACTGGAAATGTTTCGGCAGTACAAGCCGGATCTCATCCTTACGGATATGCGCATGGAAGTGATCAGCGGGTTGGAGATGATTTCCAAAATCAGGAAAGAGGACAAGGATGTCCGTATCATCATCATCTCTTCTTTTTCGGAGTCCAATTATTTCCTGGGGGCCATTTCCTATGGGGTGAAAGGCTATTTGTTAAAGCCTGTGCAATCGGACGACCTGTTGAAATTGATCCGGGAACAGGCCAACGATATTATGCTGGACAGAAAAGTTAAGGTGGAGGAACAAAAAAGGAGGGATGCCGAGAAATCCAAAGAAAAAGGGGAAGCTATTTTGCAGATTCTTGCGTATGCATCCGGAATCTTTTTCAGGGAAGGTTTTGATCAGGATTCGGTATTAAAGGTATTGGAGGCCATCGGGGAAGTGACCCAATCATCGAGGGTTTATATTTTCCAAAATTTCAAAGATAAGGAAGGGAAGCCTTATACCTCACAGATTTATGAATGGGTCGAAGACCAGGTGCATCCCGAGATTGATAATCCTGAGCTGATCAAGATCTATTTCGACATGCCTGAAATTAAGAGGTGGGTGGAAGTGATGCCCGGTGGAGGATATATTCATGGATTTACCAATGATCTTCCCGAGGGGGCTGAGAAGGAATTGCTTCGCGCTCAGGATATTGTTTCACTCTTGGCCATGCCCATTTTTGTGGAAAACGAATGGTGGGGCTTCATTGGGCTGGATGATTGTAAAAACGAACGTTTTTGGTCCGAATCAGAGATCAAGGCCATGGAAACGCTGGCCGGCAACCTGGGGGCCGCCATTTACAGGAAACAGGTAGAAGCCCAGCTTATAGACCTGAATGCCGGATTGGAGCAGCGGGTGGCAGACCGCACCCAGGCATTGGAGAAAGAGGTGGCCACCAGAAAAATGGCACAGATCAGACTGAAGGAGAGTGAGGAGAAATACCGACTCATCTACGAAAATGCCAACAACGGGATTATTCTGGTGATTGAAGATCAGATTATCATGATCAATCCGGAAGTGGTGAACATTTTTGAAATGAAGCCCCAGCAAATGATCGGCAGACCTTTACGTGATTTTGTGCATGAAAACGACTATGTGGTTTACGATGCTTATTTCAGCAGTCCCAATAAACCGGGTGATCCCAGTTCGGTGGATGTGCGGATTCATACCGGAAAGGACAAGGTTCGTTGGCTCGACATCAAGACCAATGCCATCAACTGGAGCGACGAACCGGCATGTCTTTTGTTTGTAGCAGATATTACCGCACGGAAAACGGCTGAAGAAGAAATCAGGATGTTGAACAAAACGCTGGAAAGCCGCATATCGGAAGAAATTCAGAAAGTAAAACACCAGCAGCAATTGCTCGTTCAAAAGTCCAAACTGGAGTCTATGGGCGAATTGTCAGCCGGCCTGTCGCACGAGATCAATCAGCCTTTGGGGGGGATTTCCATGGGGTTGGAAAACATCTTGCTTCGGATGGGCGAAAAAGGCTCTGTAGATTCGGAATACATCCGCCATAAGTTTTCCGTTCTGTTTCATGATATTGAAAGAATCAATAAAATCATCCAGCACGTACGGACCTTTTCACGGGATCAGCAAAACACGGTAATGGACCGGGTGGATGTCCTCAAAGTCATTCGCGATGCGCTGTCGTTGGTTGTGGTGCAAATGCAGAACCACGATGTGAAACTGACACAGAATTTTCCTGAAAGTCCGGTATATGTGGAAGGAAACCGGTACCGGCTGGAGCAGGTGTTGTTAAACTTGCTTTCCAATGCCCGGTTTGCTGTGGAAGACAAAGCCAAAAAGACGAAGGATAAGTCCTATCAAAAAGAGATAGAAGTATCGTGTACGTCAGCTCATAACTGCATCATTTGGGTTCAGGACAACGGTACAGGCATTACTCCGGAGAATATCAACAATATTTTTGATCCGTTTTTTACGACCAAAGACGAGGAAAAAGGAACCGGACTGGGGCTTTCCATTTCTTATGGGATCATCAAGGAAATGAAAGGAGAGATTGAAGTGGAGAGTGAAGCCGGAAGGTTTACCCGTTTTAAAATAGTATTACCGTTATTAAACAAGAACATATGACCCAGCAATTGACAATTTTGGTTGTGGATGACGAACCCCGGATGGTGGATGAGGTGGAGGAATTTCTGAAAGCACAGAAATTCAATGTCATTTCGGCGTACCATCCCGACAAGGCACTGGAAATGGTACACACTCATTCGGTTGATATTGCCATTCTCGATATTCGTCTTCCGGGAATGACCGGATTGGAACTGTTGCAGAAAATTAAAAAGATCAAGTCTTCCATAGAGGTGATCATGATCTCCGGTCACGGAGATATGGCAACGGTGATCGAAGCCATGCGTCAGGGTGCGGTGGATTATTTTCCCAAACCGTTCCGGTTAACTGAAGTGTATAAAGCCATCGTTCGAACCCAGCGTTTTATCCAGTTAACCGAAGAATTGGAAACCGTGAAAACCAACCGGGATGTGTTGTCGAAAATGCTGCTGGAACACATCGGGGTACAATTAATTGGATACAGTTCGGCGGTTAAGGAACTGATCAGTATGATGACCCGGGTGGCCCAAACGCCCTCTACATCGGTGCTGATCATGGGGGAAAGCGGGACGGGAAAAGAGCTGGTGGCTCACGGGATCCATTACCTGAGTCGCAGGAATAAAAATAAGTTTTATTCGGTGAACTGCTCTGCCATCCCCGAAACCCTGTTCGAAAGCGAATTCTTCGGACACAAAAAGGGTGCTTTTACCGGTGCCGACTCGGAAAAAATGGGCTGGTTTGAGATTGCCGATAAGGGCACCTTGTTTTTGGATGAAATCAGTGACCTGCCTCTGATACAGCAGGCAAAACTGTTGCGTGTACTGGAGGAAAAGAAAGTCAGCAAACTGGGCTCTCGGGACATAAAAGACGTAGATGTCAGAGTAATTGCTGCGTCGAATAAGGATTTGGAGCAAATGGTGGAAGACCAGAAGTTCAGGAGCGACCTTTTTCACCGCCTTGGGATTTTCGTCATCAAGATTCCGCCGCTGCGGGATCATAAAGAAGACATTCCGGTGCTGGTGGATTATTATTTGAAGCGAACGGCTAAAAATATGGATAAACCGGTTCATTCGGTGGATCCTGCGGTTATCGAGCTCATGAAAGGCTACGATTTTCCAGGAAACATCCGCGAGTTACGAAACATCATCGAGCGGGCGGTTATTTATTGCGACGGCGAACAGCTCACTACCAACGAGATCCGGTTCACCTGGAGTCGCAACGCTCAGCAGGTTCCCGTGGCTTCGAAACCGGCCAAAGCAGAAGCGGGCATGAACGACCTGAATCTGGAAGTGCATGAAATGGAACTGATTCGTCAGGCCATGGATTTTGCCGAAAACAACAAAGCAAAAGCCGCTTCATTGTTAGGAATCAGCTGGCAGGCGCTGGATCGGCGGATGAAGAAATACGATATGGAATAATTTCTTAAACCTGATGAGATAAAAAAAGCCGTCCGGAATCCCGAACGGCTTTTTGTTTTCACAACCTGTATTATTTTTTTACAGAATCCACGATGGCTTTAAAAGCTTCGGGGTTGTTCATGGCCAGGTCGGCAAGGACCTTACGGCTCAGGTTGATGTCTTTCGCATGGAGTTTCCCCATGAATTCGGAGTAAGACATACCGTGCAAACGGGCACCGGCGTTAATACGCTGGATCCACAATGCGCGGAAATTACGTTTTTTGGTTCGTCTGTCACGGTAGGCATATCCCATGCCTTTTTCGTATGCATTCTTGGCAACCGTCCAAACATTCTTTCTGCGGCCAAATTGTCCTTTGACCTGCTTCATTACCTTTTTTCTGCGTGTTCTTGCAGCAACAGTGTTAACTGATCTTGGCATTTTTTTTAAATTTTTCCACTATAGCGTTCCCGCGAAGGAGAAACTTGTCGAGCTATAGCAAAGTGATACAATTGATTAATTACCCGCGAATCATGCGACGGATGTTCTTTTCATCCGCTGTGTCAACAGTCGTAAAGTACGTTAAGTTACGTTTACGTTTTTTTGACTTTTTAGTCAGAATGTGACTTTTATAAGCATGCTTCCTTTTAATTTTACCGGATCCCGTCACCGTAAATCTTTTCTTGGCTCCGGATTTTGTCTTCATTTTTGGC
>JAFGYB010000050.1 GCA_016936355.1 Bacteroidales bacterium | reverse complement strand
AGACGCTCCCAGGGTTGTTGTTACCAACGGTATGGTTATTCCCAATTATTCAGCACAGGACGACTGGGAACGTTTCAATGCTTTGGGTGTTAGCCAGTACGGGCAAATGACCGCCGGTTCCTACATGTACATCGGTCCGCAGGGCATCGTACACGGAACCACCATCACCGTAATGAATGCAGCCCGCAAAGTGGCAAAGAAACGTGAAAACCCGTTTGCCGGAAAGCTGTTTGTTTCCTCCGGACTGGGTGGCATGTCAGGCGCCCAGCCCAAAGCCGGGAATATTGCCGGTGTGGTTTCGGTGGTAGCGGAAGTGAACCCCGCTGCGGCTGAAAAACGCCACAGCCAGGGCTGGGTGGACGAACTGCATTACGATTTGAAGGAGCTGGCCAAACGCATCAAAAATGCCAAAGCCGATAAAGAAATAGTTTCCATGGCCTACGTGGGCAATATTGTGGACCTGTGGGAAAAACTGGCAGACGAAAACATACTGGTGGATCTGGGTTCGGACCAGACTTCACTGCACAACCCCTGGGCAGGCGGTTATTATCCGGCTGGACTCAGCTTTGAAGAATCCAACCGGCTTATGGTAGATAACCCGAAAGCGTTTAAGGAAAAAGTTCAGGAATCCTTGCGCCGTCAGGTAACGGCCATCAACAAGCACACGGCGAAAGGCACCTATTTCTTCGATTATGGAAACGCTTTCCTGCTGGAAGCTTCCCGCGCTGGTGCCGACATCATGGACGGCAATAATTTCCGTTATCCGTCCTATGTGCAGGATATTATGGGTCCGTTGTTTTTCGATTACGGGTTCGGTCCCTTCCGCTGGGTATGTACTTCCGGTGACCCGAAAGATCTGGAAACCACCGACCGGATTGCCCTGGATGTAATGAAAGAAATGTTGATCCAGTCACCTGAAGACATTCAAAGCCAAATGGCTGATAACATTCAGTGGATTGAAAATGCTGGTAAAAACAAGCTGGTCGTCGGTTCACAGGCCCGTATCCTGTATGCCGATGCCGAAGGGCGCATCAACATTGCCGCTGCCTTTAACCGGGCCATCAAAGAAGGAAAAATATCCGCGCCCGTTGTCCTGGGCCGCGACCACCACGATGTTTCCGGAACCGATTCCCCTTTCCGGGAAACTTCCAACATTTACGACGGATCCCAGTTTACGGCCGATATGGCCATCCAGAATGTAATCGGAGATTCCTTCCGGGGTGCTACCTGGGTATCAATCCACAACGGTGGAGGTGTCGGCTGGGGTGAAGTCATCAACGGCGGTTTCGGCATGGTACTGGACGGCAGCCATGAAGCGGACAGGAGATTGAGATCCATGCTGTTTTGGGATGTCAACAACGGCATTACCCGCCGCAGCTGGGCCCGTAATGAGGGTGCTTACGATGCCATTCGGCGGGCTATGGACAAAAATCCTGATCTGAAAGTCACCCTGCCAAATGTGGCAGATGATGAACTCATTGAAGGTTTATTTTGATCCATTTTCACCAGAATAACACTAAAAAGCCCGGACAAGTCCGGGCCTTTTCTTTGAGGAAACTATAATCAACTAATTCTTGATAAACTCCACGACTGCTTTCACCAATTCACCATTCAAAGGTAAATCGGGTTTGAAATAGGTTTGAAAGTTCAGGTTTCTTTCTGCCGGAGCATTTTTCAGAATGTGGTTCATCCCGTTAATAATCACCAGTTTAGCTCGGTGATCTGCATTGGCGAGTTCTGTCGCATCTTGCTGTCCCACCTGAATATCGTTAGTCCCCTGGATGATTAGTACCGGGATTTGCAGTTTGTTAATTTCCGTTTGCGGATTGTAACGCATCCAGGAAATCAGAAAGGGTTGTACACCGGGGCGGAATAAAGAATTCAAAAACTGCGGAACACTGTCTACTGTTTTGCCTTCCGCCAGTGAATCCAAAATGCGGTTGCTCTCCCGGATCACTTCAGTAGGCTGACTTTCCAGCTGCTTTCTGATCACGTTGTTTATAGGTTCGCCGGCTCCTTCCAGCGAAATAAATTTTGTCACTCCATTTTGTTGCGCAGCAACCATGCCCACCAATGAACCCTGGCTGTGACCGATCACAATAATGGAGTTGAATCTTTTGTCCTGTTTCAGAAAATGCAACCAGCCTTCTGCATCCCGGATAAACAGGTCAAAACTCAACTTGCTTTCTTCCGGTGCCGCCGCTTGACTGGCAGCAATACCCCGCTTGTCATAGCGAAGGGAAGCAATACCGTGTACATACAATGAGTCTGCCAGCATCTTTAAGGCATTGTTTTTCATCATCGGATTGTTGCCGTTGCGATCCGTGGGTCCGGATCCGGCAATCAGCAATGCTACCGGTACTTTTTCTGAAGTTTGGGGAATAAGCAACGTTCCGTAAATATCACCCGTTTGGGTTTTTAAAGTTACGGGCTCCCCCGATTGACCGTATCCGTTCATAAAGATGACGATCAGAAGTACACTCAGGATAATTTTTGATTTCATTTACTCTTTATCTTTTGTTTGTTGACCTGATGATTTTACACGTCCTGCTTTTTTTAAAGCGTTATGAATGATCCATTCAACCTGTCCGTTGACACTTCTGAAATCATCGGCAGCCCATTTTTCCAGAGCGTCCCACGTTTCCGGTGACAACCGCAATGCAAATGCTTTCTTCTTAGCCATCAACAACACCTCCTTCTTCTTTCATTAACTTTTTCATGGCCCGTTCCATTCCGGTCGGATTTTGAGTGCCGATCAAAATTTTAGGGCCGTTTCTCAGATACAATTGCAGCCCTATATTGCCGCTGATATTGTATGCAGTCCCAAATCTACGCGCTCTGATCAGGTGCGGTCTCTGGGACCGCATTCCCCAACCTCCATATTCCAGAACCGGCTTGTATTTTCTGATCTCAAAACGGCTGATTTCCGCTTTGGATATAAACCTTTCCTTTGATACAATATGCTGAAAATTAATGCGAATGCCGGATGGATAAATAACCGTGACCAGTTTTACCCGGGACATAAAAATGATGATCGCAAGTAGAATCAGCATTCCCGCCCCCATAGAAATGAGAAGCTGTGCATCCATTGAAGGATGCCCTCCCGAAGGCTTCAGTACCAACTGCTGATAAAGGCTCCAGGCACTGATCAGAATATACATAAGGAAAACCGTGTACAGGATCCAGATAGCCGGACTGTGACGTAAACATTGTTCTTCTTTGTAATAAATTCTGGTTGCTTCTTTCATTTCACTATTTTAATACAAACTCCCCGTATTCAGAACCGGAGAAACATCTTTGTCGGCAGTCAGAACAACCATCAGATTACTGACCATCGAGGCTTTGCGTTCCTCATCCAACTGAATAATTTCCTTATGAGAAAGTTCTTCCAAAGCCATTTCCACCATACTCACGGCGCCTTCCACGATTTTACGACGGGCTGAAATGATGGCAGTTGCCTGTTGGCGTTTCAACATAGCTCCGGCAATTTCCTGTGCATAGGCCAGGTAATTGATTCGGGCCTCAATCACTTTAATTCCGGCTATAGCCAGCCGTTCTGTAATTTCATTTTCAAGCATTTCATTCACCTTTTCACTGCTGCTGCGCAAAGTGAGTTCGGCATCTTCGTCTTCCAGATTGTCATACGGATACTGCCCTGCCAATTTTCGGATGGCAGCCTCATTTTGGATGTCAACAAAACTGGTATAATCATCCACATCAAAAGAAGCTTTGTAGGTGTTTTCCACCTTCCACACCATAACCACACCAATCATCACGGGATTCCCCAGTTTGTCGTTCACTTTGATGGGTTCGCTGTCAAGGTTTCTGGCTCTGAGCGAAAGATTCTTCTTTACCATAAAGGGATTTACCCACCAAAAACCGTTTTTCTTTACGGTACCTTTATAAGCGCCGAACAGAACCAACACCTTCGATTCGTTGGGATTGACCACCATAAAACCGGGCAGTATAATCAACCCCAATAAAAGCAAGGCCACGGTCCAAAAAGCCTCATAAACTGCCAGTTGCCAGATGGAAAAGGCAATAAGTAACAAAGCAATAAATATTACCAGATAACCGGATAATACAGATACATTTTTTTCCTGTGTCATTTTTTTAATTTTTTGAGTTAATTTGATATTACAATAATACTAATTTAAATCTATAAAAGCAACTTTTTTATGCAAAACCTTTCCCCTATCCCACACGACGTCCCGAAAAACAGTACATAAGTTACCGTTGAATTACATTTGATTCCTTCTTTAGAGCGCTATAAATTAACCCGGTTGTATGAATATTCTCCTTAACTTTGCGGCCGTTTAAGTTTTACACGAAACAAGTATGAATAAAAATTCCATCGTAGGTTTTCTATTGATTGCCGCCATCATGGTAGGTTATTCCATTTGGATGTCCCCTTCGAAAGAGGAACTGGCCAGGGAAAAGCAAAAACAGGATTCTATAGCCCAGGTGATGCAAAGGCAAAACGACTCTTTAAAAGCGGCACAGGCTATCCAGCATCAGAACCAAAAACCGGCTGCCTCCACGACTACAACAACCCGCCAACCTATAGCCACACCAACCGCCCAAACGGCAGTTCAGAACAACACCCCTTTCTCCAGCGATCTGAAGGGAGACAATGGATATTACACAGTACACACCGATTTAGCCACTTACGAAATCAGCAAAAAGGGTGGATTTATTCGTTCGGTGGACTTAAAAAAGTACAAAACCTGGGATGGAAAACCACTGATCCTTTTCGATCCGAAAACCACCCATTTCGGAATTTCTTTTTTTGCTGACAACCAGGTAGTCAATACCAAAGATTTATATTTCCAACTGGTCAATAACGACTCCACAGAAAAGGATTTTACTGTCGCCGGAAAAAATAAATTAACACTCCATTTCCGGGTTTATGCCCATGCGCCCCAACCGGGTCAAAAACAGGCCTATGTTGAATATGCTTACACTTTTACCGGTGACCAGTACATGTTGGGCTTCAAGCTGAAGATGGAAAACATGCACGGCATTGTTCCGCCTACGATGAACTATGTGGAATTGAAATGGTATGCCGACATGTTGCAGCAGGAAAAAGCAGTGGACAAGTTCAACGGCTCCACGATTTACTACAAGTACTACAACAACGATGTCGACTATCTGTCCGAAAACAAAGACGTGGAAAAGGAGATCAAAACCAAGCTGAAGTGGGCCTCGTTTAAATTAAGATTCTTTTCCAGCTCCATCATTGCCGACCAATATTTCGACGACGGGGTGTTGAGAACCAATGAAATAAAGGGCCATAAACCAGCCGAAAACTATCTGACCAGCATGTCAACGGATTTGACCCTGCCCTACAACCCCATGAGTACCAGTAACAGCATAGGTTTGCGGTTTTATTTTGGTCCCAACGACTTTACTATACTCCATCATTACGGTATGGAACTGGACCATCAGATTCCCATTGGCTGGGGCTTTTTCTTGCTGGCGTGGATCAATGAATACATTGTGATCCCCGTATTCAACTGGCTGGGAGGTTACGGCTGGAATTACGGTATCGTCATTTTGATTCTGACCATATTATTGAAAACACTTTTATTCTCAATTGCCTACAAAACATACATGTCTTCGGCCAAAATGAGGGTATTGAAACCGGAAGTGGACGCCATAGGTGCCAAATATCCGAAGAAGGAAGATGCTATGAAGAAGCAACAGGCGGTGATGGCTCTGTACCGAAAGGCAGGTGCCAACCCGGCTTCCGGTTGTTTGCCCATGCTGTTGCAGATGCCCATTTTGTTTGCCATGTTCCGGTTCTTCCCGGCGGCCATTCAGTTGCGGCAACAACCCTTCCTGTGGGCTCATGACTTGTCCAGCTACGATTCAATTCTTCACCTCCCCTGGAACATTCCCTTTTATGGTGATCATGTCAGTTTGTTTACTTTACTCATGACCATTACCACAGTCATGTACACCTATATGAACAACAAAATGATGGGATCTGCCCAGACCCAGACCTTACCCGGCATGAAAACCATGATGTACATCATGCCTGTCATGTTCCTTGGTTTCTTCAATGGCTATGCAGCGGGGTTGAGTTACTATTATTTCCTGGTAAACATCATTACTTTCCTGCAGATGTTCCTGTTCCAGAAATTTATCAACGAAGACAAACTGAGAAAAAGAATCGAACTGAATAAAAAGAAACCGGTAAAAAAATCCGGTTTCCAGAAACGACTGGAAGAAGCCGCCAAGAAAAAAGGATATCCTGCAAAGTAATTTTTAAATTCATAAAGTAAACCTGTCAACACCCCTTAACCGGGGTGTTGTTTTTTATGTAAATACCTTAATTTTGTTAGCCTAAAGTCAATTGTATGAACAAAGCTTTACCCTTTATCACTTTTTTTCTAATGTTAACTGTTTCCCTGAGTGCCCAGGTGGTTAAGATACTGGACGAACAAACCGGAAAACCCGTCAGCAACGTGGCCATCTTCAATACCAGTAAAAGTTATTCGGTGCTGACCAACGACGTGGGACAAGCTTCTTTACATCGCTTTTCTGAAAACGACACGCTGCTCTTTCAGCATTCCTCCTATTTCACCAAAACCGTTTCCTACAAAACGCTGGCACAACACAAGTTTGTTCTAAGGCTGAACGAACGATTCATTAACTTGAATGAAATCATCGTTTCTTCCAACAAATGGGAAGAGCAACGGAGTGAAATCCCCAATTATATTCAGGTTATCAAAAGCAAAACCATTTCACTCACGGCGCCTCCCACCACTGCCGATCTCATTGCCAATGGTCAGCAGGTGTTTGTACAAAAAAGTCAACTGGGTGGCGGAAGCCCTATGATTCGTGGCTTTGCTGCCAACAAGATTCTTTTGATATTGGATGGTGTAAGAATGAACAATGCCATTTACCGCAGCGGAAACCTGCAAAATATCCTCCAGGCAGATGTAAACAGTGTAAAAAACGCGGAAGTAATTTTCGGACCCGGAACCAATATTTATGGCAGTGATGCATTGGGGGGCGTGGTTGATGTGCATCTGATCTCACCCTATATGAATTCTTCAGTAAAATGGGCTGTTCACGGGAATGTCTATACCCGCTTTGGTTCGGCGGCCTTTGAACATACCTTGCATGCCGATGTAAACATTTCCAACCACCGATGGGCTTTTTTGACATCAGCCAGTTACACGAAATTCGGCGATCTCCGTATGGGAACCCACGGCAACAATGCATTTAAACGCTACAATTATGTGGAACGCATCAACGGCATGGATTCGATTGTAAGCAATCCGGATCCTTACCGACAGGTACAATCGGGGTACAGCCAGACGAACTTCATGCAGAAAGTTAAGGTAAACTTCAACAAAACGAGCCAGTTGAATGCTGGACTTTATTACAGCGCCACTTCAGATGTACCGCGCTACGACCGCCTTTTTGAAACTTCCAATGGTCACCTCAAATATGCCCGATGGTATTACAGTCCCCAAACATGGTTAATGGCCCGGCTGGGGCTTAACCTGCACAACAAAACCACAATGTGGAACGAT
Organism: Bacteroidales bacterium; assembly: GCA_016936355.1. Taxonomy (GTDB): domain Bacteria; phylum Bacteroidota; class Bacteroidia; order Bacteroidales; family F082; genus Sulfidibacterium. The sequence goes on along the minus strand of JAFGYB010000050.1, from coordinate 58,491 downwards.
GCGACTTTTGATTTTGCCTATCAGAATGTTCAGGAAGGACGCAACGACAGAAAATACCGCAACGATTGGTTAAGAGAGAGAACCGAAAAAGTAGACGTTGTGACTTTTAGTGCCGATTTCAACAAAAAACTGGTCAACGATCAGTTTTTGTATTACGGAATGAACCTGGATTACAATCGTGTAAACTCAACTGGCATCACAAAAAACATAATCTCAGGCAATACCGAGCCGACTGCTACCCGATATCCTGACGGCGGGACCCATACCTTCAATTCGGGAATTTATCTGACCTACAAAAAAAACTTCCATCGGATTCCCCTGACCTTTTTAACCGGTGCCCGTTTTTCTTATACCGCCCTTTCATCAGAGTTCATAGATACCAGTTATTACCATCTGCCATATACTTCCATTCGTTTACATAACCAGGCTCTGACAGGAAGTGCCGGAATAATTTATCATCCCGAGAGCTGGCAGATCCGTCTCAATCTATCCTCAGGATTCCGGGCCCCCAACCTGGATGATGTGGCCAAGGTATTTGATTCGGAGCCCGGAAGTGTGGTTGTTCCCAACGAAAACCTAAAACCCGAATATGTATACAATGCCGGTTTGGGATTCAGAAAAGGGTTTGGGGAAACAGCTGATGTGGAGATCAATGTGTTTTATTCCTACTTACGAAATGCGATGGTGCGCCGTGATTTTACACTGAATGGTCAGGACTCCATTTATTATGACGGCACATTGAGCCGGGTTCAGGCTGTGGTGAACGCCGGGCATGCACAGATTTACGGTGTCAGTGTTGAAGGAGAAGTGCAATGCACCAAGAACTGGGGATTCCAAGCCAACCTGACTTATATAAAAGGGACAGACGAGGAAGGGTTGGTACTGAGCCATATTCCTCCATTGTACGGAGCCGGCACCCTCTTTTACGAAAGGAACAAGTTGCGTATGATGCTGAATATAACATTCAACGGAATGTTGACTTACGATCAGCTTTCACCATCAGAGCAAAGCAAAACCCAAATCTATACACTCGATGCACTGGGAAGGCCTTATGTTCCTTCCTGGACCACACTCAATTTAAAAGGAACCTATTCGATTAATGAACATCTGATGCTGAACTGGGGCATTGAAAACATAACCAATGTTAATTACCGACCCTATGCATCCGGAATTAACGCTCCCGGTATTAACTTTGTAACCGGATTAAGACTGAGATTTTAAAACACAAGAAAATGGAAGTTAGTTTATATGATAAGATCGGGAATGAAAAGCTTCGAAAGCTCATCCACGATTTCTACACCGAAATAAAAAAAGATGAATTGATGGCTCCTCTGTATGAAGGGGATTTTGAAGGAGCCGAAGAAAGGTTGTATCTTTTTATGATCCAATACCTGGGCGGACCGACCACCTACTCGGAACAGCGGGGTCACCCGGCACTCAGAAGACGACACGTTCCTTACCCCGTGGTAGACGACACTATTGCCCACTGGCTGCGAAACATGCAGGTCGCCTTAAGCAAATCAGAAATAGAGGAAGAACACCAGGCTTTCCTTTGGGAATATTTTCAGAAAACAGCAGAGTTTTTGAGGAACCGGCCTTAGAATTTGGGATTCTTCATGTAATAATCCAGTTTTCGCTCTTTCATGTGGTTGTAAAAATCACGCGTCATTTTCACGGTTACATCTTCAAAAATACAGGATTTGAAAGGGCAAACTGCGTGGTTTATGGGACAGTCATTCAACTCCATCTTGCCTTCAATCGATTCATAAAGTTGCAGAAACGAAATTTCTGAAGGATCTTTTGCAAGAAAAAATCCACCGGAAGGGCCCCGGTTCGACAATAAATAACCGTCCTTCACCAACTTCTGCATCACTTTTGAGATATGGAATCTGGAGCTCCCGGTTTTGTCAGCCAGCAGGTTCACATTTACTTTTACCTGCTTTCCCTGTTTGGCAATGATCACCATCGAATGCAATGCGATGGATACTGCTTCGGAAATATTTACAATTTTCGCCATTGTCTTTTTAATATTTTGATACAAAAATACAGAAACAGTGATGCAACCATTTTTATTTATGACATCAACTACCTAATTTATTATCATTTTAAACAAATGTTCCATTGCGATTTCCTCAACGGAAATATTAGTACTTTTGTTCACAAATTTTAAGCATCATGATCAGCTTGTTTCCTGTTGTTAAACAGACACTTATGATTACGCTTTTCGTTATGTCGATGATGCTGATCATCGAATACGTCAATGTGATAACGAAAGGGCTATGGACCAAGGACTTAAAAAAGAACAAATGGAAGCAACTTTTACTGGGAACCTTGCTGGGAGTAATACCCGGGTGTCTGGGAGCCTATACGGCAGTATCGCTCTATGTACACGATATCATTGGTACCGGTTCAATTGTAGCCACTATGATTGCCACTTCTGGCGACGAAGCTTTTGCCATGTTCTCGCTGTTTCCCGGTAAGGCTCTTATACTGACCGGGGTGCTGTTTGTTATTGCCATGATCTCGGGATGGCTGGTCAATATGTTTTTCAAAAAAAACCTGATTACCGGTATCAATGCCAAACACATGCACATTCATGAGGTTCCTGAATGCAGCGGTTTTCAGACAAAAAATATCGGTTTCCAACTACGGCACATCACACCTACCCGTGCGTTGATTTTGGTTACTATTTTGTTTTTCATTACTTTTTTTATTCTGGATGAACGCATTTCGGGGGGAAGCATCCACAACCTGATCAACCTGGGAAATGTACACCATGAAAACTCCGATCCGCAATGGATTAAAATTACTTTTTTCATTGTGATCTTACTCTCCACTTTCGTGATCCTGATTGTGAACGATCACTTTTTGGAAAAACACTTATGGGGACACATCATTAAAAAGCATTTTTCCAAAATCTTTCTTTGGACATTCTTCACCCTGTTTGCAGTAACCCTGCTCCTCAAACATTACGATCTGAGCCAACTGATTCACCAAAACCTTTTGTGGGTGCTTATTGTTGCCATCCTCATCGGTATCATTCCCGAATCGGGACCTCATTTGATTTTTGTGATACTTTTTGCCAACGGAACACTACCGTTCAGCATTCTGCTGGCCAGTTCGATTGTACAGGACGGGCACGGAAGCCTGCCTCTACTGGCAGAATCGAGAAAGGCTTTTGTAGTGGTAAAATTGCTGAATATGGCCGTGGGACTTATCGTTGGACTTGCCGGAATTGCTTTGGGAATTTAAAAATTTTTACGAGTGGAAAATGCCCTATTTTCTCGTTGAGAATCAACTTTTGACAACGAAATAACCAGGCAGTCGGATCAAAAAATTAAGTCAACCATTAGGTCTAATATTTTTTTTTAACCTATTTTAGTCGCGGAAACAAGGAGCACGACATCGTCAGAATCGGAGTCTTCAACAAAGATAAATTGATGAGTTTTACAGGTTGAAGAAGGGTTTTGAAGCATGAATTTTAGAACGGTGAACATCGGATTAAAAGATAAAAAGGGCATAGATCCCGCAATAAGATAAAGGCGCTTTAAATGAACACTATTTTAGCTATTGATGATGATCCTGCCAATCTGGTTTTAATAGAAACCATATTGGTTATGAATCTTCCCGACTGTAAGGTAATAACCTCCCGATCGGCGGAAGAGGGCATTATTATAGCCAGAGAACAGCTACCCGACACCATCTTGCTCGACATCATGATGGCAGGGATCGATGGTTTTGAAGCCTGTGAAATTTTGAAACAGGATGTGGAAACCAAACACATTCCTATTTTATTGGTTTCTGCATTGGGACAAAGCTATGAGAACCGGGTTAAAGGACTTAATCTGGGAGCGGAAGCCTTTATCAGCAAACCGTTCCAAAGGCCGGAACTTGTTTCTCAGGTCAAGGTCCTGCTTCGCATAAAAAATGCGGAAGACCTGCTTCGGAAACAAAACCGGGAACTGGAATTATTCATCAAAAAGCAAACCACTGATTTTAACAACAGTGAAAACCGGTTTTTGCAGATTTCCGAATACGCCAATGAATACTACTGGGAAGTAAATGCGGAAGGACTTTTCACTTATGTGAGTGCCGGTATTGAAAAAATCCTCGGAGTACATGCCGATGAAGTGATTGGAAAAGAATTCATTTTCGACTTTCACAACACAAACAACCCTGAAAAAACCAGGGAAAATCTTCACGCAATCTTTAGCCAACGAATCGACTATAATGAGGTTGAGATTCCATGTCAGACCCGGAATAATAAACGAATCTGGCTCACCATCAGCGGATTCCCGATCTATGACGAAGAACTTAAATTTACGGGGTACCGGGGTGTGACGCACGATGTGTCCCTGCGTCGCAGAGCAGAGGAAGATTTAATGAAGAGCATGGAAGAAATCAAGCTGGACCAGGTAAAATTAAAAAAGTTGAATTCGGAGCTGTTGATGGCCGAAGAAAAGGAACGCCGCAGAATTGCAGAATATTTACACGACGGGGTGGGTCAAATTTTGTCTTATGTTCATATGAATTTGTCTTCCATGCAAAGCAAGAATTCCTTGCCGGAAGAAATCAAAAAGACACTCAAAAATTCTTCGGCTTTTCTCAATGATGCCATTGTGCAATCCCGATTACTGACCTACGACCTGAGTCCCCCAATCCTTTACGAACTGGGGCTCATCCCGGCAATTAAGTGGAAGCTCAGTCAAACGGAAAAAAATCACAACATCAACACCCGTTTTCAAACGGATACCGAACAACTGGAGGTTAGTAATGATGTGCGCATATTGATTTACCGCATCATCAGCGAACTTCTGGTAAATGTGACAAAGCATGCCCAGGCAAATCTTGTTGAAGTTAATGTTCACAAAAACAACAAGTATTACAATTTTGAAGTCAACGACGATGGCCAGGGTTTTGAATACAAAGGAAAAAATGCATTGTTTAAAAATGGAGGGTATGGATTATTCAGCATCATCGAACGCCTGGAATCCATTCAGGGAGACCTGAAAATTGAATCCAACCCTGCTATAGGAACCAAAATGATTGTAAGTATACCACTAAAATAACTGAAAAATGTCCATAAAAATTCTAATCGCCGACGACCACAAACTATTCAGAGAAGGCACGATCACACTGCTTTCTGAGAACCAGGATATTGAAATTATCGACCAGGCTGAAGATGGAAAAGAAGCCATCGAAAAAGCAAAGAAACACCAACCCGATATTCTCATCATTGATATCGGTATGCCTCAGATCAACGGAATAGAGGCTACACGCATTCTGAAATCAGAAGCCCCGAACATCAAAATAATTGCCCTGACCATGCACTCTGAAAAGCATTTCATCAAAGGAATGCTGGAAGCTGGGGCTTACGGCTATTTGTTCAAGAACTGCGATTATGATGAATTGATCCAGGCCATTAAAACGGTTTATTCAGGGAAGAAGTATTTAAGCGATGAAATCACAGAAGTCATCATTCATGATTATGTGGGTAAACCAAACGACATCCTTGAAACCGACCCAATTTTGTCGGAGAGGGAAATGGAAATACTGAAGCTGTTTGCCGAGGGGAAAACCAGTCGTGAAATTTCAGAAGCTTTGTTCATCAGTGTAAAAACAGTGGGAACGCACAAACAGAATATACTGACTAAATTAGAGCTCAACTCTACAGCCGACCTGGTGAAGTATGCCATCAAAAAAGGCATTATCTCGCTTTGGTAACATGCTGCCCTGCTTTTTCAAAAGCAGTCTGCCAATGATTTGTGGATCATCGGTCATTTTTTAATGGGTAAAATCAGAATTTTGAACCTTAAGATCAGTAAAATACTGATCGATCCTGCCGGGATAAATAGCTACTTTTACCCATCACCAAATGATCTGTTTTCGATGAAAAGAATTACCCTCTTCGTTGTCACATTATTATTCCAGTTAATCATATGTTCAAATCCCGGACTGGCACAGGAAGGCAATCAAACGACGGTTACACTTGAACTGACCATCCCCCCCATTGCTCTGATCAATTTTGCAGTGGAAAACAATGAAGTCATCAGCCATAGTTTCTCTCTTTCCTCGAATCAGGCAGAACAACTGATCACGAAAACAAACATGGATAAAACCTGGCTGAATTATTCCTCTATTGTAAGACCCGGAAGCACGAATTACATCACCGCCAACATCAGTTCAGGCGCCTTGCCTTCGGATGTATCACTGCATGTTTTTGTCAGTCCTGATGCAGGCAAAGGGGCCGGTGCACTGGGAACTCCCATTGGTAATATCACTTTGACAAATTATCCGCAGAACCTTATCATTAATATTGGAAGTTGTTACACCGGCTCAGGTATTAACAAAGGTTGTTTGCTAAATTATGTTTGGGACAATCCTGAAAGTTACAATTATTCGATTAAATATCTACACAGAAAGCCCATATCGGTAACCTATACGATTACCGCACATTAAACAAAGCCAAAATGAAAAATTTTGCCTTGAAACTTACTTTAATAGGATTAGGCATCCTCTTTGTCAATAATTTGTCGGCCCAAGTAGCAGGGGAACCGATTTCAAGTACCAGTAATTGGTCCATTTACTATTACTTAGATACAAATCACCCGAATATATCACTAACATTCAGCACTCCGCTTGTTGGCGAACCTGTCACAACGGTATCTAACTCCGATACCTATATTAAAATAAGTTACTATATCGGTTATTTTTGGCGCAGATGGTATCCTAATGGTTTTGGTCAGATAACCGCCGCCATAACCAGCGGGAGTGTTCCCCCAGGAACAACATTAACATTGGTTTCCGCCCCATGTACCACCACAAACAGTGCCGGAGACCTGGGAGATCCCAGTCCACCGATTACACTGACAACCAGCAATCAGAATATCGTAACAGGTATTGGTACCTGTTACACCGGTACAGGAATAGATGACGGTTACCAGTTGACATTTACTTTGAAACCCACCAATTATGCGCAGATTGTGGCCGGAACTTATAACGTCACAGTCACCCTGACCTTAAATTGATCCAAAACCAACGGTTATGACAAAGAGTATGTTCTATCAAAATCACCTGATATTTCAAACAAAACAAAGCTCAAACAACACTCATAGGCATTCATGAACATTAATTCAGATTTTTTGAAGTCTAATTCAGCATGTTGCCTATTGTGCCCTATCAATAATACGCCCATTTTTGTTTAAAAATTGATCCAGCCATTTTTAAAACGTTTGAACTACAAAGAAATAAATTATGAATATTCTAAAAACTCTTTCTAAAATCTCGCTGATGGGTGCTTTTCTCCTGTTAACAACGAGTGTATTTGCACAAACAAATACCACCACCCAGGCATTAACCATGGGCATTCCGGAAGTTCTTTTAATCAATGCCGTAGATTCAACCGGTGTTACTGCTGCCGTTTCGTTGCAGTTGACCACGAACGTTGCCGGTACTGCCATTAGCGGAGGAACCGGTGCCAGTTACGCTCAGGTATCATCCATTGTGGCTTCCGGGCAAACCCGCAAAATTCAGGCAAGCTATGATCAGATACCAGCCGGTACTACTTTGGATGTTACCGGTGATGTTCCCACCAGCTCAAATGGTGATGGAAACTTTGGTTCTACAGCCAATACCGTAACATTATCCACCACAGCTCAGGATATCTTTACCGGTGTTGGGAGCTGTTACACCGGAACCGCTGCAAAAGACGGGTATCGTTTGAATTGGAAATGGAATGCAAGTACGGCAGGTACTTATGCAAATATTGTGGCCACAACAGGCTCAACAACGATCGTAACGCTAACTATCACTGCCGGTAGTTAGGGTACCGATTTCAACTTCAATTATTTTTAGATTATAAATTGGGAGAACATGCTTTTATGTTCTCCTAATTTATTTTATTCAATTTGAAGTTTTTCAATACGATTGTTTTGCCATATAAAGATCTGGAGCAAAAAGGGTACTTATCCTTTTACAAAATACTCAACTGGATCGTAAACACCTCCGCCAGCATTTTGTAAATTCAGAATTTCTGAACCTTATTTCAGATTTTCTGAACCTCTTTTCAGTTCGTTGCCTATTGCTCCATATAGGATATACAACCTAAATTTACACAGTAAAAAATTGAAAATAAATCAGATAATCTTTGAATAAATTTACTAAACTATTATGAAAATTTTAAGAGTGCTTTCAAAACTAACAATGACTGGTGCTTTTCTTGTACTGGCAACAAGTCTGTTTGCACAAACAAACACGACAACGCAGGATCTAACCATGGGAATACCCGAAGTTTTACTAATCAATGCGGTTGATACCACCGGGGTTACAGCAGCGGTTTCACTTGAATTAACAACCAACGTTGCCGGTACTGCAATTAGCGGGGGCTCCGGTGCCAGTTACGCCCAGGTATCCTCCATCATCGCTTCCGGACAAACACGCAAAATTCAGGCTAGTTATGATCAGATTCCTGCAGGAACAACTTTGGACGTTACCGGCGATCTTCCTACCAGCACTAATGGTGACGGCACTTTTGGTTCCACAGCCAATACGGTAACGCTATCGACAACAGCTCAGGATATTTTTACCGGAGTGGGCAGCTGTTTTACAGGAACTTCCGCAAAAGACGGATACCGGTTGAACTGGCAATGGAATGCAGGGGCTGCCGGGCAATATGCCAACATTGTTGCCACAACAGGTTCCACAACCGTGGTTACATTGACCATTACAGCAGGCAACTAATCCAATTAATGATATTTTTATCCGTACATAAAACGCAATACATTGGGGACAATAGTCCCCAATTTTTATATTCTGTGCCAGTATTGACCTCCATGAATAAGAAATTCATCATCCAAAATGTTAAGAAAACGATCCCCAGTTCTCTTTTCATCACGTTCACTTCCCTTCCGCCTCCTGATGTATAAATTTTAAGCCAAACCAAAACACGTTGATTCTGTACTGTTTATTGCACGTTTTGAAATCATTCAAAAGTTGGGTCAGAAAGGGGAGCTACCGGGTATGGAATCACTGAAACACCGCGAAAATACAGGTAAAAAAATAGCATATATAAATTTTGATAATTAATATTTTTTTGTAATATTGTGATTCAAAATCAATAAATTGATAGTATGAAGTTCAACAATTTTTTCTTAACCTGTCTCCTGTTGTTAATTTTACCCTTCACATCAAAAGCTTCCATTGAAGTGGTAGGAAGTTTGAGACATGTTCACAAAGGTGCGGCCGGTGATGTGTATAATGGTGAAATTAAGATTCAAAATACAGGCGCAACAGACCAGGAGATAAAGGTTTATCAAACTGATTTGTTGTACGATTATAAAGATTTTACATACTATGACACCCCTGTTTCGCATAAACGGTCCAATGCAAACTGGATAAAATACAGTCCCAAAACAGCAGTAGTTAAGGCGAATTCCTCCATTTATATTCGGTACACGGTTACCATACCGCACAGCGATACATTGAAAGGTACTTATTGGAGTGTCCTGATGGTGGAAGGAGTTTCACCGATCAAACCCACACAGGCCGGGCAGGTCACGATCAACACCGTCATTCGGTATGCTATTCAGATCGTTACCGATCTCAACAACAAAGGTCTGGGTAAATTGGAATTTATGAAACCCACCCTGCTCAGAGAGGGAAAGCAGTTGTTTTTAGCCGTTGATCTCAAAAATACGGGCGACCATTATATCGCACCCGACCTCACCATGAAACTGTTTAACAACGAGGGAAAACTAGTGAAGGAAATTACCGCGCCAAGGAAGGGAATTTTCCCCACTTGTTCTACACGTTTCAGGTTTAATCTGGAAGGATTAAAATCAGGAAGAACATACCAATCTGTTATTGTAGCACAGGGAGAAGGTCAGGATGTTTTCGGTTTAAATTATTCGCTTTACTTCTAAATATACCTTTTAACAGATTGTTTTCCCAAATATTTGATTCAATTCGAAATCACCAGGGACCTCCATTGATGTATACCAACAAATTTAGAATTCTTATGTAAATGTGGAAAAGGATTTCAGTTTTAACATTGAGCCTGTTCATATCCGTTGTCGTTTTTGCCCAGAATAATGAGTTAGAAATACGGTTGGTTAATAATAATGAACTTGATCTGAATCCCGGATCCACCTTTTGTGTTGCCGTAATGTTAAAAAACTATTCTTCATCCGATAAAGAATTTCACCTGAAAATCATTGCACCCAAAGGCTGGGACCAGCTAATGGACTACACATCTGAATTGGTACCGGCATCTTCCAAACAACTGAAAATATTTAGTTTTTATGCTCCCGACAATGCCCTGGTAGGGGATTACCGGATTGATATAGAGGCTTATGATGCTTCGAACAACAATAGAATCAACAGGATTCGTGTTCCGATTTATGTTAAACCCCAATACGGAGTGCTTACCCGACTGCTGAAGGCTCCCGATTATGTGTTCTCTGGCGATACAGCCAGTGTTCAATTTCTACTGAAGAATTCATCCAACGTACGAGCCACACTAAAAACAACGATTATCAACAATCAAGTTTCGGAAACCAGAAATATAACACTTTCGCCCGACTCATCGCGAACCATCCGCATTTATGTAAATACACCGAAAAATATAATAAACAACACCAATGCCAGCGTGCGAATAAACGCATCCATACTTGGGGCCCCCAACATCAACAGTTCCAGCACGTGCGTCTACAAGGTTATTCCTTCGGATAAAGTTAAATTTGATGCCTATAACAGAGTCCCTGTCCGGGTGTCTGCGCTTTTGGCTACCAATAACCCAAATGGCAAAAGGAGTTACGGATACATGTACAACGTTCAGGGAGGCGGTATTTTAAACCCGGCCACCAAAAGAAGTCTTTCTTTCCATTTTCGGGGTCCCAACAGGCTGGGAAACCCGGTGCTGGGTCAAACAGATATGTACCAGGTAAAATACCGAACACCCAAATCCCAACTATGGCTTGGCGACAACAATTTCGGACTTTCGATGCTGACCGAAGCTTCGAGGCTGGGTAGAGGCATAAAATATCAGCATACATTCAAGAAATTGCGTTTCGGGACTTTTGTAAACATCCCTCGGTTTTATCCCAGTTTGAAACGCGTAATTTCGGTTTATGGAAGCTATTTTTCGGGTGAAAAAATCGAATTAAATCTGGGCTATTTGAACAAAGCATTTGTAAGCAACAATTCGGCACAATTGGCGACCCTTTCGGGAAAAATAAAACCCTTTTCCTGGAATAACATCCGGTTTGAGTTTGCCACCGGATCAGCACAGGGGAAAATGAGCAAGGCCTACTCCGTTAATTATAAAATGAAAATCAAATCTTTGCAGCTTTTCGCTGATTATACAAAGGCCGATCCTGATTTCCCGGGATACATCTCCAATACGGAATTTGTATCCTCAGGTTTGAGCTTTACCGTTTTTCACAAACTAAATTTATCGGCAAATTATTATTTCAATCATACGAACATGGCTGTGGATACCATGTATTCAAACGCTCCTTACAGCACAAATTTAACCTTTTCAATAGGATATCGCTTTTCCATTAACAACAGCATCAGTATCAGTGCAAGTAAAAATACCATGGAAGACATGGGTACGCCAAAACAATTTTATTACAGCAGCAAAATAGTCCAGCTGACACTTACGAGCAGGGTTAAACGCATCGGTATTTATTTATATTCTTCCATCGGGAAAACAACCAACTACGTAACGCCTAAAGAAAATGAACTGGCAACAAAAACAGTATTAAACTCAAATCTATCACTCAATTACAGAATCAATAATCACATCAATTTAACCAGTTTTGTCAGCTATTTGGGAGGACAACAATTCATCAACAGCAGTTTTAAAAGATATCTTTACGGTGGAACCTTTAATGCTACCTGGGGCAATAAACTTAAAGTCTCTTTTCAGTATCAAAATAATTTTAAAGCACAGCAACTCTATAAAAACAGAAGTATTCTGGGCATGAATGCCGATTACAGGTTGAGTAAACACGATCAGTTGGGTGCTTATGTAAATTACGGACTCAAAAGCAATCAGTTGACTCAAACTCAATTTAGTGCGAGTTTAATCTTCACTCATTCTTTTAATTTTCCCTCATCGAAACGAAAAGACGTTGGCAATCTTCATGGTAAGATCCTAAACAACGGGGTAGCCAATATTAAGGGAGTGATGATTACAATGGCTGGAAATGTTTTGTACACAGACGAAAACGGTGAATTTAATTTTCGAAATGTTAAAACGGGGATCCATTATATGTTTATCGATAATTCCAGAGCAGGGCTTAATGCCATCTCCGTGAAGCCCGGGCCCTACAAAATTGACATTCTGCCCGGGAAAACAGTTCAGTTTGAGATAGCACTGACTACTGCAGCTCAGATCAAAGGCAAAGTGATCATCAAAAAAGAAGAGAATGTTGACCCAAAAAAATACACCTCTGTGAAAAAGCATCTGAAAAGGCTGATTGTTGAAGTGAATAACGGCAAGGAAATGTTCCGTGTTTATACCAATCCTGACGGTACATTCAATTTTACCGACCTGCGGCCCGGTCAATGGAATGTGAAGGTATACAACCAGGGAATTCCCGAAGGTTATGAGCTTGAATCCGGTGAATTCAAGCTCGATCTGAAACGCGATCAAACAAAATCTTTAACCGTCGTCATTAAAAAAATATATCATAAAATTCAGTTCCAACAGCCTAATTGGTGATTAAAGCAAATGAAAAGGAGAATAAACAAATCAGGATGGGGCATTTTTACTCTCGCATTGCTGCTAAGCTGGGGTACCACTCAGGCACAGATCAGTTTCTCTGTCAGCAATAAAATACCGAAATACATTGATGTGTCTCCCGTCTATGGAAATGATCTGTCAGCTACCGAAAAAACCCAATTTTCTCAATGGCTTAACTACACAACATTGGTTGAATATCATGAACCTTCCTTTACTGTTTCCTTACAGATGAGATCGAAAAGAATCCCTTCAGGAATGAACGTATGGGTAAAGACCGAGCCCTACCAGGGTTATATAAAAGGAGCGAAAGGAACCGTCACCGGGAAGATACAATTAATGCGTATAGCAAGGGTTTTGATCGATAACATCACCACCTGCTATACCGGATCGGAAGCCGGGGAAGGGCATAAAATCAACTTATCTTTTAACCTGCCCAAGCGCCGCAATGAAGATTCCATTGCATACAGCATCACCCTTGTATATACTCTGACTCAATAATTCATTTAAAATAAATTAACCTTATGTCGTCAGCCAAAGAAACTCCCAGACAAAAAATGATTGCAATGATGTACCTTGTCTTGTACGCATTGCTGGCATTGAATGTTTCCAAAGATGTGATCAACGCATTTATTGTAGTGAATGACAGCCTTGTTTTGACAAACAAAAGTGTGGACCAAAGGCTGGCAGATATCTACCAGGGGTTTGCAAAAAATTACGAGTTCAACCCAGGCAAAGTGAAACCTTATTGGGAAAAAGCAAAACAAGCCAGGGCTTTGTCGCAGGACATGCTGAAATACATTGACGAGGTAAAATACCACGTCATCTCAACTACTGAAGAAATTCCGATGGATTCGGCAAGGATTATTAAGATCAGAAGTCTCACCAAAAAAGACAACTACCTGGCCCCCACCCATTATTTTCTGGGAAATACGGACAGTGGGAAAAAGGGAGAAGCTCAAAAATTAAAAACAAAAATCGATGATTTCAGACAAAAGCTGCTCAGGCTTGTGGACGACAGGAAATTTAAAGACATCGAAACCGATCTTTCCACCCTCGGCCCCTACTATAACGCCGACGGGCAAAAACAAAACTGGCAAAACCACTTTTTTTACAACACCATTCTGGCAGCTGACATTACCATCTTAAACAAGTTCAAGGCCGACATTTACAATGCGGAATATGAAGTGGTGAATCATTTGTACAAATCCATTGGGAAAGGAAATTTTAAATTTGATAAAATTGAAGCCAAGGTATTGCCTAAAAGCGATATTGTTTTTCTGGGTCAAGAATACAAAGCAGAAGTAATTGTGGCTGCCTACGACACCACCCAAACACCGGATGTTTACCTGAAAACAGACACTAATTACCTGGCCAATAATCAATACGAGCATGCCACAGAAATAAAGGGTCAACCGGGAAAGATTATGATCCGGCTCCCTGCCCGAAAAGAGGGGGTCAATAAATATGCCGGTATCGTCAAACAAACCAATGCTTCGGGTCAGGTCAACTACTATCATTTCAACAGCGAATACATAGTATCGAAACCCATTGTAACCGTGTCGGCAAAAAAAATGAATGTATTTTACATTGGTGTAAACAATCCTGTTTCGCTTTCGGTTTCGGGAATACCCAGAGAAAAATTAAAGGCCACTATCTCGTGTGGGACTATAAAAAAGAATCCCTCGGGTAACGATTGGGTGGTAAAAATTCCCCCCGGCAACACCGAGGCTGTCGTTCGTGTATGGATCAATATAGACGGAACACAACAGATTCTTGGGACAAAAGTATTCAGAGTTAAGAACCTCCCTGTTCCCCTGGCAACAGTTGGAGGCAGAAACTCCGGGGGAATCGATCAAAACATCATGCTGGCCGCCGGGGCTTTGGTACCCAAAATGCCGGATGATTTTGACTTTGACCAAACATTTGTCATCACCTCATTTACCATGACACTTCAACGCGGGTTCCAGGTGTATCGGTTTAAATCCAGCAATTCTTATTTTACGCCCGAAATGAGAAGGCAGATTCAACGGACCAATCGCGGACAGAACATTATCTTTGAACACATCATGGCACGGGATCTCAACGGCATGAAGCGAACCCTGGCCCCCATCATTCTTACAATTGATTGATCGGGTAGAGCCTAAAATTTTAACAGAGCTTATAATAATTTCCTCCAACGGTTTATACAGATTGTTTATCTTTGAGGTAAGCGAGGTATCGTACGTAACCTGTTCATTGTTAATTATTAAAACAGAAGCTCATGAAAGTAGTTCTCATTCCTGTTGACTTTTCTGATGGGAGCATGAATTCCTGTCATTACGCCCTGCATTTTTTGGTAGGGCAATCTGCTACCCTTCATTTGTACCACATATACAACGATCAGATTATGATTCCTGACTCCAGTTTTCCGGGAGGAATGGATACTGATGCGTTCTTTAACAGTGATGTTATTCTTGCCATGAAGGAACAGGCCGAAGAAACCATGAAAGAGTTTGTCTCCGAATTAAAAAAATACATCAAAGAACAGCAGTTGGAAGTCAAAGTTGCATACAGTCTTGAGGGAGGCGACCCGCAGTGGGAAATCACTGAAGCAACTGAAGAGCTTGAACCCGACCTGGTGGTCATGGGTACCCGGGGACAAGGGAAAAAAGGGTTCCTGGAAGGAAGCATGGCCGAAAAGATTATGAATAAAGCTCCGGTTCCTGTATTGGCAGTCCCCGAAGATTACTCCGACTACCGGTTGAAAAACATCATGTACCCCACCAATTTCAACAAACTGGATATTTATACTCTGAAACGCATCCTTTCACTCACTGAAAATAAAAAGTTCACCCTCCATGTTTGTCATTTCTCACCCGATAAAGAAGATCAGGAGATCAACATCCTGATGGAAGAACTGGAACAGGCATTCGACCATGAACTGAAAAAAGGGACAATGAAATTTTCCATTGTCAAATCGGGGAACAAAATAGAGGCGCTTCGTACATTTGCCGAATACAATTCCATTGATATGATCGCTTTTCTTTCAGAAAAGAAACACATAATCAAAGATTTGTTTACTACTCACGATTTTCACAAAAAAGACTTCTTTAACCTGGAATTACCCATGCTGGCCATGCACGAAAACAAATAAAAAAGAGTCGGGATCTGTATACCCGACTCTTTTCAAAAAAACAAATCCAAAATGATTCTGTTTTCATCAACAGTTTAAACTGTTAAAACTTCACCATCAAACTCATCCCAACCGGAATTTGACTGGGTTGTGCCGGCATATTGATCATTTGACCGACGTAAGGTTGCAGGTTGATCCGCATGGATGTTTTCTTGTTGGCCCTGTAGGCTAAATTATTGATTTTAGCCACTTTTGCCGCGTCGAATATATTCCATACTCCAATCACCCCTGCACCGACAGATCCGGCAATCACAAGTGCCCATCCGCCGCCATTATCCAGGTTTCTCGAAACCATACCAGCGCCGATACCATAAACCACCCAACACCCTGCATAACTGCCAAATATGATCAATCCTCTTTTCGTTTCGCCGGCCAGGGCCTGACCCAAACCCGGAACAAAAAGTGATTCTACTGCAGCCAGTGTCGGATTGTAGGGATCTCCCGCCTGATAAGAATAAACGCTTGCATTGTACTTTGTTTTGTTTACATTATATTGTGCAAAGGAGGTATTGCCCAACATAAAGACTCCAATTAAAATTAGAAATAACTTTTTCATAAAATTTTAAAATTAATAAGGTTTTTACTAAAACTTGTTTTCTGACTTTTCAATTATTTAATTCGTATCATTTTCCTGACAATCGTTCTGTTGTTAATAGTGAGTCGATAAAAATAAATACCCGAAACACCACCATTGATGGAATAAACCACTGAATGGCTTCCTTTATTTAAATTTGCATCGACAAGAACATCCACTACTTTTCCAAGAATATTGACAATTTCCAGTTTGACTTTCTGCCTTTCAGTCAAACTAAAGGAAATGGTCGTTTGATTCGAGAATGGATTCGGATAATTCTTCAGGCCAACTTCCTCTTCAAAATGATCATCAATACCTGTTACCCCACCTGTCAGCAATACACTGTCGATAGCCATAACATCGCCATCGTTGCCTACATACTGCCAGCCCAGTTTAACATTTTGGTTTCCTGAGTAACTACTCAAATCAATCATGACTTTGCGCCAACTCCAGGCATTATTATCGTTTTCCGCTTCCCATATCTTGGTCCAATTAGTTCCACCATCAACGGATATGTGCAGCTTTAAAGTGGCATAAGCCAGCCAGTCAGTACCATAGCCGGCATAAAACTGCAAGGTACTGGTTCCTGAGGAAAGTGAAAAGGCCGGAGTTAGCAACCATTCATCCTGGTTCTCATCGACATAGGGACAGATGGCTGAATAGACGTTGGACGGATCAATGGATGAAAATGAATGATCTGTAACGTTTCCTTTTTTCCAGGTGTTGGAAGTATTAGTGATGGTTTGTGTCCAATCAGCGGGGACAAATGTTTCCCCATCAAAATTTTCAAACAATACCGATCCTGAGGAAGCCTGACTGACGGAAACATAATTTGTTTTGGATTCTGTATCGGTCGTCGTCCCATTTCCAACTGTCAGTTGTACCGTATAGTTTCCGGCACTTTGATAAGTATGTGTCGGATTTTGAACGGTTGAGGTTGATCCATCACCGAAATCCCAGCTCCAGGTGGTAATGGAATTCGTGCTGTTTGCAATTTTTTCTTCCACTGCTGACAACGCTGGTTTCACTGAAGGTTCGGGCGGATTCACTACCGGAGCAGTTCCGGAAATCTCATTAACTACTGTTACCTGACCGGTACCTCCGTCAATTGTCAGTACGTTCCAGTAGCGCCCGGTACCGGTTGAGGGTATGTTGACCGTTTTAATTAAACCTGTTGAATTATATACCTGTACCACTGCATTTGAGGTCACAATGTCCGGTGAACCGGAATAATTGTACACATAGTATTTATAAGTACCGGAATAAAGTTCATATATGGTAACCGTTTCGGGGCCGTACGAATACCGGTCGTCGTGATCCAGTGTGGCATAAGGAGCGGATGTTGCATTTCCCTTACTCGAATAATAGATATGATACTCCGACCCGCCAATGGAAGGAGTTTTTAAATGGGCATCCATATCTTTCGGATTTTCTCCCCAGTTTAATACGATCCGGATTTCACCGGCAGACAAGGTTGGAGAAAGTGACACATCCATCGTGAGCGTTTCTCCGGCGCCAATGGCTACCTGATTATTCACATAAGTAGTGTAATCGGTGGCTGATACTTCCAGAATATGGGTTGCATCGGTAGATCGGTCCGTAAAGCTCACTTCCAGTGGTGAATTACCTGAAACAGGTGTACCCGAAAAGGCAGCCGTAAGAACAGCTTCTGGAATATCGGTAATTTCATAATTACCATTAGCATCCGTTGTTGTTGTATAACCGGCAATCTTAACTGTAGCACCGCCAATAGCATTACCAGTCACAGCATCAGTTACCAAACCCTTTATGGCACTGGCCGAAGATGTATTGGCAGTGATATAACTGGTCTTTGTTTCTGTAGATGTGGTGGTTCCATTGTCGATGGTCAGCTTTACAGTATAATTCCCTGCAGTTGTATACGTATGACTGGGGTTTTGTTCCGTTGAAGTGGTTCCGTCCCCAAAATCCCAACTCCAGCTCGTAATGGAGTTTGAAGCTTTCAATAACTTCTGCTCAGCGTCTGTCAATGGTGGTTTAACCGTGGATTCCGGAGGATCAACAACCGGTGGTGATTCAACAATTTCATTGACCACACTGATTTGTCCGGTACCTCCGTCCAGTGTCAGTACATTCCAGTACCGGCCGGTACCGGTTGTGGGAATATTTACCGAAGTAATTAAACCCGAACTTCCGTATACCTGAACTACTGCATTCGAGGTAGTTATATCCGGGGATCCGGAATAATTATAAACATAATACTTATAGGTACCCGAAAACTGTTGAGCAATCGTTACTGTTTCCGGGCCATAGGCCGTTCTGTCATCATAGTCCAGTGTTGCATAGGGAGCAGATGTAGCATTTCCTTTATTCGAATAATAGATATGATACTCAGTCCCGTCAATGGAAGGTGTTTTCAGGTGGGCATCCAGATCGTTGGGAGCCGCACCCCAGTTTAACACAATCCTGATTTCGCCTTCTGAGAGTACCGGTGACAGAGATACATCAATGGTAAGGGTTTCCCCTGTAGCGATCACCACCTGACTGTTAATGTAGGTGTTAAAATCATTAGCCGATACCGTCAAAGTATGTGCCGCATCATCCGATTCATCGGTAAAATTGACGGCTAAGGGAACATTACCCGATGTGGGTGTTCCGGAAAAATCTGCTTTCAATACAGCTTCCGGAATATCGGTGATTTCATAGTTCCCATTCGCATCGGTTGTTGTCGTCAAACCGGCAATCTCAACCAGCGCCCCGGCAATTCCGGTACCATCGAGAGCATTGGTTACCTTTCCACTGATTGTTGTGGTTGGGGTTGCAGCGCCCCATCTGAATTTTATGGTTCTTGAATCCGTCCCGTCAACCACACATTTATAATCAGCCGTTTCAATGGAACCTGAAGCAATAACTTCATACGCACTGCTCGTAGCATTGGCTATGGCTGTATTATCCTTGTACCACTGGTAAGAGCTGCCTGTCACATCTGACAGAAGCAATATGGGACGATTATATCCTGCGGTGGACACATATCGAACCTCCTGATCCGTAGTGCCGTTCATTTTAAAAGTTCCCTGAGTATAACCATCGAGATATAAATTGCCCTTGATATCAAAGTTGACGCTAAAGGCATCTACACTCCCATAGTTGGACATATTTCCATGGATAATAAATGTGTGAGCCGAGTTATCATTATTGAGCGTCTTTCCATTTTTGATTGTCAGACTCTTACACTCTTTGCTCGCATCAATGGTTACAGTTCCTTCTATGGATACATCATCATTTGCCGTTGGAACAACATCTCCCACCCAGGTAGACGTTGAACTCCAGTCTCCTCCGGTTGCAGTTGAAAAGATTGTATCAGCTGTTGTGGATTTAATTGGGTAACTTTTTGTTCCTACGCCTGTATTACTTGCCAGAAGCATTGTACCAGATAACAGCCATACAAACAGGACAACAAAGACGGTAACGGAATATGTATTTCTGTAAATATTTTTCATAGTATTATATTTTGTAGTGATTTTATAGTTCGTTATCCGGAATCTATTATCGGGCACAGCTAATCTTTAATCCTTTTTCCAAAGATTCCCTTTTCGAGTGAATACAAAGGAGCAATCTGACGTTCAGCGGCAACAATTTGAGCCACACTGTTCATGTAGTCTCTTCCTTTCTTACCGGCGCCACTTTTTTTGGCTTCTTTTAAATCATATTTTGAATTAATGTAGATGAATACTACCAGAGTGGCTTCATTGCCTTTGATCAGGCTGCTCATACTGTGTTCCGTTCCATTAACATCGGCCACATTAAAATCCATAAACTTTGTTCCAATATCCTGGTAATCTGCTTTCTTACGATCGCCAGCTGTTTCTCCTTTTTTGATCAATGATTTTAATAGATCTCCCAAAGGTTCTGACACAATTTTCCGTTGAAACTTTTTAAAGTCGACCAGCATGGGGGTATTTGATGTAAAATCGGCTTTTTCACCATTATATGTTTTACCAACAATGTCACCGTTTTTATCCAGCAGATACGTGACACCCGAGTGAATCCCCTTATTCACAAGTATTTCCGGAGATCCGGTATAGCTGTCGTGTGCTTCTGAACCCGCAGAACGGCCAAAACCAATGGCAGTGGACCAGGCATTTTTATTAACATTTTTCGAGGCTTTACCTAAAATTGTATTTGTTTTCAAAACCATTTCAGGGGTGTAATAAAATTGAAGATCGGGGAACGTGGATTCTTCAAAGGTCGGATTGTGCTGCCCTAAGACAACAACAATAACTTTGGGTTTGTACTTCATTTGGCCAAATGTGAATGATGCAGCCAGTAATGCAACGATAAGGAATGTGATTTTTTTCATGATTTCAGATATTAAGGTTTATAATGCTATTATTTATTTTCAACTTTTCTTCCCGGATACAGACTTCCGCACAAAGTGCAAAACCGAGCATAGGGTGTTGTTATTTCAGCATCGCATTTCGGACACTTATCGATCAACTTTTCTCCACAAAAAGGACAGTACTCATTGGGATCATCTTTGATGCAGAAATAATTACATCCCGGGCAAATTTTAAATTGCGAAGCGTGATTTTGCATTTTTATCATTTGTTTCTTTCTGCAATGTCAATCCTCATGCCAGTCTTCAGAACTAATTGTTTATTAGCAATTTTTGATTATTTTTACCTATTGATCGATAAAGAAGTGTAGATCACCACGTCTACAGTGTGGCGAACAGACGCATCAGATAATAATTGCAGTGAAGATGTATTCTAAACTCAAAATAGTAATCCTTTTTCTCTTGCTTTCTCAGGTAATGTTTGCCCGGGTGAACTCACGGTGGATTCCACTGAAAACACCGACCAAAATCACTCAGATAATCGGTGGAAAATCCATCAACAATTTCTGGTTAATGGATGAACACAATTCCATCCTCCACTTTGTAAACAATCAATGGAAAACATTTCATCTGGGTTCGCTGGTTTTAGATCAAAACTACCGACTGATTAGGCCTGTCGTCATCGACAGCAATCGGATCCTGGTTCTGATTATCGATCTGAAATGGAAAACACATTTGGTTGAGATTGCGCACAATACCATCATTCACCATGATCTGGTTGCTCCCTATCCTTTGTATCAAATCACCCAAGTAGATCAGAGTTTATATGCTACCGGAAACTTTGGTGTCATTTATCAATATAAAAATGGCCGGTGGAGAAAGCTGAACGGCCCGATCCAGAGCCACATTCATTCCACAGCTGTGGATAAAAAACATCATATTTTATGGCTGGGGACCAATTCTGAAGGCCTTTTTTCATGGGACGGAAAGCAATTTAAAAATTACAGAATCCCCAAGGATGACAATAAAAGTGTACTAGCCGAGATTCTGATAATAAACGACACCTTGTTTATCAACACCGGAAACAACCGATCCTACTTTCTCAATTCAAGCGCATTGGAACCCATATCAAATGAACAAGCTCCCTTTTTCACTCCTTTAAAGCTCACCCATGACGGATACTTTCAGATCAAAACCAGTCAACAAAATGTGTTTCATGTCCCCTATTCAATAAAAATGAGTTCATATGCTCAACTTGATGACGGTCATGTATTATTATTAAATCAATCGAATCAGTTGTATTCCGAGTATAGGTATAATGGAAACTTTTTTAATGATTTTGCAGCTGTTTCCGGAATTGAGGGTCCCCGCTTTAATTTTACAAGCAGCAGTATTTCACAAGGAGTTCCCATCAGTTCATTGTATCGAAAATTGCGTCCTTCTATTGTGATTTCTGATTTCAATATGGATGAATTTCCCGACATCCTGCTCTTTAATATTTCTGATGTCAGAAGACCTTACTTTTATCTGAATACCCCTGAAAATTATTTTACTGACTTTGCTCTGCCCTACGGATTGAATGCAAATACATACAACAGTTTTTTTACCTATGCCTACGATCTTGACGGAGACAATTTGCCTGAAATAATTTCTGCTGACTTTAAAAACAACCAGTATTATTTGAATGTATTCAAAAAGACAGCCGGAAAATACAGCATTTCTTATTCATACCTGATACCCAAAAAGTTTTCCACCAACCCGACCCAGGGTATCAACTTCTCCGACTTTGACCTTGATGGAGATCTGGATATAGCACTGGTATACGGATACAGCAACCAGGGTCAGGGAACCCTTTCTTTTTTGCTGAACAACGGATACGGCTCATTTACGCCTTCCGATACATCACAGCACTCAACCTTTGAAGGCTGGAATGTGAAAACAATATTCGCTGACTTCAATAATGACGGCTTTACCGATATTTTCATTTTGCGGAACTGGGCAAACGATGCGCTCTATTTCAAAAATCCTTTAGCCCCTTCCGGATGGGATCAAAGGCCCCTACCGTTAGCCGCAGGAGCTCCTATTCAACAAAGAAAAATCAGCGCAGCAGCCCTGGACTATGACAACGACGGTGATTTGGATATACTGCGACTGGCTGAAATGCCCTTTATCTCCTTGTATGAAAATGACGGAAAGGGAAATTTCAAGGATGTGACCCTTCAAACAGGACTCAACACGCTCAATTCCGAGAGGAAAACCGGGCAGTTTACTGTGGGAGATTATGACAACAACGGTTTCATGGATTTATTTATCACATCAAATGAACGCAAAGGCCCCCAAAACCACATCTTCCTGAATCATAAAGGGAGGTTCACAGACCGCTCGGTTGAAATGGGCATAACAAGAGGAACCATCAGCTTTGCAGCCACTTGTGACCTGGACAATGATGGAGACCTGGACATCTACGGATTCAATGAAGGAAAAAATATTTATTGGAAAAACAATCTGGACAAGCCCAATTTCATCCAGTTGAAATTACGTGGCGTGAAATCAAACACAGATGCCATCGGGGCTAAAATCTGGCTGTATCAAAAAGACAGTCTGATTGGATACCGCCAAATCGGATCCATGCTCAATGATCTGATCGTACAAAACCAGAATTTAATTCACTTTGGTGTGTCCGAGAACAACACCTATAATATTCACGTACTCTTCCCCTCAGGCAAAAGCATCCGCTTAAAAAATATTTCAGCCGGTGAGCAAATCACTCTGAGTGAAATTTCATTTCCCTTATCCTTGTTGTACACCCTGGATAATAAAGTATATAGCTTGCTGCAAAACAAAGAATTCATTTCCTATTTAACAGTGGTTATCCTTGGTTTTCTCATCCTGATCAGCTGCATTTCTTACGGTATCCGTAAGTTTGACTGGGATGCACAACTGACCACGCTGATCATTACCCTGAATTTATTCATTTTCGCTCTGATCCTTTACACCTTTTCCATCTATCACAATATTTTCCGGTACGTGATGCCTTTGACAATTATCTTGTTTGGATCGCTGAGCCCTATAGGCTTCCATCTTTGGATTAAAAATCTGTTCACCAAAAAAACGGATAAAGAACAGGAATTCCAATTGTTTCAGACCCTGATCAACTTCTCCCACGGATCCTGGGCACAAAGCAATCTGAACAGCTTACAATTACTCTATGAGAACTTATCGCTCAGTGAAATTCAACAAGCGGATTACCAGGCCCCGTTTAATAAAAGGAAGGAAACCTTCTTTAACCTGACCCTTCCGGTTATTGCTGAAGTATCCTCCGAATTGAAAAATATTTCCAGCCTAAAGGAAATGTCGCAGGAAATTGATGAATACAAGAACCAGTTGAGCCGTTTGTTGGAAATCGATCTTTCCGAAATCCAGCATTCAGACAAAGAGCTCTTCAGTTTAAATATGAACCGGTTACGGTCCGCTCTATCCAAAATAAAGAAAATCATTTTCTCCAACCACTCCTGTAATCCGGTCACCATCATTCAGAACCTTAATGGTGAATTAAAAAAATTGAAAGACCACGAACAAATTGACTACAGGATATTCTTTTCTGCAATGGATCCGGATGTCAGGGTACTGATGGACCCCGTTGCGTTGGCTAATATTTTGGAAAATTTACTTCAGAATGCCTTAAAGGCCATGAAGCAAACCCGGGAAAAAAAGCTGACTGTTAAATTACTGGATAAAGAGACAAGAATAGTCATTGAAGTCACTGACAACGGAATGGGCATCGCGGAAGATAAATATCAGGCCATTTTTGAGAATGGCTATTCCACTACAGGCAGTACCGGTTACGGATTGTACTATTCCAAAAAAATCCTGGCCAAATACGGAGGCAGGATATATGTGAAAGAGAGCGTTCAAAATAAAGAAACCTCAATGGTTATTGAATTACAAAAAAGCAGCTAAACATGAAACAGTTAATACTTATCATAGATGACGATATAAACTATACAGAAGATCTGAAATTACTTTTGAAAAAGGATTTTGAAACTGTATCGGCCGTAAATATTAAGCATGGGATTGAATTGTTGAGAAAGTTCGGTCCGGACCTGATACTGCTGGATCTGATGTTGCAAAACGGAGAAAGCGGATTATCGGCCATCGACTTGATCAAAATTGAAGACGAGCATGTTCCCATCATCATGGTAACCGATCACAGCTCCATCGATACGGCCATTAAAGCGATCAAGAAAGGAGCGTTTGATTACATATCCAAAACAACAAAAGTTTCCGAACTGAAAATCCAGATTTCCAAAGCGCTTGAAAACAAGCTTCTAATCCTGAGAAACAAAAGTCTGGAAGAAGATGTGGAGCAGTCCTTCAAAGAGCTTATTGGTGAAACTCCGGTTATGAGAAAACTAAAAGAACAGATCAAGCTTTTTGCCGACACCAACAGCACCCTGCTCATTTACGGTGAAACAGGGACCGGCAAAGAATTGGTAACCAGACAAATTCACCAATACAGCAACCGGTCTGATAAACCATTCATTGCCGTAAATTGTGCCGCCATACCCAAGGACTTACTGGAAAGCGCATTGTTCGGCCATGAAAAAGGAGCGTTTACCGGCGCTGATACCCGAAAACCAGGACGCTTTGAACTGGCTGGCGACGGAACGCTTTTCCTGGATGAAGTATCAGAGCTCGACATGAGGGCACAAGTTGCCTTATTGCGCGTACTTCAGGAAAAAGAATTCAACCGGGTGGGAGGCAGTCATTTAATCAAAACCAATGCCCGGGTCATTGCGGCCACCAACCGTCGATTGGAAGACCTTGTGCAACAAGGTGCTTTTCGCGAAGATTTGTTTTACCGGCTGGATGTATTGCGACTGGATGTACCGCCTCTGCGTGAGAGAAAAGCAGACATCCCTCTACTGGCCCGACATTTCGTAAGAACAGCATCTCATGAAGCCAAAATTCCTGTGAAAGAAATTGATACCGAATCCCTTCAATCTCTTATGCAATATGACTGGCCGGGGAACATACGAGAGCTTTACAACTTCGTCATGCGAACCATTATCCTATCTCAAAAAGACGAAATGATTCATTTCAGGCCAATGGAGGAGACCCGATTCCGGAAAACCAAAAATTTATCTTTCGACACAAACATCGATACCTGGGAAGAAATGATTGAAAGCAGAAAAAAAGCAAGTGATGAAGCTTCCAGAAGTATTGAAAAATATTTCATCGAAAAAATTCTGGCGCAGTACGATCAAAATATCTCACTCGCTGCTAAAAAACTGGGGGTCGACCGCACTACCCTGCACAAAACCATTAAACGGGTAAACGACAATCTCAGCCATTAGGTGTAAAAAATTTAATAGCTTTGAACCCCGGTTTTTCATAATCAATAATGCAATAAATGAATCAAATAATATTATCAGAAAAGCTGACCGTATCCCGTATTGCACTCGGATTTTGGAGGGTAAAAAACTGGAACTTCACCACGAATCAACTGCTCAATTACATCGAATCAGCATTGGACAAGGGCATCACAACCTTTGATCATGCCGATATCTACGGTGATTTCCAGGCAGAAACTATATTTGGTAATGCTCTGAAACAAAAACCTTCCCTCAGGGAAAAAATGCAACTGGTAACCAAGTGCGGGATTCAACCCCTATACCGGGATATTCCGGGCAAAAGGGTCAAGTTTTATGATACCAGCTTCCAACACATTGTGAAAAGTGTTGATCAGTCGTTGAAAAATTTCAATACCGATTATATTGATCTGTTGTTGATCCACCGTGCCGATCCGCTGATGAATCCGGAAGAAACGGCCAGGGCTTTTGATGCACTGAAACAAGCTGGAAAAGTATTGCATTTCGGGGTTTCCAATTTTAGTTTCATGGAATTCGAGATGTTGAACCGATACACATCTGAACCATTGATCACCAATCAGGTGGAAATCTCCCCCTACACCCTGGAGCACTTTGAAAACAGCAACATGGCGTTCTTTCTCAAAGAGAAGATTCATCCCATGGCCTGGTCACCACTCGCCGGAGGTAAACTGATCAATCCCGTGGATGAAAAAAGCAAAAGGATCAACGAAGCACTGATGGATCTAGCCAACAGACTTAACATTCCATCCATCGACACCTTGGTCTATGCCTGGTTGTTGCATCATCCGGCAGGAATTATTCCCATCATCGGTTCGGGAAAAATTGAACGAATGAACTCCGCCCTGGCCGCTTTCGACATTAACCTGACTACAGAAATGTGGTATGAAATTTACGAGGCTTCGCTGGGACAACCGGTCCCTTAACGGTTCAGAATTTCCTGATAATAAGAAACCAGTTGAGTGCCTACTGTTTCATAAGAAAAGGAATTAAGCGCATCTTCCCTGATTTTTTTTCTGTCAAAAGAAAACTGACCGTTTAGAAATTCTATGAACAGGTTTACCAATGCCTGCTCATCTCCTTTTTCAACCAGACGGCCGTTGCTTTCGTCAATAATTTCTGAAATACCGCCCACGCGGGTAGAAAACACCGGTACGCCCAGAACCAGACTTTCATTGATCACCACCGGCATGTTTTCATAATTACTGAACAATACCAAAGCATCTGCATTGCTCATGGTTTCGGCCAATGCTTTTCCTTCCAGGAGCCCCTTAAATGCAAGGACCTTTTCCGGAATTTTTAATTCGCGGGCATACTGTTTCAACATTTCCAGGTCTTCCCCCTCTCCCACCAGTAAAAAATGAAAATCATCTCTTACTTCAGCTAATCTTCCAATCACCCGCAACAATCCGCTGATGTTTTTTTGCTGGTCCGTAAAACAACTCACATGAATAAATTCTTTCCCCTTCGCCCTGTTCTCAGAAAGAGGAAAAGTGTAAAAGAAAGGAGCTACTACATTTCTGATTACCCGGTAATCCCGGTGTCGGAGACTGCAATTTTTCATTGCCTGGGTCAGATCCTCGGAAACGGTGGTCACCATGGCCGATTTTTGTACGACCCAGCGGCTGATCCATTTGTGTATCCTGTTTTTAAACGGAAATGGTTTCAGATAACGGGTCCAGTGTTCGGTAATGAGGTAAGGGATCTTGAATTTCCAATGATAGTAAAGGGCTGCAAATCCCAGCCGGGTGAGCACATTTACATGGATCAGCTGGAAGCTTCCCTTTTTCTTCACTACTTCCTGAACACCCAGATTCACGGCTTTGAAAAACCGATATGATTTGGTGAATAAATTTGCCGATTCCGGAACATGATAAAAGACTCTAACCGTGAAAACGCCATGAACCTCCCCGGTATTTACTTCAAACAAATGATCTCCTTTTTCCTGGATAGCATGTGGGTAAACTACCGAAACATCAGCGTGTAAAGCCACCGCTTCAGCATGACGCTGAATAAAAAGTCCGGGCATGGGATCATACTTGCTGGGATACCAGCGGGCGAGAAATAAAACGCTCATACGTTTCTGATCCGGAGTCATGTTACAAGATTTCCTTCACAAAGTTAAGCGCATTTTCCAAACGATCACCGCCAAGGCCTTTTACTACATGATAGGGAAGTCCCGCATCTTTTAAGGTTTTTTCATACAACCCAAAAATCTCATCCCGGTTTTCCGGATTCTCTCTCATGGGATCGTATTCCCAGGGAATATCAGGGAAACACAACAAATACAGATCATAGTGATGAGTCTTGAATTGGTCCTCAATCCAACCAGGACAGGTTCCGAAAACCACTTCACACCATATTTTGGGGATCAGCATATCGGTATCGCAAAACAAAAGATGGTCGGTTTCCACAGCGGCCACCTCTTCCCGCTTCAGCTGTCCTTTGGCAATGGCCTCCACATCGTGGATATCATATTCCAATCCGTTTTGCAATAGATACTCCCGGGCATACTCGGGCACATACACGGTTTTGAACTTCAGTGCCAGTTGCTCTGCCAGCCAGGATTTTCCTGTTGATTCAGGTCCTGTAATCGCAATTCTTTTAAGCATAGGCTTCAGACTCTTTAGCCTCTGTTTTTTGCTGATGTTCCCGGGCCAGTTTCACCCATTCAATATAGCCCATCACGGCCAGAATTAAAAACACAAAATATTGCAAACTGGTAAATACCAAATGCTTGTAGAAATACAGCGGTACGGAAACCACATCGGCAACAATCCAGAACAGCCAGTTTTCCACTTTTTTGATGGCCATTTGCCACATTCCTACAATAAATACTGCTGTAGTAAAGGTATCGGTATACGGTACAATCGTGGACCAATACACTTTATCATCTGCTTTAAAGATGCGCAGTAAAATCTGGATTACCACAACAGAAACAATCATGACACCAATACTGATCAGCCAGGTTTTCCGGGTTGACCAGGTTACCGGTAGTTCTTCCTTGTCGTCAGATTTTCTGGACCACATAATCCAGCCATACACACTAAAAATGAAATAATAGGCATTAATCCCCATATCAGCATAGAGCTGGGCATTGAAACAAATATATACATACAGCAACACGCTGATAATGCCGGTAGGATAAACCAAAATATTGGCCTTTTTTGCATACCACACACTGATCAGCCCGAAAGCGGCTGCAATTATCTCTATCCAGGAGCTGTCTACTATATTCTGATAGAGCAGCTGATAAAAATCGTGAAAACTCATTCTTATTCTTTAACTACGTGATTGAGGTCTGCATTGATTACTTTCAGCACAAATACCGAATGGGGAAGCTCAAAGCTTTTGTGAATTTCCTGGGTAATGGCATTCATCACCTCAAAATAGGGTCCGAAGACCTGAGTACTCATCCCGTTGGTCTTCACTACCAAACCTTCATGATGGTGCAACCGGTCAATAAAAGATTTGATTGGTGGCACAAACTCTTCTTTCAGTGGATAATAACTGATCTCAACGGAAGTATTCATGGCAAAATATTTTAATCAACAATTTCGTTACAAACCAGCAAAGGTAATTTATTTTGTTTTTTACCTTTGTAGGAAAGCAAATCCAATGACAAAAACATACATTGCCACTGCCGGCATATCCGGTTTTATCATGATTTTACTGGGGGCTCTTGGCAGTCATCTACTGACTGGAAATATCAATCCCGAACAAATGAATGCCTTTCGCATCGCCAATCAGTATCAGATCATTCATACGCTGGCTATACTTGCACTGGTTTACCTGCAACGAAATATTACACGTACACAGTCTAGGTTAATTTATACCCTGTTTGTGGTAGGAATCGTTTTCTTCTCCTTTTCCATCTATCTTACCTCCACCATGTCCTTTACCCATTTGAATGTAGGCTTTCTGAGAGGACTGGCCCCAGTGGGAGGCACTTTCTTCATGCTGGGATGGCTGGTTATTTTTTGGAGTGGGATTACCTACATCAACCCTAAAAAAAGCAGATCACATTCTACAACAAAATGATCCAGCAAAAAGAAATCTTCTTACCCCGGATGGGAAAAGGTTTTCATCTCATTGATGACCTCATAGTAAAGAGCATCGGGAAGTTACCCGAAACCGGATTAGTCAACCTTTTTTTAAAACACACTTCGGCGGCTCTGATGCTGAACGAAAATGCTGATCCCGATGTTCGTACAGATTTGGCTGCTTTGTACGACAAAGCGGCTCCTGAAAATGCACCTTTTTATACGCACACGATAGAAGGCCCCGACGACATGCCGGCGCATTTCAAAACAGCCATTACCGGAAATTCCTTAACTATTCCGATCAGTGATTACCGCCTGAATACAGGCACCTGGCAGGGAATCTATTACTGTGAATTTCGCTCGTATAACAGCCCGAGAAAATTGGTAATTACCGTTTATTCCTGATCGGAATATTCTGTCTTTAACTGCACCGTACTCTCCTCCACAAAATCCATCATCTCAGGATAAAAGGCAAAAAAGTGCTGTTCCAGTTCCTGATAGTGTTTCTCAAGCAAATCAACCGAGTCACTCATTCCCGACCTGAAGCTTGTGCGACGGTCCATCCCGTAAAAGATTCGGTTCAAATCTTTCAAATTAGCATAGGAATTCAACCAGTTCTGGGCCATCATATAAGGCAATATTCTTTTTACCCGGGGGGGCAGCAGAGAAAAATTTCTTCCCAACACGTGGTATACCTTGATGGTAAATACATCCAGAGGCATTGAAGAAAAACTGGACCAGTTTCTGGCCAGA
The DNA here is from genome assembly GCA_016936355.1 of Bacteroidales bacterium. Taxonomy (GTDB): domain Bacteria; phylum Bacteroidota; class Bacteroidia; order Bacteroidales; family F082; genus Sulfidibacterium. The sequence continues at coordinate 27,496 of JAFGYB010000050.1, read as the reverse complement.
AAATGGTCATAAAAAATATCCATCACCACGCCCGAAAAACGACGCTTTTCTTCATAGATCACCCCGACGCTTTTTTTAAAAACCGGATGGGTATCGGTAAATACATCAATTTTTCGGTGCAGGTCGATGCCCATACGGATCGCCGAAGGAAAGTCAAGCTTTTGCTTTCCTTTCACGGAATCTGCGATTAAATTTCCCACCAGTATCTGTGAATCACCATTGGAAAGATGCGCATGGGCCAGAAAATTCATTTTGCTACTTTTTCACAAAAATAAGCTTTAAACCCAACAATCAAAACGATACATCACTTAACTAAAGTTAATATTCCAATCAATTTAAAATCAATATATATTAAAACAGCATCGAATATCGTCCCCATGATTTTGATAATTTTGCAAACGATTTAGTTACATTAACTCAAGGAAATGGACAAATTATTATTGCTTGGAGATGAGGCAGTTGCGCAAGGCGCAATTGACGCGGGACTGTCAGGAGTGTACGCCTATCCGGGTACTCCATCCACCGAAATTACCGAATATATTCAGGCTTCAAAAGAAGCCAAAGGGCGGAACATCGTTTCCGACTGGTCGGCCAATGAAAAAACCGCCATGGAGACGGCCATTGGCATGTCCTATGCCGGGAAAAAGGCCCTGGTTTGTATGAAACATGTGGGATTGAATGTGGCGGCAGATGCCTTTGTAAATTCTGCCATGACTGGTGCTCACGGTGGTCTGGTGGTTGTATCTGCGGATGATCCGTCCATGCACTCATCACAAAACGAACAGGATTCCCGTTTCTACGGAAAATTTGCTCAAATACCTGTACTGGAGCCCTCCAATCAACAGGAAGCCTATGATATGACGCGCTATGCGTTTGATCTTTCTGAAAAATATGGCACACCGGTAATGCTGAGACTGACTACCCGGCTTTCCCATTCCAGAGCCGGTATTATCAGAAAAGAAATGAAAGAGCAAAACAAAATGAGTTTGCCGTCCGATTTAAAACAGTTTGTTCTATTACCGGCCATTGCCCGAAAAAGATACAATACCTTGCTGGCCAAACAGGATGCTTTTGCCGAAGAAGGGATACAATCCGAAAACAACATCCTCATCGATGGCAAAGACAAATCCATGGGAATCATTGCCAGTGGCATTGCTTACAATTATTTGCTGGAGAATTTTCCCGGCGAAACCATCCCTTATCCCGTTCTGAAGATCAGCCAGTATCCGGTATCGAAAAAGGTCATTAAATCACTATACGATCAGGTTGAAAGCATTTTAGTACTGGAAGAAGGATACCCGATCATAGAAGAAGGGCTGCGCGGAATTCTCGACGAAGGGAAAACCATCAAGGGCCGAATGGACGACACCCTTCCCATGGCCGGAGAACTCAATCCAAGGAAAGTACGCAAGGCATTAGGAATGGAAACTCCGGAAGGTTATGCCATTCCTGAGATTCTGGAAGGCCGCCCCCCGTTGCTTTGTGACGGTTGTCCGCACTGGGATTCTTTCGGAGCGTTGAACGAAGCCCTCACAAGTTATTCCAAAGGCCGGGTACTTTCCGACATCGGATGCTATACCCTGAGTGCCTTGCCTCCGCTTAATTCCATCAACAGTTGCGTGGATATGGGAGCCTCTATCACTATGGCCATCGGAGCAGCAGAAGCTGGTCTGGTACCTGCCGTAGCTGCCATCGGCGATTCCACGTTTACCCACTCGGGCATGACCGGTTTGCTGGATGCCGTGAATAAGAAAGCACCCATCACCGTATTACTGATGGACAACGCCACCACGGGCATGACCGGAGGTCAGGATTCGGCAGGGTTCGGAAAACTCGAAAACATTATCCTTGGGTTGGGTGTTGAACAGGAACATGTGCGTGTCATCAACCCACTCCGACGTCATCACGATGACAATGTGAACGTTTTTAAAGAAGAACTGGCATTCGAAGGGGTATCTGTTATTATAGCCCGACGTGAATGTATCCAGACTCTGGCACGAAGAATGAAGCAGAAACATGCCAAAAAGGAAACGGCAGCTTCATAAATCAGAATTAAAAATTTTAAACTACCGAATAAAATGAAAAAAGACATCATATTAGCCGGTGTGGGCGGACAAGGGATTCTGACCATTGCCACCATTATCGGCACAGCAGCACTTTCGGAAGGACTTCAGTTGAAACAAGCTGAAGTACACGGAATGAGCCAGCGGGGCGGCGATGTGCAGTCGCATCTGAGAATCTCCTCAGATCCCATTGCCTCTGACCTCATTGCCGAAGCTTCCGCCGATATGATCATTTCTGTTGAGCCCATGGAATCGTTGCGATATTTTAATATGCTGAATACGGAAACCGGTTGGCTGGTATCAAGCATGAATCCTTTTAAAAACATCAGCAACTATCCGGTTGTGGAAGATATCCTGACCGAAATCTGGAAACTTCCCCGCTATGTAACATTGGATGCTGATAAAATCGCCAAAGAGCAGGGAACCGTCAAAGCTGCCAATATTGTAGTACTGGGTGCCGCTGTCCCTTTCCTCGGTTTGAAATACTCCTCATTTGAAGATGCCATCCGAAAAATTTTCGGAAGAAAAGGAACCTACCTGGTTGAAGTGAACTTAAACGCTCTGAAAGCAGGTTATGATTTCACTCAGGAAAAACTGGCCAAATCCAAAGTATAAATCGATCAATTTCAATTACTGATTCACCATCCAAAACAAAATCCCGAAAGCTTTCGGGATTTTTGTTTTTTTAAGGAAAAATAAAACCAGATTCCATTAAATTTGCCCCTTAAAATTAATGGATTCCATGAACAAACTTTCAAAAGAACTCACTCCTGTCTTCCTTATTTTCTTTGCATTATTCATTATCACTTCCTGCCATTCAAGCAAGCAGAAAAAAGAGGTAAACGAAGGTCCTGCTGTCCTTTCCAAACCGGCACCAAAAATTGAATACGGCATCAATGTCGATACACTTACCGTGGTTAAAAACAAGGTGAAACGTAATGAATTTCTGGCAGACATTCTTTTGAAATATGGAGTCAGTTATCAAACCATCGATAACGTCGTACGAAAAACAAAAGATGTGTTTGACGTACGTGATATCCGAAGAGGGCACAACTATGCTCTTATCTTAAACAACGACTCCGTTCCGAAAGCTTTGTATTTTATTTATGAACAGAATCCGGAACAATACGTCAAATACCATCTGTTGGATTCCATTTACGCCCTCAGAGAATATATGCCGGTTAAAACCCAAACCGACACAACTGCGGGAATCATCAAAACTTCGTTGTGGAATGCTATTCAGGACAATAACGATGACGTGAACCTGGCCATCAAGTTGTCGGAGATCTATGCCTGGACCATTGACTTTTTTGAATTGAAGCCCAACGACAGCTACAAAGTAATTTATAACCAACGTTTTGTAAACGGGAAATATACGGGGATGGGAAAAATTCTGGCAGCCGATTTTATTCATGAAGGTCAAAACTATTACGCCTTTTACTTCGAACAAAATGGAAAAGGAAATTATTTTGATGAAACCGGTAAAAGTCTGCAAAGAGCTTTCCTGAAAGCGCCGTTGAAATATACCCGCATCAGCTCCCGGTTCTCCAACCGTCGCTGGCAACCCATCCTAAAGATTTACAGACCCCACCATGGAGTTGACTATGCAGCTCCCACCGGAACACCGGTACATGCGTTGGGTGATGGAGTAATTATAGCCCGGGGTTATCAAAAAATGGGGGCCGGAAATTACCTTAAAATCAGACACAACAGCATCTATACCACTCAATATGCTCACCTGAGCCGTTATGCCCGTGGAATGAGAGACGGAGTTCGCGTAAAGCAGGATCAGGTAATCGGTTACGTTGGTATGACCGGTCTGGCCACAGGCCCACATCTTGACTTCAGGGTGTTTAAAAATGGGGTTGCCATCAATCCGCTTAAGCTTAAGTCGCCTCCAAGCATTCCCATCTCAAAAGCCAACATGCCGGCCTATGATTCGTTGGTAAAACAATACTTACCGGTACTTGATTCGCTCTGATTTATTTCCGTGAACTGTTGATATCTACTCAATCACCAGTTTTTTGGTCGTGGTACTTTGATCCTGTTTTACCCGGAGGATATAAATTCCTCTTTCAAGCGATTTCAGATTCAGAGGGTATAAATTCGAAACGTTGACCGGCAACTTATTCAAATACATCACTCTTTTTCCCAGTAAATTATACACTGAAACTTCAATGGAAGATTTGGCATCGGGTAAATGAAGTGTGATTTGCCCGTGCGAAGGATTAGGATATACCTGTAGTTGATCCTTGTCTGGTATTTGCCCGACTTGAACATCTGTTTTCAGCCATTTCCATATACCCCGTGAAATAGCGTTCTGATTAAAGCCTCCGGCCCACCCCACTGTTCTGTTTAAAAATTTAACCGTAGTATACTGTACAGAATCATCCAGCTGAACCCAGGTTTGTCCATCATCCAGCGAGTAGGCCGAACCACATTGTGCCAGATCCTGAGAGTTACCGGTCGAGATTACCAGGCCGGGTTCATCTTTAATCACCGCAATATCTGACTTATAATAGGATCCGGTAGGATTAACTGTTGCCCAGGTCTGACCGCCGTCACTGGTTTTTTTCATTTGGAAATCAGCAATGGTTCCGGAATTTTGATCGTATTGAACATAAGTAACTATCCCTGTAGTACCATCGTGAAATCCGATGTTATTTACTTCCGCCATACCGGTTGATGAAGCTGTCCAGTGCTGGCCGTTATCAACAGACTTAAAGACCCTCCCCTTATTGGTACCAAACCAGATTGTAGTATTGTACACTGCATACAGGTCTGTATATCCGTATTCGCCAAGCTGAGCTTTTGGAATATTCGCTGAGGGCACACGGTTCCAGGTTGTACCACCATCGGTTGTAGTGTATATTTCAAAATAACTGCTGACCGGATCGCCCTGACAAATACCCTTTTTGCCGTCCCAGAAATAAACAAAATTGGGAAAAGAAGATGCATCATTAAAACCGGCGGTTGTTTGCTGAACCCAGCTGGCACCACCATCTACTGTCTTAAATATTGCCCCTGACGACCCGAATGTAGTGTTATACGTTGATATCCAGGCTGTATCACGATCGGTTCCAGCAATGGAAGTTACTTTGTATGCAGCAGGTACTCCCGTATAGGTTCCCGGAGTCCAGGTAGTTCCCCCGTCCGATGTTCGGGTGAACTCAAGAATGTTGTCATTACTTCCGGATCCATCGTAGGCATCAGCCCAGGCCACGTTTTCATTCACAATGGATATATAATCAATACCCCGGCTCGCCTGACTGAAACCGGTTGCCTGCGCTTCCCATGCACCGCTGGCAAGAGAATAAACTGTAATATAGGATGTCTTTGTTTCCGTATTGGAATTTGTACCATCCGATGCCGTTAAACTGACGGGGTAAACGCCAGGCTTCATATAAGTAACCTGAGCAGGATTTTGATCGGTAGATGAATTCGGAGAACCTCCGGGGAAGGACCAGACCCAGGATGAAGGACTACCGGTTGATTCGTCAGTAAAGATAACCGTCCCGCCCTGGGGAATATAAAGTCCGTCGGCTTTAAAATTAGCTACTACCGTGTGTTTCGACAAGCTATCCTTAACCGCAACGACCGCCTTGTAGGCATTAATCCTGCCCGCTCCGAGCTGCCCAGGGTAATCAGGGTTTTTGGCATCAATATTATCGCTGGTAGCTTTCATAATAGCTTCCAGTTTTTCAGGTGTCAGCGTTGTATCTGCTGACATCATCAATCCGGCTAAACCCGAAACAATGGGCGTTGCCATGGATGTCCCCTGCATGTACTGGTACAACGTTCCATCCATATATACTGTGCTGTAAATCGAATATCCCGTGGCATCATAACCACCCGGAGCACTTACATCCACGGCACTGTTGTATGAAGAGAAATTTGATTTTACATCGTCATAATCAACGGAAGCTACCGAGATAACGTGCTTATACCCTGCAGGGTAAATCAGAACCGAGTCACTGTCATTACCTGCTGCAGCAACCAGTGTACAACCTTTGTTGTATGCATAATCCACAACATTTTGACCGGTTTGGTAATAGCCCGATCCACCCCACGACATGTTGATGACATTGGCCCCGTGATCGGCAGCCCATATGATTCCCTGATATCCATAAGACATGGTTCCTCCGTCGGTCGTATCACTGGATATTTTTACCGCCATTAAGCTCACATTGAAACCAATGGAAGCAATTCCAACTCCATTATTGGTTGCTGCTCCCACCAGACCGGAAACGTGGGTTCCATGCGACCATTCCATCGTTTTAGAAGGGGGCGTTGGATTGTTGTCTCCGTTTGCCAGGTCGATGGCTGCTACAATCTTACTGGTTAGATCGGGATGGGAAATATCAATACCGTTATCCAGAACAGCAACTTTTATCCGGGAACTTCCCTTCTCCACGTTCCAGGCATCAGAAGCCTGAATAAGATTCAGGTACCAACGGTGTTGCAGCGATTGATTATATTCGGGATCATCAGGTGTATACAAGAGATGAAAAAGGGGGGCCTTTTCTGCATATTCTACTGCTGGGTTCTTTTTCAGCTCGCTGATAATGCTGTCAACGGCATAAATATTATCAAAACGAAGTAGATAAGTCCGTTGCAACTGATCACTTTGCACATTGATGAACGGACTGGCAACCGTTTGAATTTTAAAGGAAGACTTCAGGCCAGCAATCAGAGCACTGTTTTGAATAGCATAAGCAGACTTTTGAACACCCGTTGTATTGACAGCTGCAGAAGGTTTTAACTGAAAATAGATCTCGCCATCAATAGCATTTTTATCGACACGCTGTGCGCTGAGAAGAACCGGTATAGCGAAAAATAAAATAGTAGCAAGTAAATTTCTTATCATAATTGGATCGTTAATTAAAACTCAGATACAAATCTAACTCTTTCATTAACATACACTTCATTTACAACAAAAAAAAAGAGGCTGTTCTATGAACAGCCTCTTTTTAGAATCATTGTATCTCAGCTTACTGAGCAGCCCAGTACAATTTTGTATCCAGATAGTCACCACCGATAGCCGCAGCAGCTTTAGTATAGCTGTCGTGGTTCAGCGTCTGCTCATTATTAGCATAGGTAAATCTGTAAGGGAATCCTCCGTTGTTTGTAGCCGGTGAAGGAGGAAGATTCATTGCAGGATAACCCAATCTTCTCCAGGTTGTCCAGCCTTCGTACCCTCTTACATAGAATGAAATCCATTCCTGAGTAGCGATCAGCTCTTTCCAGTTTGCCTGGTCGTAAGCTACACTTGCCTGAGCCAGGTATGTGGTAGCATCAGTAGAACTTCCACCCCAGAATTCAATGGATGCAGTAACGGCATTGTCATAATACATACCGGCGTCACCATTGGTCAAACCACGGGCAGCAGCTTCAGCCAAATAGAACTGAATTTCGGAATAGGTCATCAAAGGATTACCAAAGGTAGGATCAGCTACAATGGAAGGAGCTGCATGTGAGAATGAAGGATATGCATTCGATTCTCCATAACCGCCACCTACATAAGCCATTTTACCGGTTCCAAGAGCTGAAGTATCTACCATCGTAAAATAAGCACTCATACGTGGGTCATTCAAGCTGAGCATCTTATCAACAATGGTATTAGCAGCCACATAGTCAGAACGTCCGCTCAATACAAAGTCTTCGTACAAGGGGTTTGTATTGGGGCTGGTTGAATAATAGTGGAAAATAGCATTATCAGAAGCAGAACCAAGAGTTCCGGCTGTTGCAGCATTAATGGTAGAAGTCACCAAGGCACTTTCACCACTAACATTAGCAATCTGAATAGCCATTTTAATCAACAAACCATTAGCAAATTTTTTCCACAAGGCAACATCACCATCATAGATAAGGTCACCCTGGGAGAAACTGCCATAGTTATCATCCAAAGCAGCCAGGTCAGCAGTAGCACGGCTGATCAGGTCTTTCTGAATGGTAAGAGCATCATCATAAGCAGGGTTTGAATTATTAAAGTTCAGAGCCTGTGAGTAAGGAATGTTTCCCCACATGGTTACCATACGGTCCCATGTATACACAGCTACCAAATCAATAATCGCCCGCTGATTCTTTTGTACAGCTGTTGCTTCTGTTGTAGTTACAGCTTGCTGTCCAATGAGTGAGTCAGCAGTTTTCAGGTTCATTAAAACCGAACGATAATAGGTACCCCATGCTCTCTGCGGTACGTTACGGGTGAAAACATTATAGTTAGATTCATCCGTATAAGTAGTTTCAGTCCAGTACTGTGCCCAGAGTTTAAAGTCATTAACGTTTACGTTCACACTGGCAACCTGATCAGACAGGCTTTTTTCAGCGTAAGAAAACAACATATACCCGGGGACAGACGTAGGATTATTTGGGTCCTGGTTCAATTCAGCCAATTTCTGCTTTGAACAAGAAACAGCCAAAAAAGCCAATAATATAAATAGTACTTTTTTCATCTTTATCTCTGTTTAAAATTGAACTTTAAGATTGAATCCTATGTTACGAGTTGTGGGCATTACACCACTCTGCCATCCCTGAGTATTACCTGCGCCCAAACCGGCTTCAGGATCTGCATAAGGCAAGTTTTTGTGGATAATCCAGAGGTTCGTTCCAACAACACCTAAAGAAAGTCCCTGAATACCGGTATTCTTGAGGAGTTTTTTGGGGAACTGGTAGGAAATATGAGCTTCTCTCAGTTTTACATAAGATGCATCGTATACAAATGCAGCAGCGGGGTTACGGGCCCATCCGAAAGGACCTGCGTAACTGTCAGCTGCAACGCGGGTTGTGTTGGGTGAACCATCTGCTTTTACACCAGGCAGAATAACACCACCACTGTTGCTACCCGTTGTTACAGCACTACGGATCGGGTTGCCCAGGTCGTTGTTACCAACTGTGTTGGGATACAAACCGGTTCCCTGTCCATAATACTGGTCAAGTGAGAATACGCTACCACCGTGTTGAATGTCAATCAGGAAGCCAGCGCTCCAGCTTTTGTAGGTAAAGGTATTGGTAATACCCAAGTGCCATTTGGGGTTGTAGTTACCCAAAATATTATCAGTGGTACTGGTTACCAAATAATAGCCATTGGAACCAACCACTTTCTGACCGTTCAGGTACACATAGTCACTACCCTGGATTGTTCCGTAAGGCTGACCTACACGAGCATTAACCGTTACACCACCCTGATAGCTATTCAGCTGCAGGTTTTTGATGGTATCGGTAGCTGATTCATACAAATTAATAACCTTGTTTCTGTTGGCTGTCCAGTTCACATTGATATTCCAGTTAAAGTTCTTGGTTTTAACAGGAGTACCGTTCACAGTTAACTCAATACCTTCGTTTTGAATGTTACCGGCATTGATGTATTTGAAAGCGTAACCGGTAGCTTGTGAAATAGCTACAGGAAGAATCTGGTTAAAGGTATTTGTTTTATACAAAGTAAGAGAGAAATTCAGTCTTCTTTTCAGGAAGTTAAGATCCAAACCGGTTTCCCAACTCTTTGTTCTTTCAGATTTTAATTCAGCATTGTTTTTGGTATTGGGCAAACGATACATGTTGTTTGAACCAAAAGGATCAACAAAAACATAAGTATCCAGCAAACTGGCAAAAGGAGCATCGTTACCTACCTGAGCGTAGTTCAAACGAACTTTACCAAAGGAAAGCCAGTCAGCGTTCATCAGGTTGGAGAAAATAAAGCTACCTGAAACTGAAGGATAAAGATACATCATGTTATTTACAGGAAGTGTGGATGACATGTCACCGCGCAAGGTAGCATCCAAGTACAACATGTTTGAGTATCCCAAAGAAACACTACCGTAAAGACTGTTTACACCAATGTGGTTATAACCCTGAACAGGTGTCAAAGGGGCAAACAGTGAGTTCGTCAGCGAATACATTCCGGCAATTTTCAGACCGCCGTTGGTAGAAGCAAACAATGACTGTGAATAAGATCTTCTGAGGTTGGTACCGATCATGGCCTGCAAGTTCAGTTTTTCAGTAAGATTCTTGGTAAAGTTAGCCATCAAAGTGTAGTTCAACTCGGTGTGCTGCAAAGTATAGCGTGTATAACCGGAAGTTACATCAGGCAAACCAATACCGAAGGCACCGGCAACACTACCAATAGCTTTGCGTTCTTCCTGCAACTGAGTATAGGTATCCATCGTTACACGAGCTGTTACGCTCAGGTAATCGGTAGCATCCCATTTGGCCTGAACATTACCAATTAAGTGATCGCGGGAGTCAGTTTCGTAGTTGTTGTAACGTTCCCAATAGAAGTTATTCCAGTAAATCGGGCTCAAATCGCCTGCTTCAGGATAATTCTGGTTCCAGGTTACGTTCTTTCCGGCCACGTCGTACATGGCTTTCAATTCTTTAACATCCACGTTTACTTCCCACCACTGACGGAAACTGGACAAAATGTTGTCCGAGTAACCGGTACTGTTACGACCTTTAGCATTCTGGTGCATGAAGGTTACGTTAGCTGAAACATTCAGATTCTTACGTAATCTGTGATTCACAGCCAAATTTACAGTGTTTTTGGCCAATTTACTGTTCGGCATAATACCCGTTTGAGTAGCATTGGTATAGGACAAACGGAAAGAACCTTTGTCGCTTACACCGTTTACAGCCACCGTATTGGTTGTTGAAACTGCTGTATTAAAGAAGGTAATAGGACCATTGGCAGCAGCAACCCAGGGTTTGGCTTGTTTGTAATAGGGTGATTCAGGTACAAAAGCATCCCATTGATAAACCATCAGGTTGGGATCGAATTTGGTACCAAAAGAAGCATCCTCAGTTGTAGGAACTACATAAACACTCTGTCCGTTTGTCCAGGGCAGGGTTTCGTAATACAATCCGGGATGAGCACTACCATCTCCACCGCCACTATAGTAAGGACCGTAACCGGCACCATACTGATTTTGATAGGTGGGGAAAGTGCTTTTGTCAATAGTTCCAACAGTAACGTTAGAGCTAATAGACACACCCAAACCGTTTTTACCTAAATCTTTGTCGTCTTTACCGGATTTGGTAGTGATGATGATCACACCATTAGCACCACGGGCACCGTAAAGAGCAGTAGCAGCAGCACCTTTCAAGACGTTCACAGATTCAATGTCAGACGGGGCGATATCGGATACTACACTACCGTAGTCGTATCCGGGATATCCATAACCCTGCGACGATGAATTGAATGTACCGTTTGAGATCGGCACACCGTCCACAACAAACAAAGGCTGGTTGTTACCGGTAAGTGAGGTGGCACCACGAATCAGAATGTTCGAAGAACCGCCCATGTTACCGCTGTTTCGGATGGTTACACCAGAAACACGACCAGACAATGAGTTAATCATGTTGTCCGGTTTGGCTACATCAAGTTCTGCACCGCTTACATTTTGGGTAGCATACCCCAGCGATTTCTTTTCGCGGGAAATACCCAAAGCAGTTACAACCACTTCATTGATAGCCATGGCTGAAGATTTCATTACGACATTAATGGTATTGGAATTTCCAATCGAAATTTCCTGGGTGGCCATACCAACAAAAGAAAACACAAGCACATTCCCTTGCTTGAGGTCTACATTGAGACTATACTTTCCGTTGAAATCGGTAGTGGTACCCACTGTCGTACCTTTTAACTGAACAGTAACACCCGGCAATGGTTTCCCATCATCGGAACTGGTCACTGTACCGCTAATTGTTCTCGTCTGAGCAAGGGCAAAATTAAGCCCAACAAAGAGTAAGAACAAGAGCAACATTGTAACTTTTCTCATAATGATAATTTTTTAATAAAACTTTGTGCCGTAAAAGTATCAAATTCTCATTAAATTACATAATGGATGTTAATTTTTTTAAAAAAAACCAAAAAAAAATATGCATCTTACTGTATTAAAAGGTGTTAATTTTTAATGATTATAAATAGTTAAGGACAAAATTGGAAGTTTTTTTGCGGAAAATATTGCGCAAAAATTGGCATTGTTAACCTTTAAACAATCAATTTTACCTAAAATTAACCTAAAACTAACACAAAATTTGCAGTAAAAAGAGGGTTTTTAACAGTAAAATGCATGTCCCAAAGGACATTTTTCCGGGTAATTCAAAGAGAGCAATTATTGGATCTTACAGCACGGTGTATTATTTCATCATTACAAGGAAATATACAGACACTAGTTCAAGTAAAAATAGAGGTCGCTTATAAATAAGCAACCTCTATTCAGAATGTTCAATTATTTCTGTTTCGAAATTTTATGTTTCATCGGGGGCAACTGGGGTGCTGATTTAATTACAGGAGCACTTCCAAGCGTAAGATCAGCTACAAAGGGAGTTCCGTAATAGTAACCACCCAATCCCGTTGCATCACCAGCATAATAGATATCATAGGTCAATACCATTGAAGGGGTTCCACAGTTTTTCCAGGTACCGGTTCCTTTGATTTCATAATCGTAATTAGCACCAGAATATAAGGTAGTGAAGATATACTGACGAGGGATCACGATGGTACCATCGTTATTCACCGTCATTAAAATCGAACCACCGGAGACAATACTTTCGCCCCATGCATCGGTAATCCAGCCAACATTCAAACCATCCACCAGAAGACTTGAAGACTGAACGGTCATCTGTACGTTATTGGTAACATAGTAGGCATCGGTTCCGGTCCATGTACCGGCAAAATCACCAGGATTGTTCTGCAAAGGACAAAATTCATTCACCGTTATGGTTACCTGACTTTTTCCAATAAACAAACCAGCCTGGGGCGTCATGTCCAAAATCAGTGTACTTCCGTTCGGAGAAATGTTCTGATCCTTAAGGCTAATGGTCAGCACGCCTTTATTGGTATTGGCAGGTACGGTAATGGTAGCCGGAACAGAATAGGAGCCGGCATCCAAATCAGATGCGGCGTTTACAGTAACCCCAAAAGTTCTGTCGGAACTTGAAACCTGGGTGGTGTAAATATTAATGTCTTTCAAAAAAGTACTATCAGGCTGGACATTGTATTGATAAGCAGACTTTTCAAAAGTCACATAGTTAATATCACTGGTCCCAGGGATATCCTTTGAACAACTATTGAGCGCAAACACAGCAATTGCTAATAGTAATATGTATGTTATTTTTTTCATGTTTTAATTTTTAAATAGTTCATAGATGTTCCATCTATTCATCTTACTATACATTAACTTTTATAATGACCAGAAATTTGCATCGTTTGTATCGAACTTTTGAACGTATTCATGGATACAAATTTCTGGTCATCAAAAGAATTAATTTTTATTTCCCTGACTGATGAACGGGTTATTCAGAATTTCAGCCTGAGGTATAGAGAAGGTCAATCTTGGATCGTTGTAAGGAATGGGTACCCCAACATACGACAAGTGGTTGGATCCGCGAACGATGGTAGCCTTATCACGTTTCATAGCCAGATAGCTCTTTCCTTCTCCCCACAATTCAATTCTTGTCTGGAGATAAATTTCATCCAGCAAAGCTTGTCCGGTAAGGTTGTCTATATAACTCACGTTGGGAACTCTGAGTTTCATCAGATCCTTGAGACTGGTTCTTGCGGTAGCTTCGTCACCACTTTTGGCAGCAGTTTCAGCATTGAGCAAGTACATTTCTGCAACGCGCATATAAACATAATCTGTTGTAACTTCTCTCTGACCCTTACCAAAGTTCCATGTCTGCGTATTCATGGTCGGAGGATAAAATTTGAATATTGGCGTTAAATAATAACTGGAGCTGCTGTAGGGATAGAACTGTCCTTTACGAACGTCATCTGCAGGAATCTCGCTATACAGACCCGCGTCGAGTGCTTTTCTATCACCGGCCCACTGGTAACTGTAAGTCCAGGCATCCATCTGTCCCCACCAGGAAACCAAATCAAGTCCATTGGCCAGGGTCAAGTCAACGCCCCACATCCATCCGGGTGTACTCACACTGTTGAAACCTCCAACGTCGGGATTACCTCTATAGACTACTTCTGTAGAATCCATTATAGTGAACCCTCCGTTTTGAATAATATCGGCGGTCAGATTTTTAGCTTTCACCCAATTATCCTGTCCTCCCATGGCGGCATAAACATAGGCAAGCAAACCCTCAGCTACATATTTGTTCACCTGGTGTTTTGCGGTTCTCTGGAAATCACCCAACAAGGAATCAGCCTGTGTTAAATCATTGATCATCAGATTAAACACGTCCTGAGTAGTGCTTTTGGGTTGATTCTGCTGAGCAGGATCGGTATAAATGGGCAGAATCTCAGCAGTAGCATCGTAACTGGTTGCGTAAAACTGGGTCAGGTAAAAATAAGCATACGCTCTCATGGCTTTTGCCTGTCCCATAATGTATTGATTCGCCTTCAGTTCGGGAACAACATCGTTACCACCCAAAGAGGCGATAACCGTGTTGGCAGATCTGATAATTCGATAATAATACCGCCAGGGTATGTAGTTAACGATATTGGTATAATCCTGAGTGGCAGTGAATTCAGTTGTTCTGCGATACCAGTTATAAGAACTCTGTGTTAAGGCCAGGTCTCCTGAAAGGAAATCACTAAAGATATCGTATCCTTTTTGTCCGAAGTCATCGTGTCCGTCGCTACCACCAGTATAATCCTGGAACATCAGTGTATAGATACCACTCATACTACCGGCAACGACATCAGGGTTGTTTTTAGCAGCCTCGGTTACTTGTTCCTGAGTCAAGAACTGCGTAGGCTGAACATCTAAAAAATCTTTTTTACAGCCTGTGACAATCAACAGAAACAGCGATAAAAAAGATATTATATATATTTTCTTCATAATAGAAATATTTTTAATACTAATTATTTTTTAAAAGCTTGCTTTGATCCCAATAACATAGGTGCTTAAAGGAGCATATTGGTACATGCTGGTGGCACCGGTTTCACTGGCAGCCGGATTAAATCCATTTCTAGCACTCATGAGGAATAAGTTATCACCGGATACATACACACTAAATTTAAATCCAAGCATATCCGTAAACTTCTTGGGAGGAGTATAGCCTAATCTGATGTTATTCAAAGCAAGAAAGTCTGACTTGGTCAAGAACCGTGTCGACAATGCGTTTCCATTTACATCAAAGTTGTTCGACAGTCTCGGTACATTGGTAATGTCACCGGGTTGCTGCCATCTGTTCATAATATCAGTATGCCAGTTGTTACCGCCAATGTTATCGTTGCTCATCAATGTAGCGTAGGCATAGTCGTAAGACCATCCGCCCATGCTATACAGGAACTGAGCACCAAAGTCAAAACTCTTATAATGTGCAGAAAGTTTGAACGCACCTCTAACCACCGGAATGGCTGATTTACCTACATATTTTAAAGTGGCACTGGTATAGGTTTTGGTGGTTGTTTTGCTGATCGCATTGTTGGGATTTTCCTGCTGATATTCATACAAGGATGAAATTCCTTCACCACTATCCAACGCACCGTTACCATTGGCATCGTAATAATATTCGTACCACATCGCAGTACCGTCAGCGGGATCAACACCGGCCCATTCTCTCATGTAGAAATCGAACAGTGAATGATCTTTGGCACGACCGTAAGGGCTGGCAACATCCAACAATTTCGGTTCGCCTGTAGCGGGGTCAATCGGCATTTTAACCAGTTTGTTTTTCAGGAACGAACCGTTCACTGTAAAATCAATACCAAAATCTTTCTTATTAATAATGTGAGCGGTAAAGTCGAATTCAATACCACGGTTTCTCAGCAAACCATCATTTACCTGCAGAAAAGCGTATCCTACTGAAGGTCCGACACGTCTTTGGAACAGCAGGTTGCTGGTATTTTTCTGGTAATAATCAATGGATCCATCCAGATAGTTTCCAATACTGAATTCAATACCGGTCTGGAACATTCTTGAAGATTCCCAGGTCAAATCGGGGTTACCAATATCACGGGCTGAAATTGAAATCTGGTCATCCAGGTTACTAATATCAAATGTATTGTATCCGGGATAGAAACCAATTCCCTGCTGGTCACCAATGGTACCGTAACTAACTTTCAGTTTCAGGAACTTAACAAAAGAGATGTTTCTCATGAAGTTCGCTTTGCTCATAATCCAGGATAAACCGGCCGAGCCAAAGGTTCCCCATTTGTTTTTACCAATAAATCTGGAAGAACCGTCACGTCTGATAGCAAAAGTGAAGTAATAGGTATTTTGGTAGTTGTAGTTCAATTGTCCAAAATAACTTTCCAAACGTATATTATCGGTATAGGAAGTCGGAGGTGAAGAAACGATCACAAAGTTGTTCAGATCATCAATGTTCGGATCCACCATTTTTGACATACTTGCCGTTTCTACTTTACGTTGCCAGTAGTTGGCTTCATGAGCTGCAAGAGCTTCAATGTTGTGATCGCCAAAACTTTTCTTGTAACGCAACAGGTTAAGAACATCATAACTAACCATCTGGGTATTGTATTTATAGACAGAACCACCCTGGGTGACTGCTGATCCATAAAATGGGTTCGTCAGGTTGTTGTACTTACTGTTGTAATACTCTGTTGCAAAAGTATTTTCAAGGGTCAACCCTTTCATGAATTCAATATTGAAACGGTAGTTGCCTGTAAACTGATTTGCAATGGTATTGTATTTATTATAATGTGCGTCGGCAATTGAGTTGGTCAAACCGGCAAAAGCTCTACCTACACCATAATCGTATTGATACCCACCAAAAATAGGATCGGGAACCTTAGCACCCGATGCATCTCTTAAGAACAAGGGGAAAATGGAAGGAATATTATCCACAAACCAAAAAACACTGTTTGAGTTTTCTTCCTGACCATTGTTGTTTGTTTCGCTTCTGGCAAAACTCATGATAGCTGAAGTATACAACCATTTTTTCACCTGATGCTGCAAAGAAAGCATGGCATTGTATCTCTGGAAGTTTGAATTGATACTGTACCCGTTGTCTTTCAACAAACCAATGGAAGTAAAGTATTTTGTTTTTTCGTTACCACCACTCATGGTGATGTTAAACTCATGTCGGTTTGAATTCTGGAAAGCATAATCTTCCCAGTTTTCGGGATTGTATTTCCGAGTAACACCGGGCAGAACAGTACGTGTTGTGGGATCAATCAGATCGGCTCCACCGGTAACATTCCACATATTATATTTAGGATCAATTCCGGCTGGCCCAAACAAATTGCTGTTGGCAAAGGATGTTGGATCGGGATCACCAGAAGCTACACCATAGTTATACATAGCTTCCCAGCTTAAACCAATATATTGTTCGGGAGATTTAATAACCGAATACCTTGGTAATCCATCATAGTTTACACCGGTTTTGGCAGATACTTCAATACGAGAAGTTCCAGCAGCACCTGTTTTGGTAGTAATCAGAATGACACCATTCGCTCCTTTTGAACCATAAATGGCAGTAGCAGTAGCATCTTTCAGGATGGATACCGATTTAATATTATTAGGGTCCAACGAATTCAGGCTTCCTGAATAAGGAACACCATCTAAAACATACAAAGGATCGCGGCTTCCGTTCACAGAACCGTAACCTCTGATTCGGATTGTAGCTACTGTACCCGGTTGTCCGGAAGTATTAATTACCTGAACACCTGCCGCTTCACCAGCCAAAGCCTGTGAAACATTCGCTACGTCTTTGCTCTCAATATTTTCGGCCTTAACCGTTTTAACAGACCCGACAAAGGACTGTTTCGTTGAAGTTCCGTATCCGACAACAACTACTTCGTTAAGGTTTAAATTTGAAGGCTTTAAAACAACATTAATTGTATTGGAATTTCCAATTTCCACTTCTTGGGATTGCATTCCAACAAAAGAGAAGATTAAAACTTTCGCCTCTTTTCCAACATTCAAAGTGTAGTATCCATTAACATCCGTTGTTGTACCGTTGGTGGTTCCTTTGACCATAACAGTAACACCAGGAAGCATGGAACCATCCTCTGAACTGGCCACAGTTCCAGTAATGGTTCTTACCTGCGCAAAAGCAAAACTGATGCCTGCCACAAATAAAACCAAAAATGCAATTGTAAATTTTCTCATAGTGATAATTTTTGGTTAGAATTAATTTACTTGAAAAACGATGGTTTTTCTTAATTAGGCCAAATTTATAAAAAATGTTTAACAATTATTAACAATTTTAATGAATTATTAACATACCTGTATTAGCCTGTAAATAAAGTATTTACACACATCTGGATGGGACGAACTAAATGAAATGGAGTAAATAAAAGACGGAAAAAGGGCTTAAAACCGTTGATTAAATAAATTCTGGTCCAAAAATTACCGTGCTACATTATCTTTTGCAGAAAGCTGTAATAGAGTATTTAATTCCTCAATTTCTTACTTAATGCATCCATCTTAAATGGCTGTAATACAGGTAAACAAATAAACCACTGAACAGGATTGGAAAAAGAGGAAAAGGATAACTGGGAATAAAAAACTTAGGAATAATCAATAAGGCAATTTGGGCCAACGTATACAAGTGAAAACCAACTTTATTCAACTTCCACATATACATTGCGCCAACAAGAGAAAGCAGGAAAAGTATTGCACTCAGAAGAAAATAAAAACGATTAATTTGAAAAAGGGAGGAGAAATCCATTTTAGATCCCATCCAAATCATATCTGAATGATTCAGAAACAGATCCTTGAACCAGTCAAAAAACACATAAACAGATGCATTCGACAAAAATGACAGCCCGCTTCCAATGAAGGTAAGGATACACAAAACCTTTAACAATACAGGTCGTTCAGGGTTCACTTTACTTTCGATTTCCATTCTTTATCTTTTGAGTGCAAATTTACCAAAATCTGAAGAGAACTCACCTACACTGGCTACAACATCATCCACTTATTTTAATACATTTTAACGGGAACCCGTAAAAAACGGAACCGTATTTGCAGGTATTGTAATATTAAACAAGAAACTATGGCAAAGAAACTATACTCTATATTGATCATTTTACTCACCACCGGCTTCCTCTGCTCACCCATCACAGCCGGAATCCATTATGCTGAAGACAGCATTCAGACAACCGTTCTGAGTACCCACTCTATTGGGGACCACAACCTGGCAGTTGACACTTTTCAGAACAGGCCCTGGTTTTCGGAACCCTATCCAAATCCCATTAAGGACTTTATTACCCTCGACTATAAAATTCCGGTGCAAAATAAAACGGCGCAAATTAGAATCAGTGATTTAACAGGAAAGACGCTGAAAGTTTTAAATCTCGATTCCTTTGGACGAAAAATCAGGATCAATATGAGTTCATTTAATAAAGGGATGTATTTTTTGTCGATCTACTACAACGGCAGCCTGATCAAAAGCAACACGCTGATTCTGGGCGCTAACAATTAACTGACATAAAAAAAGCCCGTTTTCACGGGCCTTTTTTTAGGAATTAAATACCTTTTTTATTTTATCAACATAATCCAGTTCCTCCCAGGCAAAATATTTGACCGGCTTTAAGAACACTTTATGTCCGTTACGCACTTCAAGAAAACGGGTGGTCGCATCTTCATAATATACTTCTTCTTCCAAAGTAACCACTTCTCTGCCAAAATGACCATAGGAAGCCGTTTTTTCAAAAACCGGGTTCTTCAAACCGAAACGCTTAACAATAGCAAAGGGTCGCAGGTCAAAAATATCTTTTACCAACGCGGCAATTTTTCCGTCACTGAATGTTTTTCCCGTTTCATCTTTAACCCGGGTCGTACCATAGGTATTGACATAAACACCAACCGGCTCGCTCACACCAATGGCGTAAGCAACCTGAACCAGGATTTTGTCCGCCACTCCGGCAGCCACCAGGTTTTTCGCAATATGGCGAGCGGCATAAGCTGCAGAGCGATCTACTTTTGAAGCATCTTTGCCCGAAAAAGCACCACCGCCGTGTGCACCATGGCCACCGTAGGTATCCACAATTATCTTTCGTCCTGTTAAACCGGTATCACCATGAGGTCCGCCAATGACAAATTTTCCGGTTGGATTTACCAACAAACGGAAGTCTTTAAAAAGCGCCTCATCATAGTTTTCTTTTACTTTAGGGATCAGATACCTTTCAATATCTGTACGGATGGTTTGCTGCATTTTTTCTTCCGTATCAAAATCATCATGCTGGGTTGATACAACAATGGTGTCAAGACGAATGGGTTGGTCATCATCGCTGTATTCAAGCGTTACCTGCGATTTAGAATCAGGACGCAAATAAGTCATTACTTTTCCTTCTTTACGGATGGCTGCCAGTTCATACAGCAAATCATGAGCCAGCTCGGTTGTCAGGGGCATGTAACTCTCCGTTTCTGATGTCGCATAGCCAAACATCATACCCTGGTCACCGGCTCCCTGCTCTTCCTCAGTTTTTCGGACAACCCCCTGGTTAATGTCAGGCGATTGTTCATGAACTGCAGAAATTACGGCACAGGATTTATTGTCAAACTGATAATCGGCATTGGTATAACCGATTTTTTCGATGGTACGCCGGGCTACCGTCTGCAGGTCAACCCAGGCATTGGTTTTCACTTCTCCGGCAATGACCACCAATCCGGTGCTCACCAAAGTTTCACAGGCTACTTTTGATTCAGGATCCTGGCGCAGCATTTCATCCAGAACTGCATCTGATATCTGATCCGAAACTTTATCGGGATGTCCTTCGGAAACTGATTCCGAAGTAAAAAAATAAGACATAACTTAATCTTTAATTATTAATCCTAAAACTGTAAAATGAAATTTGGTTGATGGCGGGCAAAAAATTGGTTTAGCACTTTTTTTTACGTGGTTGCAATCAATCAAATCCGTCCACAAAAAATCATTGTTTATAAGAACAACGGCGCAAAAATATAAAAACTTATTGAGATTATGTGGTTGTGGCGGTTAGTTTTCTGAAAATTTGTTCCAGATTCTGTTCTGCTCTTGAAAAAGAAAGAATATTAAGTTCTTTGGAAACAAGATACTGAAATATTCTCTCCCGCACATCGCTTCCCTCTTCCGTCACAAGAAGCCACACATTTCCTGACAACAGCTCAACACTCTTTACCGAGGGAATAGCCTGAAGCAGCGACATCTCCACATGTTCTTTCAACTCCAGTTTAAATTCGTTTTGGGTATGCATGGCTTCGGTAAGCTCTTGTCTGTCTTTGTCAGCAATAATTTTACCCTTGTTAAGGATCACCACACGACTGCAAACAGCCTCTACCTCTTGCATAATATGAGTCGACAACAGAATCGTCTTTGTTTTCCCCAACGAAGAAATAAGATTCCGGATTCCAACCAACTGATTGGGGTCCAATCCGGTGGTTGGCTCATCCAGAATTAAAATATCAGGATCATGAATCAGGGCCTGGGCGATGCCAACGCGTTGCCGATAGCCTTTGGAAAGCTGTCGGATCTTTTTGTTCTTCACCTCTGTCAAGCCTGTCAGATGTACAATTTCGCTAACACGTTCCGTAGCTTTCTTTTGGGGAAAATACATACCGTAAACGAAATCCAGGTATTCTCTCACGTACATATCGCGGTACAAAGGATTATTCTCAGGCAAATAGCCCATTGACTGACGAGTTTGCAAAGGATCTTTTTGCACATCCTTCCCCTTCACCATCATACTTCCTGCATCGGGTGGAAGGTAGGAGGTCAACAGTTTCATCAAAGTAGATTTCCCTGCACCATTCGGGCCAAGCAGCCCCACAACCTCCCCTTTATCAACGGAAAGCGAAACACGATCCAATGCCATTTCAGAACCGTAAAACTTGGAAACACCTTTTATCTCGATAACACTCATAAGTGATGATTCAGTGAACAAAAATAAGATTTTGATCAAAACGCAAAGGAAAGGAAATCATTGTATCCCATTGTCTGATTTGTTATCAAACATTCCGGTACTGTTTTTAATGTTGCAAAATGTCTGCCCGTTGTGTTTTGCATGTATATTTGTCGGTCGTACGAGCCTTTGGTACCTCCGGTACATGCGTACTTAAAACATTCAAACAGATGAAACGTTTAACATTTATTGTATTATCCATTCTATTTACTTTCCCCGTTATGGCACAAAAACAAAAGGGAAAAAGTCTGGGTGACTTTGAACACCTGACGAAAAAAAATCAGAGTTTTATTTTTAAGACCACCTACGGATCGGCACGAGTTGTCGTTTATGCTCCCGGAATGATGAAAATTTCGGTATGGAAGGGTCAGGAAGAACACCTTCCCTCCTATGCTGTTGTGATGCAACCCGAAAAGGTTGACTTTTCATTCAAAGAAAACAAGAATAACTTCCTCATTTCAACGGATTCATTGTCTCTGGAAATCAGCAAATCACCGTTGCGGTTTACTTTTAGGACTCCGGACGGAAAAGTCATCAACCAGGATGATCCCATGGGAACCTACTGGCTGGACGGAAAGATGTTTACATTCAAAAAATTGTTTCCCGACGAAAAGTTTATTGGACTGGGAGAAAAAACCGGCAACCTGAACCGTCGCGGAAACGATTATACCAACTGGAATACCGACAACCCTCACTATGAGGACTGGAGCGATCCGCTGTATTCCACTATTCCTTTTTATATCGGAATCCACAACAACCTGCCTTACGGGATCTTTGTGGACAATTCAACCAAAAGCAATTTCAATTTCGGTGCCGGAAACAATCGTCTGGACTACTTTTCAGTCGACGACCACCAAACCGATTATTATTTCATTTTCCACCACAATGTAAAAAGGATTATCGAAAGCTACACAGCGCTTACCGGACGCATGCCCATGCCTCCGATCTGGGGACTGGGTTTTCAACAGAGTCGGTGGAGTTACACTCCCGACAAAGAGGTCATGGAAGTGGCACAAACGTTTCGAGACAAGAAAATTCCACTGGATGTGCTCTACCTTGACATCGGTTATATGAATGCGTACAAAGTGTTCACCTGGAGTCCGACAGCATTTCCCCACCCGAAACAACTGGTCAGCTCATTGAAAAATATGGGTATCCACACGGCGGTAATCGTCGATCCGGGCGTGAAAGTGGAAAAAGGTTATTCCGTTTACGAAGAAGGGTTGAAAAATCATTATTTCATTGAATACCCCGATGGAACTAATTATACCGGGGAAGTATGGCCCGGTTGGTGTAATTTCCCTGATTTTACCAATCCTAAAGTACGGGCCTGGTGGGGGACACAGTTTAAAGGTCTGGTGAACGACGGAGTGACCGGATTCTGGAACGACATGAATGAAATTGCCGTTTGGGGAAAAGATGTACCGCCCATCATTCAAATGGACTGGGAAGGAAAAGGCGTTAGCTATCTGAAAGGCAAAAATGTGTTTGGTATGCAAATGGCCCGTTCCACATTTCAGGGTGTAAAAAAACTACTGGATAATAAACGTCCCTTAGTATTAACCCGTTCCGGTTATGCCGGATTACAGCGCTACACTGCCATCTGGACCGGTGACAACCAGGCTACCGATGACCATATGCTGCTGGGTATAAGACTCGTAAACAGCTTTGGACTCTCCGGCGTGGCCTATGCCGGATACGATGCCGGTGGTTTTGGTGGTGACGCCACTCCCGACCTGTATGCACGCTGGGTAAGTATTGCATCCTTTGCCCCGTTCTTCAGGGTGCATTCGGCCATCAATACCCGGCGTTCCGAACCCTGGTCGTACGGAGAAGAAGCTCAGGCTGTGGCTACCCGCTTTATCCGACTCAGGTACCATTTACTTCCGTATACCTACAGTGCTTTTTATGAAGCCCATGAAACAGGATTGCCTGTACAGAGAAGCCTGAGTATTGAATACACTGATGATCAGGAAATTTATAATCCAGACTTCGATAATCAATACCTCTTCGGACCTTCGTTTCTGATTATTCCCGCCAAGAGTACCCAACTGGCCATCAATGCCTACTTCCCGAAAGGAGAATGGTATTCCTTTTACTCCGATCAAAGGATAACCGGTCCCAAACAAAAACTTATCGCCAGTCCACTGAACGAACTGCCTGTTTATGTGAAAGCCGGGGCTATTATCCCGGTTCAGAAACTCATTGAAAATACGGGGGAAAATCCCGGAGATACGCTGGAAATCCATGTATACAAAGGAGATGGAACCAATAATTTTGAATACTATGAAGACGACGGAACCACGTACAACTATCAGAATGGCGATTATTACAAAAGGAACATTCAATTGAAAGGAAAGCAAAAAGAACTCATCCTGTCTAAACCCGAAGGGAATTTCAATACCCGTTTTCAATACATACGAATTGTCTTTCACGGGTTCACTAAAAACGACCAAAAACAAATTAAGGCCGATCAAAATTCAGTCAAAGTGAATACCAACAGGAAAATTTTATTCCTGAGCCACTATCAACAGGCTGCTCAAGATGTTTTTTCCATAACTTTGCCTAACAAATCCCAAAAAACACTCATTACCTGGTAAAAATTTATCATCATGAAAAACAAAATTTTTTCAATAATTTCGCCGGCTGTTATCATCATGCTCCTTCTGGCAGTTCCGGCAGCAGCACAATCAACTAAAAATTCAGAAATGACAAAGAAACATCCTGTGATCTCAATGGTCAAACATCCTGACTGGAGTATCAAGGCGAACATATATGAAGTAAACATCCGGCAGTTTTCCCCTGAAGGCACC
Organism: Bacteroidales bacterium; assembly: GCA_016936355.1. Classification (GTDB taxonomy): domain Bacteria; phylum Bacteroidota; class Bacteroidia; order Bacteroidales; family F082; genus Sulfidibacterium. The sequence goes on along the minus strand of JAFGYB010000050.1, from coordinate 2,816 downwards.
TTTGACGCCTTTGCAAAACACCTGCCTGCACTGAAAAAAATGGGGGTGAAAATCCTTTGGCTCATGCCCGTTAATCCCATCGGCAAAAAAAACCGCAAGGGACCTCTGGGAAGTTATTATTCGGTTCAAAACTATGAAAAAGTCAACCCGAATTTTGGCACATTGGAAGACCTGAAAGAGTTGGTGAAAGAAGCCCACAAAATGGGAATGCACGTCATCCTCGACTGGGTAGCCAACCACACTTCGTGGGATAATCCCTGGGCTACAGAACATCCCGACTGGTACAAAAGAGACAAAAAAGGAAACTTCGTTTCTCCTTTTGACTGGACCGATGTAATCCAGTTGAATTACGACAACCAGGATTTGAGAAAAGCCATGATCCACGCCATGGAATACTGGGTAAAAAATGCCGACATCGACGGATTCCGCTGCGACGTGGCCGGCATGGTTCCGGTTAGTTTCTGGGACGAAGCCCGGGCCAGTCTTGATAAAATCAAACCGGTATTTATGCTGGCCGAAGACGAAGACAACACAGCCCTGATGAAAAAGGCATTTGATATGAATTATGCCTGGAAAATGTTGCATGTAATGAACGAAGTAGCCAAAGGAAAACAAAATGCCGCTGATGTATGGAATTACTTCGGTTGGGAAGACGAGACGTTTGGCCCTGGAGTGTACCGCATGTATTTTACCAGCAACCACGATGAAAACTCATGGAATGGTACTGCTTTCGACCGTTTGGGAAAAGCCTTCAAAATGTTTACCGTGTTTGATTATACTGTGCCTGGAATGCCGTTGATCTATAATGGTGAAGAAGCAGGCAGCAACAAAGCGCTGAAATTCTTTGAAAAAGACACCATCAACTGGAGTAAGGATACTTATGTTGATTTTTACACCCGGCTGAATGAACTTAAAAAAGACAACCATGCCCTTTGGAACGGACTGGAAGGGGGTAAATTAATTCCGCTATCCAAAGAAAACAAAAATGTCTTTGCTTTCTATCGCAAAAAAAGAAGCAATCAGGTGGTGGTCGTACTTAATATGAGCGATACCGAACAGGTCTTAAACTGGAATAATGTAGACATTATGGGACACTACAAAAATGCATTTACCGGTGAAAAAACAGAATTGCACGGAGAAGGCACTTTCCACTTAAAACCCTGGGATTACATTGTTCTGATAAAATAAAGTTAAGAAATTCATTTTCAGCGTTAAATCCCCGTGAAATTCACGGGGATTTTTTCTTTCCCATCCCAAAACCGGATCAATTATTTTTTTGTGATATTTCAATATTTATGTATTGAATTAAATATTTTAGTTTATTTTCGTTTACTGAATAAACTTCGCCTTTATTTTACCGAAAACATGAATTTTCAAACGTTTTCAACGAAGGATACAGGTTTTTATATCCGTTATCAAATAAAGCCCTGTTTATCAGGATGCAACCGAATTAACTTATAACCAAATGAAGAAGCAGGTAACCATTAAAGACATTGCCGAGAAACTGGGCCTATCCGTATCAACCGTTTCCCGTGCATTGAAAGACCATCCCGACATCAGTCTAAAAACGCGGGAAGCGGTCAAAGAACTAGCCAAACTACTGGGATACAAACCCAACCTCATCGCATTAAACCTGAAAAACAGCAGAACCAATACCATCGGATTGCTGGTACCGGAAACACAACATTATTTCTTCTCCACCATCATCAATGGGATTGAAGAAATTGCCTACGAAAACAATTACAATGTAATGGTTTTCCAGTCCAACGAATCCTATATGAGAGAAGTACTGAACACCCAAACCCTGCTTTCCAACCGGGTGGACGGAGTGCTGGCATCCTTTTCCAAAGAAACCCAGGATTTTTCTCATTTCAATCAGATTATTGATAATGAGATTCCATTGGTCTTTTTCGACCGAATCGTCAAAACGTTGCATGCCGACACGGTTGCTGTTGACGATTACCACGGAGCCTATCAGGCCGTAAGCCATTTGCTTGAAAGAGGTTGCCGCCGCATTGCTATTTATTCTGCCCCTCAACACTTGCTGATTGGCCAGAACCGGCTTCAGGGATACAAAGATGCATTGGAAAAATACAAGGTACCTTTTTCCAACGATTTGGTTTACTCTTGTGATACCTATGATGACTCCATCAAAATTTCGCGCAGTATCTTTAAAAAGAAAGACCGCCCGGACGGACTGTTCACAGTCAATGATATTACGGCACTGGGCGCCATGAAAATTGCCCGTCAGCAGGGGCTGAAAGTTCCCGGTGACTTGAAAGTTGTCGGTTTTGAAAACAGCCTGAGCGCTTCCATTTGTGACCCGGAACTAACAACCGTAGATCAGTTTGGATTTGAAATGGGTCGCGCTGCCACAAAGCTCTTGCTGAAAAGAATTCGTCAGGAATCCAACGAATACACACCGGAACATCTGATGATCAAAACACAATTGATCGAAAGAGGGACCACATTATAGTTCGTTCCTGATCAAGGATCGGCAGATTACCCTAAGAAATCACCACAAAATCTCAAAAAACCGTCTGTTTCAATAAGTAACAGACGGTTTTTTTATGTCGAAAAATAATTTTTGCAATCGTTTTAAATAAGGAATCAACCGATAACTACCTGAGTCTGGCGGAAATAATGAGCAAGAAACTGTAAGAAAGCGTAGCAAAGGGAAAAATAATGATGATCTTTACAATTGAATTCTTGAGGCCACTTAAGAATTCGGTCGCTCGCAAGCCGGCGATAAAGTTCTGTAACGGTTTGTGGAGAGATAAGCTGTAATTGTCCATTCAAAAAACCCTGATGAAATT